>NZ_LJSA01000367.1:0-242 GCF_002742505.1 Pseudomonas sp. 2995-1 | reverse complement strand
AGACAGCTCTTGTTTCATTCGCCCCTACATCAGATCCCCCTTGCCTCTCTGTTATAAATGTCGCGCCCTCAAACAACTCTTCATTCCCAGTTGAAAGAACATGAGGTAGATACTTCTCTTTCAGGCCCTTATCTCCATAACGATCAAGTAGATAAGCTGTCGCCATTGTTAAAGTTACTGGACAGTAAACCCCCGCCTCAGCCTGTGACAAGAGATACCCTTGAGCAAAAGAGTATAAATAG
>NZ_LJSA01000366.1:0-285 GCF_002742505.1 Pseudomonas sp. 2995-1 | reverse complement strand
AACTTATGGAGTGGCAGTTTTATAGATCGTTTAAACAAAAAATACCTTATGATTTTATTAGACACTCTTCAAGGGACTCTAATCATTTGTTTAGCGATTGTATCCACCTCATTATGGATGATTTATATCCTTGTTTTCTTAATTAATATGGCCGCTTCTGTATATGAACCGACTGCAGATAGCTATATCACAAGGCTTATCCCACGTGAAAAAAGACAGCGATTTAACTCTTTAATAAGTCTTATCGACTCAGGAGCATTTTTCATCGGACCTGCAATCACTGGT
>NZ_LJSA01000365.1:0-212 GCF_002742505.1 Pseudomonas sp. 2995-1 | reverse complement strand
GTGGGGTCGTTTGTTGAGATGAACAGACTCTTTGCGGTGAGCCTATACCTGAATGGCGAACACAACCTTTGTGGTGAGCAGGCTTGCCCTGCGCTGGGCTGCGAAGCGGCCCTAAAACCGGCCATTGGGTTCTGCCTGGAGAAACGCGGCGACTGGATTGGGGCCGCTTCGCGCCCCAGCGCAGGGCAAGCCTGCTCACTACAAAAAGCGAA
>NZ_LJSA01000364.1:0-417 GCF_002742505.1 Pseudomonas sp. 2995-1 | reverse complement strand
GCTGCGCAGCAGTCGTAGAACCTGAGCGCACGCAGGTGCTGGAGGAATGCCAGGGCCGCTTCGCAGCCCAGCGCGGGACAAGCCCGCTCACCACAACAATCCCGCTCACCACAGGATCTCCAGAGGTCTCGCAATGAACTACCTGCCCTTGTTACTCCTGTTATCCCTTATCCCTGGCCCACGCCGACCATGGCGACGACGCCCAGAAGTAACCCATCAGAAAATGCCGGGCCGCGCTTTTTTGTGGTGAGCGGGCTTGCCCCGCGCTCGGCTGCGCAGCAGTCGTAGAACCTAAGCGCACGCAGGTGCTGGAGGAATGCCAGGGCTGCTTCGCAGCCCTGCGCGGGGCAAGCCCGCTCACCACAACAATTCCGCTCACCACAGGATCTCCAGAGGTCTCGCAATGAACTACCTGCC
>NZ_LJSA01000363.1:0-998 GCF_002742505.1 Pseudomonas sp. 2995-1 | reverse complement strand
CCACGCGAAAACCTGAACATCAGCTTCACCGCTGGCACCAACGCTGACGGCTATTACGCCATCTCCGGCAACAACGTAGTGCTGACCGAAAAAGGCGCCGACTTCGTTAACGCCGGTAACCAACTGCCGAAGATCGACCTCACCGTCACCGACGTTGAAGGCCTGAACTCCACCGGCACCGGTCAACCGACCGTGACCTTGGTTAACGACGTCCCAGTAATTGCTGTCACGCCGACTACCATTGTCGAGAACACCGCTGAAGCAGGCACCGTCGCCGGTACCTTCGTTGCTAAAGACGAAGAAACCCCACGCGAAAACCTGAACATCAGCTTCACCGCTGGCACCAACGCAGATGGCTACTACGCCATCTCCGGCAACAACGTTGTGCTGACCGAAAAAGGCGCCGACTTCGTTAACGCTGGTAACCAGCTGCCGAAGATCGACCTGACTGTTACCGATGTTGAAGGCCTGAATTCCACCGGCACTGGTCAACCGACCGTAACGCTGGTTAACGATGTTCCGGTGATTGCTGTCACGCCGACTACCATCGTCGAGAACACCGCTGAAGCAGGCACCGTCGCCGGTACCTTCGTCGCGAAAGACGAAGAAACCCCACGCGAAAACCTGAACATCAGCTTCACCGCTGGCACCAACGCAGATGGTTACTACGCTATCTCCGGCAACAACGTGGTCCTGACCGAAAAAGGCGCTGACTTCGTTAACGCTGGCAACCAGCTGCCGAAGATCGACCTGACCGTTACTGACGTTGAAGGCCTGGACTCCACCGGTACCGGTCAACCGACCGTGACCCTGGTTAACGATGTTCCGGTGATTGCTGTCACGCCGACCACCATCGTCGAGAACACCGCCGAAGCAGGCACCGTCGCCGGTACCTTCGTCGCGAAAGACGAAGAAACACCGCGCGAAAACCTGAATATCAGCTTCACCGCTGGCACCAACGCTGACGGCTACTACGCCATCTCCGGCAACAACGTGGT
>NZ_LJSA01000362.1:0-460 GCF_002742505.1 Pseudomonas sp. 2995-1 | reverse complement strand
CATTGTAGCTGCCCTTTCCCATGATTTAAAGACTCCTTTAACAGTAATCCAGTCTTATACTGAAGCTTTGCATAAGGAAAGCAGACTTACTACTAAGGAGAAGAAAGAATACGAGATAATTTTATTTGAGAAGTTAAAATATATGAAACAACTGATAGACGACCTTGTAATGTATAATTCACTTCAATCCAAAGAAATAGAGTTAGAGTTAGTAGAAGTGGAGGGAGAAGAATTCTTTGATATGCTCTTATCTGGTTATGATGAAACTGCAGCTACTCAAGGTGTATCCCTTATTGTAGAGCATAAAGTAAAAGAGTCTTATTACCTTAATGTCAATCAGATGGTGAGAGTGATGGATAACTTAATGGCAAATGCTATTCGACATACACCATCAGGTAAAACCATTTTTATAGGAGCATATTCAAGTGACGATCATATACCGTGGATTTTTGATGAATTT
>NZ_LJSA01000011.1:0-228 GCF_002742505.1 Pseudomonas sp. 2995-1 | reverse complement strand
GCTTTTAATCGCCATGTGCCTGGTTGTGCCCTTATATGTATCGTTTGTTTTAGGCGCTCATCCCGGATGGAATGTGATTCTCGTGGGACTGATCGGTTACGCGAGTTTCATTGGGATCATGTGGGTACTGGAACCGATCACCTACTATCCTGCCCTTGGGATCGGAGGAACCTATTTAGCGTTTTTAACAGGGAACATCGCAAATATGTGTCTGCCGTGTTCTTCTGC
>NZ_LJSA01000361.1:0-318 GCF_002742505.1 Pseudomonas sp. 2995-1 | reverse complement strand
AATTAATACAACGCACGAGCAAGAATGAATCATCCATGTATAGGGACGTGGAAATGGGAAGGGCTACTGAAATTGAATCTATTACTGGATATGTGTTAAAGCTTGGCCAACAGAAAAGGATCTCTATGCCGATTACAAATTTTATTCATCAATCTATTTTAGGTTTTGAAGGGAGGAGTTACCCATGAGTGAAGTATTTGTTTTCATTGCAGCGACGTTAGTTACTGTTCCACTCCTTGGTCTTTATATCGTCTATTTAATTGCCGTTAAAACAACACATAATAAGTTGTTTTCATTAAAACTAGCTGTGGATTGCAC
>NZ_LJSA01000360.1:0-293 GCF_002742505.1 Pseudomonas sp. 2995-1 | reverse complement strand
CTCCTCAATATGTGAGAGCACAGCAAGCCCGACGCAAATTAACCAATGCATTCAAAAAGGCTTTCGAAGATGTTGATGTATTAGTAGGACCAACTATTCCGATCTCCACTCCTCCTTTTCAAGATAATTTGGTAGCCCAAAACCTGGAGATAACAAAGCAATCCATGCCGTTTACCTCTCCTGCTAATCTAACAGGGACACCTAGTCTTGCAGTACCAATGGGAATAGATTCAAATGGACTCCCGGCAGGTATGCAGTTCATCGGTAAACACCTATCGGAAAAACTATTATTT
>NZ_LJSA01000359.1:0-66168 GCF_002742505.1 Pseudomonas sp. 2995-1 | reverse complement strand
TGCAGATGCTTTCGTCCGCCAGTTTCACGTGCATCAATTCGGTATCGGCCGTCGAGTAAACAGCGACGGTCTTGATGCCCTCTTCCTTACAGGCGCGCAGGATCCGCAGCGCGATCTCGCCGCGGTTGGCGATCAGGACTTTTTGCAGTTTCTTCGCAGGTTTCAACATCGAAGGCGCTCCGCGGTTCAAACGATGGTGAACAGCGGCTGGTCGTACTCAACCGGCTGACCGTTTTCTACCAGGATGGATTCGATGACGCCGGCTTTTTCAGCGGTGATGTGGTTCATCATTTTCATCGCTTCAACGATGCAGATGGTGTCGCCCACTTTCACAGTCTTGCCGACTTCAACGAAGGCTGGCGAGGTCGGTGCCGGGGTACGGTAGAACGTACCGACCATTGGCGATTTGACCACGAAGCCGTTCAGTGCAGGCGCGGCCGGGGCAGCAGGTGCGGCGGCAGCGGCTGGCGCGGCAGCAGGTGCAGCGGCCGGAGCCGGTGCTTGCATCTGTGGCGCGTAGAACTGTTGGGCCGGGGTCTTGCTGTGGCGGCTGATCCGGACGGACTCTTCGCCTTCCTTGATTTCCAGCTCGTCGATACCGGATTCTTCCAGCAGTTCGATCAGTTTCTTAACTTTACGGATATCCATGAATCATCAACTCCCAAGGGTCGGTCAGGGGCGCTTGGCCGGTTGTTCAAGTTGTTCCAGGGCGGCCTCCAGGGCCAGTCGGTAACCGCTGGCGCCAAGGCCGCAGATCACTCCTACCGCTACGTCGGAGAAGTACGAGTGATGGCGGAAAGCTTCGCGTTTATGCACGTTCGATAAATGCACTTCGATGAATGGGATGCTCACCGCCAGCAGCGCGTCACGTAATGCAACACTTGTGTGCGTAAAAGCGGCGGGATTGATCAGGATGAAGTCCACACCTTCGCCGCGCGCGGCGTGGATGCGATCAATCAATTCGTACTCGGCATTGCTTTGCAGGTAGAGCAGATGGTGGCCAGCTTCACGAGCCCGTCGCTCCAGATCGAGGTTGATCTGATCCAGGGTCACAGCCCCGTAGACGCCCGGTTCGCGGGTGCCGAGCAGGTTCAGGTTGGGTCCGTGAAGAACCAGTAGGGTCGCCATCGGCTGTTCCTTGTTATTGATGGGAGTACGGCAGAACCCGGCGACTATGCCGCAAAGCCTTTGTGACTGTCCAGTTCTATGCAGTAGGCAGCACGATTAGCGAGGATTGCGCAAAATTTGTGACTGGTGGTCGAGATCTGGTCATTGGTAATACGCCCTTGAATCCCGTGAAGATCAAATGTGGGAGGGGGCTTGCTCCCGATAGCGGTGGATCAGTTACAGGTGCTGAGACTGACACACCGCAATCGGGAGCAAGCCCCCTCCCACATGTTGATCTTCATTTGATTTTGGATCTGCATGGGGCAGGTCAGACGCGGAACGCCTGCACCGCCGTATTGAGCTGCCCACCCAGCACCAACAGGTGCTCGCCCTGGCTTCGGCCTTGGCCGATGCGCAGCAAATTATCCTCACCCAACTGATGAATTCGCTCACTGTTATCGCGAATCTCGCTCACCGCACCACTCTGCTGCGCCGTCACATCGGCAATCCGCACAGCGGTGTCGGAAATGGTCTGGATTGCCCCGACGATTTCATCCAGTGCACCGTCAGCCGCTTGAGCTTGCTGGGCGGTGGATTCGGCGTGTTCGACCTGGGCGCGCATGCCCTCCACTGACTGGTGGGCGGCGTTTTGCAGGCCGGTGATCAAACCCTGGATTTCGGCGGTGGCGCCGGCGGTGCGCTGAGCGAGGGTACGTACTTCGTCCGCGACCACAGCAAATCCACGTCCGGCCTCCCCGGCGCGGGCGGCTTCGATGGCGGCGTTGAGTGCCAGCAAGTTGGTCTGGTCGGCAATCGAGCGAATAACGGTGAGCACACCGCCGATGGTGGCGGACTCTTCAGCAAGTTTCTCGATCATCTGCGCGTTTTGCTGCACTTCGCCGACCAACGCATGCAAACCGGTCAGGCTCAGGCCGATCACCCGCTGGCCTTGTTCCACCGCCTGGCCCGCGCTGCGGCTGGCGCTGGCGGCTTGGCTCGCATCGCCGGCGACCTGTTGGATGGTCGCTTCGAGTTCGCCCAGGGAGTCGCGGATTTGCGCCGTGTCGCCCGCTTGGCGTTCAGCGCCGTCATGCAGGCCGCTGCTCAGTTCGGCGAGGGCGCGGCTGCTGCCGGCCACTTCTTCGGCATTGCCGCGAATGGTGCCCACCAAGTCCACCAAGTAAGCGCGCAAACGGTTCAGAGAGGCTTCAATGTCGCGCAGTTCGCGGTTGGTCTTGCCCAGTGCGATCGGCTGGCTGAAGTTGCCTTCGGCCCAGGTGGATAGGGCGGGTGCCAGATTGGTCAGCACCCGTGCCAAGCGGCGTTGCAGGGTGTCGATCAACAGCGCGATCAGCAGGATCAGGCCGATCATCACCCCTTGCATCAGGCGTACTTCGCCTTGGATGAGCCCATGTTGTGCGCGCACGACAGGTTCAAGCCCAGCGATGGCCTGTTGCACGGCGTTGATCTTCTGGTGGGTGCTGGCGGCCAGGTCGGCGCGTTGCTGGATCTGTTCGCGGGTGCGCTTGAGTTCGGCGGGGTAGCGGGTCAGCAGGCTGTTGAGCTCGCGCTTGAGGTCGACGCCGGTGTCCTGGGCTTCGGTTTTTTCAGTGTTTTCCAGGCCCATCAAGGCGGAAAAATCATCGGCGTTGGACTCGCTGCTGGCTTTGACGCCAAGCAATGGCAGTTGCCCCAGTACGTCGGCTTGGGCGCGAATATTGGCGACTTCGCGCTCAACATCATCGGCCAACTCCGCGCGCCCGCTGCTCACCAGCTTGTCGCGGGCCAGGGACAACCTGCCCAGGTGCTGGGACGCGGTCAGCAGTGGCGGCAAGTAGCGTGCGGCTTCAGGGGAATTGACGCTGATGGCGTACTGGCTCAACTGGTCCAGATTGGCGCCCAATTCGCGCTCTGCTTGCAGCAGCAACGCTTGTGGGTCGCCGGCCAGCTTGCCGGCGGCCAGCAAGTCGGTCTTGCTGAACGCATCCAGGGCTACCAGGCTGGGGCGCAGGTTCTGCGCCAGATCAGCGGGCAAATCATCCAGATGTTGCAGCAGGTTTTCCAGGCTTTGGCTGGCGCTGCTCAGGCGCAGGGCGTCGCCGCTCGCCAGGTACTCGTCGATATTGCGCGCAGCTTGGTTTTGGAACGTCTGGGACAACCCCAGGTAGCGCTCCATCAGCAAGTACGGCCGTTCAAGCGCCCGCTGCGACCACCACAGCGTCGCCCCAAGTGCCAGGCACACGGCCACCAGAAGAAGGGTATTGAGATTGGTCAGCAGCTTCAGGCGCATGCGTGGTTTCAACCGACAGCAAAAGGTAAGTGCTTGAAGTTATTGCGTTTTCATTACAGCGTTATGACGGAATCAGTGGATTCCGGTGAAAAGGTGGCACTTTGCTTTGATGCGCGCGCGGCTTGCACACGGTTGCGTCCGGCATGCTTGGCGCGATACAGCGCCTCGTCGGCCTGGGCGGCCATCATCAGGCTGTCGGAGCCGTCGCACAACTCAACCAGCCCGGCGCTGAAAGTGCACCACAAGTCCTGGGGTTGTGCCGGATAGTGGATTTCGGCAAAGCGCCCGCGGATTTCATCCAGCACCTTGCAGGCCGACTCCAGGTCGGTGTCGGGCATCACGATGGCGAATTCTTCACCGCCGTAGCGCCCGATGTAGTCGGTCTTGCGCAAACGCTGCTTGAGAAACAGCGCCAGGCTCTTGATCACGCGGTCGCCCATCGGGTGGCCGTGACTGTCATTCACGCGCTTGAAGTGGTCGATGTCGAGCATGGCAAAGCTCAGCGGCTTGTTCTCGCGGCGCGCGCGGAAGCTGCAGTCTTCGAGCAATTGCAGGATATGGGTGTGGTTGTACAGCCCGGTCAGGCTGTCGCGCACCATTCGCGCCTTGAGGTGGCGGGCGCGGGCGGCGCGGTTGCGCACGGTGGTGATCAGGTGGCGCGGTTTGATCGGCTTGGTGAGGAAGTCGTCACCGCCTTCGCTCATCGCATCCAATTGCTTGTCGAGGTCGTCTTCGGCCGACAAGTAAATGATCGGCACGCTCACATAGCGGTCGTTATGGCGGATCACCTTGGCCAGTTCGGTGCCGGTGCAGGCGGGCATGTACATGTCGAGGATGATCAGGTCGGGCTGGAAGTCCGCCAGTTCGGCCATGGCCTGGATCGGCTCAATCAAGGTGCGGGTGACGATCCCGGCGCTGTTGAGTAAGCGCTCGGTGTGCAGCGCCTGGGCGCGCGAGTCGTCGATGATCAGCACTTTATAGGGCTCGTACTGGGCGACGCAGGTCAGCACTTCGATTTTTTCCAGCAGGCTGGAGGCTTCCAGTGTGCCGGTCAAAAACTCCTGGCCACCGGCGCGCACGGCGGCCAGGCGAGTCGGGGTATCGGTTTCGTGCAGGCTGAAAAATAACAGCGGCAGCTTTTGCTCCAGGCCTTCCTGGGCTTCGGCAGCGAGCTTGAGGCCCAGGCCTGGGCCGCAGAAATCCACGTCCATCACGATTGCCGACGGCAGGCGCTCGGCCATGGACGCGCGAAACGCTGCCACGCTGTCCAGGGATTGGGCGCTCATGCCAAAAAATTCCAGCTGCTTGGCCAGGCGCTCAGCGCGGTCGTGATCGGCCAGCATCACGTAGATCGGCTTGCGCATCGGCGGCAGGAAGGTTTGTTCCAACTGGTCGCCCTGGCGCAGGCCAGTGCGGGACAGGCGCTGCATCAAACGGTTGAGTTCGGTGATCAGTTGGCTGCTCAGGCGGCCACGATTTTCATCCACAGCTTTGAGTGATTCACCGATGTTGCGTGCCAACTGGCCGTGTTCAGGCTGCTCAAAACGCTCAGCGAAGCGCAGCAGGCGCAGGTTGGCCTCACTGAGTTCTGAGAGGTCGGCGCCTGACCATTCGCTGCGTTGCAGGCGCTGCCAGATCTCAAGAATTTGACGTGCCTGATGAATTACCCGCTGGGCAAAATGCTGCTTGAGACGCTCACGGCTGGGGTCTTCTGGCTCGGTCATATCCTGACTACTAGTAAGGGTGCATGCTGAGGTCGAACTGATGGCTCTATGCTAGCACCTCTTGTCAGCGGGATGAGTGTCATATGTCAATTAACTGCATGTCGGCGATATTCAGTTAATGACCTGACAGTCGCACAGCGTAAAACGCGTGCATCCTTTATAGTCGAATGCTTCCCGCGCGCCAGTTTGGTGAAAAGCCCCGCATGGGCGGGCACGATGGGGTAGGGTTGTGGTCGGAGTGTTTGAACGCACGCCGTCAATTCAAGTGCATGAACTCAAGTGATTGAAAGGATATCGCCATGCTGGACTGGAAAAACCGCGCAGGCAGTGCCAAAGGCCCCGCCCCTGAGCCAAAGTCGGCCAACCGCAGCTATTTTCGTACCCTGCTGATGAGTCGGGCGCTGCTTAGCGTGCTTGGCCTGTACCTGTTGGTCACAGGTGCCCTGGGTTGGTACTGGAGCGAAGAGCCGGCGCTGTTCCCGGTCCAGCAGAACGCGCAAATTGCTGCCGAGAAAGAAGGCAAGCAGATGGTGGTGGGCTATACCACCGTCGAAACCCTCAAGACCGTGGTCGGCACCTTGCTGAACAAGCCTGGTGGCTATATTTCCAACGACCGTTTCCCGCCGGGCCTGTGGATGGACAACATGCCGAGCTGGGAATACGGCGTGCTGGTGCAAGTGCGCGACCTGACCCGTGCCTTGCGTAAAGATTTCGCCCGTTCCCAGTCGCAGTCGGCTGAAGACGCCGACTTGGCGAAGGCCGAGCCGCGTTTCAACTTCGACAACAAGAGCTGGGTGCTGCCATCGAGCGAGTCGGAGTATCAGGAAGGCATCAACTCCCTGAACCGCTATGAAGCGCGCCTGTCCGACCCCAACCAACGCGGCGCACTGTTCTATTCGCGTGCCGACAACCTGAACAACTGGCTGGGTGATGTTGCTACCCGTCTGGGTTCGTTGTCCCAACGCCTGTCGGCCAGCGTGGGCCGGGTCAAATTGAACACCGCACTGAAAACCGAAGCCCTGGCACCGGGTGAAGTGCCGCAGGTCGACGAAGAAGTGGTGGAAACCCCATGGATGCAGATCGACAACGTGTTCTACGAAGCCCGTGGCCAGGCATGGGCACTGTCCCATCTGCTGCGCGCTATCGAAGTTGACTTCGCCGACGTACTGGCCAAGAAAAACGCCACGGTCAGCGTGCGCCAGATCATCCGTGAGCTGGAAGCCTCCCAAGAACCTGTCTGGAGCCCGATGATCCTCAACGGCAGCGGCTTCGGCGTACTGGCGAACCACTCGCTGGTGATGGCCAACTACATCTCGCGGGCCAACGCTGCGGTGATTGATCTGCGTCAGTTGCTTAACCAGGGTTGATGATGGACGCTTCTCAACAGGAGGCCGCGCACCGTGCGGCTTCCGATGCTGAACTGATTTGCTGGGTCGACGAGCAGGACAACCTGCTCGGCACCCTCGTCAGGTCCGACCTTCGCCAGCGCGGCCTGATTGGCCGCTGCACGTTTATCTTCCTGTTCAACTCTGCCGGCGAGCTGTGTGTGCACCGGCGTACCCTGAGCAAAGCCATGTACCCAGGATTTTGGGATACGGCGGCCGGCGGCATGGTGGCGGCCGGGGAAGAGTACGCCGACTCTGCAGCGCGTGAGCTGGAGGAAGAACTGGGTGTGGGCGGGGTGGAATTGGTCGAGCATGATCATTTCTACTTCGAGGACGGTAACAACCGGCTCTGGTGCAGATCCTATTCCGCCGTGTGGGATGGCCCCCTGCGGTTACAGCCCGAAGAAGTCATGGAAGCGCGCTTTTTGCCCATCGAAATTGTCCTGCAGGAGGCCGAACAAAAGCCCTACTGCCCGGACGCACAAGAGGGCTTGCGCCGCTATCTGGCCTCGCGTCGCTAAAGTTGCATAAATTGGCGCCATTTGGCCCTTAGCAAGTCGGCCTTTTGCCGTTACACTGCGCGACTTTTCACCCGAGCCACCTTGGCGGTTCGGTAGCGCTGCCCCTGCCTGAGTGGGGCTTCGCGGTCGGTCGTGCTTGAGCGCGCCGATCAGTCTTCATCCTCCCAAGAGGATTGCCGGTGGCCAAAAAAGCCGCATCCTTCGCCGCCCTTGGTGGCCTGGTATTTTCCACCGATGCAGGTCGACACTGCCCGGACTGTCGTCAGCCCGTGGATTCGTGTACCTGCAAACAGACCCTGATCCCTGAAGGCGACGGTATTGCCCGCGTGAGACGCGAGAGCAAGGGCCGTGGCGGCAAGACGGTGACGACTATCACCGGCGTGCCCCTGGCTGAAGATGCGCTCAAGGAACTGGCTACCACGCTGAAAAAGCGTTGTGGCACCGGTGGGGCGTTGAAAGACGGCGTCATCGAGATCCAGGGCGATCACGTCGAACTGCTGTTGGCCGAGCTGATCAAGCTCGGTTACAAGGCCAAGAAGTCCGGCGGCTGACAGCCTCTTCCCAACCTGTGTCTAAACTCTGTCCTGCGAGTGGGGTCTACCTTCCTTACAGGCAAATCGTCATTTTCATTCTTTAGACTGCGCCAGCCTCCCTGAGAGGTGGCGCCTTCGCCTTCATTTATAGGGGACTTCGATGTCCGTACGACGCACACGCAAAGACGATGGCAGCCAATGGACAGTTGCGGACAGCCGCAGTGTTTACGGGATCCGCCATTGGGGGGCCGGGTATTTCGCGATTAATGACGCCGGTCGCGTTGAAGTCCGTCCGAACGGCCCGAACAGCACGCCTGTCGATCTCTTCGAGCAAGTCGACCAGTTGCGCAAAAGCGGCCTGTCGTTACCGTTGCTGGTGCGCTTCCCTGACATCCTGCAAGACCGTGTACGCCAGTTGACCGGCGCCTTCGACGCCAACATCGAGCGCCTGGAATACCAGAGCAAGTACACCGCGCTGTACCCGATCAAAGTGAACCAGCAGGAAGCGGTGATCGAGAACATCATCGCCACTCAGGACGTGTCTATCGGCCTTGAAGCCGGCTCCAAGCCTGAGCTGCTGGCCGTACTGGCCCTGGCGCCGAAGGGCGGCACCATCGTCTGCAACGGTTACAAAGACCGTGAGTTCATCCGCCTTGCGCTGATGGGCCAGAAGCTCGGTCACAACGTGTTTATCGTGATCGAGAAAGAATCCGAAGTCGGCCTGGTGATCGAAGAGGCTGCCAACCTCAAGGTCAAGCCTCAGGTTGGCCTGCGTGTGCGCTTGTCGTCCCTGGCGTCGAGCAAATGGGCAGACACCGGTGGCGAGAAGTCCAAGTTCGGTTTGTCGGCGGCGCAGCTGTTGTCCGTGGTTGAGCGCTTCCGCGCGGCCGGGCTGGACCAGGGCATTCGCTTGCTGCACTTCCACATGGGCTCGCAGATCGCCAACCTGGCCGATTACCAGCACGGGTTCAAGGAAGCCATTCGTTACTACGGCGAACTGCGCAACCTCGGCCTGCCGGTGGACCACATCGACGTGGGCGGCGGCCTGGGCGTCGACTACGACGGTACCCACTCGCGTAACGCCAGCTCGATCAACTACGACATGGACGACTACGCCGGCGTGGTCGTGGGCATGCTCAAGGAGTTCTGCGACGCGCAGAGCCTGCCGCACCCGAATATCTTCTCCGAAAGCGGTCGTTCCCTGACTGCTCACCACGCCATGCTGGTGGTGCAGGTGACTGACGTCGAGAAACACAACGACGAAATCCCGGTCATCGAAAACAAGGAAAGCTTGCCGGAAACCGTGCAATGGCTGGTGGACCTGCTGGGTCCGACCGATATCGAGATGGTCACCGAAACCTACTGGCGCGCCACTCACTACATGAGCGACGTGGCCACCCAGTATGCCGACGGCAAGCTTACCCTGGCCGAGAAAGCCCTGGCCGAACAGTGCTACTTCGCGGTGTGCCGCCGTCTGCACAACTCGCTCAAAGCCCGCCAGCGCTCGCACCGCCAAGTGCTGGACGAACTCAACGACAAGCTGGCCGACAAGTACATCTGCAACTTCTCGGTATTCCAGAGCCTGCCGGACACCTGGGCCATCGGCCAGGTACTGCCGATCCTGCCGCTGCACCGTCTCGACGAAGAGCCGCTGCGCCGCGCCGTGCTGCAAGACCTGACCTGCGACTCCGACGGCAAGATCAAGCAGTACGTCGACGAGCAGAGCATCGAGACCAGCCTGCCGGTACACGCCCTGAACGAAGGTGAAGACTACCTGTTGGGTATCTTCCTGGTCGGCGCCTATCAGGAAATCCTGGGCGACATGCACAACCTGTTCGGTGACACCGATTCGGTGAACATCTACCAGCGTGAAGACGGTTCGGTGTACAGCGCCGGGATCGAGACACACGACACCATCGAAGACATGCTGCGCTACGTGCACTTGTCGCCGGAGGAGTTGATGACTCACTACCGTGACAAGTGTGCGAGCGCGAAGATCAGCGCGTCGGAGCGTACTCAGTTCCTGGACGCGTTGCGTTTGGGCCTGACGCGCTCTTCGTACCTTTCCTCGTAAGCACAGGCGACACAGATCCAGTGTGGGAAGGGGCTTGCCCCCTCCCATAGCTGGGCCTCGTTTGGCAGTACCTTCTTCGTGGGGGCCAATGATGTCGAGCAAATACCTGCAAGCGTTTACCCTGGCCTTCGCCGCCTTCCTGGCAGCCTGCTCCCCAATAAAAGTGCTCAACGCACTCACTCCCAACAGTACCTTCACCAAGACTTCAGCCATTGCCTACGGCGATGATCCCCGCCAGAAACTCGATATATACCGAGCCGATCCTGCCGTGCCCAACGCTCCCGTAGTGGTGTTCTTTTACGGCGGCAGCTGGAACAGCGGATTCAAGGACGACTACAGCTTCGTCGGCGAAGCCCTGGCTTCAAGGGGCATCGTGGTGGTGATCGCCGATTACCGGCTGTACCCGCAAGTGCGTTACCCCGCCTTTCTTCAGGACGGCGCCAAAGCGGTGGCCTGGACATATAACCACGCCGCTGAATATGGCGCCGATCCCCAGCAGCTTTATGTGATGGGCCACAGCTCCGGCGCCTACAACGCCTCGATGCTGGCGCTGGATGGGCGTTGGCTAAAAGAAGTGGGCTTGGCGCCGTCGATCTTCAAGGGATGGATCGGCCTGGCCGGGCCTTATGACTTCCTGCCGATTGAAAACCAGGACGTGCGCCCGGTGTTCTTCTTCCCCGATTCACCGCCGGAGTCGCAGCCGATCAACCACGTCAGCCGTGACGCGCCGCCGACGCTGCTGATGGCCTCGACCGACGACAACTTGGTCAACCCGACGCGCAATACCGCAGGGCTGGCGAAAAAATTGCGCGAAGCGGGTGTGCCGGTTGAGGCGTTCTACTTCACCAGGACCAACCACGCGACGTTAGTGGCGTCTTTCGCCAAACCGTTGCGCTGGCTGGCGCCAGTGTTGAACCAAGTGACAGCGTTTATCCAAGCCACTGATCCCGCTGGTTCAAGCGCCAGGCTATCGCCCACAAAGTGAGGCTGCGCAGGGCCATGAACAGCAGAAAGGTTATCCACAACCCATGATTGCCCAGGCCCTGCAACGCCCAGGCAAACGGCAGTGTCAGCAATACCGTCAGTAGCATCCCATTGCGCATTTCTCGCGCGCGGGTGGCGCCGATAAACAGGCCGTCCAGCAGGTAACTCCACACCGCAATCAGTGGCAGCAGCGCCAGGTAAGGCAGGTAGATGTCAGCGGTGTCGCGCACGCTGGGGATATCGGTCTGCATGGCGATGAACAGGTGCCCGGCAAAGCTGAACAGCAGCGCAAACCCGACGCTGGCGATCAGCGACCAGCCACCGGCGACCACCAATGAGCGGTGCAGCGATTGGCGGTCGCGGGCGCCGATGGCGTGGCCGCAGAGGGCTTCGACCGCGTGGGCCAGACCGTCCAGCGCATGCGCCGTCAGCAGCAGGCCGTTAAGCAGCAAGGCATTGGCAGCAACGGTGGCATCCCCCAGCCGCGCGCCTTGCACCGTGATCATGAAAAACACCGATTGCAGCGCCAGGCTGCGGATAAAGATGTCGCGGTTGACCGCCAGCAACGGGCGCCAGCTTTGCCACACTTTCAACGCGGCCCAAGCGATATGGCCTGGATAGGCGCGCAGGGCCTTTTGTGTGAGCGCCAGGCCGAGCAGGGCGCCGGTCCATTCGGCGATGACCGACGCTCTCGCCGACCCGACGACACCCCAATCCAAACCGAGTACGAACCACAGGTTGAGAGCGATATTCACCAGGTTAGTGGTCAGCAGAATTGCCAGCGGCGCACGGGCGTTCTGTGTGCCGAGGAACCAGCCGACCAGCGCATAAGTGGCCAGGGCTGCGGGCAGGCCGAACAGGCGCGTGTGGAAGAAGTCGCGGGTGAGCTGATTCAGCTCGGGGGAGGGCTGCATCCATTCCAGGGCGAGGTGGCTCAGGGGGATGCCCACGGTGCCCAGCAGCATCGCCAGCCCCAGTGCCAGCAACAGACCTTGCAGCAGGATTTGCCGCAGTGCCGCCCCGTCATTGCGCCCTGCAGCCTGCGCGGCAAAACCGGTGGAGCCCATGCGCAGAAAACCCATGGCCCACGCGAGAAAGGTATACAGGCTGGCCCCGACGGCCACGGCGCCCAGTTGATGGGCATGGGGAAGGTGGCCGATGACCATGCTGTCGACCAGGGCTACCAGCGGCACCGAGATGTTCGACAGAATCATTGGCGCGGCAAGGGCCCAGACGCGTCGATGGGTAGGGCGGTGGCGCCAGTCGGTGAGTAAGGTGGACATGCAGGCTCCTTGGGGGAGCGGCATTGTAACCGTCCAGTAGCTACGCAGCAGAACCAATGTGGGAGGGGGCTTGCCCCCGATAGCAATAGATCAGCCAGCCTATCTGTAGCTGACCCGCTGCTGTCGGGAGCAAGCCCCCTCCCACAGTTTGATCTCCAGTGGGTGTGGGAACTGGCTTGGCTTGAGCCGATCGAGAACCAAACCACCCTCCGTCGGTCAATGTGACCAGCGCCACATCGGCTTCGCCGGCACTGATATATAGTTCACCCCTCGGTTCCCTCTGACTACGAGTGCCCCATGCTTAACAAAGGATTGTTCCTGGCCTGCGCGCTGGCCCTGCTGAGCGCCTGCGATTCCTCCGATAAAACGGCTACGCCGCCCGCGCCTACAGTGGCGGCAGCGCCGAAACCGGCCAAGGCGGCGGTGGATGTGCCAGCGCTCAAGCAGCGCTACGCCGGGCGTGAGTTGAGCGTGGTGGACGTGTCCGAGGTTCAGTTGGACGGGGCCAGCACCTTGTCGGTGAGTTTTTCCATTCCCTTGGACCCCGATCAGAAATTCGCCGACAAGCTCCATCTGGTGGACAGCAAGTCGGGCAAGGTCGATGGCGCCTGGGAGCTCTCGGATAACCTGATGGAGCTGCGCCTGCGCCACCTTGAGCCGCAACGCAAACTGGTGCTGACGGTCGACGCCGGTGTAAAGGCGGTCAACGACAACACGCTCGCCGCCGAGTACATCGCCCGCCTGGAAACCCGTGACCTGCAGGCCACTGTCGGCTTTGCCAGCCGTGGCACCTTGCTGCCGACGCGCCTCGCTGAGGGCCTGCCGGTGATCGCGCTGAACGTCGACAAAATCGACGTTGAATTTTTCCGCATCAAGCCTGAATCCCTACCGTCATTCCTGGCGCAGTGGGGGCGCAACACCAGCCTGCAAAGTTATGAATCCCGCGAACTGCTGCCGCTGGCGGATCTGGTCTACGGCGGCCGTTTCGACCTCAATCCGGCGCGCAACACCCGCGAAACCCTGTTGCTGCCGATCGCCGGCCTCAAGCAATTGCAACAACCGGGCGTGTACCTGGCGGTAATGCGCGCGTCGGGCACCTACAACTATTCGCAACCGGCGACGCTGTTTACCCTGAGTGATATCGGGCTGTCGGTGCACCGCTATGCCAATCGCCTGGATGTGTTTACCCAGGCGCTGGAAGGCGGCAAGGCGCTCGATGGCGTGGACCTGGAAGTGCTCGATGCCGATGGCCGCGTGTTGGGCCAAGGCAAGACCGAGAAGGGCGGCCACGCTGAGTTGCCGTTGCCGAAAAAGGCCCAGGTCTTGCTCGCCAAGCAGGGCGAACAGACCAGCCTGTTGCGCCTCGACAGCGCCGCGCTGGACCTTGCCGAGTTCGACATCGGCGGCCAACCCTCGCACCCGTTGCAGTTTTTTGTGTTCGGCCCACGCGACCTGTATCGCCCCGGCGAAACCGTGCTGCTCAACGCCCTGCTGCGCGACAAGGACGGCAACGCCGTCAAGCCGCAACCGGTGAGCGTCGAGGTACGTCGCCCGGATGAACAGGTCAGCCGCAAATTCGTGTGGGATGCTGACGCATCCGGCCTGTATCAGTATCAACTGCAACTGGCCGGCGAAGCACCGACCGGGCGCTGGCAGTTGGTGTTCGACCTGGGTGACGGTAAACCGCAGCTGTATGAATTCCTCGTCGAAGACTTCCTGCCCGAGCGCCTGGCGTTGGAACTCAAGGGCAGCGACACTGCGCTGAGCCCGGCGGATAACCCGGTCATCCAGGTTAACGGTCGTTACCTGTACGGCGCGCCTGCGTCGGGTAATCGGGTCAGCGGGCAAGTGTATGTGCGGCCGCTGCGCGAAGCGGTCAAGTCGCTCCCTGGTTATCAGTTCGGCTCGGTCACCGAAGAAGAACTGAGCCAGGATTTCGAACTGGACGAAAGCGTCCTCGACGCCAAGGGCCAGGAAAAACTGACCCTCGAAAGCAAATGGGCCGAAGCTAAATCCCCCTTGCAACTGATCGTGCAGGCCAGCCTGCAAGAGTCGGGCGGTCGGCCGATCACCCGTCGCCTGGTGCAACCGATCTGGCCGGCCGAGCAACTGCCGGGCCTGCGCGGGCTGTTTGACGGCACCGAAACCAATGGTGATGGCCCGGCGGAATTCGAAGTGCTGCTTGCCAATCAGGACGGGCAGAAACTCGCCGCGCAAAACCTTAAGGTGCGCCTGGTGCGCGAGCGCCGCGACTATTACTGGAACTACTCCGACAATGACGGCTGGAGTTACCACTACAACGAGAAATTCCTAAACCTCGACGAACAGACCCTGAATATCAAGGCCGGCGACACCGCCAAGGTCAGCTTCCAAGTGGAGTGGGGGCCTTACCGCGTCGAAGTCGAAGACCCGCAGACCGGACTGGTCAGCAGCCTGCGTTTCTGGGCCGGTTATCAGGCCCAGGACAACACCGAAGGCGGCGCCGTACGGCCCGATCAGGTCAAGCTGGCGCTGGATAAACCGGCCTATGGCGACGGCGACACCGCCAACGTCACCGTGACGCCGCCCGCTGCCGGTAAAGGCTACTTGCTGGTGGAGTCCGCCGAAGGACCGCTGTGGTGGCAGGAAATCGACGTACCGGCCGAGGGCAAAAGCTTCGCCGTGAAGCTCGACCCGAAGTGGTCGCGCCACGACCTGTACGTGAGCGCCCTGGTGATTCGCCCCGGCGAGCGCAAAGCCAACATCACCCCCAAACGCGCAGTGGGCCTGCTGCATCTGCCGCTCGATCGCACCCAGCGCAAGCTTGGCGTGACCCTCAGCGCGCCGGAAAAAATGCGCCCCAAACAACCGCTGACGGTGAAGATCGCCGCCAAAAATGCCGACGGCAGCGTGCCGAAACAGGTGCATGTGCTGGTGGCAGCCGTGGACGTCGGCATCCTCAATATCACCGAGTATCCGACGCCCGATCCGTACTCCAGCCTCTTCGGCCGCAAGGCCTATGGCGTGGACCAATTCGATATCTACGGCCAGTTGATCGAAGCCGGGCAGGGCCGTTTGGCCAGCCTGGCCTTTGGTGGTGACGCCGCGCTGGCCAAAGGCGGCAAGCGCCCGGACACCAGCGTGACCATCGTCGCCCTGCAAAGCGCGCCGGTGACGTTGAACGACAAAGGCGAGGGTGAAGTCAGCGTCAATATCCCCGACTTCAACGGCGAGTTGCGCCTGATGGCCCAAGCCTGGAGCGATGACCGTTACGGCATGGCCGAAGCCAAGACCGTGATTGCCGCACCGCTGATTGCTGAACTGTCAGCGCCGCGCTTTCTGGCCGGCGGTGACCAGACCACCTTGGCCCTTGACCTGTCGAACCTGTCGGGCAAGGCGCAGAAACTCGATGTGCAATTGAGTGCCGAGGGGCAGTTGGAATTGGTCAACACTGCCGCGCAGACCGTTGAGCTCAAGCAAGGCCAGCGCACCACCCTGCGCATCCCGGTGAAAGCTTGGGGCGGGTTGGGCAAAGGCAAGGTGAAAGTGACAGTCAACGGGCTGGATCTGCCGGGTGAAAACCTGCCGCCGTTCAGCCGTGAGTGGACCTTGGGCGTGCGTCCGGCCTATCCCGCGTTGCTCAAGCATTACCGCGCAGTGCTTAAAAGCGAACCCTGGAGTTTGCCAGCCGGCACCCTGGATCAGTTCGACACCTCCGGGCGCGAGGCGCTCTTGAGCCTGTCGAGCCGGCCGCCGCTGAACCTCGGCGCACAGATCTCGGCGCTCAAGGCTTACCCCTATGGTTGCCTGGAGCAAACCGCCAGTGGCCTGTACCCGTCGCTGTACGCTGACGATGCCTTGCTCAAGCGTCTGAGCATCAAGGGCGAGCCGGATGCCGAGCGCAAGCGCAAGATCGAGCTGGGCATTGAACGCCTGCTGGGCATGCAGCGCTACAACGGCAGTTTTGGTTTGTGGGGCGCTGACGGTGAAGAGGAATATTGGCTGACGGCCTACGTCACCGACTTCCTGCTGCGCGCCCGCGACCAGGGTTTTGCCGTGCCGCCTGAAGCCTTGAAAAAGGCCAGCGAGCGCCTGCTGCGGTATGTGCAGGAGCGCAACCTGATCGAAGTCGACTACAGCGACAACGCCGAACACACACGCTTCGCCGTGCAGGCCTACGCCGGCATGGTGCTGGCGCGCAGTCAGCAGGCGCCACTGGGGGCGCTGCGCAGCATTTTCGAACGGCGCAGCGATGCGCGTTCCGGGTTGCCGCTGGTGCAGTTGGCCATTGCCTTGCAGAAGATGGGCGACCAGCCACGCGCGGACCAGGCCTTGCAGGCTGGCTTGGCAGCCCAACGTAGCGCCAAGGAATGGCTGGCCGACTACGGCAGCCCGCTGCGGGACCAAGCGATGATCCTGGCGTTGCTGGAAGAAAATGACTTGGCCAAGGGCAAGCGTGAGGAGCGTCTGTTCACGTTGTCGGATCAACTGGCTGCCAGCCCGTACCTGTCGACCCAGGAGCGCAATTCACTGTTTCTGGCGGGGCGGCTTGGGTTTGCCAAGCCTGAGGCGAACTGGCAAGTGTCCCTCACCGGCAGCGGCGGTGTGCACGAGTTGAACAACCAGCAGTCGACGTTGGCGCTGGAAGGCAACCTGCTGTCCAGCGACCTGAGCCTGAGCAATCAGGGCGAAACTCCGGTGTACCAGCAACTGACGATCTCGGGTTACCCGCAAGTGCCCCCGGCACCGGGTGGCGACAACCTGAGCATCCGCCGCGAATACCTGGGCATGAACGGCCAGCCGCTGAACCTGCGCAACCTCAACAGCGGCGACCTGGTGCTGGTGCACTTGGCGGTCAGCGCCAAGCAGCGTGTACCGGATGCCTTGGTGGTCGACCTGCTGCCCGCGGGCCTGGAGCTGGAAAACCAGAACCTGGCCCAGAGTGCCGCCAGCTTGGAAAACGCCAGCAGCCAAGTGAAGGAATGGCGCGAGTCGATGCAGAATGCGGCGCTTAAGCATCAGGAGTTCCGCGATGATCGCTACGTGGCGGCGATTAACCTGGACGGCGATGGCACCACGCACCTGCTGTACCTGGCACGTGCGGTGACTCCGGGCACCTATCGCGTGCCGCCTCCGCAAGTGGAGTCCATGTATCGACCGAACTGGCAGGCGGTGGGAGAGACCCCGGCGGACTTGGTCATTAAGGGTCGTTGAAGAAACAATGTGGGAGGGGGCTTGCTCCCGAGAGCGGTGGGTCAGTTGCCAGATGCATTGACTGAAACACTGCTATCGGGAGCAAGCCCCCTCCCACAGGCGATTGCTGACCGTCCTGGCTTAGTGCACGACCCAACTAAGCAGCCAAAGGCCCAGCAGCAGCCAGATAATCCCCATGATGATCGACGCCCGCATAAACGCGCGTACTGCCGAGTACAGCAGCATCAGGCCGACGATCAGCGTGATGATGCTGATAATCGACGTATCCATGCCCAAGGTTCGGGACAGGCCTTCGACAAAGTTGCCCCCGGCATGAGTCAGGGCCCCGAATAATCCGCTGAGGCCGTCGACGATAAAACGGATGATGGAACCGAGCGCCTGGCCCAACCATTCGAAAAAGCTTTCTACCTGCATGTGCATGTCCTGATAAGAGGTGGGCGTGTCTGTGCCTTTGGTTGTTAATGCAACAGGCTAGTTCCCTACCAGCATAGAGGTTTGCCCGTTTGAATTTGCGTTTAGTTGCCCGCTGGACCCTGGCGACCCTTCTGTTGGTGATTGCCCTGCTGTGGCTGGCCGACCGCATCTGGCCGCTGCCCCTGCCCAAGGACGACTTGGCGCGGGTGGTGCTGGCCGAGGATGGCACACCCTTGTGGCGGTTTGCCGATGCCAATGGGGTGTGGCGCTATCCCGTGCAAACCGGTGAAGTCTCGCCGTATTACCTGGATGCCTTGCTCACCTACGAAGACCGCTGGTTCTACCAACACCCTGGCGTAAACCCGTTGGCGTTGGTGCGCGCGACGTGGCAGAACCTGACCGGCGCGAGGGTAGTGTCGGGCGGCAGCACCTTGTCGATGCAGGTCGCCCGTTTGCTCGACCCGCATTCGCGCACCTTCCATGGCAAGTTGCGTCAGCTGTGGCGCACGGCGCAGTTGGAGTGGCACCTGTCCAAGGAAGAGATCCTCAACCTCTACCTGAACCGCGCGCCGTTTGGCGGCACGTTGCAGGGCGTGGCGGCGGCCAGTTGGGCGTACCTGGGCAAATCCCCTGCGCAATTGACCCATGCCGAAGCGGCCTTGCTCGCGGTACTGCCACAGGCGCCGAGCCGCCTGCGTCCAGATCGGCATCCGCAGCGCGCCCAGGAGGCTCGGGACAAGGTCTTGCGCCGCCTCGCCGAGTTCCAGGTATGGCCGCAATCGGCGGTCGACGAAGCCCTTGAAGAACCGCTGCTACTTGCCCCGCGTCTGGAACCGAGCCTGGCGCCCTTGCTCGCTCGCCGCCTGAACCGCCCCGACAGCCCGCCGCTGATCCGCACGACCGTTGACGCCACCCTGCAACGCCGCCTCGAAGATCTGTTGCTGGGCTGGCGCGCGCGGCTGCCGGAGCACACTTCGGCGGCGATCCTGGTGGTGGAAGAGGAAACCATGGCGGTGCGGGCGTACCTGGGCTCGGTGGATATCAACGACGCCAAGCGCTTTGGCCATGTGGACATGATCAGCGCGCTGCGCTCGCCGGGCTCGACGTTGAAACCCTTTCTGTATGGCATGGCCCTGGATGATGGGTTGATTCACTCCGAATCGCTGTTGCAGGACGTGCCCCGGCGGTATGGCGATTATCGGCCGGGCAACTTCTCCATGGGGTTTACCGGCGCGGTGCCGGCGAGTACTGCGTTGTCCAGCTCCCTTAACCTGCCGGCGGTGCAGTTGCTGGAAGCCTACGGGCCCAAGCGGTTTGCTGCCGAGATGCGCATCGGCGGTGTGCCCTTGGCATTGCCCGCGCTGGCCGAGCCGAACCTGGCGCTGATCCTGGGCGGCGCGGGCAGCCGTCTGGAAGATCTGGTGGGCGGTTACAGCGCCTTCGCCCGGGACGGCAAGAGCGCCTCTATCCGACTGCAGCCGGACGACGCGCTGAGAGAGCGGCCAATGCTGTCGCCGGGCTCTGCCTGGATTGTGCGGCGCATCCTCAGTGGGCAAGCGCGGCCGGATCGCGACCCGCGTGCCGAGTTGGTGCAGCGCCCGGTGCTCGCCTGGAAAACCGGCACCAGCTATGGCTTTCGCGATGCCTGGGCGATTGGCGTGGGGCCGCGTTACCTGATTGGCGTGTGGATCGGCCGACCGGACGGCACGCCCGTGCCGGGCCAGTTCGGCTTGGCGTCAGCGGCGCCACTGATGTTGCAGGTGCACGACGTGTTGACCAACCGCGACAGCCAGCGCGGCATCAGCGCGCCAGTCAAACCGGTGCCGGCCAACGTCGGCGTGGCGGCGATCTGTTGGCCGCTGGGCCAGCCCATGAGCCGCAGCGACCCCAATTGCCGCCGCCAACGCTTCGCCTGGACCCTGGACAACACCACGCCGCCGACCTTGCAGGCGTTGGATCAACCGCTGAGTGTGGGGTTGATGGAAAGCGTCTGGGTCAATGCCAAGGGCTTGCGGGTCGATGCTCATTGCCCCGGCGCAGTCGCCAAGCCTATCGCCCTGTGGCCAGCACCGCTGGAACCTTGGCTGCCAAGGGCCGAACGCCGTGAAGCACGCATCCCAGCCGCCGACGCGGATTGCCCGCCGCCGGCGCTGGCCGCGTCTTCACCGTTGTCCATCGTCGGCGTGCGTGAAGGCGACCAATTGCGCCTGCCCGCCGCCAGCCAACAAGCCCTGCGTCTTAAAATCTCCGCCTTGGGCGGCAGTGGTCGACGGTGGTGGTTCCTTAATGGCGCGCCGTTGGGCGACAGCGCCAATCAGGACTTTATCAATGCCAGTTTCGAGCGACTGGGCCGCTATCAATTAAGCGTGCTCGATGAGGCGGGGCAGACGGCCAGGATTGAGTTCAGCGTGGTGGATTAACTTGCCTTCTCTGAATTTCCGCCGGAAGCTACACACCTTCAGGAGCCCCTCCCATGAACCTCGAACACCTCACCGAACGTCTGCACCGCATCCGCGATACCAACGACTGGAAGCAGTTCCACAGCCCTAAAAACCTGGCCATGGCTGCCAGCGTGGAAATGGCCGAGCTGGTGGAAATCTTCCAATGGCTGACCGAAGACCAATCTCGCCAGTTACCCGCTGACAAACTCGCCCACGCCGGCCAGGAAGTCGGCGATATCGTGCTGTACCTGCTGCTGTTGTGCAGTGAGCTGGGCCTGGACATGAATGAGGTGGTGCGCGCCAAACTGGCTGACAGCGAACGGCGGTTTGCCCATGAGTGATCGTCATTTCGACCAGTTGGCTACACGCTTTGCCGAGAAAATCTACGGCGGTGCCAAAGGCGCGATCCGCCTGGCGGTGCTTCAGGCCGACCTGGCCGAAGCCCTGCCGGAACGCCCGTTGCGCGTGTTGGATATCGGCGCAGGCCTGGGGCATATGTCGCTGTGGTTGGCCGAGCGCGGCCACCTGGTGACCCTGGCCGAACCCGCCGAGCCGATGCTTGAGGGTGCGCGCCAACGCTTCGCCGAGGCCGGGCAAACGGCGACCTTTATCCAGGCGCCCTGGCAAGACCTGCTTGGCCAGCTCACCGAACCTTACGATCTGGTGCTGTGTCACGCGGTGCTGGAATGGCTGGCCGAACCCCATGCGATCCTGCCGGTGCTGCACCAGCTGACCGTGCCCGGTGGCTGGCTGTCCCTGGCGTTTTACAACCGTGATGCGCTGATTTATCGCAACCTGCTCAAAGGCCACTTCCGCAAAATGCGCAAGAACGACATGGCCGGCGAAAAGCAGAGCCTGACCCCGCAACAGCCCCTCGACCCCCGCGAATTAGCGGCGCAACTCGACGGGCTTTGGCAGGTCGAAAGCCAAAGTGGCGTGCGGGTTTTTCACGACTATATGCCGGTGGAATTCCAGGCCCGCGCGGATTTACAGGACCTTGTAGAGATGGAACTCGCTCACCGTCGTCACCCAAGCTTTGCCGGACTTGGGCGTTATTTGCACTGGATCTGCCGTCCGGTTTAAGCGGCCCAGCCTGCGGAGGTCGAAATGCGTCGTCTCTGTTTGATTTTGTTATCCCTTGGGCTGGGCGCGTGCTCCAGCCCTAACCCTTATGTGGCGGCTTCTGCGCCCATGCCACCGGCGCCGGCCCAGGCAGCCACTACGTTCGATGCCAGTGCGTACCCTGCGCCGGTACGCGACTACGGGGCCTACCGTAATTGGGCCTGGCGCAACGGCCAACTGCCGGCGGGCTCGGCATGGGCCGATTCGGCGCAGATTGCCGAAGCCGTCAGCGGCGCCCTCGACCAGCGTGGCCTGCGCCCTTTGCACGACAACCGGGCGCCCGACCTGCTGGTCAGCGCAGATGTGCGCCTTGAGAAGCGTCTCAAGCAAGTCCAGGACGATTATGGCTACGGTTACGGCGGCTATAACCGCTACGGCAATGGCTATGGCATGTACAACTCGGCGCCGATCGTGCGCACCTACGAGGTGACGGTTGCGGTGGTGCGGGTCAACCTGTTTGATGCCCGCAGCGGTCAGCCCGTGTGGAGCACCAGTGCCGAAACTGCCAGCCAGGGCAGCCTGAGCGAACGTGCTGACGCTTTGCGCCAGGCCGTGCAAAAGGCCATGACCGCTTACCCGCCCAGTTAACCGCTATTCTCATTTCAAGCGCAGTTCGCTCTTTGGAGAAAACCATGTTTCGTCGCATCGCTATGCTCGCTTTTGTCGTGCTGCTGGGCGGTTGCCAGACCAACCAGGTCAACCACGATTTTGACGCCAGCCGAGACTTCGGCGCCTACCGCAACTGGGCCTGGAAAGATCCGGCCCTGCAATATCGCCCAGATGATCCACGGATCAAGAGTGACCTCACCGAACAGCGCATCCGCCAGGCGGTAGGCGAGCAACTCGACCAACGGGGCCTGCGCCCAGCCGCAGCCGGCACCAAGGCTGACCTGATCGTTCAGGCCTACCTGATCGTCGAAGACCGCCAGCAACAAGTCACCACCAATTACGGCGGCGGCTGGGGTGGCCGGTGGAACGGCTACTGGGGTGGGCCGATGTACAACGAAACGCGCAACATCACCTACAAAGTGGCGACCATCCAGATCGACCTGCTCGATGGCAAGGACGGCAAACTGGTATGGCGCGGCAGTGATGAGCAGATGATGGGCAGCACGCCCAACCCACAGGACCGCAACAACGCGATCCGCACGACGGTGACGCACATCCTCTCCACCTATCCGCCGCACTGACTTCAGCCGCCGCGATTTGTGGCGCTTGGCCAGCGCACATTCCAAGCCTTGTCTACACTCCACAGCACCTACGGAGAGTAAGCGCTAAGGAGTGCTCGATGTCTCCCGGACTTCGTTGCAGGCAGCGTGGTGCGATCGGCTTGATGGCGGCCTTGACGCTCGGTTTGGCGTTGGTCTTCTTACTGCTGGTGGTCGACAGCGGGCGGCTCTATCTCGAAAAGCGCAAGTTGCAAGGCATTGCCGACATGGCCGCGCTGGAAGCGGTCCAGCGCAATGGCGATTGCCTGGCCGCGAACAACAACACCGCCACCACCTATGCCGGCGCCAGTGCGGTGCGCAACGGCTACATCATCCCCCCCGCCAATGCACTGGACGTGCGCTGTGGTTCGTTGACCACGGCGGCTTCGAATCTACGGGTGTTTTCCGCAGATGCCACCAAGCGCGATGCGATTCAAGTGATCGCCTCGCGCCCGGTGTTGACCAGTGTCGCCGGTGGTATCTGGTCGATGTTCAATGGCGGCGCCTACAGCCTGACCACCCTGTTGACGGCCAAGGCCGTGGCCGCGCCGAAGATTTTGCCGCCCCAGGCACAATTGACGATCAAGTCCACGTTGGTGACGGTCAACTCCACCGATTCCGCCGCGCTGAACCTGCTGTTCGGCAAGTTGTTGGGCGGTAACCTGTCGCTCGATGTGGCGGGTTGGCAGGGGTTGGTGGACACCAATCTCAACCTGTTGAGTTACCTGAACCAGTTGGCACTGAACGTGGGCGTCCAGGCGGGCAATTACGACGAGTTGCTGGCCAAGAACCTCAAGCTCGGTCAACTCATCGATGCGGCGGTAACCGTGCTTCAAGCCGGGTCGGGTACCGCGACGGTGGCCGCCTCAGGGCTTACGAAGATCAATGCATTGGTGGGCAATCTCGACGTGACGCTGGGCAGCCTGTTGCAATTGCAGACAGGGGCAGTGTCCGCCGGGCTTAACACCACGTTGAACGCGTTCCAGCTGGCTGAGGCATTTGTGCAATTGGCCAACAAGAAGAACGGGGTGGTGGCTGCGGTGCCTGTGACCATTCCCGGTGTGACGGCGAATCTCAAGCTCAAGGTCATTGAGCCACCCATACTGTCCGCGATCGGTGACCCCACCTATGCCAAGAATAAAACCGATGCGAGTACGCGGATTTATGTGCGCACGGCGCAGGTAAGCCTGGGGCTGACAGTGACGCTGCCGGTACTCAACATCCCTGCGGTGAATCTGGTTGTGAACGGCTTGGTCGCTCCGCTTACGGACGTGCTGAACAATTTGCTCAGCCTGAACCTGGCCGGGACTGTCAGTTCGCTGCTGTGTGCCGTGGGAGGCGTTCCTTGTCAGACCACAGACTTGAGGCTGCTGTCTTCCGCCACTAACCCGCCGGTTCCCAGTGTGGATGTGATTCTTGAGCTGGGCATTGCTGAAAGCTATGTCACAGGGTTTACCTGCGCGAGTGACGCGACCAAAACGCTGACCACCCAAACCAATGCGTCGGTGGTGAGCATCAAAGTCGGCCAGAGCCCTACCCTGATCGATTCACTGGGAGCCAGCCCGCCGCTGGCGTCCGTGCCACCGCTGCCGGTGATCGATATCGGCGCGGTGACGTGCCTCAAGCCGCTGCTCGGGCTCGGGCCCACCGTCTGCGATTACCCTAATCGCAAAGCGTTTTATGGTGGGGGGATTGGGATGCTTATCGACCCCAGCGTGGGCTCAGTGACTTCGGCGGGGGGCGCTTACACCTACAACCAGCCACCGGAGATCAAGCAGCCACCGCTCTATCATTCGCTATCGACTGCTAGCCTGGTGACGTCCCTCGGACAGGCTTTGCAAACAGGGCTGAAATTCCAGGTTTACAAGCCTACGGGGTTCAATCTGCTGGGCGGGTTATTGGCGACCAGCGCAACGCTGCTTAACGATTTGAATAGCACGCTGGGCAACGTCATCGGCACTGTCCTTAGCCCAATTGTCGACCCGCTGGTAAACGGCTTGCTGTCCACCTTGGGCATCAACCTCAACAAAGTTGAAGTCGGCGCCAACCTCAGTTGCAGACCCCACGGGCAAGCGGCATTGGTGCTTTAAGCCTCCACGATCGGTAACTCCACACAAAACCTGGCGCCTTCTGCGCCATTGACGACGCTCAGCCGGCCGCCCATGTTTTCCACAATTCCGTAGCTCACCGACAGCCCCAGCCCCGTGCCCACGCCAATCGGCTTGGTGGTGAAGAACGGCTCGAAAATCCGCTCCAGCAGGCGAGGGTCAATGCCGCCGCCGTTGTCCTCGACCCAGATACGCACGTGGCGGCTGTCGTGCTCGCAATGCAGTGCGATCCAAGGACGCAGTGCCGGGTTCTGTTCGCGATTGCTTAGCAGTGCATCACGGGCGTTGACCATCAGGTTGATCAGTACTTGTTCCAATTGGTCGACGTAGCCTTTGACCTGCACGGTGAAGTCCACCGGGGTGACGCGCAGGTCCATGCCTTTGCCCTTCAAGCCTTCGCTGAGCATCGACAGCGTGCCCTCCACCGCCTGTGCCGGGTCGAAGGGCTGCTGCTCGATTTCCGAGCGGCGCCCAAACACCCGCATATGGTCCACCACCCGCGCCGCGCGCAGCACTTGGGCGTCGATGCGCTGAAGTTTTTCGGTGAGGTAATCGACGTCTGCGTTGCCGCTACTCAGGCGCTTGAGCACGTTGACGATGGCCATGCGCATCACGTTCAGCGGTTGGTTGATTTCATGTGCCAGGCCCGTGGCCATTTCGCCGAGGGTGGCCATCTTGGCGCTTTGGGTCAGCTGTTGCTGGGAGCGGCGCACTTCCGTGTTATCCCGGCCTACGGCTTGCACTTCCACCAGCGCGCCGCGCTCATCAAACACCCCTCGGTCCGACCAGACCCACCAGGCATGCTCGCGGCCAGGCAGTTCCAGGCTGATTTCGGCGGTGCTGACCGGGAACTCCGGAGTCAGTTGGTTGATGCGCTGCTCAAAGGCTTGGCGCTGCTCTACCGACAACCAATGCCCCAGGTTCATCCCCGGCAGCTGCGTGGGCAAACATTCCAGATAGTTGGCCAGCGGTGTGTTGCCGAAGGTCAGGGTCAGGTCTGGTCGGTAGCGGCAGATCATGGCCGGGGAGTCTTCCACCAGGATGCGATAGCGCTCTTCGCTCTTTTTGATCTGTTCGGCGGCCAGGGTCGCTTCGGTGACGTCCAGCCATAGCCCGACGGCCTCTACCGGTAGACCCAGTTCATCGCGCAGCAGCTTGGCTTCGTCGAGCAACCAATGGTCTACGCCGTGTTTATCGCGAACGCGGTAGCGGCTGCGCACGTTGCCTTCGCGAAGCAGTTGGCGAGTGCGCTCGAAGTAGAGGTCACGGTCATCGGGATGAATCCATTCGATAAGACTGGCCGGCGTGCATTCTTCGAGGGTGCGGCCGAGTAGAGGCAGCAGGCTGTCGCTGAAAAACAGCGGCTGCAGGGTGCCTTCGACATACCGTTGTACGTAGATGATTGCCGGTGAGCTGGCGATCAGGTTGTCCAGCCTTGCGTGAGCGGCGGCGGCTTGATGCTGCTGGTTTTTTATATCGCTGATATCCAGCATGAAGCCGATCAGCCGCCGTGTGCTTCCCACCCCTAACGCTTGGCCTTGAACGCGGTACCAAAGGGGGTTTTGTGCGGCGTCCATACGATGCAGACGTACGCTGGTGGACACCGGTTTGCTCGCTGTCTGCAAGTCTTGCAGGCGACTGGCGAGCTCCTGGCGGTCAGCGGGGTGGATCAGCATCAGCCAGTCTGTCAGGGCCATGCGCGGGGTGCTGTGGTTGGGGCTCAGGTGTTGTAACAACTGGGGTGCCAGCTGGATCTCTTCAGTGTCTGGTTGGAGTTCCCACCAACCGGTGCCCAGTAACCCCTGCAACGCTTCCAGCCGGTCAAGTTGCTGCTGATGACGCTGCTCGCGAAGGCGGCTGAGTAATGGGGCGGCGATGGCGGCGGTCAGTTGGAGCCAGTCACGGTCACTGGCCTTTTCTTCGCCGCGATAAAACCCGCAAAGCAGCCAGGCGGCAACGCCATGGTCGTCACGGTAGGGCACCAGGAAGCCTGCGGCATTGTTGAAAATGCCCTGCAAGCGCGGGTGCTCGCTGTGGCCATGGTTCAGGCTCAGGTTCAAGGGGGTCTTGCCGTCGAGGCTGTCCAGCGCGGTTCCCAGGGGCTGTCCGTCGTGCCACAGGGCCGGTGCATCGTGTGCGCGGTAGTGGCTGTGGATCAACCAACCCTGCTCCTGGCTATCGAGCAGGGCAATGGCGACACAGGGAATCTGCAAGCATTGCGCAATGCTTTGCAGGTTGTCTTGGAGTTCCTCGGGCAGGCGCGCCAGGCTGCAAACCCACAGTCGCTCACTGATCTGGGCACTCAGGTACTGATTCTGTTCGCGGGTTTCAGCTTGATTGCGGTGGGCAATCAAGTCGCCGATGTCGAGCAGTTGTAATACCCAGCCATCACCTTGAGGTTGAATCCAGCCTCGGGTTTGCAGGACGCGCCCCGCATGCGCCTTGAAATCCAGGTCCAGGGTTTGTCCTTGCCAGTCGCCGGGGCAGCCCTCGATCACCACGGCGCTGTGGGCATCTACATAGTCCAGCAGTGGCATCGGTTGTTGCGGGTCGGTTGTTTTCGCCAAGCGATGGCGCAGCGCGCCGTCGGTTTGCAGCACGCGACCCTGATTATCCAGATAAATGTGCAGGCCGGCGTTCGCGGGGGCGTGTGCTGGCGAAGCAGAGATACCCGGAGGGCGGCCCAGGAGTCGATCGAAAAACCTTTCCCCCGAGTTCAAAACTGCAGGCTCGCTTGGGCCGAGAGTGTCGTAGGCAAGTTGGGCACAGTGCCGAAGCCCGGCAGGACCAGGAAGGGCAGAACGCTCTTGAGGTTGTCGGAGGGGTAATTGATTCGTACGGTCAGCATCCCGGTGCCCGAATAGTCTGCTGTGACATAGGCCGGTACGAATTTGAAGGCCGGCGGCAGCCACTGCAATTGCGCCTGGGCGGCACTGATCGCGCGGGTTTTCAGCGCATCGGTGTAGCCAGGCGTCGTAGGGTCAAGCGCCACGCCGCGTCTCACACCTTCTGCCGTTGCCTGGTTGAACGATTGCAGCAGCAGTAACGGCAGGCTGTAACTGACCAAACCATAAAACACGGCAAAAAAAATCATGAATACCATCGCGAACTCAAGCGCGGCGGCACCTTTCTGTTTTCTAGGGAGGCCCTTTTTCATGACTGCGTCTACCCTGACAACCACTACCTGATATCAGCATAGAATCATTCAGCGAAAAGGGATTTTTTTTACGTGATTCATAGCCTGTTGCTGTTTGTTTGGCTGGCGTTATGCGCCGTGCAAGATATCCGTCAACGCCAGATCGCCAACCGCCTGACGTGGGGTGGGTTGCTGCTGGCATTGGTTTATTTGCTCTGGAGCGGGTCCACCTGGCTAGGGGCATCCGCTGCCGAGGGCGGGTGGGCGTTTACCCTGGCGCTGCTGTTTACCTTGCCCGGTTATGCCTTAGGTCGGCTGGGCGCGGCGGATGTGAAGTTATTGGCGGCGTTGGCGTTGGCAACCAACAGCCAGTACTTGCTCGGCACGTTTGTCGGCGCAGGGCTGGCGAGCGTTGCGTGGTTGTTGGTGGCGCCCAGGATGTGGCCGCTGATGAATCAAGGAGTTAGAAACGCTCTTTGTCACCTTGAGCCGCAGGCGTCAAACAAACAGCCATTTGCGCCCTTTTTGTTCGTCGGATTTGTACTCGCTTGGGCTTGGATCCCATTAGTCGTGACGTAGCCTAGTGCTATGTACATAGTAAGAAAGTACGTCTACGTTTAAGGGTGAGTTGTACGGAAAATAAGCGGTTGGAATGGAACGGTTGGTCTTTGGCTTGCCCAGGCATGGAGTCGCGCGTGAACAAGCTTACCTCTCTAGTGAAAGTGCTCGTTGTCGATGATCAACCTTTGATCGTGGAAGAGCTGTGCGAATACCTCGAAAGCAGCGGCTATCGCTGCATCCCATGCCATTCCAGCCTCCAGGCTGTAAAACGTTTCAGCGAAGACGCTGACATCGGCCTGGTGCTGTGCGACCTGCATATGCCGGAAATGGACGGTATCGAGTTGGTGCAGGCGTTGCAGCGTTTGGCCGGTAAACAGCGTGCCTTTGAATCCATCATGCTGACGGGGCGCGCCGACAAACAAGATGTCATCAAGGCCCTGCGCGCAGGAATCGCGGACTATTATCAAAAACCGATCAATCTCCCCGAGTTGCTCGAAGGGTTGCAACGTCAGGAGGCGGTGCTGCAGGAACGGCATAAAAGCCTTGAGCTGGGGCACCTGAACCAGAAGCTGCAATACCTGTCGGCGTCCATCGATGACCTCTATCACGATCTCGACAAGGTGCGTAGCAACCCTCAATCCTCCATCAGCGCCACCGAGGCGCAGGGGGAGGGTGAAGCACTTGATGTGGAGATGCCGGTTATTTTCAAACAGTTGTCACCACGTCAATTGGACGTTGCACGGCTGGTGGGTAAGGGGCAGACCAACTACCAGATTGCCTGTGAGCTGGGCATCACTGAAAACACGGTGAAGCTCTACGTCTCCCAGGTGTTGCGCCTCACCCATATGCATAACCGCACGCAGTTGGCGCTGGCGCTGTCACCGAGCAATTCGGCGATACGCCAGCGGGTGACCGCCCACTAGTTGCTACCGCTCGGCGAGGTACCGCCTTGTTTCTGGTCGTAGTACTCAGGAATAGGGTGCTTGTAGCTCTCTATCAGGCGCAGCATGGCGCCCTCGCGTTCAGCGGGGGTCGCCTTCTGCGGCTTGGACGACGCCAGTTGGCCGCTGACCTGCAGCTGTAGCCAGCCTTCAGTCTGTTTCTGTTGAGGCGAAGACGGGCCGGGCTCAATGGCCATGGCGGTCAGGGGCAGCGTTGCCAGCAGCAGGTTGGCGAGCAATGCGAGTTTCATCTGGATTCTCCCTGATTGACTGACTTGATAGGCGCCTGCAAGGCATCTCTGACAGCCGCTATTTGATCCTTGGCGGGCGACGCAGGCGAACGCTTGAGTTGCTGCGCCCGGGCCTGGGCCTGGCTGACTTGAACGGGGCTCAACCCCATGCGACTGACCACTTGCGCGGCCTGCCCCCAGTTGTCCTGGTAGATCAGCAGGGTCACCAGGTTAATGGCAGCCAACTGATTGCTCTGGTTGAGCTCCATGGCGGTGAGGAACTCGAAACGTGCATCGTCCATACGCAGTTGGTTGAGGTAGACCACTCCTAAGTCGTTGCGGATTTTTTCATCGGTAGGCGAGAGCTGGGCGGCCCGTTGCAAATGGGCCAGGGCTTTACCGTTGTCGCCCTTGGCGACGGCGAGTTGCCCGAGTCCATGTTCGCCTTCAGCCGACAAGCATGTACCCAGCAGGGTTTTGTACAACGGCTCTGCGTCGTTGCGCCCTAACAGCCGGTAGACCTTTGCTTTGCGCAGGCGTACTTGAGGCAAGGAGTCCGGCAGATTTTGCAAATTGGCCAGGCTGGCGTGCAGCTTGCCGTCGTTGGCCATGTCGTCGGCGAGGTTCAGCGAAAGCTCCTGGTCGGCGCTGGGCTTGGAGCAACTGCCGTTAGCGGCGAACCCGGACCAAGGCGTCTGGCCCAGGTTCGCGCAGCCGCTCATGAGCAACAAACTGCACGCGGCAATCAGTGTTTTCATCGGTTGTCCTTTCAAGGCCCCATGGCCTTCGAGATGGCGATAAAGCCGGGACCGGCCAGTACGATCAGTAACGCCGGAAACAGAAAGACCATCATGACCACGGACATCTTGGCCGACATCTTGGAAATGTATTCCTGCATGCGCGTCAGGCGCCGGTCGTCCAGCAGTTGCTTGAGTGCCTGCAGCGACTTCATGGCGCCGCCGCCCTGATGCAGCAGCTGTTGCAGAATCGTGCAGGTGTCGCTGAACTCATCGACGCTCAGCATCAGGCTGGTTTTGTTCAACTCTTCGCCAAGCTCCAGGCCCGAGTCCACCCTGGCCAGCACAATGCGCAATTCCGAAGTGAGTACCGGCAGCAGCTTTTGCGCTTCTTGGGACATCACGCGCAAGGTTTGCTCAACGGCCATGCCGGATTCAAACAGGATGCGCAGCAGCGGAATGAAGGTCGAGATTTCCTGGGTGATCTGCTCCTGGCGCCGTTTGGCCAGCGACGCGAGCACGCGCTTGGGCAGCAGGTAACCGGTGGCCAGCCCGAGGAAGGGCGCTAGCCAAACGGGGTCCGCCTCAGGGAAAAACACGCTTTGTATCAGCAGCGTCAGGCCCAGCAGTACCAGTGGCGCGCCCACTTGGCAGGCGGCGAACATCGAGCGCTGCCCGGCCTTGCGCCAGCCAATACGGTTGAGCAGGGTTTGGGTTTCGTTGTCGAGGCTGATGGTGCGTTGGCCAATCCGGGTGTTGCCCAGCGTGCGCAACCATCGGCCTATCTTGTCTTCACGCTCGGTCTCGCCCTGCAGCCGAGAGGTGACCACGCGCTGTTGACGACGGTGAGCCAGGACGTTACCGACCAGCAGTAACGTCGCTGCGAAAAACAATACTGCGCTGATCAACATGGCCATGTCAGACGCTCCTCAGCATGCGCCACAGGGCGACGCAACCGAACACCTGCATGGCGAAGGCACCAATTAACATCCACCTGCCGCTGTCATCGGCCCACATACCCACCAGATACGTTGGGTTGGTCACCAGGAAGTAACCGGCCACGCTGATCGGCAGCAACGCCAGCACCACGGCGGTCACGCGAGTCTCCCCCGTCATCGCCCTGAGTTGGCGAGCGCCCTGGTCCCGTTCGCGGATCATTTTGATCAGGTTTTCCAGCAACTCGCTGGCGTTGCCGCCATAGCGATGATTGACCTTCAACCCCAGGGCAAAGAGGCGCAGCTCATCCTGTTCGTAAAACTCGGCAAAGTCGTGCACCGCATCCGGCAGGCTGACCCCGAGGATGACATTGCGCTTGATGCGTCCCATGGACTTCTTCAGCGGGTCATCACTGGCTTCAATGCCACCCAGCACGGCGTCCGCCAGCGTGCGGCCGGATTTGAGGCTGCGTACGGCGTGATCGAGCAACTGAGGCAACTGCTCAATCATCCGGCGCAAACGGCGTTGATAGCGCAGGGCCAGGTAGAACCGCAGGATCAGGGGCGGCAGTACGACCATCGTCAGCAAGCCCAGCCATTCGGCAGCCAGGAAACCGAGCGCCACGCCAAAGCCCCAAAGCATGAGCCATAGCCCCAGGCGTTCGGTGGGCTTGCCCAGGCCGGCACGGATGAACATACGTTCAAGGCTGGTCACGACGGCCTTGTCATTCACTGCCTTAGGTTGGCCCTGGCCCAGTCGCTCCATCACACGCTCGGCCTGTGCCTGGCGCAAGCCACTGCGCATCATGTGCGTCGCCAGCAACAGCATGCCCAGAGAGATCAATGCGAGCAGGATCGGACCGATCATCAGGCGGCTCCTACAACGGCAGCGGGATTTCGCGGCGCAGTTTGTCGCCGGCGGGGTTGATGGCTTCGCGCAGGAAACCGAAGCCGGTGCGTTTGTCATGCCGGAACAGTGTGTTGGTGACGTACACGTCATCACGCACGCCCACGACTTCCACCACTTCACTGACGCAACGGCGACCGTCGGGCAAACGCGTCAGTTGGATCACCACATCCAGTGCCGCGCAGATCATCTGGCGCAGGGTTTTCTCCGCGACCACGCGGCCGGTGAGTCCCACCAGCGTCTCCAGGCGCAGCAGCGCATCCTGTGCGTTGTTGGCGTGCACGGTGCTCATCGACCCGTCGTGGCCGGTGTTCATCGCCGTGAGTACATCGAGCACTTCCACGCCACGAATCTCCCCCAGAATGATGCGGTCCGGGCGCATCCGCAGGGCGTTGCGAATCAGGTCGCTGGCCTTCACTTCGCCGTGCCCTTCGGCATTCGGCGGGCGGGTTTCCAGGCGTACTACGTGGGGGTGGCCCAGTTGCAGTTCGGCTACATCTTCGATGGTGACGAGCCGCTCATGGGGGTTGATCAGTTGGCTCAGAATGTTCAGCAGCGTGGTTTTACCGGTGCCGGTACCGCCGCTGATCAAGATGTTGCAGCGCTTGCCCACGGCTTCTTGGAAGAACTCGAAAATCAGTTGATCGATGGTCTGCATGGCCATCAGGTCGCTGCTTTTGAGCATGTCCTTGCGAAACTTTCGGATCGACAGGCAGGGGCCGTCCAGGGCAATCGGAGGAATTATCGCATTGACCCGACTCCCGTCCGGCAACCGCGCATCGACCATGGGTGACGACTCATCCAGTCGTCGCCCCAAGGGTGCGAGGATGCGTTGCATGACCCGCTCCACATGGTGGTCGTCGATAAAACGCAGGTCGCTTTGGTGCAGCAGGCCGTCGCGTTCGACGAACACTCGGTGCGGGCCGTTGACCAGGATTTCAGTGACGGATGTATCGCGCAGCAGCACCTCAAGCGGCCCGAAACCGGTGAGTTCGTCGACGATTTCTTCTGCCAGTCGCTCCATTTCATAGCGGGAGATCGCCAGGTGCATGCGGGTGATGTACTCGGCGACTTTATCCATCACAAATTGCGCCAAAGATTGGCGCGTGCCTTCCAACAGGTTTTTCCCCGACTCCTCTATGGCATCGATGATGTAGCGGTGCAGGACCAGTTTGAGGCCGTCGTGATCGGTGTTGTCGACGGTGCCGCGTAAGGGCGAACCGAACAGTTTATCGCTGCTCATTTCGTACTCCAGAGACGGGTAAGCCAGTTGGCCGGTGGTTTCTCAAGGCCTTCGGAGCGTTTGGCCAGGCGCTCGCCAAGGGTGCGCAGGCCTTGGGTGAGCGGCTCGCGGGGCGATAAGGCAAATAAGGTCTGGCCCTGATTTTTGGCATTCAGGCGGATTTCCGCGCTCAGGGGCAGCACGGCAATCACTTCCAGGCCGAAGGTCTTGCCCAGCGCTTCGGCCTCCGGTGCGGCGCCTTTGATATAGCGGTCGACCAGCAGACGGCCGTGCTCCAGTTTCATGCCTTTTTCACGCCATCGATTGAGCACCGCCAGGTTGCGTCGGCAGTCGAGCACGCTTTGATCGGTGCACCACAGCAACTTGTCGCAATGACTGACGAAGGTGCGCAGCGCTTCGCTGTCCGGCTGGCCGGTTAGGTTGACGACAATGTGCTGGAAGTGTTGACGCAGGGCGCTGAGCAGCATGTACAGCTCGGCAGCGCTGGTTTGCTCCAGCGATTCGTCGCCGTCGGTGTAGGCCAGAATGCGCAGACCAGCCTCGGCCGAGGTAAAGGCGCTGTTGATCAAGGTGGCATCCAGGCGTCGTAAGTGGCGCAGGGCATCACCGAAGTGAAACGAGCTTTCCAGGCCCAACAGCGCCAGGCTGTCGCCCCGAGGCAGTCCCAAATCCAGTACCAAGGTTTGCTGCCCGCTTTTTTGCACCACTTGCGCCAGGTGGGTGGCCAGTAACGCGCCGTCGGTACCGCACTGGGTGCCATAGAGCACCGTCAGGCCACCCAGGTGAGTGGTGTGGCTGACCGTCGGCAGGCGCTTGCTCAGGCGTCGAACCAGGCCGGCCACTTCACTGGAACGCGAGCCATAAGCGACGAAGTCGCGGGCGCCGGCCCGCATGGCATTGAGTACGAGTTGATTGTCCATGCCGTCGCCCAGCGCGACGATGGCCAACATGGGTTTGGCCTCCAGTGCCCCTTCAATCAGGGCACATTGCGTGGTGACGTTTTCACGGTCCAGTCCGATGAAGACCAGGTTGGCGAAGGTCACGTCGACCAGTGCCAGCAGTTCGTCCAGACTGCCGCCGCCGGCGCTGACCACTTGGCCCAACGGTGCAAGCGCGCCCTGAAGCCACTCCAGATCGGTGCTGTTACGCGTTATTGCCAGAAACGTTTGGCTCAGGCTTTCGCTCATTGGGACAGCCCCGTGCGACGGTCGAAGTTGCCATTTTCAAGGAAAAACAGGCGGTACCAATTAGGGTCGTAGCTGCGCAGCTTTTCGCCGGGCAGGGACGGCAACTGCGCATGGGCCGCCAGGGGTTGTACGAGGTGGGGTGTGACGATCATCAGCAACTCTTTTTCCTCGCGGCTGATGTTGGAATCGCGGAAGAACGCACCCAGGATCGGGATGTCGCCCAGGCCGGGAAATTTGTTGATGGTGGAACGGTTGTTGGTACTGATCAGGCCACTGATGACGAAGCTTTCGCCATCGGCCAGGGACACGCTGGTGTCGGTGCGACGCACAGTGAGTGCGGGTACCTGAATGCCCTGGATCTGCACGGCGTTGCTGTAGTCCAGTTCGCTGACCTCCGGTGCGACCTTGAGGGTGATGCGGTTTCGGTCGACCACGGTGGGGGTCAGGGTCAACCGAATACCAAACTCTTTGTACTCGATGGAGATGGTGTCGCTGCCGGCGCTGGGCACCGGCACAGGCACTTCGCCCCCGGCCAGGAACGTTGCGCTTTGCCCGCTCAGGGCGACCAGGCTGGGTCGCGCCAAGGTGTAGGCAAAACCGCTGCTTTCCAAGGCATTGATCATCGCCGACACGCGCCCGCCGCCGAAGCCGATATTGAAGTTGGAGGCGCTCACCGGCAGAGCCAAGGTGTTAGCGCTGGGCACCGCGAGGTTGGGGCTGCCGATCAGGAAGTTTTTGCCAATCCCCAGGATCGAGGTGCTTGCCTCCTTGAGCTTGGTGCGACTGACTTCGACGAAGCGGATATCGGTCTGTACCTGGCTCGGCAGCAAGGGGTCGTCCGAGGGGGACAGCGACAAGCTGGTTAACGCTGAAGTGGCTTTGCCTTTGACGAACACCATGCTCTGGCGTGGGGTGTTAGAGCACGCGGTCCAGATCATAAGGCTGGTGGCGCCTTGGGAGATGCCAGTCAGCAGGAACGCCTGGTTGCCGTTGACTTGAACGTCGGCGATTTTGGGGTCGCCGACCGCCAGGCGGGTAATGGCAACCGGGGATTGCATGGCTTGTTGCATGCCTTCACCGACTTCGAGCGTCGCAGGAAGCTTGCCCAGGCTGGCGCAGTTGCCCGGTGCTGCCTGTGCGATCGCGATGGGCAGCGTCAGGGTGACGAGGGCCCAGAACGCTCGTGAAAAAAACCTCAGGGAACGACTGCTCATTCAAGGCATCCTTAGCGCTATCTGGGCGTTTGTTGAGTAACCTGGTTGCCGCGTATCACCTCGACACCCGAGCGACGTGGAGCGCTGGTGGTGGCCGATGGGCTGAAGTTGCTGGTGGGTGGTGCAGTAAAGGCCAACTGATTGAACTGGTAGAGGTCGCGCTTGGCGTTGTCGAGGTTTGCCGCTGATTCATTGGTGCCCGACCAGTATTGGCTCAAGCGTTGTTCGTCAGCGCTGCGCAGGGCCAGGCGCATTGCACCGGCTTGTGTGGCAAGCACCAACCGACTCATCAGTTGTTCTGGAACGGCCAGCAACACGGTGCGCGCACTGGCACGGCTCTGTTGTTGCTTGGCTTTGTCTTCGGCCGTTGTTGCTACAGGGGAGCCGGGTTTACCGTCATTGGTCAGCCCGAGTTGGTCACCCACTCCAAGCAGGCGAAGTGCGGGGACTACGGTTTGCGCCGAGGGTTGCGGGTTACCGTTTTCCTGGCGCAGGTACAGCATCACGTCAACATAATCACCCGGGTTCAATTGCCCAGCGGCGCCGGTTACTTCATCCACGGCAACGGCCAGCGCGCGTTCGTCAGAGCGGATCATCCGGGCGAGGCTTCCGCCAGCCTCGAAGCTTTGTTCGGTCAGCCAGGTTCCGGCTTCCAGGCTGCGCCAAGGCGTGCGTCCGATGGCTTGCTCCAGCGTGGTGAGGCTGCCAGCCGGTGCAGTGCGCAGTTTTTCCAGGGTCAGGTCGGCGGCGGTGAGGGCGACGAAGGGCGGCACGTCGTGGGCCAGTACCACCACGGGTTGACGTGTCGGGTCTTCGACGGGGGCCACTGAAGAGGGGGTGGCAACGGGCTGAGCAACCACGGCGGCCGCCGGTTCCGGACGGCTCAACACGAGGCCCCAATAACCGGCAATCAGCGCTCCCAACAAGAGCAACCCGGCCAGAATCATACTGATGCGACTGCTCATAAAGGCTCTCCCTTTCCCACTGCAGAACCTGCTGTCTGGTCCATCCAGCACTGCGCAATCAGTTCACTATCAAGGTCTAACTATTTCGCTATTTGAAGGTAGTTCAGCTAGGACGAAATGCCATTACTCCTTGGAAAATTTCTCTTCATTAGTGGGAAATAAGGTTCTTCAGGCGTCATCGATTTGGCTACTACTTTGTGATTAGTCGCTTATTACAGTTGTTGGGAGTGGATTTGCCGACAATGCTCTAATGGCACAGCGAGATCATGCTGTAGCCCAGCTACATCAGCGCCCGGAGCGCAAAGGAGAAGTCAAATGTTCCTTGACGTCATTCGCAAGGTGTTTATCAAAATCCAGATTTTGTCTTACGGAAGAGAGGGGGCCTCCGGTATCGAATATGCAATTGTCGCGGCGATGTGTGCAGCGGTGATCGGGCTGTTCATGACGCCCATCAGCACTAAAGTCAAAGCCATTTTTACATCGATTCAGACCGGTATTGGCACTTGAGCTTTTAACCCTTGTTGGAGAGTCGCATGTCAGCAATTGGCAAGGTGTTCTTAAAGCTTCAACTGATGGTCTGCGCCAGGGATGGCGCTTCCGGTATTGAGTACGCCATTGTGGCTGCCATGTGTGCGGCTGTGATCGGTATCTTCATGACGCCCATCAGCGACAGAGTCACTGCGCTGTTCAAGTTGGTCGAAGCCAGTATCTTGTCCACTTGATCAATGGCGCGATACGACTACCCTGAGTGCACGTTTAGTATCAGGATCCTTAAATGAGCCCCATGTCGTCCCCCCGGCAACAAATCCTGTTAGTGGACGACGAAGAGGACGCGCTGATCGAGCTCGCCGAATCCCTCGGAAACGAGGGGTTTGTGTGCTTTACGGCAACATCCGTCACCTTCGCCCTGCAAGAGTTGACACTTCACCCCGATATCGCCTTGGTCATCACCGACCTGCGCATGCCCGAGGAAAGCGGTATCTCCTTGATCAAGCGCCTGCGCGAACACACCTCACGCTCGCACCTGCCGGTGATTGTGATGTCCGGTCATGCCGAAATGGATGACGTCAGCGACATGCTGCGCCTGCAGGTCCTGGATCTGTTTCGCAAGCCGATTTACCTGGTGCGGTTGATTGATACGTTGGACAGCTTGTTTCCTCTCAGCAAGCGGTAGGGCTTTTGGGGACTGTTGCGCAGTCGAACACGAGCAAGCCCGCTCGCCACAACACGCCCTCTTACCACAGCAAGCTCGTCTGCCGCAGAACCCCGCTCAGCCTAAACTGAGCGCTGTAGGCCTTGTCAGAGTTGATAGCTGAAACTCAACGTATACCGCGGCTGGCGGTTGAGGCTGTCGAGGGCCTCGTCCGACATCGGCTTGGCCGCTTCGAGCGCGATGTTGTAATACTTCGCGTCGCCAAAGCGCAGGCCCACGGCGGCTGATGACAGGTTGTTGCCTTTGATGGGCTGGTCGTTGAACCAGGTCTTGGCACGGTCGAACACGATGTAGGGTTGCAGGATTCTCACCCACTCGCCGGCACGGTTGTAGCTGTAGTTGACCTCATAGGCCATGCCCCAGCCCTTGTCGCCCGAGCCTTGATCATCGGGGTAGCCACGACCGAAGTTCTGCCCGCCGAAGGTGGCGCGCTCGCTGTCGGGCAAGGTGTCGTCACTCCAATAAAGCGCTCCTGACAGCACGCCCTGAACGTTGCCGAACAGCTTGTTGCTTTGCACGCCCGACAGGCGCAGGCGGAAGAAGTCCAAGTCAGGTTTGAGGCCTTCGAGGTCGCTGCGTGTCTTGGCGCCCATGCCGTCGATGCCTTGGTACAGCCCCGCGCTGAGGATGCGCAGTTGGTCGGCGTCGGCCTTGCGCCAGTCGCCTTCGAACGCCACGGCGCGCAGGTTGGTTTCGATGTCAAAGCGCTGGGGGAATCCCACCAGTTGATAGCGGGTTTTCTGGTCGACCCCATAGAACCGCGTGCCCAGGGTCAACGACTCGGTGGGCGAGGCGATCAGCGGGTGGCTCAGGCCAATGGAGAATCGGTCGATTGCCTGATGGGGCTTGAGTTCGAAGCCGCCGCCCAGTTGCAGGTTGGTGCCGGGGTCGGCGCGATAGCGTTCACCGGATAGCACCAGTTGGGTGCCCTCGGCATTGACGAATTGGCTGTAGGCGGCGCGGTAGTAGTGTTCTTTGTCGTCGCCCGGTGGGAACAGGCCGCTCACGCTCAGTTGTTCACCCATGGCGGTCTGGGAATTGCTGGTGGCGGTTAACAAGGCTTGCGTGCCGCCACGACTGGCCTGGTTGAGGCTCATGCTGGTGGTGAAAGGCTTGCGGCTGGCAGTGATCTGCATGTGGGTGCCGCCGTCGGTGGTGCCGGGTGGCGGCACTTGCGCTTGCAAGGTGACGCCGGGGATCGCGCCCATGAGTGTGGTGTAGCGCTCGAAGGCTTTACGGGTCAGTGGGCGCTCGGCCTTGAGTTTGTCGGCGAGCTTTTCGACGTAGGACGACACTGAGCCAATATCGCCTTGTACTTGGTAATCGCGGATATAACCCTCCACCAGAATGACGTGCACCAGGCCGTCATCGAAGCGTTGCTCCGGCAGGAACGCATAGGACAGCAGGTAGCCGTCTGCCTGGTAGCGCCGGGTGATGCTGCGTGTCGCCTCGATCAATTGGGCCAGGTTGGTTTCGTGGCCGATCAAGGGCTCGAACGCCAGGGCAACGTCGTTGAGCGGGTAGACCGTGCCGCCGTCGATCTGCAGTTTGCGAATGGTCACCTTGGTGTCCATCAGTAACGGTTGCGCCTCACTCGCCGCAGGGGTGGGCAGCTGCGTTTGCGGGGTGTTCGGGCGGTAGGCATCGGCGGGCAGATTGGGCACCGGCAGGTTGCGGATGGTGTCGTTGCTATTGAGGAAGCTGGGCAGAGTATCGGCGTGGGCGTAAGCACTGAGGGTGAGCAATAACAACGGTGTCAAAGCGCGCATAGGACACTCCATGGTCAAAGCAGCAGCGTTTCGCAGGTGCCCGCCGGGCTCTGAAGGCGCGGTTCGGGTGTTTTTCAGGGGCCGTTCAGTGGCCCTAAAAAAAGACGAGAGATTTATTAGATCTCTCGTCTCAACCAAGCGTAGGCGCTGTAGGTGAGGCCGTCTAATCGGCCAGGTGCAATTCTATTTTTTGCCGGTGAGGCCACCGAGCAACCCCCCCAGGCCACCGCTGGTGCTGGCCCCGGCACTGGCACTGGCGCCGGCAGATGCGCTGCCGCCCAGGTTCAAGCCGCCGCCGAGCAACCCGCCGCCGCTGGTACCGCCGGTGACTAGGCCACCCACCGACGCCACGGTGCCGCCGACAGCGCTCACGGTGCCGCCCAGGGCGTTGGTGACCGGGTTGGCATTGGCGCCGCTGATTTTGCCGCCCAGGCTGTTGACGGCGCCGCCGACGTTAGTCACCAGTCCATTGACTGGGGCGCCCAGGCCGGTGGCGTTGCCGACGTTTTGGGTCAGGCTGGCGATGCCACTGGTGGCAGGGTTAAGTGCGCTGCCGAGGTTGGTGGTCACCGCCATGATCGGAGCGCCCGCGGCGGTGTTTGGAGTGCCGCTGCCGCCCAGCAAGGTGCCCAGAGATGCCACCGTGCCGCCGGCGCTGGCGCCGGTGACGCCAGCAGCGCTCACCACGCCATTGGTATTGCCAACGTTGAGGCCGTTGCCGGCGCCGGCGATGACACCACCGATCAGTTCCGGCAGACCGAGTTTGACGCCACTGCCGCTACCGCCGCCGTTGCCGGTGCCGGTGGCTGGGTCGACATAGCCGCTTGTGGTGCCGACCACGGTGCCGACGCCATTGAGCAGGTTACCCACGGCGCCGGTCACAGGGTTACCGGTGCCGCCAGCGCCGGCGACTTTATCGCCGAGGCCATCGACGGTGCTGCCGACTTTATCCAGCAGGCCGCCGACCGGGCTGTCCAGGCCCGTTGCGTTGCCAACTTTGCCGGTGGTTTTTTCCACCAGCGAGACGACTGGCACCAGCACTCGGGCGCCCACGGCATTTGTCACATTGCCCAGCGGGCCGGTGGTGCTGGCGGTGCTCAGGGTATCGCCGAGCATGGTCACCACGTTGCCGACTTTATCGACCGCGCCGCCCACCACTGGCGCAGTTGCGCTGACCACGGGCACTTTACCCAGCAGCGTGCGCACGTTAGCGCCGGTGGTGCTGACGCCATCGCCCAGATCGGAAACACCTTGGCCTACGCCGTCGAGGGTGTTGCCCAGTGCATTGCTGTCAGTGCCCAACGAGCCGAGCCCATCCGACAGGCCGTTGCCGATGCTGCCGACCGCAGTGCCTGTGGCCACCACCAGACCTTGGGTGGTCGCGCCAACAATCGGCAAGCTGCCGAGGGTGGTGCCGAGACTGCTGACGGTGCCGCCCACGCCGGTCACGGTGTTGCCCAGCGTGTCGACGACGGTCGCGGTGACCAGTGGCGTGGTGGTGCCGCCACCAGTGCCGCCACCGGTACCTCCACCAGTGCCGCCACCGGTACCTCCACCGGTACCTCCACCAGTGCCGCCACCGGTACCGCCACCAGTACCTCCACCGGTTCCGGCAGTATCCGAAGAGGAGGAGCCGCTACTGTGATGCCCGCCACCACCGCTGCTGCAGCCACAGAGTGTCATTGCTATTGCCAGGGCCAACGCGGTACTTGCTTTCCAAAACACTACTTGAGTTTTCATGATTGAATTCCTTGCACCCGTACAACCTTAGTTGTCTTCAAACGCTCGTTATTTCTTGGGATAGCGATGCGTTTGTCCGTAGGTCTATAACAGACCCGGGTGCGTGTTCCCTCAAGGCTAAACTTGGTATTAACGATTTATATAGAGGGCGTGAAGTGTATGCTTAATGACTAGTCGTAAGGGTATAAGGGGAGGGCGTATCAAGATGTATATGTCTATTGAATCAGTCGCTTAGATAAACAAATAGCGGACTTTTTCAAGTCCGCTATTACTTATGGCGTATATATACAATTAAGCAGGTTTTGTTATGCGATTGGCCGCCATTTCCCCACCATATGTTCAATATCCCCCGCGCCTTTCAACAGTAATTCGCCACTGGAACCGGCGGTGCTACTGTGCAACGTCACTTCGCTGGGCAGGCGCACCGGTTTTTTGAATACCACTTCGATTTCTACATTGGCAGCGGGCAGGTGCTCACCGAGTGCGGCCAGTGTGCGGGCCTTGTTCCACAGTCCGTGGGCGATGGCCTGGGGGAAGCCAAACAACTTGGCGGTCGGGGCACTCAGGTGAATCGGGTTGTAGTCGCCGGAGACCCTCGCATAGCGACGGCCGATATCCGAAGGGGCCTTCCAGCGGGTCAGTTCGCTGATGTGTGCAGGTGTGGGCTGGGTGTCATCGGCAGCTTCGCCTTCGAGTTTTACGCCTCGGCAGAGCATTCGGCTCTCGGCTTCCCACAGCACTCCGAGAGAATCTTCGACGGTGGTTACCACCTCAAAGGTTGCGCCCTTGGCGTGAGGTTGGAGGTTTTGCGCGTGCACGCTTATGAAGAGTTCGTTTACCCCGCCCAATGGGCGATGGATTCGAATGCAATTGCTCAGGTGGATCAACCCCAGCAACGGGAAGGGAAATGCCTTGGCCGTGAGCAGCTGCATTTGTAATCCAAACGCCAGGATGTGTGGGTAGGTCGCCGGTAGGATCGGGCTGTCGGCAAAACCGCAGACCTTGCGATACGCCGCGACGTCCTTGGGGTTGACGCTGACCCGGCAGCGCAGCCCCTGTTCAGGCAGTGTGCTGCCGGTAATCTTGCGCTTGAGCGCCGCTCGCCAATACAACGGCGGCAGAAACGGGGTATTGCCTAAGGTCTGCCATTCCATGCTCACGCTCCCAATAGACTTTGCCCGCACACCCGCAATGCTTGCCCGCTGACCGCGCCGGAACCGGGCTGGCCCAGCCAGGCCACAGCTTCGGCGACGTCCTGCGGCAAACCGCCTTGGCCCAGGGAGCTCATGCGGCGCCCGGCTTCACGCAGGGCGAACGGGATGTGTGCGGTCATCTGGGTTTCGATAAAGCCTGGCGCCACAGCATTGATGCTGATCCCGCGCTCCTTGAGCAACGGCGCCCACGCCTGCACCAGGCCGATCAAACCCGCCTTACTCGCGGCATAGTTGGTTTGCCCACGGTTACCAGCGATGCCGCTGATGGACGCCAGCACCACCACGCGGGCGTTGTCGTGCAGGCTGCCGCTGTCGAGCAGCGCTTTGGTCAATACCTGCGGTGCATTGAGATTGACCGCGAGCACCGCATCCCAATATTCCGGGGTCATGTTGGCAAGGGTTTTGTCACGGGTGATACCGGCGTTATGCACCAGAATATCGAGGCCATCGGGCAGGTGTTCGATCAACTGGCTGGCGGCGTCTTCGGCGCAGATATCCAGCACCACCGTGCGAGCACCCAAGCGCGCCGCCAGGGCTTCGAGGTCGGCCTTGGCCTGGGGGACGTCAAGGAGAATGACCTCAGCGCCGTCGCGGGTCAGGGTTTCAGCGATAGACGCACCGATGCCACGCGCCGCACCCGTGACCAGCGCTTTGCGCCCGGCCAGTGGGCGGGTCCAGTCCTCAACGGGCGTGGCGCAAGCCTCCAGGCGAATCACCTGGCCGGAAATGTAGGCGCTTTTCGGTGAGAGGAAGAAACGCAGCGCGCCTTCCAGTTGGTCTTCGGCACCCTCGCCGACGTAGAGCAATTGCAACACTCCGCCGTTGCGCAGTTCCTTGGCCAAGGAGCGGCTGAACCCTTCCAAGGCCCGCTGGGCGCTGGCGGCAAACGGGTCGCTGAGACTTTCCGGGGCGCGGCCGAGGATCACCAGGTGGGCGCTGTTATCGAGGTTTTTCAGCAGGGGCTGGAAGAACTCGCGCAGTTGCTTGAGCTGGTCGGTGTGTTGCAGCTCGCTGGCATCGAACACCACGGCCTTGACCTTGGGGCCGTGCCCGGGAATCCACGTCGATGACTCGGCGCCGTAGGTATAAATCGCGTCGGTGAGTTTGTTGGCAAATGCCTGCACCTTGCTTGTCAGGGCTCCACCGCCCAGCAGCAGTGCACCGTCTACCGGGCGTAGGCGTCCGGCTTGCCAGCGTTCCAGGCGTACCGGTGACGGCAGGCCAAGGGCGGCGACCAGGCGATGGCCGAGGCTTGAGTTGGCGAAGTCGATATAACGGTCAGACATGGAACGCTCTCCGAAGGCTGGGGTTCAAAGGGTTGACCATCCCAGGGTAGCAGTCGTTCGACTAGGCTCAGTGATCAAGCCCATAACAGACAGAGGGAGCTTTCCATGACTCAATTGCGCCGTGTAGCGATCATTGGCGGTAACCGCATTCCTTTCGCCCGTTCCAATGGCCCCTACGCCACGGCGAGTAACCAGGCGATGCTGACCGCCGCCTTGGAAGGCTTGATCGAACGCTACAACCTGCACGGCCTGCGCATGGGCGAGGTGGCCGCCGGCGCGGTGCTCAAGCATTCGCGCGACTTCAACCTGACCCGCGAATGCGTGCTGGGCTCGCGCCTGTCGCCGCAGACCCCAGCCTATGACATCCAGCAGGCCTGCGGCACCGGGCTGGAGGCGGCATTGCTGGTGGCCAACAAGATTGCCTTGGGCCAGATCGAATGCGGCATCGCCGGCGGGGTGGACACCACGTCAGACGCACCGATTGGGGTGAATGAAGGGCTGCGCAAGATCCTGCTGCAAGCCAACCGCAGCAAATCCATGGCGGATAAATTAAAAGTCCTGTTACAACTTCGTCCCCATCACCTTAAGCCAGAACTGCCGCGCAATGGCGAGCCGCGTACCGGTTTGTCCATGGGCCAGCACTGTGAGTTGATGGCGCAGACCTGGCAGATCCCCCGGGCCGAGCAAGACCAGCTTGCGCTGGAGAGCCACCAGAAAATGGCGGCCGCCTATGCCGAAGGCTGGCACAACGATCTGCTCACCCCGTTTCTGGGCCTGACCCGCGACAACAACCTGCGTCCCGACCTGACCCTGGAAAAACTCGCCGCCCTCAAACCCGCCTTCGAGCGCAGCGAAAAGGGCACGCTCACCGCCGGCAACTCCACACCGCTCACCGATGGTGCATCTCTGGTGCTGCTGGGCAGTGAGGCTTGGGCGAAGGAGCGGGGGCTGCCGATCCTGGCGTATCTGCGCGATGGCGAAGCGGCGGCGGTGGATTTCGTCAACGGCGCCGAAGGCCTGTTGATGGCTCCGGTGTATGCGGTGCCGCGTCTGTTGGCGAGGAATGGCCTGACGCTGCAGGACTTCGATTATTACGAGATCCACGAAGCATTCGCGGCCCAGGTGTTGTGCACGCTAAAAGCCTGGGAAGATGCGGATTACTGCAAGACCCGCCTGGGGCTGGACGCGCCGTTGGGCTCCATCGACCGCAGCCGGTTGAATGTGAAGGGCAGCTCCCTGGCCGCCGGGCACCCATTTGCCGCCACCGGCGGCCGTATCGTCGCCAACCTGGCTAAGTTGCTGGATGCGGCGGGCAAGGGCCGAGGGCTGATTTCGATCTGCGCGGCGGGCGGTCAAGGGGTGACGGCGATCATTGAGCGTTGATTGCAGCCGAAACTGGCATATAGGATGCATTCTTGAGTGGTCAAAGATCGGTAGCCCCTCCCACCGGCGAGCCGATTGCCGTATAACGAGTGCCATACGCGTATTTGGTAATAAAGGACCCACAATAAAAGCTGATGAAGACTCCTAAACGCATTGAACCCCTGATCGAAGACGGTCTGGTCGACGAAGTGCTGCGCCCTCTCATGAGTGGTAAAGAAGCAGCTGTTTATGTGGTGCGCTGCGGCAACGAATTGCGTTGCGCCAAGGTTTACAAGGAGGCGAACAAACGAAGTTTTCGTCAGGCATCCGAATACCAGGAAGGCCGTAAGGTCCGTAACAGCCGTCAAGCCCGGGCCATGGCCAAGGGCTCCAAGTTCGGTAAGAAAGAAACCGAAGATGCCTGGCAGAACGCCGAAGTGGCGGCATTGTTCCGCCTGGCCGGCGCGGGCGTTCGCGTGCCCAAGCCCTACGACTTCCTCGAAGGCGTGCTGTTGATGGAGCTGGTGGCCGACGAGTACGGCGATGCGGCGCCACGTCTGAATGACGTGACACTGGAGCCGGACCAGGCGCGCGAATACCACGCCTTCCTGATTTCCCAGATCGTGCTGATGCTGTGTACCGGCCTGGTACACGGTGACTTGTCCGAGTTCAACGTACTGCTTACCCCCACGGGCCCGGTGATTATTGACCTGCCCCAGGCAGTGGATGCGGCGGGCAACAACCACGCGTTCAACATGCTGGAACGGGATGTGGGCAACATGGCCTCCTACTTCGGGCGTTTTGCCCCGGAGTTGAAGAAGACCAAGTACGCCAAGGAAATGTGGGCGCTGTACGAAGCCGGTACCTTGCACCCGGCCAGCGTCTTGACCGGCGAGTTCGACGAGCCGGAAGAGTTGGCGGATGTGGGCGGTGTGATTCGCGAGATCGAAGCGGCGCGGCTGGATGAAGAGCGCAAGCAAGCGATTCGGGCGGCAGATGATGCTCCGCCGAGCAAAGCGTCCGAAGAACCGCCACCGCCGCCTTGGATGCAATGATCTCCGGGTAAATGAAGATCAAAATGTGGGAGGGGGCTTGCTCCCGATAGCGGTGTGTCAGTTACAGATATTGAGACTGACACACCGCCATCGGGAGCAAGCCCCCTCCCACATTGGTTTTGTAGTTAGTCAGTTAGAGCCTCACGCGCAGCAGCTTCCCGACGCCAACTCCTTGAGAATCGGACAATCCGGCCGATGATCGCCCTGGCAGTGCTCAACCAGATCTTGCAACGTATCCCGCAACTGCCCCAGCTCCAGAATCTTCTGGTTCAACGCCTCGATATGCTGGCGCGCCAAGGCTTTCACGTCGGCGCTGGCCCGTTGCCGGTCCTGCCACAGGGTCAGCAGCTTGCCGACCTCTTCCAATGAAAACCCCAGATCCCGCGAGCGTTTGATAAACGCCAATGTGTGCAAGTCGTCCGGGCCATACACACGGTAGCCACTGTCGGTGCGGTGGGCGGCTTTGAGCAGGCCGATGGATTCGTAGTAGCGAATCATCTTGGCGCTCAGCCCGCTTTGGCGTGCGGCTTGGCCGATGTTCATGGGCGTTGATCCTCTAGGTCAGTGGGTTTCCAGGTTTTCAACAACAGTGCATTGCTCACCACGCTGACGCTGGACAAGGCCATAGCCGCGCCCGCCAGCACCGGGTTGAGCAGGCCGAATGCGGCCAGGGGAATACCGATCAAGTTATACACAAACGCCCAGAACAGGTTCTGGCGGATTTTTGCGTAGGTCTTGCGGCTGATCTCCAGAGCGGCCGGCACCAGGCGTGGGTCGCCGCGCATCAGGGTGATACCGGCAGCATGCATGGCCACGTCGGTGCCGCCGCCCATGGCGATGCCGATATCGGCCGCCGCCAGGGCCGGGGCGTCGTTGATGCCGTCGCCGACCATCGCCACCACGCCGGTTTTTTTCAGCTCGGCGACGGTGGCGGCTTTATCGGCGGGCAGCACTTCAGCGTGGACATCGTCGATGCCCAGTGCGTGCGCCACCACGCGGGCGCTGCCGCGGTTGTCGCCGGTGAGCAAGTGGCTGCTGATGTGCTGGGCCTTGAGTTGCTCAACGGCTTCCAACGCACCGGGTTTGAGGGTGTCGCCAAAGGCGAACAACCCGAGTACGCGCGGTTGTGGACCCTGTTCGATCAGCCAGGACAGGGTGCGGCCTTCGGACTCCCAATCGCTGGCGACACCTGCCAAGTCACCCGCGCTCAAGCCGATTTCTTCCAGCAGACGGCGATTGCCCAGTGCCAGTGGCCGACCGTCGAGGGTGCCGGCAATGCCGCGCCCGGTGAGGGATTGGCTGGCGCTCACATCCGCCACCTTCAGCCCTTGTTCGCTGCAGGCATCCAACACGGCTTTTGCCAGGGGATGTTCGCTGCCGCGTTGCAGCGCGCCGGCCTGTTGCAGCAGCAGGGCTTGATTGCCATCCACCGCGACCAAGTGGGCGATTTTTGGCGTGCCGGAGGTGAGGGTGCCCGTCTTGTCGAAGACCACGGCGCTCACTGCGTGGGCGCGCTCCAGCGCTTCGGCGTCCTTGATCAGGATGCCGTAGCGGGCGGCGACACCGGTGCCGGCCATGATTGCAGTCGGCGTGGCCAGGCCAAGGGCGCAAGGGCAGGCGATCACCAGCACGGCCACGGCGTTGATAATCGCGGTCTCCAGCGACGCGCCGTACAGCCACCATCCCACCAGCGTGAGCACCGCCAGTACCAGCACGGTCGGGACGAAGACCTGGCTGACTTTATCCACCAGTTTCTGAATCGGCGCCTTGGCGGCCTGGGCGTCTTCCACCAGGCGGATGATGCGTGCCAGGACACTTTCAGCACCAAGGGCGGTGGTGCGCACCAGCAGACGACCTTCGCCGTTGATGGCACCGCCGGTGACTTTATCGCCGGGTTGTTTCGGCACCGGCAGGCTTTCACCGCTGATCAACGCCTCGTCGGCATGGCTTTGGCCTTCGATCACTTCACCGTCCACCGGGAAACGCTCGCCGGGTTTGACCAACACCAGGTCATCGAGCTTCAACGCGCTGATGGCGACGTCTTCTTCACGGCCATCCTGGACACGCAGTGCACGTTCAGGGCGCAGGGCTTCCAGCGCACGGATGGCGCTGGCAGTCTGGCGTTTAGCACGGCTTTCCAGGTATTTGCCCAGCAATACCAAGGCAATTACCACCGCTGAAGCTTCGAAGTACAGGTGCGGCGCCATACCCGCATGTGCGGTGAGCCATTCATAAATGCTCAGGCCGTAACCGGCGCTGGTGCCGATGGCGACCAGCAGGTCCATATTACCGGCGCCGGCGCGTACGGCTTTCCAGGCGGCTATGTAGAAGCGCGCACCGAAAATGAATTGCACGGGCGTGGCGAGGGCGAACTGCACCCAGGGCGGGAGCATCCAGTGCAGGCCAAAGGGCTCCAGCAGCATCGGCAGCACCAACGGCAATGCCAGCGCAATGGCCAGCAGCAGCGACCAACGCTCGCGGTGCAGGCGCTGGGCTTGATCGGTATCGGTGGCGATTTCGCTTTGAGGCAGGCTGGCGCTGTAACCGGCCTTGTCGACCGCCGCAATCAGCACGGCGGGGTCCATTTGGCCCTGCACTTCGACGTGGGCGCGCTCGTTGGCCAGATTGACACTGACGCTTTGCACCCCCGGCACCTTGCCCAGCGCACGCTCGACACGCCCGGCACAGCTGGCGCAGGTCATGCCGCTGATGGGCAGATCAAAGGTGGTGGATCCATTCATGGGGCATTCCTCCAGAAGAAGTTGCCCCTAGCATCAACCTTGACCTGTGGGTAAGGTCAAGCGCCTTCAGTAATCCAATGCAGCCGCTTTGAGGTACATGCCATCCGGACCCTGGGCGATCCGTAACTTGCGTACGTCACCGGCCTTGAGCGTGATGTTTTGCGCGGGCGGGGCGAGCAGGCCAGGCAGGCAGCCCGCAGCTTGGCCCGGCAGCAGCTTCAGGCGCAGTGACACATCGCCGGCGGGCAGGTTGAACGAGGTGGACTGTTCCTGGAACAGGCGCCCGGCCAACTGGTCCTGGATGTACAGGCCGATCTCGCAATTGGTCAGCACTTCCAGGCGTTCCCGGGAAATGATCAACACCGCATAGTCTTGATCGGCACTGGCCATGGGCGCAGCGGCAGACAAACTCATCAAGCCGGCAAGGGCAAAATACGACCAGCGCATGGCGAATGCTCCGTGGTGTGAATCAAAGATGGTTCAAGCTTGGCCGACAGTGCCGCCGAATACCAGCCCGGCCGATTTTTTCAGAACTTGACCTTGCCATTGTGGCAAGGTCGAGACTGGGTTCAACCTCATCAAAGGAGTTATGTCATGCAAGTATTCAGTGTTGAAGGAATGACCTGCGGCCATTGCGTCCGGGCGGTGACCCAGGCGGTACAGAGTAAGGATTCAAGCGCCAGTGTGAAGGTCGACCTGGCCGCCAAGGAAGTGGGCGTGGAAAGCCGCTTGTCTGCCGAAGAGGTGATCAGCTTGATCACTGAGGAAGGCTACAGCGCCAAGCTCGCCTGATTTTAATAGTTAGCGAGCTATCGTTATGTTCAAGGCATCCAGGCCCGGCTAGACTGTCGGGCTGCCGACTCTCTTGGGTGCCTGATGAACCTTCGCATAATCCTGATTCTGGGTGCCTTGAGCGCCTTTGCGCCGCTGGCGATCGATTTCTACCTGCCGGGCTTCCCGGCGATGGCCACAGCGTTTGCCACCGATGAAAAACACATCCAGCTGACCCTGGCGGTGTACTTCGCCGGTCTGGCCATTGGCCAATTGATCTATGGCCCGCTGGCGGACCGTTTTGGTCGGCGCGGGCCGCTGCTCAGCGGCGTGACCCTGTTTACCCTGGCGTCCTTCGCCTGCGCCTACGCGCCCTCCCTCGATTGGCTGATTGGCGCACGCTTCGTGCAGGCCCTTGGCGGCTGCGCGGGCATGGTGATTTCCCGCGCGGTGGTCAGCGACAAATGCGATGCCGTGGGCTCGGCTAAGGTGTTTTCCCAGTTGATGCTGGTGACCGGCCTGGCGCCGATTCTTGCGCCGCTGGCCGGCGGGGTGATGGTCGGGTTGTGGGGCTGGCAGTCGATTTTCCTGGCATTGACGATCTTCAGTGTGATGGCCGCTATCGCCGTGGCATTCGGCTTGCCTGAAACCTTTCCAGCCCATCAGCCACGCCAGCCGTTGTCGGGCTCGTTGCGCCGCTATTTTGGGCTGTTGTCCGACCGGGTTTACCTCGGTTACGCCCTTACCGGCGCGCTGTCGATTGCCGGGATGTTTGCCTACATCGCGGGTTCACCGTTCGTGTTTATCAAACTGTATGGCGTGCCCGCTGAGCATTACGGCTGGGTATTCGGCTCCAACGCCGCTGGCTTCATCCTAGTGGCGCAGCTCAACGCTCGCTTGCTGGCCAAGCGTGGCCCGGCGTTTTTGCTGTCGCGTTCGGTGTGGGTGTATCTGCTGGCGGGTCTGACGCTGCTGGGCATCACGGCGTTGCGCACCGATGCGCTGTGGCCATTGCTGGTGCCGCTGTTTATCTGCATCGCCAGTCTGGGCTGCATTTTGCCCAACACCTCGGCGTGTGCCATGAGCGGGCAGGGCGCTCGGGCAGGCAGTGCGTCGGCATTGCTCGGCTGCATCCAGTTCGGTGTGGCGGCGGGGGCGGCGTCGCTGGTGGGGGTGTTGCACGATGGCACGGCCATGCCAATGGCGATGGTCATCAGCCTGTGCGGTGTATTGGCGGTGACGGTGGCCGTGTCGACCCAACGCCTGCAACGGGCCAGAGCCTTGCAGGCGCAGGGCTGAGAGGCGGGTCAGCCAGCGGCGGAGTGTTGCTGGCTGATTGGAAAACGGTGGGGCGCCTTGATACGCGCTTGCAGGGTATCGGCAAAGGCGCGCGCCTCGGCTTCAGTGTGGAAAGTAATGGCTTTCTGGTCCAGACGGACCTCCCACTGGGATTTTGCTAACGCTTTTATCAGGATCTTCATTGCTGACTTCCTCACGTAAAAGAATCGTGGCAAAGGCGGCCAATATAAACCCCGGATACGCTCACAAATATGACAAAGATCAACTCTCTGACTAGCGGTGTCGTCCATTACTCACACGAATAACGGACAACACTGACAGCCGTTGTTTTAGAACCCTTCCAGCACGATCTTGCCCTTGGCCTTACCGCTTTCCAGCAGTGCATGAGCCCGGCGCAGATTCGCCGCATTGATCACGCCGAAGTGCTCGCCCACTGTGGTTTTCAAGGTGCCGGCGTCGATCAGCTCGGCCACGCGATTGAGTAGGTTGTGCTGCTCAATCATGTCCGGCGTCTCGAACATCGAGCGCGTGTACATAAACTCCCAATGCAGCGACAGGCTCTTGCGCTTGAGTTTGCTCACGTCCAACGCCTTGGGGTCGTCGATCAGTGCCAGCTTGCCTTGGGGTTGCAGCGCTTCGACCAACTGGTCCAGGTGATGCTCGGTTTGGGTCAGGCTGGCGACGTGGGTGACCTGCGGGTGGCCGGCTTGTTTCAACGCTTCACTCAGCGGTTGGCTGTGGTCGATCACTAGGTCGGCGCCGAGGGCCTTGGTCCATTCCTGGGTTTCCGGGCGCGAGGCGGTGCCGATTACTTTCAATCCGGTGAGCTGGCTGGCCAGTTGGGTCAGGATCGAACCCACGCCACCTGCGGCACCAACGATAAGCAGGCTCTGGCCTTCGTCTTCTTTACCTTCATGCACCTGCAGGCGCTCGAACAGCAGTTCCCAGGCGGTGATGGCGGTCAGCGGCAGCGCGGCGGCTTCGGCAAAGCTCAGGCTCTTGGGTATATGGCCGACGATACGCTCGTCCACAGTGTGCAGTTCACTGTTGCCACCTGGGCGTACCAAGGAGCCGGCGTAGAACACTTTGTCGCCGACCTTGAACAGGCTCACGTCACTGCCGACAGCCTTGACCACACCGGCGACGTCCCAGCCCAGCACTTTGGCGGCGCCGTTTTCCGGGGCGACGTTCTGGCGCACCTTGGTGTCCACCGGGTTCACCGAGATGGCTTTGACTTCCACCAGCAGGTCGCGTGGGCCGGCGACGGGCGCCGGCAATTCGATGTCTTGCAGGGATTTTTCATCGGTGATTGGCAGTGATGCGTAGTAGGCAATGGCTTTCATGGGGGGCTCCGGAAAAAGGCGGTGATCAGGCGAGAAACTTCAGGCGCTTGAGTTCGAAGTGTTCGAGTACATCAGCGGCCTTGGCGCGAAAACTTTGGATATGTGCGCTTTGGTCATGGTCGGCCAGTGCGGCGTCATCGCTCCAGCGTTCGAGCATGTAGAAAGTCTCGGGGTGTTGCAGGTCTTGGTGCAGGTCGTATTGCTCGCAACCGGCTTCAAGGCGGGTAGGTTCCAGCAGGCCGCGCAGCAGGGTTTCCAGGGTGGCCTGTTGGCCAGGTTTGGCGATCAGCGTGGCGATGACGTTAAAAGCTTTGGGCATATTCAATTCCAGACACGTAATGAACGGGATGGACAGATGATTGGTCATTTCCCCTGAAGATAAAAGCGGCTAAAACAGCACTCTGTTTCAATAATATTTTGATAATGGGTGGGTGGATGCTGCGTTTTGATGATTTGCAGTTGTTTGTGCGCGCTGCGGACTTGGGGAGTTTGTCGGCGGCGGCGCGGGTGATGGACCTGTCGCCTGCCGTGGCCAGCGCGGCGCTCAAGCGTATCGAGCAACAATTGGGCGCGCGCTTGCTGGCCCGTTCCACCCGTAGCCTGCGCCTGACTGCCGAAGGCGAGGGCTTTCTGGAATACGCCCGCGCCTCGTTGAGCTCCCTTGATGAAGGGCGACGTCTTTTGGCCAGCGGTCAGGACCATGTCAGCGGTGTGCTGCAACTGTCGGCGCCCTCGGATTTTGGCCGCAACCAACTGCTGCCGTGGCTGGACGAGTTCCAGCGTGAGTATCCGCAGCTCGCCGTACGCCTGCTGTTGGGTGACCGGATTGCCGACCTGTTCCGCCAGCCGGTGGACATTGCCCTGCGTTATGGTGAGCCCGAGGACTCCAGCCTGATTGCACTGCCCGTCGCGCCGCGCAACGTTCGTGTGCTGTGCGCAGCCCCCAGTTACCTCGCACGCCACGGTGAGCCGCGACACTTGGAGCAATTGGCCCAGCACAATTGCTTGCTGTATATGCTCGGCACCCGAGTGCATGACCACTGGACGTTTCACGACGGCAAGCGCGAAGTCAGCCTGACGGTCAGCGGCGACCGCTTCAGCGACGATGCCGATGTGGTGCGCCGCTGGGCCGTGGCGGGTATGGGCATTGCCTATAAATCCTGGCTGGATGTGAGCACCGACCTGCTGGCTGGACGACTGCGCCTGATCCTGCCGGAACTGCGCGGCGAGCGCACGCCGCTCAATCTGCTGTGTGCCCATCGCGCGCAGTTGAGCAAACCCATCAACCTGCTGCGGGAAATGCTCGTAGCTCGCTGTGCGACATTGACGGCTCAATTGTCGGAGCGATTGGACCTCGTGTAATAGCCTCCGTAACGCAAGGAAATTTCACTCAAAACCCGTCCCTACTCTGGCTGTCAGACGCCACGGAACCCGCCCTTGGCGCACTTATACTCTGGCGCCTACCGCATCAGAAAAGTAATTCGACAGGGAGTGAATCGATGGAAGAAGCACCATGCATTAGTCAGATTGCCAGCTTGCTCGCTGAGCCAAAACGCACAGCCATGCTGTGGTCCTTGATGGACGGCTCGGCGAAGTCGTCGAAGGAACTGGCGGCACTTACCGGTCTACCGTCGGCCTCGGCCAATGCACATCTGGCGCGGCTGACCAGTAGCGGCTTGCTGCGAACCGAAGCGCGGTATGGCAAGCGACTGTTTCGCTTGGCAGACGGCGATGTCAGCGCCGCCATCCATGCCTTGGCCAGTACTACCCTGGCCAGTGCCACACGCAGTGCGCCGGGTGTTTCAACGCAGGTCTTGGTTGCGCCGCCGTCATTACGCCGTGCTCGGCTGTGTCATGGTCATCTTGGTGGCGAGCTGGCGGCGCAGTTGTATGAACGAATGATGGCGGCGAGGTGGATCGAGCGCCATGAGCAACGGCTCGCCGTCACATTCAAGGGCGCGCAGCAAATGGCGGGCCTGGGCATTTTTACCCAAGCATTGGCAATGCCGCTGCTGTGCGATTGTTTTGACTGGAGCCAGCAGCAACCACACCTCGGGGGCGCGCTGGGTGCTGGGTTGTTTCAGTTGTTCCTGCAATCGAACTGGATCAGCCTGGTCAACGAGTCCCAGGCTGTGGTGGTCAACGACGTCGGGCTGGAAGAGATCGCCCGATTGGCCGCGCTGTAGGAGCAGGCGCCGTGGTCACAGGCGCTCACTCCAACATTCGCTCACGTCAGGGCTTTACGAGTCGCGCATCCAGGCTGTTCTGCGCCAGGCGTTTGGCCTGGTCCTGGGTCATGCCCAAGGAGGTGTACAGCGCGTGGAAGTTCTCGGTGACATAACCGCCGAAGTAGGCCGGGTCATCGGAGTTCACGGTCACTTTCACGCCACGCTCAAGCATGTCGAGGATGTTGTGCTGGGCCATGTCGTCGAACACGCAGAGCTTGGTGTTGGACAGCGGGCACACGGTGAGTGGGATCTGCTCGTCGATGATGCGCTGCATCAGGCGTTCGTCTTCGATGGCGCGCACGCCATGGTCGATTCGCTGGATTTTCAGCAGGTCGATGGCTTCCCAGATGTACTCCGGTGGGCCTTCTTCGCCGGCGTGGGCAACGGTGAGGAAGCCTTCATGGCGGGCACGGTCGAACACGCGCTGGAACTTGCTCGGCGGGTGACCCATCTCGGAGCTGTCCAGGCCCACGGCCACGAACGCATCACGGAACGGCAGCGCCTGGTCGAGGGTTTTTTGTGCTTCGTCTTCGCTCAGGTGACGCAGGAAGCTGAGGATCAGCCCGCTGGTGATGCCCAGTTGCTGCTCGCCATCTTTGAGTGCTGCGGCGATCCCGTTGAGCACGACTTCGAACGGCACGCCACGGTCGGTGTGGGTTTGCGGGTCGAAGAACGGTTCGGTGTGGATCACGTTCTGCTCTTTGCAGCGCAGCAGGTAGGCCCAGGTCAGGTCGTAGAAGTCCTGAGACGTGCGCAGCACATCGGCGCCCTTGTAATACAGGTCCAGAAACTCTTGCAGGTTGTTGAACTCGTAGGCCTTGCGCAAGGTTTCGACGTCGTTCCACGGCAGCGCAATCTTGTTACGCTCGGCCAGGGCGAACAGCAGCTCAGGCTCCAGCGAGCCCTCCAGGTGCAGGTGCAGTTCAGCCTTGGGCAGGGCGTTGAGCCAATCGTACATGTCTAAATTCTCATCAGGTGCAATGGCGGCATTCTACAGGGCATAGCCGAAATAATCGGTAAAACCTGACCGGCAGGAGAGTATTCGTTTTATTCGCGCAAGAGGGTTGTGAACTAAGGTGTAACGAAACGTTAGCAGCGTGGCGCAGTCTGTACCCCATCAATGACTGATTTGCTGTACGAAAAAGGCCCCGAATGCTCACCTCCCTCAAGCAAGAAAAATTCATGCTACTGGCGCTGATTGCCGCCATCGCCGCCTACCCGCTGGAGCACTGGATGCTGCACAGCGGGCAAATAGTCGCGCTGTTGGCAGGCGTGGCGCTGATTGGTTTTATCGTAGTGGCGTCGATGCGCGTGGCCCACCACGCCGAGCAACTGGCGGAGAAAGTTGGCGACCCCTACGGCACCATGATCCTTACCCTGGCCGCCGTGCTGGTGGAAGTGGTGATCCTGGCGATCATGATGAGTAATGAGCCATCGCCCACCCTTGTGCGTGACACTATTTATTCGGCAGTGATGCTGGATATCAACGGCATCCTCGGCCTGGCCGCCTTGATGGGCGGCATCAAGCACGGCGAGCAGTCCTACAACGACGACTCGGCGCGCACCTACAGCGTGATGATCCTCACCGCCATGGGCGTGTCGATGGTGGTGCCGGAATTCATCCCCGAAGCTGACTGGAAAATTTACTCAGCCTTCACCATTGGCGCGATGGTGGTGCTCTACACCTTGTTCCTGCGCATGCAGGTGGGGCCGCACAGTTATTTCTTCAGCTACAGCTATCCGGAAAAACGCCGCAAAAAACTGCCGGAAGAGGAGCAAACGCCGCCGGTGAACTTGGTGTTCTCCATCGGCACGTTGGTGTTTGGCGTGATTGTGATTGGCGCGTTGGCCGAGGTGATGTCCAAGACCCTCGACCTGGGTCTGGAAGGCACGGGCGCACCGCCGGTGATTACGGCGATTGTGGTTGCAGCCATTTCGGCGGCACCGGAAATTCTCACGGCCTTGCGCGCCGCATTGGCCAACCGCATGCAGTCGGTGGTGAATATTGCACTGGGAGCGTCGTTGTCGACGGTGATTTTGACGGTGCCGGTGATGGAGGCCATGGCGCTCTACACTGGCCAGCCTTTCCAGATGGCGATGACGCCGGTGCAAACGGTGATGGTGTTTATCACGCTGATTGTCAGTGCGATCAACCTCAACGATGGCGAAACCAACGCTATCGAAGGGATGACCCATTTTGTGCTGTTTGCGACATTCATCATGTTGTCGCTGCTGGGATTGTAAGAACACAGCAGATAAAAAGCGGGAGGGGTTGTGCGACGAATCGACGTTCCCCTCCCGCATGTTGAACGGTGTTTATTTAGGTCCCTGCGATCAATCGTCGCGCCGCCTGGCTGTGATCGGCGATCAAACGTTTCAGATCCAGGCCCTCGACCTGCCCGTCGATCACTCGCCATTTGCCCGCGACCATCACCCGATCCGCACGATCCGCACCACACAACAGCAGCGCCGAAATCGGATCATGGCTACCGGAGAACCGCAGCTCATCAAGTTTGAACAGCGCCAGATCCGCCTGTTTGCCGACGGCCAATTCACCGATATCCGTACGCCCCAGCAACTGCGCCGAACCTTTGGTGGCCCAGCCGAGCACGCCTTCGGGGGTGATCTTTTCTGCGCCATAACGTAGACGCTGGATGTACAGGGCCTGTCGTGCTTCGAGAATCATGTTCGATGCATCATTGGAGGCGGAACCGTCCACGCCCAGGCCAATGGGCGCGCCCGCGGCTAGCAAGTCGAGGGTAGGGCAGATGCCGGACGCCAGGCGCATATTTGAGCTTGGGCAGTGGCAGATACCGGTACCGGCGGCGCCAAGGCGGGCGATCTCATCAGGGTTGAAGTGAATGCCATGTGCCAGCCAAGTGCGTGGGCCGAGCCAGCCCACGCTGTCGAGGTAATCCACGGTGCGCAGGCCGAAGCGTTGCAGGCAGAAATCTTCTTCGTCGAGGGTTTCCGCCAGATGGGTGTGCAGGCGCACGTCTAGGCTGTTGGCCAGTTCGGCGCTGGCACGCATGATTTCCGGTGTGACGGAGAACGGCGAGCAAGGCGCCAGGGCAATCTGGATCTGTGCGCTGTCGCCGCGTTGGTGGTATTCGCGGATCAGGCGCTGGCTGTCGTCGAGGATGACCTGCCCTTGTTGCACGGTCTGTTGCGGCGGGAGGCCACCGTCGGCTTCGCCCAGGCTCATGGAGCCCCGGGTAAGCATGGCGCGCATGCCCAATTCGCGCACCGTATCAACTTGCACGTCGATGGCATTTTCCAGGCCGTCGGGGAACAGGTAGTGGTGGTCGGCGGCGGTGGTGCAGCCCGAGAGCAGCAATTCGGCCAAGGCGACTTTGGTGGCCAGAGCAAGTTTCTCGGGCGTCAGACGCGCCCACACCGGGTACAGGGTTTTCAGCCAGGGGAACAACGGCTGATTGACCACCGGCGCCCAGGCACGGGTGAGGGTTTGGTAAAAATGATGGTGGGTGTTGATCAGGCCGGGCAGGATCACGTGTTCGCGTGCATCGAACACCTGTCCACAAGGCACAGCGGGCTCTTTCCCCCAGCCCAGCACTTCGGTGATCACACCGTCCTGCTGCACCAGGCCGCCACGGGCATCGAGGCCATTGGCAGTGAAAATCGCGAGGGGGTTTTTTAACCAGATACGGGTCGCAGGCATTGGCCGGCTCCTCTGAATGATGGGTTCAGGTTTGCCAGCTCAGTGTTGCCCTGTCTGCTGATCCAGGGTCGCCGGTTGGGGCGAGGGCGCAGTCTACGCGCGCAGCGTTATCGACGGCAATCAGTCGATAACGCTGCCCGTCGCTTACCAGGCGATGGTGTCGCCTTTGTAGTCCACGAAGTGGTGACCACCTTTGCCGGTGTAGGCATTTACCTGATCCACCAGGCCGCGCACGCTGGTGTCGACATCGATGTGCGCGTTTTCGCCGCCCATGTCGGTCTTCACCCAGCCCGGATGCAGTGACAGAACAGTGAGTGTGTGGTCGCCCAGTTGAGTGATGAAGCTGTTGGTCATGGAGTTCAGCGCGGCTTTGCTGGCCTTGTACAGCGCCAGGTCTGAGCCGTCGGGGATCGTTACGCTGCCCAATACCGAACTCATGAATGCGAGCACGCCGCTGTCTTTGCGGATCTGCCCGACAAAGCGCTGCGCCAGGTTGATCGGCGCCACGGCATTAGTGAAAAACAACTGGCCGACTTCCGCGAGAGTGGCGTGACCGGGCTCCTGGTTGGCCGGACCCTTGACGCCGGCGTTGACGAACAGCAGGTCAAAGGTGCGCTCTTTGAGGCGCTGTGCCAGGGCGATCACGGCTTGCTGATCGTCCATGTCCAGTTTTTCGATCTGCACCGGACCCACCGCTTTAAGGGCATCAGCCTTGCTCGGATCACGCACGGTGGCGGTCACGTCCCAGCCGTCCTGGAGCAATTGCTTGACCAGGCCAAGGCCCAGCCCGCGCGAGGCGCCGATGATCAGTGCGGTTTTTGGCGTAGACATGAAAAGCTTCCTTTAGAGTCGCGGTTCAGGGGGATTCAGCAAATAACAGTAACAGTTTCAGCGTTGCAGCAGGATACGCCCACGGCTCAGGTCGGCGAGTTGGGCTTGGAGCGTGTCGATGTGCGCCTCACCCAGTGCCAGTTGCAACTCCACACCATTGGCGGTGAAGTTTTCTTCCACCACTAGGCCGCCAAGTTCAGCAACGCGCAGCTTCAGCAAGTTCAGCTCGGAGAATCCACAGGCGCAACTCAGTGGTACGCGGCTGATCAGTTCGAGACGCTCGGCATTCTGCAGGCATTTGTTCGCTCCGCCGCCATAGGCGCGGGCGAGGCCGCCGGTGCCCAATTGGATGCCGCCGTACCAGCGAATCACCAATACCGCGACTTGATCAAAACCCTGGGCTTCGATGGCTGCGAGAATCGGCCGCCCGGCAGTGCCACCGGGTTCGCCGTCGTCACTGCTGCGGTATTGGTCGGCCAGCTTCCAGGCCCAGCAGTTGTGCGTGGCGTTCAGGTCGCTGTGTTGCTCGAAAAAAGCCTGAGCGTCCTGCGGGCTGGTGATCGGGGCGGCGAGGGTGATGAAGCGGCTTTTGCGTATTTCTTCACGAAACTCGCAAAGGCCGGTGAGCGTGAAAGGCATAAGTGACTTCGTCTATAGGCTCGGCTTGATGCCGCAGCCTTTGAGAATGATGTGGATCAGGTTGGTGCCGGCATCTTCCATATCTTGCTTGGTCAGCTTGGTGCGACCGGTGACGCGGCAGATCTGGGTGGCGAAGTCTGCGTAGTGCTGGGTGCTGCCCCACAGCAGGAAGATCAGGTGCACGGGGTCGATGGGGTCCATCTTGCCTGCGTCGATCCAGGCTTGGAACACTGCCGCCCGGCCACTGAACCACGTGCGGTAATCCTGGCTGAAATATTCGGTGAGGCATTCGCCGCCGCTGATGATCTCCATGGCGAAGATCCGCGAGGCCTGGGGTTGGCGTCGCGAAAACTCCATCTTGGTGCGGATGTAGCGGGAGAGGGCCACGGCAGGGTCGTCCTCGGCGGTCAGCGTGTTGAAGGTGCTGTCCCACAGTTCGAGGATATTGCTGAGCACGGCAATATACAGGCCCAGCTTGTTCGTAAAGTAGTAGTGCAAGTTGGCCTTCGGCAATCCGGCGCTGGCAGCAATAGTGTTCATGCTGGTGCCCTTGTAGCCATGGCGCGCGAATTCATCTTCAGCAGCCTGGAGAATCGCTTGTTCGTTCTTTTGCCGAATGCGGCTGGCGGGCTTACCGGCGTGGTTGCTGTGGGCAGGAACTTCGAGGCTCATGGAGATTACCGTGCTGATCGATAGAGACGACGTGTGCACAGATAACCCACCCTCGAGCCTCAGACAAGTCCCGATGCAATAAAACCCTTAAAGCGGTTCCAAGGTGTCGCTTTCCGGCGCTTGGTTTGCGGCAGTTTCGATCGCCTTGGATTCCGGCAGTAGCAGGCACAGTACGATGGCGGTCAGCCCGCCGCTGGTGATGGCGGAGTCGAACAAGTTCTGCACCAGGGTTGGCATCAGGTGAAGCAGATTGGGTTGGGCGGCGATGCCCAGGCCGACGCCAAACGACGTGGCGATGATCAGCATGCTGCGTCGGTCCAGCGGCGCCTGGGCGAGGATGCGCACGCCAGCGGCGGCCACACTGCCGAACATCACCAGGGTCGCGCCGCCCAATACGGGTTTGGGGATTTGCTGCAGCACCGCACCAATCAACGGAAACAAACCGAGGCAAAACAGCACCACGCCTATATATAAGCCAACGTAACGGCTGGCCACGCCAGTGAGTTGGATCACGCCGTTGTTCTGAGCAAAGGTGGTGTTGGGGAAGGCACTGAAAGTGGCCGCGATCATGCAACTCACGCCATCACCCAGTACGCCTCCCTTGAGTCGGCTTATATAAGAAGGGCCGCTGATGGGCTGGCGGGCGATCATGCAGTTGGCGGTGAGGTCGCCGACGGTCTCGATGCTGCTGATCAGGTAAATCAGCGCGATCGGTAGGAAAGCGCTCCAGTCGAAGTTGAACCCAAAGCGAAACGGAATCGGCAGGCTCACCAGAGGTAAGTCAGGCAGGGCTTGGGGCACGAGTTTGCCGCTGAACCACGCCGCTAGGCTGCCAAGGGCCAGGCCGATAATGATCGCCGAGAGCCGCACCCAGGGCGTGTTGGAACGGTTGAGCAGAATGATCGTCAGCACCACGAACAGGCCCAATGCAAGATTGGTGGGCGCGCCGAAGTCAGGGGCGTTGAAGCCACCGCCGAGGTCGGTAATGCCGACTTTGATCAGGCTGATGCCGATTAGCGTGATGACAATCCCTGTCACCAAAGGCGTGATGACTCGGCGCAGTTGGCCGATAAAACGGCTCAGCACGATCTGCACCGCCGCGCCGAAAAAGCACACGCCGAAGATCATCGCCATGATGTCTTCCGGGCTGCCGCCGCGTTGTTTCACCAGGAAGCCTGCCGACAGTACCGCGCCGAGAAAGGCAAAGCTGGTGCCTTGCAGGCAAATCATCCCGGCGCCTATCCCAAATGGCCTACGCGCCTGGATGAATGTGCCGACACCGGACACCATCAACGCCATGCTGATCAGATAGGGCAAATGGGCGGTCAGGCCCAGAGTGGAGCCGATGATCAGTGGCGGAGTGATGATGCCGACAAAAGCGGCCAGCACGTGCTGCAGTGCGGCCAGAAATGCCGGGGCGGGTTTGGGGCGGTCGTTGAGGCCGTAGATCAGGTCGCTGGGGGTGGAGGATTCTGGTGGCATGGCGGGCTAACTCAAGGCGGATGGTCAAGTTCCATCTGTTCTTGCAAAAAGCTGTCCAGTTGCTCAGCTTTTAGCGTAAAGCCTGAGCTAGCGCGTTGTGGCCAGGCTGTCGAGGAAGCTTTCCAGCACCAAATGAGGGCGACGGCCCTTGCGTGTGACCGATGCGAGGCTTAAATCGTAAAAACGCGTAGCCGATTTCAGCGCACGCAGTCGGCCTTGTTGTACCCAGAGGCTGGCGTAGTGGTCGGGCAGGTAGCCGATGTAGCGGCCGGTCAGGATCAGGAACGCCATGCCTTCGCGGTCCGAGGCGCTGGCGGTGCAGTTGAGCGCTTGGTAATGGGCCTGGATTTCGGCAGGCAAACGGAATGTTGGAGCGATGGCGTCCTGGCTGTCGATGCGCTCGTCGCCCAACTGCTTGTCTTCGGCGTAAAACAACGGATGGCCGACTGCGCAATAGAGCAGCGAGCGTTCGCTGTACAGCGGTTGGTACTCCAATCCCGAAAGGGCGCTGGCCTGGGGCACTACGCCCACATGCAAACGACCATCGAGTACGCCTTGTTCGACTTCATTGGGGGCGATCATGCGGATTTGGATCTGCACGTCTGGGCCGCGCTCCTTTAATTGGGCCAAGGCGTGAGTGATGCGCATGTGGGGCAGGGTGACGAGGTTGTCGGTGAGGCCAATGATCAACTCGCCGCGCAAATGCTGGTGCAGACCGTTGACCTCGGTGCGAAAACTTTCCAGTGCACTTAATAGTTGCAGGGCTGACTGATAGACCTCGCGGCCTTCTTCGGTCAGTGAGAACCCCGCGCGGCCACGTTGGCAGAGGCGCAATCCGAGACGCTGCTCAAGGTCGCTCATTTGCTGACTGATGGCCGAGCGCCCGATGCCGAGCACGGTTTCCGCTGCCGAGAAGCCGCCGCATTCCACCACACTCCGGAAGATGCGCAGCAGGCGAATATCAAAGTCGCTCACTTGGGCGAGGGGATCGGGTCGACGGCTGCTCATAGTTTAGTGAAGGCCTGACTGAAGGTTAGAAGAGTTGAATTTCACCGACTTTATCGCCGTGGCAATTTAGCTGCAACAACGCGTTTCAATCCCGACGCGGCCTTTTGCCCTGCGAGGTTTTGCTGATGAACATGCCTGAAAACGCCCCATCGTCCCTGGCCAGCCAACTGAAGTTGGACGCGCACTGGATGCCCTACACGGCCAACCGCAACTTCCAGCGTGACCCGCGCCTGATCGTGGCCGCCGAAGGTAGCTGGTTGACCGATGACAAGGGCCGCAAGGTGTACGACTCGTTGTCTGGCCTGTGGACGTGCGGCGCCGGGCACACACGCAAGGAAATCCAGGAAGCGGTGGCCAAGCAATTGGGTACGTTGGATTACTCCCCTGGCTTCCAGTACGGTCATCCGTTGTCCTTCCAGCTGGCGGAAAAGATTACCGACCTGACCCCAGGCAACCTTAATCATGTGTTCTTCACTGACTCCGGCTCCGAGTGTGCCGATACTGCGGTGAAGATGGTGCGTGCCTACTGGCGCCTGAAGGGCCAAGCCACCAAGACCAAGATGATCGGCCGCGCCCGTGGCTATCACGGTGTGAACATCGCGGGCACCAGCCTGGGCGGCGTGAACGGCAACCGTAAGATGTTTGGCCAGGCGATGATGGACGTTGACCATTTGCCGCACACCTTGCTGGCAAGCAATGCGTTCTCCCGCGGCATGCCTGAGCTGGGCGGCATCGCATTGGCCGATGAGTTGCTCAAGCTGATCGAGCTGCATGACGCTTCCAACATCGCGGCAGTGTTTGTCGAACCGATGGCTGGTTCCGCTGGCGTGTTGGTGCCGCCGCAGGGGTATCTCAAGCGTCTGCGAGAGATTTGTGACCAGCACAACATCCTGCTGGTGTTTGACGAAGTGATTACCGGTTTTGGCCGTACCGGCTCGATGTTCGGCGCCGACAGCTTCGGCGTGACTCCGGATCTGATGTGCATCGCCAAGCAAGTCACCAATGGCGCGATCCCCATGGGCGCGGTGATTGCCAGCAGCGAGATCTATCAGACCTTTATGAACCAGGCGACGCCTGAGTACGCGGTGGAATTTCCACACGGCTACACGTACTCGGCGCACCCCGTTGCTTGCGCGGCTGGCCTGGCGGCACTCGACCTGTTGCAGAAGGAAAACCTGGTGCAGAGCGTAGCCGAAGTCGCTCCGCACTTTGAGAATGCGCTGCACGGTTTGAAGGGCAGCAAGAACGTGATCGACATTCGCAACTACGGCTTGGCCGGTGCGATCCAGATTGCCCCGCGTGACGGTGATGCCATCGTGCGTCCATTCGAGGCAGGCATGGCTTTGTGGAAGGCGGGTTTCTACGTGCGCTTTGGCGGCGACACCCTGCAGTTCGGGCCAACCTTCAACAGCAAGCCGCAGGATCTGGATCGCCTGTTTGATGCGGTCGGCGAAGTGCTGAACAAGATCGACTGATTTCTCTTTCTATATAGAACAACTTTTCAGGAGCCCTGCATGAGCCTTATCCAGCATTTGATCAACGGTGAGTTGGTCAACGACAGTGGTCGCAGTGCCGACGTATATAACCCGTCCACCGGCCAGGTGATTCACCAAGTACCGCTGGCCAGCCGTGAAACCATTCAACAAGCGATCGACTCGGCCAAGGCAGCATTCCCGGCGTGGCGTAATACCCCGCCGGCCAAGCGTGCCCAGGTGATGTTTCGTTTCAAGCAGTTGCTGGAACAGAATGAAGCGCGAATCTCGCAGTTGATCAGCGAGGAGCATGGCAAGACCCTGGAAGACGCGGCGGGTGAGTTGAAGCGTGGCATCGAGAACGTTGAGTACGCATGCTCGGCGCCGGAGATTCTGAAGGGCGAGTACAGCCGCAACGTTGGGCCGAACATTGATGCTTGGTCGGACTTCCAGCCGTTGGGCGTGGTAGCGGGTATTACGCCGTTCAACTTCCCGGCGATGGTGCCGCTGTGGATGTATCCGCTGGCAATCGTGTGCGGTAACTGCTTCATCCTGAAGCCTTCGGAGCGTGATCCGAGTTCGACGCTGCTGATTGCGCAACTGTTGCAGGAAGCCGGTCTGCCTAAAGGCGTGCTGAGTGTGGTGCACGGTGATAAGGGCGCGGTTGACGCATTGATTGAGGCGCCGGAAGTCAAAGCGCTGAGTTTTGTGGGGTCGACGCCGATTGCTGAGTACATCTATTCCGAAGCGACCAAGCGCGGCAAGCGCGTGCAGGCGCTGGGCGGGGCGAAGAACCACGCCGTACTGATGCCAGATGCGGACTTGGATAATGCGGTCAGTGCGCTGATGGGCGCGGCGTATGGCTCCTGCGGGGAGCGCTGCATGGCCATCTCCGTGGCCGTCTGCGTAGGTGACCAGGTAGCTGATGCGTTGATCGCCAAGCTGGTGCCGCAGATTAAGGCGCTGAAGATAGGTGCGGGCACGATGTGCGGGCTGGATATGGGGCCGCTGGTAACCGGTCAGGCGCGGGATAAGGTCAGCGGCTACATAGAAGACGGTGTTGCTTCGGGTGCAGAGTTGGTGGTCGATGGCCGTGGGCTAAGTATTACCGGGAATGAAGATGGCTTCTTCCTCGGTGGCAGCCTGTTTGACCGTGTGACGCCTGAGATGCGCATCTATAAGGAGGAGATCTTCGGTCCGGTGTTGTGCGTGGTCCGGGTGAGCAGCCTGGAGGCGGCGATGCAATTGATCAACGACCATGAGTATGGGAACGGTACGTGCATCTTCACCCGTGATGGTGAGGCGGCCCGTCTGTTCTGTGATGAGATTGAAGTGGGTATGGTTGGGGTGAACGTTCCACTGCCGGTTCCGGTGGCTTATCACAGCTTTGGTGGCTGGAAACGATCGCTGTTTGGTGACTTACATGCGTACGGTCCGGATGGCGTGCGTTTTTACACCCGGCGCAAGGCGATTACCCAGCGTTGGCCTCAGCGGGCCAGTCATGAGGCGTCGCAGTTTGCTTTCCCTAGTCTGTAAGGCTCTATGAGCAGAAAGCCGGCCCTTTTGGGCCGGCTTTTTCGTTTCTAGGGCTTTTTTTGAGTTATATGGCAAAAATATGAAAAAGAAGGTTGACCACAGATTCTAGGAGCCTATAATTCGCCCCACTTCCGGCGCAGTCGAAACGGAAAACTCCTTGGTAAACAATGGGTTGCGCAGTTTTCGGCGGTAAGTTGCTTCAGTTCATCGAAGCCAAAAGGAAGTTGAAAAAGAGGTGTTGACAGCGGCGTGTAACGCTGTAGAATTCGCCTCCCGCTGATGAGAGATCAGAAGCGCAAGTGGTTGAGGTTGTTGAAGAAATCTTCGAAAGCTTCTGAAAATAATCACTTGACAGCAAATGAGGCTGCTGTAGAATGCGCGCCTC
>NZ_LJSA01000358.1:0-412 GCF_002742505.1 Pseudomonas sp. 2995-1 | reverse complement strand
ATCAAAAGCACATCAAAAGCAGAGCAAAAGCAGAGCAAAAGCAGGACAGCAGGACAGCAGGACAGCAGGACAGCAGGACAGCAGGCTAGAACCTATCTGTCTGATCTATGGAGATCAAACTGTGGGAGGGGGCTTGCTCCCGATAGCAGTGGGTCAGTCACAACTGCATCAACTGACACACCCTCATCGGGAGCAAGCCCCCTCCCACATTTGAAATGAGGTCGACCTGAGAACCCGGTCGGCTCTAAGGCCGCCGCGCTCTTGCTTTTGATCTGAAATCGCCCCGTCAACCACGATGGCCGGAATTCGACGTTGATTTGGGGGGTAAACCGGCAGGGATGCCGGTTTAGCCGCCCTGCGCCATGGATGGCGCGTGGCGGCGGCCCCCCAAATCAATGTCGGATTACGGGCA
>NZ_LJSA01000357.1:0-228 GCF_002742505.1 Pseudomonas sp. 2995-1 | reverse complement strand
CTATTAGACGATGTATTATCAGAGCTAGATGACCACCGACAATCCCATTTACTAAATACCATTCAAGGCAAAGTTCAAACCTTTGTTGCAACTACAAGTGTTGAAGGCATTCATCATCAAACATTACAAGTAGCCCAAATTTATATTGTTAAAAATGGAAGTATAGAAGTGAAAAGGTGAGGTGTCGATAAATGTTTATTCATCTTCGTGGAGATATGGTAATAAGAT
>NZ_LJSA01000356.1:0-173106 GCF_002742505.1 Pseudomonas sp. 2995-1 | reverse complement strand
GATTTCGCGACGAAGGTACCGGCGACGGTGCCTGCTTCGGCGGTGTTCTCGACGATGGTGGTCGGCGTGACAGCAATCACCGGGACGTCGTTAACCAGCGTTACGGTCGGTTGACCGGTGCCAGTGGAGTTCAGGCCTTCAACGTCGGTGACGGTCAGGTCGATCTTCGGCAACTGGTTGCCCGCGTTAACGAAGTCAGCACCCTTTTCGGTCAGGACCACGTTGTTGCCGGAGATGGCGTAGTAGCCGTCAGCGTTGGTGCCTGCGGTGAAGCTGATGTTCAGGTTTTCGCGTGGTGTTTCTTCGTCTTTGGCAACGAAGGTACCGGCGACGGTGCCTGCTTCAGCAGTGTTTTCAACGATGGTGGTCGGCGTGACAGCAATCACCGGAACGTCGTTAACCAGCGTTACGGTCGGTTGACCGGTGCCAGTGGAGTTCAGGCCTTCAACGTCGGTGACGGTCAGGTCGATCTTCGGCAACTGGTTGCCCGCGTTAACGAAGTCAGCACCTTTTTCGGTCAAGACCACGTTGTTGCCGGAGATGGCGTAGTAACCGTCAGCGTTGGTGCCAGCGGTGAAGCTGATGTTCAGATTTTCGCGCGGAGTTTCTTCGTCTTTAGCGACGAAGGTACCGGCGACGGTGCCTGCTTCAGCAGTGTTCTCGACGATGGTGGTCGGCGTGACAGCAATTACTGGGACGTCGTTAACCAGGGTCACGGTCGGTTGACCAGTGCCGGTGGAGTTCAGGCCTTCAGGGTCAGTGACGGTCAGGTCGATCTTCGGCAGCTGGTTACCAGCGTTAACGAAATCGGCACCTTTTTCGGTCAGGACTACGTTGTTGCCGGAGATGGCGTAGTAGCCATCTGCGTTGGTGCCTGCGGTGAAGCTGATGGTCAAACCATCGCGCGGGGTTTCTTCGTCTTTGGCAACGAAGGTACCAGCGACGGTGCCCGCCGCCGCCGTTTCTTCAACAATGGTGTTAGCCGTGATTTCAATCACGGGCACATCGTTGACCAGGGTCACGGTCGGCTGGCCAGCAGCGTTGGAGTTGAGGCCTTCGGGATCGGTAACCGTCAGGTCGATCTTCGGCAGTTGGTTGCCGGCGTTGACGTAGTCCGCGCCCTTCTGCGTCAACACAACGGTGTTGTCGACGATGGCGTAGTAGCCATCCTTGTTGTTGTCACCCGTAAACGTGACGGTCAGTTGGCCAGCCGGTGTTTCTGCATCGCTGATAACAAACGTGCCCGCCACAGTGCCCGCGACTGCGGTGTTTTCGACCAGGGTCGTGCCCGTCACGTCGATCAGCGGCGCATCGTTGACTGGTGTGATTGTGATCGTCAGCGTGCTGCTGGAACCGGTGTTGGTGGTGTATTCGATCTGCGGCACTTCGCCGCTGTAATCCTTGACCGGGGTAAACACGTATGCGCCATCAGCACCGATGGTGATGGAACCAATGCCTTGGATGTCAGCAGTCTGGCCGGCGTTGTAGGTCGTGTTGCCCACTTTGAAGGTAGCGACAGCCAACTGGTTATCGATGTCGCTGTCGTTGCTCAGCACATTGCCGGTCGCGACGCTATCTTCGACGATGGTGTTGGTATCGGCGACCAACACGCTTGGATCATCCACAGCAACCACAGTGGAAGTGGCCGGCTCAGGATTGATTGCAAGGTTTTCGTAGTTACCGCCAGTCGCTTCGGTGATCGTGACGCTGACGGCCAGGTTCTTGCCATCAGCCAGGTTGGCAGGCGTATCGGCAGTGACCGTGCCGGTGGTTTTACCGGCCTCAATGGTGATGGTCAGGTCGTTGGACAGTTTGATCACAACGTCGGTCTGCGCCGCGTTGGTCACCGTTGCGGTGTAGACAATCTGGCCGCCTTCATTCACCGACGGGGTCGCGGTCAGGGTGACGGTGGTGGTGTCGATGGTGTCAGCGATCTGCGTGACTGCTGGCGCCGGGTCGGTGGTGATGATCAGGTTGCCGCCGCCGGAGGTGCCGGCGATGGTGGCGGAGATCGACGAGGCGTCCAGGTAAGGCGTGTCATTACCGGCGAAAGTGACGTTCAGCACGCCCGAGGTCTGGCCCGCGGCGATCACAACGGAGAGGCCGTTGGACAAGGTGACGGTCAGGTCGCTGGTCGGTGCCTGGGTGATGAATACGGTGTAAACGACTACGCCACCGGCTTCGGTGATGCTCGGCGTGGCGGTCAGGGTAATGGTGACGTTGCGCGGATCTACGCCGTTGTTGTCGGCACCGGTTTGGGTCGTGCCTACGGCGTCACCGGCATTCAAGCCGGTCGTTGGGTAACCAATGGTGGGGTCAACCACGCCTGCTGTGGCTTCCAGCACAACAAAACTGTGACCGCCACCCGCAGCGCCGTCTGCGCCTGCGGAGGTCGGGCCGGCAGCGGTGGCTTCGAGGTCTTGGGTAGGGTCAGCGCCGGCAGCGATGGCTTGCTGCAGTTCGGCAACGGACGGTGCAGCTTGAGCAGTCGCAGCACTGAGGTCGGTGACCGAGTCAGGAGCGTTCGCGCTCCACTGAGTGTCGCGACCCAGGTCGATGACGCGGCCGTCGGCCAGTTCCAGCGACACGGCACCCGAAGCACCGGTATCGACCTGCTCCCCTGCAAACAGGCGATCCCCTTCTACAAGCAGGCGGCGAATCCCTTCCGGGGAAACTGCGAACACTTGACCGACAATGCTTTTGACGACCGCAACGCTGCTCATAAAAGACTCTCCGTGTATTACCGTCAGGGGGTATCCATCAAGGTGACCGGCCGTCTCATGGGTGCCGATTCAATAGCTGGAGTACGTAGTTTCTAAGTAAGAAATTTGGCGTCAATATTTTGTTGTTCCGTCAGGAGAATTACTTTTCCGTCAAGGTATTGACCTATTGGGCGTCATCCTAAACAATCCGCCCGGTAATGTCACATTGATATTTAAACGGCCTCGCGACTTTCTGTTTGCGCCCTCCGGCGCCCTAGAAAAACGGGCATTTCGAGTTGCCACTCCAATGCAATATTCCAAGTTTGTTGCGGTTTTTCAGGCAACCAATCCCCGGGGAAACATCAGAATGCGTTTGCACCTTCTTAAAGCTGTGCCTTTTGCTCTAGCCGCCAGTTTCGTCCAGGCTCAGACCCTGCCCGAAGCCATGCAAGATGCCGTGAAAAACCACCCGGAGATCCAGGCCGCAATCAATGCGCGCATTGCTGCTGACTATCAGGTCAGAGAGGCGCAGGGCGGTTACCTGCCTAAAGTCGACCTGCTGGGCGGCTATGGCCGTGAAAGCTCGGACAACACCTCGACCCGCGCCGCCAGCAACAGCCACGATTGGAAAACCTTGAACCGCGGCGAATCGACCATCCGCCTGCAACAAAATTTGTTCCAGGGGTTTGGCACCATCAATGAAGTCGGCCGCCAACAAGCCACCGCCAATTCCCGTGGGTATGCGCTGCTCAATACTTCCGAGCGCACCGCACTGACCGTTGCTCAGGTTTATCTGGATGTCTTGACCCGTCGCGAGATGGTGCAGTTGGCAGAAGACAACCTGAAGAGCCACGAACGCATTTTTGACCAGATCAAACTGCGCACCAGCCGTGGCGTCGGAAGAATGGCGGACATGGACCAGGCTGAAGCCCGACTGGCTCAGGCGCAAAACAACCTGATCACCGAGCAGACCAACCTCGCTGACGCCAACACCAACTACCTCAGCGTTGTCGGCAAAGAGCCCGACCAACTGGAACGCCCACTGGGCGTGGTGACCCTACTGCCAGCCAGCCTGGAAGACGCGCGCCGCCAGATGATTGCTGACAGCCCGGTGCTGCGCTCGGCCGAATCGGACATCGCCGCTGCCGAAAAGCAGTACGAAGCCGCCAAGTCGACCTTCTACCCGCGCTTTGATGCAGTGCTGCAACGTTCGGCCAACAACAACATCGGCGGCGAAGAGGGCCATGACAATGGCTACTCCGCGATGCTGAATATGCAGTTCAACCTGTATAACGGCGGCAGCGACAAGGCCAGCCTGCAGTCCAAGGCTTCCCAGGCCACCCAGGCGCTGGATATCCGCAACAACGCCTTGCGTCAGTTGAACGAAGAATTGGGCCTGGCGTGGAACGCTTACAACAACGCCAGCCAGCAAGTGCCGATCGCGCAGCAGTACGTCGACCGCAGCACCAAAGTGCGCACCTCGTACCAGCAGCAGTTCAGCCTCGGTGAGCGTACACTGCTCGACTTGCTCGACAGCGAGAACGAACTGTTCACCGCTCAGCAACGTTTGGCGCAGATCAAAAGCCTCTACGTTTACACCCAGTACCGTATTAAGGCCGACATGGGCCAATTGCTGAGAAGTCAGGGCGTAGTCGCTCCGATGGCATCAGTTGTGCAAAACGATATTAAACCGTCGGTAAACCTGCCAGGGATGAACTGATTCTTGACGGCGTTGGACCACACAACCGTTTAAGAGAGAGTCAGCTTGGATTCCGAAATAGGTTTGGCGCCACTTCACCATGACCCGCGCGCTCAGCATGACGACCCATTGCTAGATGGGTTGTTGGCTCTCTGTTCGCTGCATTACAAGCCTGCCAGCCGGGCCATGCTGACCACCGGCCTGCCCTTGGCGGGGCAGCGCCTGAGCCCGGACTTGCTGCCGCGCGCAGCAGCCCGGGCGGGTTTGCAGGGGCGTTTGCTGCAGCGCAAGCTGGAGCAGATCCCGTCGATCGCATTGCCGGCCTTGTTGCTATTAAATGAAGGACGCAGTGCGGTGCTGTTGGGATGGGAGGGTGATACCGCCCGCCTGCTGCTCAGCGAAAGCGACGGCGGCGAAGTCCAGGTCACCCGTGAGGCGCTGACTCAGGATTACAGCGGTCGGGTTTTCTTCGCCCAACCGCAGCATAAATTTGACGTCACCAGCGGCACGCTGATCCCCCGCGCACGTTCGTGGTTCAAAGACACCCTCAAACGCTCCCGCTGGCTGTACGCCGACGCTATCGCCGCAAGCCTGGTGATCAACCTGATTGCCCTGGCTGCGCCGTTGTTTGTCATGAACGTGTACGACCGCGTCGTGCCGAACCAGGCCACCGCCACCCTGTGGGTGCTGGCCATCGGTATTTGTGGCGCCTACCTGTTCGACCTGCTGCTCAAGAGCATGCGCAGTCTATGCCTGGACCTGGCGGGCAAGAAAACCGACCTGATTATTTCCGCGACGCTGTTCGAGCGCATCGTGGGTATGTCGATGAAAATGCGCCCGGCGCGCGTCGGCAGCTACGCCTCCAACATCCATGAGTTTCAGGGGATGCGCGACTTCCTCACCTCCCTGACCCTCGCCAGCCTGATCGATTTGCCCTTTACCCTGATCATCCTCGGCGTGATCGCGCTGCTGGGGGGCCACTTGGTGTGGATTCCCATCGTCGCCTTCCCACTCGCCCTGGGCATCGGCCACTTCCTGCAAAAACCGCTCACGGCAACACTTGAGCGCACCATGGCCCTGGGTGCCGAGCGTCAATCGAGCCTGATCGAGACCCTCGCCGGGCTGGACGCGGTAAAGGTCAACAACGCCGAGAGCGAACGTCAGTACCAGTGGGAACAAACCATTGGCACCCTCAGCCGCCTGGAACTGCGAGTCAAAGTGCTGTCCGGCCTGGCGATGAACATCACTTTGCTGATCCAGCAAGTGGCGGGCGTGGCGATGATTATCTTCGGCGTGTACCAAATCATCGATGGCACCCTCAGCATGGGCGGCCTGGTGGCGTGCTACATGCTCAGCGGCCGTGCGCTTGGCCCGTTGGCCCAGCTGTCGGGCCTGCTGACGCGCTACCAGCAAGCCAAGGTGACGATGGTCTCGGTGGACCAGATGATGGAACTGCCGCAGGAACGCAACTTCGACGAACGCCCGCTTAGCCGCAAAACCCTGCAAGGCGCGATGACGTTCCGCGAGGTCGACTTTACCTACCCGAACCAGCAAACCCTGGCTCTGCGCGGGATCAACCTGAATGTTCGTCCCGGCGAGAAAATCGGCATCATCGGCCGCAGCGGCTCGGGCAAAAGCTCGCTGGCCAAGCTGCTGGTCGGCCTGTATCAGCCGGACTCCGGCTCGTTGCTGGTGGACGGTGTAGACATCCGCCAGATCGACGTCAGCGAATTGCGCCACAACATCGGCTACGTCGCCCAGGACATCCAACTGCTGGCCGGCACCTTGCGTGACAACCTGGTCTCAGGTGCGCGCTACGTGGACGATGAGATGGTGCTGCAAGCCGCAGAACTCGCCGGCGTGCATGAGTTCGCCAGGCTGCACCCACAAGGTTACGAGCTGCAAGTGGGCGAGCGTGGGCAGAACCTCTCCGGCGGTCAACGCCAGAACGTTGCCCTGGCCCGTGCGCTGCTGCTGAACCCGCCGATTCTGCTGCTGGACGAACCCACCAGCGCTATGGACAACACCGGTGAAGAGCGCCTCAAACAGCGCTTGCAGTCGGTGATCGAAAACAAGACGGTGATTCTCGTCACCCACCGTGCTTCGCTGTTGAGCCTGGTAGATCGCCTGCTGGTGATCGACCGTGGCCAGATCCTCGCAGACGGTCCAAAAGCGGCCGTTATGGAAGCGCTGAAAAAGGGGCAGATCAGTGTTGCTTAAGTCCGGCCCAGGCCGTTGGAAAGATGTCATCTTCCGCTACTTCAAGGGCAGCGACTCGCTCGATGATCAGCCACTGCCCGAAGTCGAAAAGGCGCTGATCGACGACGCACCACGCATCGTGCGCCTGACCATCTGGGCCGTGATCGGCTTCTTCGTGTTCCTGCTGCTGTGGGCACACTTCGCGATCATCGACGAAGTGACCAAGGGCGAAGGCAAGGCGATCCCCTCGTCGCGCATCCAGAAGATCCAGAACCTGGAGGGCGGCATCGTTGCCCAGATTTACGTGCACGAAGGCCAGATCGTCGAAGCCGGCGCGCCGCTGATTCGCTTGGATGACACCCGATTTGCCTCCAACGTCGGCGAAACCGAAGCCGACCGCGTGGCCATGGAACTGCGCGTGGAGCGTCTCAGCGCGGAAGTCGACAACCGCCCGCTGAACATCACCGATGCCGCACGCAAAGCCGTGCCTAACCAGGCCTCGAACGAAGAATCCCTGTACCTCAGCCGCCGCCAGCAACTGGCCGATGAGATTGGCGGGCTGCAACAGCAACTGCTGCAACGCCAGCAAGAGCTGCGCGAATTCAGCTCCAAGCAGGAGCAATACCGCAACAGCCTGAACCTGCTGCGCCAGGAGATCGGCATGTCCGAGCCACTGGTACAGCAAGGCGCAATCTCCCCGGTAGAAGTGCTGCGCCTCAAACGCTCGGAAGTTGAAACCCGCGGCATGCTCGACGGCACCACCCTGGCCATCCCACGCGCCCAGGCGGCGATCAACGAAGTGCAGCGCAAGGTCGACGAAACACGCGGCAAATTCCGCAGCGAAGCCCTGGCCCAGCTGAACGAAGCCCGCACCAACCTGAGCAAGGCACAGGCAACGTCCAAAGGCCTGGAAGACCGCGTCAGCCGCACCATGGTCACCTCGCCCGTGCGCGGTATCGTCAAGCAGATGCTGGTCAACACCGTCGGCGGCGTGATCCAGCCCGGCAGCGACATGGCCGAAGTCGTCCCACTGGACGACACCCTCCTGGTCGAAGCGAAAATCCGCCCACAAGACATCGCCTTCCTCCACCCCGGCCAGGAAGCCATGATCAAATTCACCGCCTACGACTACACCATCTACGGCGGCCTCAAAGGCAAACTCGAAACCATCGGTGCCGACACCGTGATGGATGAAGAGAAGAAAAACACCTTCTACATCATCAAACTGCGCACCGACCGCAGCCACCTGGGCACTGATGAGAAGCCCTTGCTGATCATCCCCGGCATGGTGGCGTCGGTGGACATCATCACCGGCAAGAAGAGCATCCTGAGCTACCTGCTCAAACCGATCATCAAATCCCGTGCAGAGGCAATGCACGAGCGTTGATTCTTGGCGGGTGACGCGCAGAAATGTGGGGAGATTTGCGAAAACTTGGGTTTTCGCAAAAATAGTCAGATTTCAGGGGTTTACAGAACCTTTTCAGTCGCTATAATCGTCGCCCTAACACGCCGGTATAGCTCAGTTGGTAGAGCAACTGACTTGTAATCAGTAGGTCCCGGGTTCGACTCCTGGTGCCGGCACCATACAAGGTTCCAGAGAAGGCTTTCAAAATCTCTGGAACCCCCGAAAAACCCGCCTTCTGGCGGGTTTTTTCGTTTTGGGGTTCCATCGGTTTCCGTCAGAAACTGGTGGATTCCAACCGTTTTAAGGGTAGAGTTTGGGGTAAAGGTCACTTCGTTAAAAGGGAGTACCCTTATGTCGCGCACCACTGCTCCACTCTCTGATTCGGCTTGCCGCTCAGCCAAGCCCACCGACCGCGCCTACAAGCTTTTCGACGGCGACGGCCTCTACCTTCTAGTCCAACCCAATGGCCGCAAAGGCTGGCGGCTCCGTTACGTCAAACCTGACGGACGCGAAGGACTGAACTCGTTCGGCAACTACCCCGTTATTGGCCTCGCCGATGCACGCCGCAAGCGCTTGGAGATCAAGCGAATGCTGGCGGATGGCATTGACCCCATAGAGACCAAGCACCAAGCCAAGGCGGAAGCCGTGATCAAAGGCAGAACCTTTGAAAGCGTTGCGCTGGACTGGCACACGGAAATGTCGGCCAAGTGGGCACCAGGCCACTCCAAGACTGTAATGAGTCGCCTCAAAACCCACGTGTTCCCGCTGATCGGCGCCCGCGCCATTGTCGACCTCGACACCCATGACCTCATGCAGCCCTTGGAAGCGATCAAGAAGCGCGGAACGATCGACGTTGCTTTAAGGGTACAAAACTACCTGCAGAGCATCATGCGCGAGGCAAAGCGCCTCCGGCTTATCACCATAAACCCTGCTTACGATCTCGAAGGCTCGATCAAAGCCCCACGGGTGGTACATCGCCCCGCTCTACCTTTATCGCGACTGCCGGAACTGCAGGAGCGGATCGACACCTATAAAGGCCGGGCACTTACCCGCCTGACGGTGATGCTGTCGCTGCATGTGTTTGTACGATCCAGCGAGCTGCGTTTCGCCCGCTGGAGCGAGTTCGACCTCAAGCGCGGCACCTGGGAGATACCGGACACTCGACCCGCGTTGGAGGGAGTACCCTTTTCCACAAGGGGTACGAAGATGGCAGGTGATATCCATCTTGTACCCTTATCGCCGCAAGCTGTGGCCTTGCTTGAACAGATCCACGCACTCACCGGTAAATTCGACCTGGTGTTTGCAGGCGATGCCAAGCCCTGGAAACCCATGTCCGAAAATACCGTGAACAACGCGCTTCGGACGATGGGATACGACACCAAAACCGATATCTGCGGACATGGGTTTCGTTCGATGGCCTGCAGCGCACTGATCGAGTCAGGATTGTGGTCGGAGACCGCCATTGAAAGGCAGATGAGCCACAAGGAACGCAACAACGTCCGTGCCGCCTACATCCACAAGACCGAGTTCATCGAGGAGCGCAGGCTGATCATGAACTGGTGGAGCCGGTATCTGGAGGCCAACCGGCAGGAGCATGTCACTCCACACGAATTCGCCAACCAGATTGGAGATAACGTTACTCGGATAAAGGCGAAGCCTGGCATTGGCGCAGGGAGGAGGAGTTGATATGGATATCTCAACCGCACAAAGCATCAAGCTCGCCATTGTGTCGGCAACCGGACTGTCAAAAGACGCGCTGCATATCTATTTGGGCATGGCGGTCTATTTGACGTTGATCGTTGGCACCCGACGATTCAGGCCATACCTTGGCTGGCTGGTTGTTTTCATCATTGCGTGTGCAGGCGAGTGGGTAGACCGGCGAGACGATATTGGAAGCTTCGGATACTGGCGCTGGCAGGCAAGCGCTCACGACATTCTCAACACGTTGTTTTGGCCGACGGTGCTGACACTGCTTTGGCTTTTAAAGTGCCGCAGTAAAGCAAGCGTACATCCGTAAGACTCTCGCAATCTGCTCTGCCACGCGGGTCCATCCAAACAGGGCTGCAAAGCCGCCCTGTTTGGATGGACCTCACCTGAAAAATCTAAAGCCCACGCAACTGTCTGTAGAAAACCACGAATTTCCACCGGTGGATAATTTCATCCACAGCCGTAGAACTCCCGAAAATTCGAGCCTTGGCCCAAATTATCCACAGGCGTAGAAAAGATCGGGCAAAGAGCTGTCGTTGAGAGCAACCCAGGTAGCCAGAACCTTAAAGGCTACGCCACACCGTGGTGGTTCTCCCAAAGTGCGATTAGCGTCCGGCGGCTCGCACGGTCACAACGATGTGATGGATGCCTACTTTTACCAGGGTGCCCACTGCGGCAACTCATCCCCCTTTCATAGCTGCTCTGCAGCAACCTATCCGCTTGGCCATTCCCGTGCGCCAACCTGCGCCCGTCTCTTTCTCCCGGAAAGAGACGGGCGCTCCTACCGCTGCTGCAACCCACCTCGTACAAGGCTTTGCGGCATTCCCCCTCGTGACAATCGGCGTGACAAACACCGAAGTCACCAGCAACAGCGATGCAAATGATGGTGCCGCAATCCACGGAATGGACTTCACCTGACTGACAGTCAGGCATGCCCCGGTCATCGCTTCACTGCCTAACCCGACTCAGGATCTCGCGGCGCTGGTCTCGTCAGCCAGCGCAGCCTCCACCCGCCCACTTCTTCGGAAGTGCTCAGGAGGCCAGATCATGAGATGCCCAAGCTCCCGGTCGTAAGGAGCCGCCAGTCCCGCGTTAGTGGACAACCCTCACAGGTCGCAGGGGCATTGATCCCTGATAACACTGAGCATTTTTGGCGGGATGACGTGGGGTACTGTAGCGATGGTGCTGCTGTTGACCTGTAGCTGCATCGTGACAGTGATGGCATTATGTTTCTAAAATCCAACGAGTTTCTACTATTAGAATCTCAAGCAACATAGTTTGCCCTGAGTACTCATCTTTAGCGGGACAGCTAGAGACCCGGTGGCTTTGACCTTGGAGCAAATGGAATCGTGGGGGGATTCGCCAAACCGAGCGTGTGAGGGTTTACCGCTATCCCCCTTGCCTCTAACAGCGGGTAATTAAGGAATTTTAAAATGAGCATGATTGATTGGGTCAGAAGGAAAACAAACCCAATGTTATCCTCTTTGTACACGGACTGAAGGGTGGGATTGAAACATGGTCTCATGACGAAAACACATCTTTCCCTAGTTTGTTAGCCTCTGAGCCTCAGCTCGCTGAACATTACGACATTGCGTGCTTTAATTATTTCACCACATTCACAACTACATATGGCGTTTCAAAAAGTTTTTTCTCAAGGGTATTTGGCTCCTTAAATAAACTCAGAAAAAACTTACCGATCACTGAACTCGCCGAGCTACTTCGCACTGAATTTGAAGTAAACTTAAGCGATTATGGTCGAGTAATAATTATCGCTCACAGCATGGGCGGACTTATATCAAAAGCTTGCATACTTGGACACCTAAAAGAAACCCAAGCAACCTCTGTAAAAGGCTTCATATCTCTTGCCGTACCCCATTCAGGGGCCAAAATAGCAAATATCGGATCTTTGATCTCCTCTAACGTTCAACTCAAAGATCTCAGTGTGCTAAGCGATGCCGTAGACCAGTTCAGTAGAGATTGGCTGAACGCAACGAACCCACCACCAGCAAAATACATCTACGCCGCACATGATTTAGTAGTGGACAAGAAAAGTGCTCTCGCTATCGAAAGCCAGAAAAAAGATTCTATTGCGGTTGACGAAGATCACTTTAGCATCTGCAAGCCAAAAAGCGAAAATGAAACAGTATATAAAGCAGTCCTAAAATACATAACTGAATTTCATTCAATGCATAAAGAACCACTACTAATACAACAGTTTGAAGACAATAACCAGTACGACGATCACTTCTTCGTTCTAAAAATGGTAATTGCGGAAGTGCATGAGGCGATTACTGGCCATGCAAAGGGATACTTCTTCAATGCTGAGGAAGCACGCAAGATATTTACCAGCGATCACGACAAAAAACTTCTCGAGGTGCTTTACACCAAAGTCAGAGAAGTCTATCAGCAAGAATACGAGTGCCACATTGCTAATGCGACAACAGCAGACCAATTTGTGTCGAGCGTGCATTCGAAAATCATGAGCGAAGATAACGGATATCTAAAGTCGCTTCTTACCGACTTAGACAGTGTACATAAAAAAGGAATGATACATCAATTAGCGAACAGGGGAGATACCACTGTCGTTTGGTCATCAAAAACCAAGCTTGACACCTTGCTCGACAAGAAAGGAGTTTAGCATTGAATCCTTCACTTCCTTACATCTCAATAGATGATGACTTTAGCCTTAACTTTTCTTTAACTGCTCTAATCATAGAAAAACTAGGTTTGACTTCAAAAAAGAATGCAACCTTAGATTTTGAAAAAATTCAAATATTTCTTTATCTAGTAAAAAACCCATCAAAAATAAATACCATCCTAAAACTTGCAGAAAAAAAATTTACGCCAATCAATTCACAATACACCTATACGATTGAAAGCTTATCGACAAACGTCGACATTCTTTTTGATCGAGGAAAGTTAAAACACCTAATCAAAGAGCTTGCTGCCCGCGGAATGTTAATTTGTGAGAGAGCTAAAAGCCAAGACTCTATAAAGTACCTACTCAGTGAGCAAGGGAAGGAGTTCACAAAAGGCTTGCAAACACAAGAACACACAAACTCATTCAACATCTTAAATTCGACAAACACTCACACTACCACATCACACTACTTCTCAGCAGCAGCGGAAGTGATAGAGAGCCTATCGGCCCTGCAATCCCAAACAAATAGCAAGCTGAACTCTTATTTGAATGCTACATTCAAAAGGATTTGAAAGTGAAACCAAATATTAGCATCAACAGTTTAAACCTTGTTGGTCATCGTAAAACTTACACCATCCCATTCTTCCCGGGTGTGAACATCATATATGGTGATTCCGACACAGGGAAATCCAGCATCCTAGAGTTCATTAGCTATCTCCTTGGAGCAAGCAAGATAGAGCTGGCAGACGAAGTTAAATCTTCAGTCAGCTTTGCAGCATTAGAATTAGAAATAAATAACATACAATACACGATCAAAAGAAATATATATGATCCATCTGATTACATAGAAGTATATCCATGTATATTCAGTAAATGCAGCGAATTTTTCCCCAAAAAATACTGCCCAAACTTTTCAGACTCGAACGCGCCTGACGGTTTTTTCTCAGATTTCCTTCTGGATAGTTTAGGTTTCCCTAAGGTAAAAATCAAAGTCTCACCTTCCAAAGCAAATTCGGATGTTAAAAGATTAGGTTTCCGGAGTCTATTTAAGTATATCTACGTCAACCAAGATGACGTGGGCAGTAAAAGCTTCTTAGACCTGAACAACAACTGGATTAAAGCAACAAGCAATCGAGAAGTATTAAAGTATATATTCAACGTACTCGACTCAAGCATCACCGAAGTTGAAGTTCAAATATCTGAGCGCACAAAAGAAAGCAACAACCTACTTCAGAAATACAATTCCGTCTCTGAATTCCTGAGGGAAACAGATTATGAAAGCCGCGACTCGATAGACGACGCCATCACAGAGATTGAACAAACAATAACTGCGCTCGAAAAAGAACTCGAGGCAATCAATACGACCATGACCTACAATTCGCAACATCATGGCGAATTGAAATCAATATTCAATGAACTTGCGCTCAATGAGAAAAGAGCATCCCAAGACATTTTTAAAACTCGCGAACAAATCGAAAAGTATTCAAGATTAAAAAACGACTACGACAACGATATCGCGAAAATCAATAGCATTATCATTGCGCAAACTAGAATTGGTGAGACAGCGATAACAGTCAATCCATGCCCAGTATGCGATACACCTTTAACACCTTCTAAAGTAAGCGAGCATTTCAACCTTACTGAAACCGATTCTTTACTGGAGGAACTCAGCTCACTTCAGAAAAAAAAGAAAAGTATTCAGTCGCTGATTGATGAACTCGCGCAGAAATACAGAGAGCTTTCTCAGGAACAGGCAGCATATAGGGGTGACCTTGACCGTGCGCGTGAGATGATAGACACCGAAGCTAAAGAAATGATTACGCCATTTCTTACTCAACGAGATACATTAATCAAACAAATTGCGTCTAGTAAGCAAGAAAAAAATCAGCAAGTCGGAAACATCCGCATCCGAAATCAGCAGCAAAAGATCCACGACGCGTATACTCATGCGCTACTATCAATTAAACAACTTCAGGAGCGACTTGCAGAGCTTAAATTATCAGCGCCCAGCATTGCCGAAGTTCTAAACAGACTCAGCGACTACCTGAAAAAATACCTTAACACTGTCAATATCAAGAGGCGAGAAGGAATTAGTATCAGCCCTAAAAGCTTCGCTCCTATAATCAGGGATCGGGACTACATTGACATCACATCCGGGGGGTTGCGAACCATTGCATCTGTGGGTTTTATGCTTTCACTGCTTGAGTACTCTATCGACTCTGAAATCAATCACCCAAGGCTTCTGATGATTGATACAGTGGGTAAATATCTTGGGAAAACAACCAAAGAAAAATATATAGCGCAGACAAGCCATACAGCTGATGTTCAAGAAGGAATATCTGATCCGCTCAAGTACCAAAACATGTATGAATATATTCTTAAGATTGCTATGAGGGCGGAGGAAAAGGAAGTACCGTGCCAGATAATCCTAGTTGACAATGACGTACCCGAAACTTTCGTGAATCGGTATAAGGCATTTATTGTTGCGCATTACAGCTCTACAGGGGACGATGGTCTGAGCGTTGGCTTGATTGATGACATTGAAAAGAGCTAAACCAAAGGCATCTGAATCTTTATTCCGGGGTACGATTAGGGATAGATGGCGGCCCACTCAAAATTTAATCTTTTAAAAATCAGTAAATTAGGTAAATATTCGATTCATGGTGCCGCACCATACAAGGTTCCAGAGAAGGCTTTCAAAATCTCTGGAATCCCCGAAAAACCCGCCTTCTGGCGGGTTTTTTCGTTTTGGCGTTCCGTGGACTCCGCCAAAACCTTATGGATACCATCGATTTTAGGGGTGAGGCAGTTAGATAAAGAGGGAGTGTTCTTAAAGCGCACACCACTGCCCCGCTCTCCGATTCGGCTTGCCGTTCAGCCAAGTCCACCGCCGCACCTAGCTTTTAGACGACGACGGCCGCGCCATATAAGACAAAGCCCCTGTAGAAATGCAGGGGCTTTGTTGTTTCTGGAGTTCCACCCTGATCAGCCTGAACCTGCCATCGGCGGGCAACAGATCAAAATGCCCCTATCCCGTCGTTCCCGCTTTTTCGGTATAACCAATTCCCTCGCGTTGTGAACGGACCTCTATGAACGCTTTGAAGTTGATCTTCCTACTGGTGATTTTCCCGTTGCTGCTGACGGCCCTGGGTGGCTGGGAGCGCCAGCGGGCGGAGTCCGCTACTGCGGCGTCGATTGATTACCAGCGCCACCTCGTTACTTATAAACAACAGTTGCAAGAGGTGGCGGCCATGCAACCTGTGCCCACCGCCGATGCGCCAGAGGGGCTGATCAGCGTTCAGGAAGCCATCGCTCGACTGGAAAGAAACGAAGCTGAATTGCCCACTGCGCAACGCGTCAATCATGCACGGCGCGTCATCGCGCTTTGGGTGATGGGCCTGGGATTGGTCGCCGCTTTGATTGGTGTAACCGCGTTGCTTGCTACGCACTGGGCGGGACGACGTGCGCAGCAATCGCGCGAAACATTGTTGCAGGTGTTCTCCATCGGCAGCCGATGGTTGCCCTACGTGCTGGTGAGCCATGTGGTGGCAATGGCGGCGACCGTCGCCTTGGCGTTGAGCTACGAAGGCTTGGCGATGTGGCATATCGGCCGGCTGGGAAGTGGTGAGGTCAAGCTGATGGCGGTGCTGGGGGTGATTGCGGCGTTTTGCTTGTACTCGATCTGGCAGTTGCTTAAACAGTTGCGCCACATGCTGGGGATGTTCACGCCTGAACCGCTGGAGATGTTCGGGCAGGTGGTGACGCCCGAGCAGGCGCCGGGGTTGTGGCGCCATGTGAACGAAGTGGCGGGCAAACTCGGCGCGCTGCCGCCGGACCATATTGTGGTGAGCCTGGCTCAGGGCTTTTACGTGACGTCCAGCGAGGCCACTGTGCAACCGGCGAACACTTCGCTGCAGGGGCGCACCTTGCATGTGCCGCTGTTGTTCCTGGGCCTGTTGAGTCGCGAGGAAGTCGGCGCGGTGATCGGCCATGAGCTGGCGCACTTTGCTGGGAAAGACACGGAATACAGCCTGCGTTTTTTGCCGATCTACGACGGGGTTAATCGCAGCCTGGAAGCGCTGTTGAACACGATGCTGGCCAGCGATGTTATCCAGGGATGGCTGATGCGGCCGTCGTTCATGTTCGGTGTGTTTTTCATGCAGCGCTTTGATGACGCGGTTAACCACTGGAGCCGTGAGCGCGAATTGCTGGCGGATGCGGCCGGTGCGCGACTGGTTGGCAGCACAGCTGCGGCGTCGGCGCTGTTGCGGGTGTCGGTGTTGCAACCGCACATAGAGGACTCACTGCTGGCACTGTGTGACGCTGCCTCGGCGACAGATCTGCCCGACGCCGTGCTCGCGAGCTTGCGTGAGTGCCAATTGCAACTGCCGCCCGAAGCCTTGGCGATTCATCAACCGCACCCAACCGACTCCCATCCCTCCAACGGCGAACGCCTGCAGGCGCTGAACGTTTCGCTGGACGATGCCCTGCGCAGCGCAACCCGCGCGGTGGATAGCGACGCGGCGAATGCTCAGATAGATGCCTGCTTCAGCGCACCACAGGCCCTGCGCGCGCAGCTGTCTGGCGACGTGATGGAAGTGGCCGAGTCAGAGAACACTGCGCATACCCATCTGCTGGAAACCCTGGCCGCTTCGACCGAAGGTGATCGTAGATTGCATGAAGGAGGACAGTGGCGCGGGGTACTGATGGCGCTGTCGGGCCTGCCCTTTGTGTTGGCTGCACTGTTTATCTTGAGCCGGGTCTGGCTCGCCCCGGAGCGTTTGAAAGGCACGCCGCTGTCGGCAGTCGGCGCGGGCGCTTGCCTGGGTGTTATTGGGCTGGCCCTGCTGTGGCTGGGGATCCGCCGATTCATGCGTGCGCCGCAGACCGCATTGCGCCTGACGCCGGAACATTTTGTGTTCAATAACCTGGCGCAGCCGCTGCCCATCGAACATATCGAAGAGATTTCGCTGCAATTCGTCCAGGGCATTTGGATAACGCTTCAATTGACGCCCGAGGCGCCATTACCTGCAACGCGCAAGACAGCGTTCGGCGTTCCCGGTGTGCGAATTAATAAAAAGAAACGCCAAGTGCTGCTGCTGATGGCACAGCTCTGTATCGACAATAAAAAGATAGAGCCCTATGAAGGGTTGTCCTTGATGCTCGACTACAAGAATGCAGCGTTGGCGCGCACGATTTTGCAGAGCCGCCAGGACTGATACGCGCACATAAAAAAACCCCGAACCAGTCAGGGTTTTTTATCGCCTGGAATCAGGCGCGACGTGCGATCAGTTAGAAAACGTTGATCGGGTAGTCGGCGAACAGACGGATTTCGTTACCGCCTACGTTGTACTTGTCGGCATTGCTGGAAACGCGCAACCACGAGGCACGAGCACGCAGGCTCAGGTCTTTGGCTGGGCCGCTCTGAACGACGTATTTGAACTGGTTGAAGATCTCGCGCTCGGTGCCATTGCCACGGCCACTGCCGTCGTCAATGTTGGTACCGCGAACGTAGGCCACGTTGTAGGTCAGGCCAGGCACGCCGAAGGTGCTGAAGTCCAGACCGTAGCCGGCTTGCCAGGAGCGCTCGTCCTTGCCGTTGAAGTCGGACCAGTAGGAGTTGGCCAGCAGGATGGTGTTGCCGCCGTCGCCGATGCCGGTGTCCACGGTATTGTCACGGTAGCCGCCATACAGGTAACCGGTATCGCCGGTACTGCGCTGATGGGCCAAGGTGAAGCTGTGCGCACCAACAGCCCATGTAGCGCCCAGGCTCCAGATTTTGTTGTCGCGCGCGTCGCCATTACCGCGTTGCTCGGCGAAGCTCCTGTCCAGCTTGGTTTTGTAGCCGTTGAAATCAAAGGTCAGCGACTGTTTCTCTGGCAGGGCCAGCACGTAGTTGACGTTGACGTATTGCTTCTTCAGCACGTCTTGCATGTCGGAAGCGTACAGCGCAGCCGACAGGCTTTCGGTGAACTTGTAGCTGCCGCCCAGGTAGCTGATGTTCTTCAGGTTACCGCTGTCGGTGCCTTCAGCACCTTTTTGGGCTTCCTTGGTGAAGCGACCTGCGTCCAGTTGCAGACCTTCGATCTCTTTGGAAACGATCGAGGTACCGGTGTAGGTTTCCGACAACAGACGAGAGTTGTCGTACTGCAGCACAGGAACGGCCGGCATTTGATCGCCGTACTTGAGCACGGTGTTCGATACGCGGAACTTCACCGCGGCGCCGCCCTTGGCCAGGTCGTCGGCTGCTGCGCCGCTGTCACCTTGCTTGAAGAAGTTAATACCGCCCGCGCCGCTGCGGCCTTTACCACCGTCCAGACGGATAGCGTACTGACCGATCACGTCCACACCCACACCAACGGTGCCTTGGGTGAAGCCGGACTCAAACTTGCCGATGAAGCCCTGGCCCCATTCGGCTTTGTCTTGCTTGCCGTTTTTGTAGTCACGGCTGATGTAAGCGTTACGTGCTGCGATGTTCAGGTGGCTGTCTTCAACGAAACCCTTGGATTGCTCCTGGTCGTTTGCCATTGCTGCCGATGCGCTCAAAATCCCCAGAGCGATCAGACTCATCCGTTGCTTCAACATTTTCTTGTATTCCTTATTTCTGGTTGAGTACGCACTGTGACACCAGGCTCCATGTCGCTTTTCTGGTGTCGACTTTTCCGGAAAAAAGAAGGCCCGCGGACGACTGAACATGCCGCGGGCCTTTTTTTATTAGATGAGTCATGGCGGTTAGCCACAGGCGTTGGGCGCAATCCTAGTCGCGGGTTGAACTATGTGTCAATTTCGCGAATCGTCTGTATTTAGGCGAAATAATTCTAAGCAAAGGCCTATAGCCTGTCTGAAAACGACAAAATTCTCGTCGCATACAAGAAAAAAACACATCCAGTAACACATATCAAAGTGGATACGTTTGGTAATAGATAACGTGCGCAAATGCAAAGCATTACCATTAGCGCGATTTCTCCTCCCAAACATTTTGGATACTTTTCCCAATGCCTGCCCCTCGCCTGACACCCATGACTCTTGGGCTTTCTGTTCTGCTGTCTGCCGGTTTTGCCTGTGCGGCCACCACCTTGCCCGAGACCTCGATCAGCGCCGAAGCTGACGAAGATGACCCGCGCATCAAGGAAACCAGCACCGCCACACGCACTGCCACTCCCGTGCGTTATGTGCCTCAGGCTATTGATTCGGTGAAGACTGAGAACCTGCGGTCCTACGGCACCAACGACCTGGGCCAGGCGTTGAGCGGCATCCCCAACGTGAGCAGCGGCGCCGATACACGTTTCGACAGTGTGCGCATCCGTGGTTTTGACGCGAGCAATGACTTCTACCTGGACGGCATTCGCGACGACAGCCAGTACGTGCGCGACCTGCATAACATCGAGCGCATCGAAGTGCTCAAAGGCCCGGCAGCAGTGCTTTACGGGCGAGGCGGTCAGGGAGGGATCGTCAACCGCGTGAGCAAGTTGCCAACGGCCGGGCACAAATCGAGCATCGAGGCGCAAGGCGGCAGCAACGATTTGCGCAGCCTGTATGCCGACCTGAGCACTGACCCCACCGATAACATCAGCCTGCGCCTGAACATGGGTAACCAGGACAACAACAGCTTTCGCGACGACGTCAGCGGCAGCCGCCAACTGTTTGCACCGTCCATGAGCTGGCAACTCACGCCTGACCTGAACTGGCTGGTGCAATACGAATACAGCCGCTACAACCGCACGCCTGATCGCGGCGTGCCCGGCGTCAACGGGCGCCCAGCGGATGTGAGCCGCAGCACCACCTACGGCGACAGCCGCGATTACATCGACGACAAAACCCAGTCCCTGCGCTCCAAGCTCACCTACGAGCTCAACGACAACTGGCAACTGCGCCAGACGCTGGGCGTGTTCAAGCTCGACAGCGATTTCGACAATACCTACCAAACCGGCTACAACCCTGCGAACAACCGCGTGACGCGCCAACGCTGGCAACAGGACCTGACCACCCTCAACATTTTCAACAACGTCGAGCTCGAAGGCAGTTTCAGTACCTATGGCCTGGAACACCGCCTGCTCACTGGCCTTGAGCTGGGCAGCCAACGTCGCGATCCAAAGCTATACAGTGGTGGCCTGACCGTGCCGGCCATTGACCTCAACCAGCCGAATCGTCATTTGAGCCATACCGGGCGGATGAGCGTGTCGAGCAACAACCACACCGAAGTCGAAAGCCGCGCCATTTACGTCCAGGACCAACTGCGGCTGAATGATCAATGGCAAGTGCTGGCCGGCGTGCGTTACGACGTGTTTGAAGTGAGCACCAAAAACAAGCTGCTCAATGTTCAGGAGGGGGTCGACAGCCGCAAGGCCAGCCCACGTTTCGGCCTGGTGTGGACGCCTCTGGAAAACCACTCGTTCTATGCCTCGTGGAGCAAGACGTTCTCACCGGCAGGGGGTGGTTTGATCGGCATCACCCCGAACGCCGCCGGCAGCGTCAACGACCTGAGCCCCGAGCTGACCAAGCAGAAAGAAATCGGCGTGAAGAGTGACTGGCTCGACGACCGCCTGAGCACCACTCTGGCGGTGTACGAACTGGAACTCTACAACCGCCGCACCAACGACCCGCTTGACCGCACCATCATCCTGCTCAGCGGCCTTCAGCGTTCGCGTGGCGTGGAGCTGACGGCCACCGGCAAGATCGTCGGCAATTGGTATGTACGCGGCGGTGTTGGCGTGCAGGATGCCAAGGTCGAGAAGGACAACAATGGCTTTGAAGGCAAGCGCGTCAGCGACGTCGCCAAGCGCAATGCCAGTCTGTTTATCACCTGGAAACCGGAAATGGGCTGGTACGCAGAAACCGGCCTGACGCTGGTGGGCGACCGTTATGCCGACAGTCTCAACACCGTGGTCCTACCGGGTTATGGCAGTTGGGATGCGCTGGTCGGGTTCCGCCATAAAGAATGGGACGTGCGGGCGGCGCTGAACAACATTACCGACAAGACTTACTACGAATCAGCAACCAGTGTGGCGCAGATTCAGCCGGGGGAGCCGCGTAACCTAGTGGTGACGGGGACTTACAGCTTTTAATTTAAGTGTGGGAGGGGCTGCTTCGCCGCACAACGCAGGCGAGCCCCCTCGCCGCAGCTGGCTCGCTCAAACCTTTGATGGCCGTGTTGTTCAGTTTTTGAGCAGGTCACACAACGCGTGCACTTCATCATCACTGAACAACCCTACCGGGTAGCGTTCACTCATCACGCTGCGCAGATCCGATTGCCGCCGGACCTGCCGCGCGCCGTGTTCCTTCAACCAGTGCCCCAGCGCATGGATCGTATCGTTGTTAACCCGTAAAGGGTGGAAGGTGCGCGTGTAGATCGGGTTGATATCGGCGTTCATTTCAGCGCTCTCTCCTACTGCTTGAGCGGCTAACTTACTCAAGGTTTATGACAGAACTGTGCAGTTATCACCTTGGGCCACTGAGGCAACACCGATACAAGAGCTATGCCAATGTCGCGTGCTTACGGGCTTATGGGCACAAAAAAGCCCGCGGCCTTACTGGGCCGCGGGCTTGCTGCAGACGCTGAAACCGAGTAGCACCCGGCCGCCGGAAAGGCGCTGTTACAACTGCACTCAGTTTTTGTGCGGGGCGGGCTGCTGCTGGGTCAGACAGTGGATATTACCGCCACCCAGTAACAGTTCACGGCCCGGCACCATCACCACTTCGTGTTGCGGGAACAGGTTCTGCAGGATGGCCTTGGCTTCGTTGTCCAGCGGGTCGTCGAAGCTTGGCGCGATGATGCCGCCGTTGACGATCAGGAAGTTGACGTAGGAACCGGCTAACCGCACGGTCGGATTACGTTCCTGGGTGCCGTCCACCGGGTCAACACCTGCGCATTCTTCTTCAGTGGCATACAACGGCCCTGGGATCGGCATTTTGTGCACTGTGAATGGGCGGCCCTGAGCGTCGGTGCTGCTTTGCAGCACGTCCATCGCCGCGTGGCAGCGGGCGTAGTTCGGGTCTTGCGCATCGTCGGTCCACGCCAACAACACTTCACCTGGGCGCACGTAGCAGCAGAAGTTATCCACATGGCCGTCGGTTTCGTCGTTGAACAGACCGTCCGGCAGCCAGATGATCTTATCCACAGCCAAGTTGGCGCTGAGCACCGCTTCGATCTCGGCACGGTCAAGGTGCGGGTTGCGATTGCGGTTGAGCAGGCATTCTTCAGTAGTGATCAGGGTGCCTTCGCCATCGACATGGATCGAACCGCCTTCCAGCACAAAACCTTCGGTGCGATAACGCGGTGCTCGCTCGATTTCGAGGATCTTGCCACCCACCTGCGAGTCGCGATTCCACGGCGAGTAGAGGCCGCCATCAAAACCACCCCAGGCGTTGAAATCCCAGTTCACGCCGCGCACTTCGCCGCTGTTGTTGATCACGAACGTCGGGCCAGTGTCGCGTACCCAGGCGTCATCGCTGGACATTTCCACCACACGAATATTCGGCACGTCCAAACGAGCGCGGGCGTTTTCGTACTGGCCGGCAGAAACCGCCACGGTCACCGGCTCAAAACGCGCGATGGCCTTGGCCACTGCCACATGAGCCGCCTGCGCCGGTTTACCCCCCAGACGCCAGTTGTCCGGGCGCTCGGGCCAGACCATCCAGGTTTGCGTCTGTGGTGCCCATTCGGCGGGCATATGGAAGCCATCGGCGCGGGGGGTGCTGTGCAGGGTGGTCATGGCGATCAGGACTCCGAATGGGGGAAAAGGCCGACTTTATAACGGATAAAAATCGGCTTTAAAAGCGATCAAAAAGCATGATCGATAAATATGACAGGTAATAGCCGATAACAATCGATTAATTACAGTTGCTCATCGAGTACCTTCGACAACATGTCGACAAAAAAATCCACGCTGCGTTTAGACGTAACCATCGGCGGCTTGATCTTGAGGATGTTCAGGTAGTCACCAGTAGGTTGCATGAAAATCCCCAACGCGCGCAGGCGGTCACATAGCAACGTGGTCTCTTCGGTCGCCGGTTCCAGGGTTTGTCGATCGCGAACCAACTCCAGGCCAAGATAAAAACCGGAACTGTGAACCGCGCCCACCAAGGGATGGCGATCAATCAGTGCTTCCAACCGCGCCTTGAAATGCCCTCCGACAACTTTGGCGTTTTCCCACAGTTTTTCTTCCTCCATCACGTCCAGCACCGCCATGCCGATGCGGCAACTCACCGGGCTGCCCCCGACGACGAGAAGAAATACCCTCCAGCCTCCAGTGCCTCGGCGATTTCCCGCCGGGTAATCACTGCACCCAACGGCTGGCCGTTGCCCATGCCCTTGGCCATGGTGATGATGTCAGGTACAACGCCCTGCTCTTCAAAGCCCCAGAAAAAATGCCCCATGCGGCCATAGCCCACCTGCACTTCATCGGCGATGCAGACGCCGCCCTGAGCGCGAACCAACCCGTAAACCTGCTCAGCGCCTTGATGACCTTGGGTACGCGAACGCCCTGCAGTGTGTTGAGGGCTGCGAGCTGGGCCTGCAACTCCACAGCGGCGTAGTCGCCCCGGCAGATTTTCAGAACAAACCGGCCGCGGGAGCTGTCGACTTTGTAATTGAGGTCTTGCTGGCTGCCCAATGACTGCAACGTGCCAGAAAGGCCGTTTTTTAGACGTGTATATCGCCATTGTTCAGGGGGCTTGCGCAACCCCCACATGCACACGGTCCTGACCAGCGCCACAACACAAGCTATGCTCCATTCGCTAAACGTCCGCCTAAGGAAAAGGGCCCCAGTCATGCGCATTCTCATTACCGGTGGCGCCGGTTTTATCGGTTCTGCTTTGATACGTCATCTGATTCAGCACACCGAGCACGAAGTGCTCAACCTGGACAAACTCACCTACGCCGGCAATCTGGAATCGCTGACCAGTATCGCGGCCAATAGCCGCTATGAGTTCGTACAGGCCGATATCATCGACCAAGCCACCGTCAGCGCAGTGCTCGCGCGCTTCGAGCCTCAAGCGATCATGCATCTGGCCGCCGAATCCCACGTCGATCGTTCGATTGACGGCCCGTCGGATTTTATCCAGACCAATATCGTCGGCACCTACAGCCTGCTGGAAGCCGCCCGCGGCTACTGGCAAACCCTTTCCGGGCCAGACAAGAGCACGTTTCGCTTCCACCATATTTCTACCGACGAGGTCTACGGCGACCTACACGGCGTGGACGATCTGTTCACCGAAACCACGCCCTACGCGCCCAGCTCGCCCTACTCTGCCAGCAAAGCCGCGTCCGACCACTTGGTCCGCGCCTGGCAACGCACCTACGGCCTGCCCGTGTTGCTGACCAATTGCTCCAACAACTACGGCCCCTTCCACTTTCCTGAAAAGTTGATTCCGCTGGTGATCCTCAACGCTCTCGCGGGCAAGCCTTTGCCGGTCTATGGTGATGGCTTGCAAGTGCGCGACTGGCTGTTTGTCGAGGACCACGCCCGAGCGTTGCTCACCGTCGTGACGCACGGCGTAGTCGGCGAGACCTACAACATCGGCGGCCACAACGAGCAGAAGAACATCGATGTTGTGCGCAGCATCTGCAGCCTGCTGGAGGAATTGGCACCCCACCCTCCGCACGGTGTGGAGAAATACGCCGACCTGATCACGTTCGTGAAAGACCGTCCCGGCCACGACCAACGCTACGCGATCGACGCCAGCAAAATCGAACGCGAACTGGGCTGGGTACCCGAAGAAACCTTTGAAACCGGGCTGCGCAAAACCGTGCAGTGGTACCTCGATAACCTGGAATGGTGCCGCAGGGTTCAGGATGGGAGTTATCAAGGTGAACGATTGGGCAATACCGACACGAGGGATCTGATTGCATGAAAGGAATCGTATTGGCCGGTGGCTCCGGCACACGCTTGCACCCCATCACCCTGGGTGTCTCCAAACAACTGCTGCCGGTCTACGACAAGCCGATGATTTACTACCCGATCTCGGTACTGATGCTGGCAGGCATCAAAGAAATTCTGGTGATTTCCACGCCGGCGGACTTACCGCAATACCGCAACCTGCTGGGTGACGGTAGCCAGTTTGGCGTGACGTTCAGCTACGCCGAACAACCGAAGCCGGACGGGCTGGCGCAAGCCTTCCTAATTGGCGAGCAGTTCATCGGCAACAACCCCGTGTGCCTGATCCTGGGCGACAACATTTTCCACGGCCAGCGTTTCAGCGAGCAGTTGCATGCGGCGGTCAATCGCGGCAAAGGTGCCACGGTGTTTGGCTATTGGGTTAAAGACCCGGAGCGCTTCGGTGTGATCGACTTCGACAGCGAAGGCCGCGCCCTGTCCATCGAAGAAAAACCCGCTGTACCGAAATCCAGCTATGCCGTCACCGGCCTGTATTTTTACGACAACGACGTGGTCAGCATCGCCAAGGCGGTCAAACCCTCCGCCCGTGGCGAACTGGAAATCACCGACGTCAACAACGCTTATCTCAAGCGCGGCGACTTGCAGGTGGAGCGCTTCGGTCGAGGTTTCGCCTGGCTGGATACCGGCACCCACGACAGTTTGCTGGACGCGTCGCAGTACGTGCAGACCATCGAGCGTCGCCAAGGTCTCAAAGTGGCGTGCCTTGAAGAAATCGCCTACGGCAACGGCTGGATCGACCGCGACCATTTGTTGGAGCGCGCCAAATACTTCGGCAAGACCGGTTATGGTCAGTACCTGTATTCCCTGGCGGGAGACAACCAGTGAATATCATCGACACCTCACTTCCCGGTGTATTGATCCTCGAACCAAAAGTATTCGGTGACGAACGCGGCTTTTTCTACGAAAGCTTCAACGCCCGAGCCTTTGCAGAGGCTACCGGGCTCAGGCGCGAGTTCGTCCAGGACAACCACTCGCGCTCGCAAAAAAATGTGCTGCGAGGCCTGCATTACCAACTGGAGCACACCCAAGGCAAACTCGTGCGTGTCACCGCTGGCGAAGTGCTCGATGTCGCCGTGGACATTCGCCGCAGTTCGCCGAACTTCGGCCAATGGGTGGGCGTACGTCTGTCGGCACAGAACCGTCGCCAGTTGTGGGTACCGGAAGGGTTTGCCCATGGGTTTGTGGTGCTGAGCGACTACGCCGAGTTCCTGTACAAGACCACCGACTACTACCAGCCGAGCGCCGAGCGCAGCATCCTGTGGAATGACCCGACGCTGGCTATCGACTGGGAGCTGAACGAGCCGCCGCAACTGTCCGCCAAGGACCAGGCGGGCAAACTGCTGATGGACGCCGATCTGTTCCCATGAAGATCCTGATTACCGGCCAACATGGCCAAGTCTCCCAGGCACTGCAAGCGCACCTTCAGGGGCTGGGCGAATTGATAGTGATCGGCAGCAACCAGCTCGACCTGGCCAAACCGGACCAGATCCGCGAGCAGATCCGCGCCCATCGCCCCGACCTGATCATCAACGCCGCCGCCCACACCGCAGTCGACCAAGCCGAAAGCGAACCAGACGCCGCATTCGCCATCAACGCCATCGCCCCCGGCATCCTTGCGCAGGAAGCCAAGGCCCTGGGGATTCCACTGATTCACTACTCCACCGACTATGTGTTCGACGGCAGCAAGCCTGCGCCCTACACCGAAGCCGACACGCCGAACCCGTTGAGCGTCTACGGCCAGAGTAAGCTGGCGGGCGAGCAGGCCATTGCGGCGGCGGGCGGTCAATACCTGATCCTGCGTACCAGTTGGGTCTACTCCAACCAGGGCAAGAATTTCCTGCTGACCATGCAACGCCTGCTGCAAGAGAAACCGCAGATGCGCATCGTGGCTGACCAGATCGGCGCGCCAACATGGGCCGGGACCATTGCCGGCAGCACCCGCGCACTGATCGAGCGCTGGCTGGCCGGCGAGGCGGGAGAATGGGGTATTTATCACCTCACCGCCCAAGGTGAAACATCGTGGTTCGGCTTCGCTCAGGCGATTGGCGAGCACCTGCACGCCGATGGCAAAGCCTGTGCCGAACTGGAGGCGATCCCATCCAGCGCCTACCCGACGCCCGCCAAGCGCCCCTTGAACTCACGCCTCGATTGCAGCCGCTTGCAGCAACAGTGGCACGTCAGCCAGCCACACTGGCAAGACGCATTGCGCGAGTGTCTTGCACAGCAGCACTAGGCATAATGCGCCTGTCCCCATAGGCGCACGACTCCCATGACTCCATCCCTTCCGCGAAGACCCCGCTGGCGCAGCCTCGCCCTGCTGGCATTGTGCCTGGCACCGCTGCTGTGGCCGCTGGAGCACTTGGCCGAGCGCTATTACCGCAGCGAACTGGCCGGGCAGAATCGCCAGACCCTCGACCTCTACGTCGCCAACCTGTTGGGCACCCTGCACCGCTATGAAGTGCTGCCGCAGATCCTCGGCGACTTGCCCGCGCTGCGCACCGTGCTGGATGCGCCGAATGTAAGCTCCCATCAGATCAACGCCAACCTGCTGCTCAAGGACGTCGCCGCCCAGGCCGGGGTTGAAGTGATGTACCTGATGGACACCACCGGCAAGACCCTCGCCGCCTCGAACTGGGATAAACAGGACAGCTTTGTCGGGCGCAATTTCTCGTTCCGCCCGTACTTCAGCGAAGCCATGGCCGGGCGCCTCGGGCGGTTTTTCGGCCTGGGTACTACGTCGGCCAAACGCGGTTATTTCTTCGCCGCCGCCGTGCGCGAGGGCGACAAGATCATCGGCGTGCTGGTGGTCAAGGTCGACCTGGACCATACCGAAAGCCTGTGGGGCAACACGCCTGAACAACTGCTGGTGACCGACCACAACGGCGTGGTGATCCTCACCTCACGCCCGCAATGGCGTTTCCGCGCCACTCGGCCGCTGACCGCTGAAGAACGACAGGCGATCACTGCAATCCAGCCCTACCCGACCCGTGATCCACAGCCGCTGAGCCTGAGCAACACCGCATGGTTGCGCCAATCCACTGCCATCGCCGAGACCGGCTGGAACGTCGAAATCCTCGCGCCCCAATCATTGATCAGCCGCCCGGTGCGAACGGTGGTCGCCGTGGGTGGGGCCACGCTTCTGGTGCTGATGTTGCTGCTCGGTTTGATGATGCAACGACGCCGCCATTACCTGGAGCGCATCGCTTTTGAAGCCAAGGCGCGTCGCGAACTGGAAGCCCGTGTGATCGAGCGGACCAGCGACCTGGAAGGCTTGAACCGCCGCCTCAAACAAGAAGTACTGGAACGCGAACATGCCCAGCAGGAACTGGTGCGCGCCCAGGATGATTTGGTGCAAGCGGGCAAGCTCTCGGCGCTGGGCACCATGTCGGCGAGTATCAGCCACGAACTCAATCAGCCCCTGGCCGCAATTCGCAGCTACGCGGAAAACGCCGAGATCCTGCTGGACCATGAACGCACCGCCGATGCGCGGGGCAACCTTAAGTTGATCAGCGAACTTACCGGACGCATGGCTTCGATCATCGCCCACCTGCGCGCCTTCGCCCGGCGCGACCGGCATGCGCCGGAGAGCGTGGCCCTGCAACCGGCGCTGGACGACGCGCTGGCGCTGCTGGCCAAACGTCGGCGGTCAATGGAGGTGGAGCTGATCCGCGATTTGCCGGAAGCGACCCTGTGGGTACAGGCCGGCGAAACACGGCTGCGCCAAGTGCTGGGCAACCTGCTGGCCAACGCCCTGGACGCCCTCACCGAAAAAGGCCCGCCGCGTAAACTGTGGCTGAGTGCCGAAACCACCGCCCAAGGCGTCAACCTGTACATTCGTGACAATGGCCCTGGGTTTTGCATGGAAGCGTTGGGCCGCGCCAGCGAACCGTTCTACACCACCAAGACCCGCACCCAAGGCCTGGGATTGGGCCTGGCGATCTGTGACACCTTGATGCGTGCCTTTGGCGGCGAACTGTCGTTCGCTAACCACAAGGAAGGTGGCGCGCTGTTAACCCTGAAATTGCGTGCCGGCTCGCCGGGCGTCAGTCTGCAACCGTCCGAGGACCGCAGTGTATGAGTATCGATAACCAGATTCAGGTGGTGTTGATCGACGACGATCCACACCTGCGTCAGGCCCTGTGCCAGACCCTGGACCTGGCCGGGCTGAAAGTCCTGACCCTGGGCGAAGCCACCGGCCTCACCGCGCGCCTGTCACGGGATTGGCCGGGCGTAGTGGTCAGCGACATCCGCATGCCCGGCATGGACGGCCTGGAGCTGCTGGCCGAACTGCACGGCCAGGATCCAGACCTGCCGGTGCTGCTGATCACCGGCCACGGCGACGTGCCGCTGGCGGTGCAAGCCATGCGCGCCGGCGCCTATGACTTCCTCGAAAAACCCTTCGCCAGCGACTCGCTGCTCGACAGCGTACGCCGCGCCCTGGCCCTGCGCCGATTGGTGCTGGATAACCGCAGCCTGCGTCTGGCCCTCAGCGACCGCCAGCAACTGAGCACGCGACTCGTTGGGCACTCACCGCAAATGCTGCGACTGCGCGAGCAGATCGGCGCGTTGGCGGCGACCAAGGCCGACGTGCTGATCCTCGGTGAAACCGGCGCCGGCAAAGAAGTCGTGGCCCGTGCACTGCATGACCTGTCGAACCGACGCAGCGGCCCGTTCGTCGCGATCAACGCAGGTGCCCTCGCCGAGTCGGTGGTCGAAAGCGAGCTGTTCGGTCATGAGCCCGGCGCCTTTACCGGGGCGCAGAAACGCCGCATCGGCAAGTTCGAGTTTGCCAACGGCGGCACCTTGTTCCTCGACGAAATCGAAAGCATGAGCCTGGATGTGCAGGTCAAACTGTTGCGCCTGTTGCAGGAGCGCGTGGTGGAACGCCTGGGCGGCAATCAACTGATCCCGCTGGATATCCGCATTATCGCCGCCACCAAGGAGGACCTGCGCCAGGCCGCCGACCAGGGCCGTTTCCGCGCCGACTTGTATTACCGTCTCAACGTCGCGCCGCTACGCATTCCGCCGCTGCGCGAGCGCGGTGAAGATGCATTGATGCTCTTCCAGCACTTCGCCGACGAAGCCAGCAGCCGCCATGGCCTGACGTTGCATGAGCTGCAGCCGGGCCAGCGGGCCTTGTTGTTGCGTCACAGCTGGCCGGGCAATGTGCGGGAATTGCAGAACGCCGCCGAGCGCTTTGCACTGGGCCTGGAACTGGCACTGGACAGCACGCCGGACAACCCCGCCAGCAGCGTACTGACCTCCACACCGGGTGGCTTGAGCGAGCAAGTCGAGCAGTTCGAGAAAAGCCTGATCGCTGCCGAACTGACCCGTCCCCACAGCTCCATGCGCAGCCTCGCCGAAGCCCTCGGAGTACCGCGCAAGACCTTGCACGACAAACTGCGCAAGCATGGCCTGAACTTCGCCAACCAAAGCGCCGACGACGAATGACCCTGCCCACCCACCAAGAGGTCCCCATGAGCCGCGACAGCCGTTACCTGGAATCCGTCCTGCACCACGACATCCCCCTGACCCGGGAAATGGGCCTCAAGGTGCTCGACTGGCAAGACAGGCAACTGCGGCTGCACCTGCCCCTGCAGGCCAATATCAACCACAAGAGCACCATGTTCGGCGGCAGCCTCTACTGCGGCGCGGTGCTGGCGGGTTGGGGCTGGCTGCACCTGCAACTGCGTGAGGAAGGGATTGAAGACGGGCATATCGTGATTCAGGAAGGGCAGATCAGTTATCCGCTGCCGGTGACGCAAGACGCGACCGCAATATGCGCGGCGCCGGAGGAAAAGGTATGGAAGCGCTTTATCGCGACCTACAAGCGCTATGGCCGGGCACGGTTGGCGTTGGACACGTGGATCGTGAATGAGGGCAGTGACGAAAGAGCGGTAGCCTTCACTGGCCAATACGTCCTGCACCGCTAGAAGCCAATACACAAAACAAATGTGGGAGGGGCTTGCTCCCGATGGCGGTAGTTCAGTCACTGCTGTATTGACTGATACACCGCTATCGGGGGCAAGCCCCCTCCCACATTTTGATCTGCGGTGGTTTTAAGATCTTGCCAAGGTCAGCAACCGCTCACGCCACGCAGCCTTCGCCGGCAACGCCAGAAAAAACGGGTTCAACAACGATTCCCGCGCCGGGTAGCTGAACGGCTCACCACTCAACTCCAGCACCTCGCCCCCCGCACCTTCGAGCACGCCTTGTGCAGCAGCCGTATCCCATTGCGAAGTCGGCGCCAGGCGTGGATAGCAGTCGGCGCTGCCCTCGGCCAACAGGCAGAACTTCAACGAGCTGCCGATATTCGCCAACTTCAACTCACCCACGCCTGCGCTCAACCCGTCCAGCAAACGCTCCTGCTCGGGGCTGGTATGCCGACGGCTGGCAACCACCGTGAATGCCTCACCCGCCGCCGGTGCCTTGCGCACCTGGATCTGCCTGGGCGCTTCGTTCACATCGGATCGCCACGCGCCTAAACCTGCGCCGCCAAAGTAGCAACGGCCACTGGTGGGCATCGACACCACACCGAACACAACGCGGCCGTGTTCAATCAGGGCGATATTGACGGTGAACTCTTCACTGCCGGCGATGAATTCCTTGGTGCCGTCCAGCGGGTCCACCAACCACCAACGTGTCCAGCCTGCGCGCACGCTCTGGTCGATATCAGCGTCTTCTTCGGACAGCACGGGGATGCTCGGGTCCAGCGCGGTGAGGCCAGCGAGAATCAGGTGGTGGGCGGCCAGGTCTGCTGCCGTCACCGGCGAATCGTCGGCCTTTGAAGTCACCGCCACATCGGCGCGCCAGTACGGCAGGATGACTTCACCCGCCTGGCGAGCCAGCTCGATTACAGGGGCGATAAACGGGTGGCCTAAAAACAGTTCGCTCATGCGGTAAACGCTCCACGCTGGATCAACAGATCTCGTACCAGGTACAACGCCGCCAAAGCGCGACCCTCACTGAATTGCTCGTTTTGCGCTAACTGTGACAGCTCGCGCAGATTGACCCGATCCACACGCATCGGCTCGGGCTCATCGCCTTCAAGGCTTTCTTCATACAGGTCAGTGGCCAATACCACTTGGATTTTCTGGCTCATATAACCGGGCGACAGCGACAGCTCGGTAATGTGTTCCAACTGTCGCGCGCCGTAACCGGCTTCTTCCTTGAGCTCACGATCGGCGGCAGCCAGTACGTCTTCACCCGGTTCGATCAGGCCTTTGGGCAAGGACAACTCATATTCGTCGATACCGCCGCAGTACTCTTCGACCAGCAAGGCATGCTCTTCATCGATCATCGCCACGATCATCACCGCGCCATAGCCGGCACCACGCCCCACCAGGCGCTCGTAGGTCCGTTCAACGCCATTGGAAAAGCGCAACTGCACTTCCTCCACGCGGAACAAACGGCTACTGGCGACTATTTCGCGGGCGAGGACGGTGGGTTTCTGGCGCATGAGCGGCTCCTTGGCGTGATCGGGTTACTATACCGTGGCTTTTCCGATTGTCTGTGTCGGATATCTTTACTTACATGAGACCGCACCATGCCCTCTTTGCCCTGGCACGCCATCGACACTGTCCTGCTGGACATGGACGGCACCCTGCTCGACCTGCATTACGACAACCACTTCTGGATGGAGCACCTGCCCCAGCGCTACGCCGAGCTGCACGGGGTGAGCCGGGCCATGGCCGAGATGGAGTTGCAGCCTCTGTTCGAGCGTAACGCCGGACAGTTGCAATGGTATTGCCTGGATTTTTGGAGCACAGAACTGAAGATCCCAGTGCGTGAACTCAAGCTGGAAACCGCTCACCTGATTGCCCTGCGCCCGGATGCGGATACCTTTCTCACAGCGATCAAACAGGCCGGCAAGCGCGTGATTCTGATCACCAACGCCCATCGTGATTCGCTGTCGTTGAAGTTGGAACGCATTGAACTGGCGCCGTATTTCGAGCGATTGATCAGCTCCCACGACTACGGTTTCGCAAAGGAAGATCCGCAGTTCTGGGATGCCTTGCAGGCCGACATTCAGTTTGATCCCTCGCGCAGCCTGTTTATCGACGACACCTTGCCGATCCTGCGCAGCGCCCAGACGTTTGGCGTGGGCCATTTGCTGGCGGTGAAAGAGCCGGACAGCAAAAAAGGGCCGAAGGACACGGGCGAGTTTGCAGCAGTCGGTGACTACCGCGATCTCATTGTCGGGCTCTGACCAAATGTGGGAGGGGGCTTGCCCCCGATAGCAGTGTGTCAGTCAAGGAAGCTTTGACTGACACTCCGTTATCAGGGGGCAAGCCCCCTCCCATATTTTCGCCCGTGTATTACTCAGGAATACGCAGCGTCTGCCCTGGGTAAATCTTGTCCGGGTTCGACAACTGCGGTTTGTTAGCTTCGAAGATTTTGTTGTACTGATTGGCGTTGCCGTAGACCGCCAGGGATATTGCGCTAAGGGTGTCGCCCTTTTTCACCACGACGAAACGGGCTGCGGCAACTGCCGGGCCGGATACGGTGATCTGGTCATCCACGCTGGCCACACCGGCAATATTGCCCGCCGCCAGAATGATTTTTTCTTTCTCTTCCTGACTGGCAACGGTTCCAGTAAGCGTGACCTTGTCACCCTCCACAGTCGCGTGAACATCGGGATTACCCAGCCCGACTTCTTCAATGTGCTTTTTCAGATCATCGCTTGCGTTGGCGTTGCCCGGGGTCAACAGCTTGGCCAACTTCTCGCCTGCTTCCTTAACAAAGCTAAAAAGACTCATCGTACGCGCTCCTTGGTAGTTGATTTCCAGATGCCAAAGACTAGACCAGTCCTACAGATTTGGGTTCCAGCCCGGCCAAAGACCCAAACGCGCTAGAATCCCCCCGCCATTGGAATAAGCCCTGGAGCGAAGATGGACATCAAACAGCTGAAATTCCTGATCGCCCTCGACGAAACCCGGCACTTCGGCCAGGCAGCGGCTCGTTGCCACATTACCCAGCCCACCCTGTCGATGCGCCTGCGCAGCCTCGAAGAAGAGTTGGACTTGCCCCTGGTCAATCGCGGCCAGCGCTTCGAAGGCTTCACCGCACCCGGTGAACGGGTGCTGGCGTGGGCCCGAACAGTGCTGGCGGCGTATGACGGCTTGCAGGCTGAAGCTGCTGCCTGTCGCGGCAACCTGGTGGGTACGTTGCGTTTGGGCGTGGTGCCGCTGTCGAGCTTTGATCCGTTGGCGTTGATGCAACAACTGCATAAAGAACACCCGAGCCTGCGCTTCGAGCTCTCGGCCTTGAGCTCCGAACAGATCCTTGAACAACTTGCGAGTAATCGACTGGACCTGGGCGTCTCCTATCTTGAGCGTTTGGATAATGAACGCTTTGACTCACTGGCCTTGGGCGAAACGCGCATGGGCCTGCTCTACGACCAGCGGTTTTTCAGCTTTGGCGACAAGCCGTTGAGCTGGGAGGCCCTGACCGAACTGCCCCTGGGCATGCTCACCAGTGGCATGCATTTTCGCCAGTCCATCGACCACAACTTCCACAGCCGTGGACTCAATCCCCAACCGCTGCTGCAAACCGATGCCGTCCATCAGTTGCTACAGGCGGTACACGGCGGGCTGTGTTGCGCGGTCATGCCCCTGGACGGTGGCCTGGATGCGCTCACCGAGCACCTGCGCCTGCAACCTATCGAGGATGCCCACACCCTTGCGCGCCTGGGGCTGATCATGCGTCGCAGCGCACCGCGCTCCGCGCTCGCAGAGGCATGTTTCGCGCTGTTTCAGAAATCGCAAAACGCGTCTTGATCGACGTCATCTATCGGTAGATCAGTACTGGCAATTAGACGCGACGCTTTGTCGCGCCTAGTCTAAACACTGACCAATCCGCCGGTGGTACTGCCCCATGAACGCCAAGCGCCCAGTCTGCGCGGCGCCCGCCTCTGAAACGCCCGCGCCCGCCGCCAGCCAGAGCTACCAATACTGCAATCTCGAACACACAGAGGTCGCCAGCACTGCGTTGGCGGAAGAAGTGGCGTTGGCGATCGCCTATAACGACATCAGCCAGGCAGTCATGTTGGTCACGCCGACAGACCTGGAAGACTTTATCGTCGGCTTCAGCATCGGCAGCGGCATTATCGCCGACGTTAGCGACATCTATGATCTCAAACTCAGCGGTTCAGGCTCGACCCAGTACGCTCAGGTGCAGATTTCCAGCCGCGCGTTCTGGAATCTCAAGCAGCAACGTCGCCAGTTGGCGGGCACCAGCGGTTGTGGTTTGTGCGGTGTAGAAGCGGTGGAACAAGCCTTGCCGGACCTTAAGGTACTGCCCGGCGCACCACTGCCACCCGCCGAATGGCTTGATGGTCTGCGCCAGCGCATCAGCGCCTTTCAGCCTCTGGGCCAATACAGCGGCGCGGTGCATGCGGCGGTGTTCATGAACAGCCAAGGCGAACTGTTGATGGGCCGCGAAGACATTGGCCGGCACAACGCGCTCGATAAATTGATCGGTGCGTTGATCCGCCAAAAGATCCCGACCGATGGCGGCCTGGCGATTGTCACTAGTCGTTGCAGCCTCGAATTGATCCAGAAAGTTTTGCGCGCAGGCATCCAGACCCTCGTCAGCCTGTCGTCGCCCACCGGCCTGGCCCTGCAATGGGCCCGCCGGCACAACCTCAATCTCATCCACCTGCCGCAGAAAAGTGCGCCGCGGGTCTACAGCCCTGCGATGGAGAACCAGCCGTGAGCAATCATCATCAAGCCGACCAAACCCCAACCCCGCGCTACAAGCCTTACAAAGGCCCGGCGGGCGGCTGGGGCGCGCTGATCAGCGTGGCACAGGCGTGGTTGACCAGCGACAACGCGCTGAAAAACCTGCGTATGATGCTCAAGACCAACCAGAACGGCGGCTTTGACTGCCCGGGCTGCGCCTGGGGCGACTCGCCGGAAAGCGGCATGGTCAAGTTCTGCGAAAACGGCGCCAAGGCGGTCAACTGGGAAGCCACCAAACGTCGTGTAGACGCTGCATTCTTCGCCAAACACAGCGTCACTGCGCTGCTGGAACAGAGCGATTACTGGCTCGAATACCAGGGCCGCCTGACCGAGCCGATGCGCTACGACGCCGAAACCGACCGCTACACACCCGTCAGTTGGGAAGCAGCCTTCGACCTGATCGGCCAGCACCTCAACGCACTGCCAAGCCCGGATATGGCCGAGTTCTACACCTCGGGCCGGGCCAGCAACGAGGCGGCGTATCTGTATCAGCTGTTCGTGCGCGCCTACGGCACCAACAACTTCCCGGATTGCTCGAACATGTGCCACGAGGCCAGCGGCGTGGCCTTGGCGCAAAGCGTGGGCGTCGGCAAAGGCACCGTGACCTTTGATGACTTCGAACATGCCGATGCGATTTTCGTCTGGGGCCAAAACCCCGGCACCAACCACCCGCGCATGCTTGAACCGCTGCGTGAAGCGGTTAAACGCGGCGCCCAGGTGGTGTGTATCAACCCGCTGAAAGAGCGCGGTCTGGAACGTTTTCAGCACCCGCAACACCCGCTGGAAATGCTCACCAACGGCGACAAGCCGACCAATACCGCCTACTTTCGCCCAGCGCTGGGTGGCGACATGGCTATCCTGCGCGGCATGGCCAAGTTCCTGCTGCTGTGGGAACGCCAGGCGCAGGCCGAAGGCAAGGAAGCCGTGTTTGACCACGACTTCCTCAACGAACACACGGCCAACGTGCTCGATTACCTGGGCCAGATCGACGACACCTCGTGGGATGAAATCGTCGCGCAATCCGGCCTCCCACTGGTGGAGATCGAGCAAGCGGCACGCATGTACGCCAAAGGCAAAAACGTGATCATGTGCTGGGCGATGGGCATCACCCAGCACCGCCACTCGGTACCGACCATCCAGGAAATCGCCAACCTGATGCTGCTGCGCGGCAACATCGGCCGCCCAGGCGCCGGTTTGTGCCCGGTGCGCGGCCACAGCAACGTGCAGGGCGACCGCACCATGGGCATTAACGAACGTCCACCGGTGGCGTTCCTCGACGCCCTGGAGCGTCGCTTCCAGTTCCAGGTGCCGCGTACCAACGGGCACAACGTGGTGGAAGCGATCCACGCGATGCTTGAAGGCCGCTCCAAAGTATTTATCGGCCTGGGCGGCAACTTCGCCCAAGCTACCCCGGACAGCCCGCGCACCTTCGAAGCACTGCGTAATTGCGACCTGACCGTGCAGATCAGCACCAAGCTCAATCGCAGCCACCTGATGCACGGCAAGGACGCGCTGATCCTCCCGTGTTTGGGCCGTACCGACATCGACATCCAGGCCGACGGCCCGCAGGCGGTCACGGTGGAAGACTCGTTCAGCATGGTTCACGGCTCCAATGGCCAACTGCAACCCCTGTCGAAGCTGATGAAGTCCGAGCCAGCAATCCTGGCCGGCATCGCCGCCGCGACGCTGGGCAGCAAGCCGGTCGACTGGAACTGGCTGGTGGCCGATTACAGCCGTATCCGCGACCTGATTGCCGATACCATTCCTGGCTTCAAGGACTTCAATGACAAGATCAAAAACCCAGGTGGCTTCTACTTAGGCAACTCCGCCGGCGCGCGCCGTTGGAACACGCCTTCGGGTCGCGCCAACTTCCGCCCGAACATCCTGCCCAAAGACTTGATCCACGAACGCACCCACGCCACTGGCCGGGTACCGGATCTGATCATGCAGTCGATGCGCTCCCACGATCAGTACAACACCACCATTTATGGCCTGGATGACCGCTATCGCGGCGTGAAAGGCCAGCGTGACGTACTGTTCGTCAACGAAGCCGACATCATCCGCCTGGGCTTCAAGCCGGGGCAGAAGGCTGACATCGTGTCGCTGTGGGAAGATGGCCGTGAGCGTCGTGTGAAGGGCTTCACGTTGCTGGCGTTTGATATCCCGGCGGGGCAGGCAGCCGCTTACTATCCGGAAGTGAACCCGCTGGTGCCGCTGGAAAGCACCGGGGATGGCAGCCATACGCCAACATCGAAGTTCGTGGCGATCCGCTTGGAAGCCGCAAGCGATAATGGCCTGATCATGGCCCGGACAGCCTGACTGATCATTTCGGACACAAAAAAGGCCGCTTTTGCATAAAAGCGGCCGTTCCGAAGTAGTTAAAGACTCTCAAAAACCACTTAAGTTCCCGATTAAAAACAGTAACTTAGAGGATTGTGTACAACTCGTGTTACTGGTCGGAATTCTATTGTCACAATGTCAATACAGCCTCAGGATCGCGCCGTCATCCTCTTGAGGTTTCCCGAATGAAGTTCTCCTCGATTCTCTTGTTGTCCCTTGGCCTGGTCAGTGGCGCAGCCATGGCCGGTGGCACCACCGAAGCCGGTGTAGGCGGCGCATTGGGCGGGGTTCTAGGTTCTGTCGTCGGCCAGCAGTTGGGCGGCAACACCGGTTCGACCATCGGCGCGGCCCTCGGTGGCGCAGGTGGTAGTGCGGTCGGCGCTGACAAGCGCAGCCGTGGCGAAGCCGCTATTGGCGGCGCCCTGGGCGCAGCCGGCGGCAACGTCGTAGGCCGCAGTGTCGGCGGTAGCACAGGTGCACTGATCGGCTCGGCTGCAGGCGGTGGCGCGGGCGGTGCACTGGGCAACTACATGGGCAACAAGAGCGATGACGATGATCGTCGTGATCGTGGGCGCGACAACCGTCGCTATGACCGTGATGACCATCGCGGCCGCGGCCATGCCTATGGGCATCGCAAGAACAAGCATCACTACCGTCACCGGTAATCTCTAAAAAACGCCGCGAAACCAATGTGAGAGCACGCTTGCACCCTCTCACATTGGTTTTTGCCGTCAGACCACCAACCGCTGCAGCGCCTCGCGCAACACTCCCGGAATGGTCACCGGCTGATTCGACCCCCGATCCACAAACACATGCACAAAGCGCCCCGCCGCGCAGGCTTCCTCTTCGCCGGTCTTGAACACCGCCAACTCATACTGCACTGAGCTATTGCCCAACTTGCCCACTCGCAAGCCGATGTCGATACGCTCGGGAAAGGCAATCGACGCGAAGTAATCGCACGCCGAACTCACCACGAACCCCACCACTTCGCCGCCATGAATATCCAGCCCGCCCTGCTCAATCAGGTAGGTATTCACCGCCGTGTCGAAAAAGCTGTAGTAGGTGACGTTATTCACGTGACCGTACACATCATTGTCGTGCCAGCGCGTGATGATCGGCTGGAAGTGAGGGTAATCGGCACGCTGTGGCACTGAATCAGGCATGGGCACCTCTGGTGAAAGTGGGTTTACAGGTCATTCAAATGGACTTCGGCCCAACTGCGTACTTCGGCATAGGGATAGTCTTCCAGCGCAGCAAAACCGGGAATGCTCCGCGCCTTCAGCTTGGTAAACAACGGCACACTGATACCCCCGAGAAAGCGCGTCAGTCGCTCGGCACCCGGCAGTTGGCCCGTGTGCTCATGATGCCTGTGGATAAAATCACCGCACAGCTCCATGAAATTTTTATCCACAAGCGGCGGCAAGCCCGGCGGTGATGGCAGGTGCGCCACATGGCCGTGACAGACCGAGCAATGTCCGCAGCGATGGGGGGCTTTTTCATCACCAAAATAATGGGCCAAGCGCTGGCCCAAGCAATGATCGGTGGCGAACAGATCGAGCATGGCGTGAATCCGCGCCACTTCTGTCACCTCGTGGTGCTTGAAGCCTGTGTATAACTCGGCGCTTAACACCTGTGGATCAAATTCGATATTCAGCAGGCTGTAGACCTCAGTCATCTGCTTGCTTTCCAGCTCGATCAGGCCTTGCTCCTGGAAGTAATCCAGCGCCTTCACCACACGATTGCGCTCGGCATTGTGCTGCTGATACAGCGCGTCGAAATCCACCGTCGCCCAGGTCTTAGCACGCTTGCACACTTGAATAATCGCCGCGACAAACTGCTGCCGCTCACCGGAAAACCGCGCCAGTAACGCTTCGGGCTCAATCAGGTATTTGAAGCGGTATTCGGCATAAAACGCGTAGCGCGGCGCGATCACGCCTTTGAGCTCCAACTGCACCAGCAGGGTCTTGAGTGGCAGCTCGCGGATATTGCTGTGGTCCGACAGCGACCTCAGTAAAAACTCCCACTGCCCTTCACTGCGCGCCGCCTGCAAATCCTCCAGCACCCGGCGGATCCCCTCCTGCTCAGGCGTGTCACCGTACACAAAGTTTTCCAGCACATTGAGGCTGTCACGGTTGGCCAACACCAGGCAGTCCGACGGCTGCCCATCACGCCCGGCGCGGCCTATCTCCTGGCTGTAGTTCTCGATGGATTTGGGCAGGTCAAAATGCACCACATTGCGGATGTCACTCTTGTCGATGCCCATGCCAAACGCGATGGTGGCGACAATGCAATTGGAGCGCCCGCCCATGAAGCGCTGCTGGATACCCTCACGTCTGTCGTGGGGCAAGCCGGCGTGATACGCCTCGGCCTGTATGCCATTGCGGTTCAGATGCTCGGCAATATGCTCGGCGGTTTTTTGCAGGGTGACGTAGACGATGCTCGGCTGGTTGGCCCGTTCGCTCATCCACTGCACCAGGCGACGGCGTTTGTCCGCGCCGCTGACCGGTTCGACCAACAGGTTCAGGTTCGGCCTATAGAACCCCGTAGTCACCACATCACCCGGCGCTATGGCGAACTTCGCCTGCATATCGGCAATCACCTTGGGCGTGGCTGTAGCCGTCAGCAGCAGCGCTTGTGGGATCTTGAACTGACGCTGGTAGTCCGGCAGCTTCAGGTAGTCCGGGCGAAAGTTATGGCCCCACTCGGAAATGCAGTGCGCCTCGTCCACCACCAGCAGAGAGATCTGCACACTTTGCAGGAAGTTGCGGAAGCGCTCGTTCTTCAAGCGCTCCACGGAAATCATCAGGATTTTCAGCTCACCGGAACGGGCGCGGGCCATCACGTCATTGGCGTCGTCACGACTCTGGGCCGAATCGATACTGCCCGCCGAAATGCCATGGCGTTGCAAAAAGCCCAACTGGTCCTGCATCAGTGCCAACAGTGGCGAGACCACCAGCGTCAGGTGCGGCAGCAACACTGCTGACAGCTGATAACACAGGGATTTACCCGACCCAGTAGGGAAAATTGCAGCCGCCGAACGACCGGCCAGAACGGCGCTGACCGTTTCTTCCTGACCCAAACGAAACTGTGGATAACCAAAGACCTGCTGGAGGGTGTCGTGCATAGGCTGTCACTCCATTGACCGCTGAAGGTGGCTTAAAAACGTAGCCCAGTAAGCTCAGCGGATCGAGAAAGGTCGCATGGAAAAAGAGACAGGATGATACACAGGCTGGGAGATGGCCCAGGGCCGAAGTGGGAATAACCTGATGATGCAGTAGGAAACACACCGATCCAAATGTGGGAGGAAGCAAGCACCTCCCACATCTTTAGAACTGCGCTATAGCTGAATCAGCGGTTCTGCACCCGCTCAATCGCCGTGTCATACACCGGGTTGGCTTTCTGTTCCTTGGCCAACTGGTAGTGACGCAGCGCATCCTGGAACTGCCCCGCCGCTTCGTAGATCCGCGCAATGTTGTAGTAGGCACCTGCACGCACGGTCGCAGCATTGGCGCCGGTGGCAAGGGCGATAGCCTTGCGGTTGGCCCAGATCGATTCAGCAGTGTTACCAGCCTTTTGATACGCCAGGCCGAGGTTGCCGTAAGCCTTGCCGAAGCTGTTATCCAGATCGATGGCCTGACGGAAGTAGTCAATCGCCTGATCCAGATTGCCTGCCTGGTAAGCCGCTTCACCTTTCAGGTTCAGCTTCTTCGCATCAGTCTGTACGGAAGAGCTAACGGTGACTGCGGTGACCGCGACGCTGTCATCCAGCAGCGGTTTGACTTCGTTCAGCACATTGGCGGCATTCACTGTCACACCACTGAAGGTGTTGATGTCCTGGAAGTCGCCGCTGCCGGTCATGCGGAACACCGTCCACAGGTTGCCGCTGCGGTTCTTAGGCACGTAGTAGGTACGCACCAGCGATTGGCCCATGTACACGAACACCTTGGCTTCGCTGTCGGACAACTGGCGCGAGCCTGGGTTGCCGCCATTACTGTAGTCGTGCACGGCATAGACGTAGCTTTCGCCGTAGTGCTTTTTCTGCAGAGTGATGGTTTCCGGGCCGTAGCTGTCGGTGTCATCCACATCCAACTCGGCGTCGGTACCCTTCTGGTTCTCGAAATAGATGTTATTGCCGGGGAAAATCATGTGGGAGTCGAGGTCACTCGGGGTCTTGCCCCAGGTCAGCACCACACGCAGGCCATCGAGGTTTTCCATCACCGGGCTGATGGCGTAGGTCATGCCCGCGCATGGGCACTTCACCACCAGGTTGGAGTAGCCGGGCTTCTTGATGATCAGCAGGTTGCTCGCGTCATCGGCGGCCTGACTGGTCAGCGTCACTTGGCCCTGGGCGTTGGTGCGACCCACCACATTCTGCGCGCCGTTGCGTTGCAGCAGCACTTCGGCGTCGGCGATTTTCTGATCCTTGACCACGGCGCTTAGCACTTCAATCGGCAACTGTTCGGCCTGGACGGAAAAAGCCAACGCACACAATGACATCGCCGAAGCGACACGAAGCAAACCCATGCTTAACTCCCTTTAAGTAGTGGGCGGAAATCGCCCTACAAGATTTTGCGGTGAAACATACGCTTAATTCAGGCCACTGGCGGAGTTTTTGTAGAAAATGTGATGCCAAGCCACAAATGCCTGAAACAGTCGTAGGAAATTTCCACAGGTCACGACATCTCCTTCCCAAACTGCTCCAGACACCCGCTTAACCCTCTACAGAAGTTACCCGTCGCTGAATGAAAATAGCGCGGCCTCAACTTTCCCGGCAGAAACCTGTGAACATCGAAAGGACTCAATACATTGGCCACTACGGCATCACCTTCGCGGTGATTCGGTTTAGCGTTCTACCCGCCCATCGACAAACACTGGCAAACCTCTGTCTTTTGGAAGCAGGCACCCGCGCAACTGAAGTTCGCTATCGGCTGGCGGATCTCTACGGAAAAATGCTACCCGGTCATTTGCCTTGCAAAATGACTGTCGCAATCGCTAAGCCGCTGAACCAGCAGCAGGCAGATTTGCTCAATGAACGCGGGCCCCTTATCGCTCTAACGTTAGCGGGACTTTTCAGTGCGCCAATTCACCCGTTTTCAAAACCAATAGCGCGCGCCGCTGCCACCCCTGTGGGTGCGATCACCAAAAGTATTATTCGCAGCTATCCCCTCGAAGCCATGGAATGTCAGAAGCCATGACTATCTGCGTTCAAATTGTCGCCTTTGTGGCGCTATACCTTGTTTTGAATCACCAAATCACAACCCCAATACTCAGAAAGCGATTTGCTATCACGTTGCTCGCGACAGGCGTTACGTTGGCATTCCTACTACCCTACGTAGCAGTAATCCTTAAAATGCCCCTCCTGCCTGTATTCCTATTCTTGATAGGCTTGGCACTCTTCATCACCCGAAACAAATTCCGCTTGAAACGCGACCTCCCTCTTCACCCACTCCTGCGTGCCCCCACCATGAACCTCGCCCCCGACTTCCCCGAAGACCCCGTCATGCAGCAACTCCTGCAACTGCTGCACGAAGAAATCGGCCTGCCGAAACACAAGACTATCCGCCTGCAAACCTCACTCAATTTCGACCTGGGCTGTGACGGCAGTGAAGCCAAGCAACTGATGGAAGCGCTGGAGCAGGAATTCGCACTCGACCTGGGCGACTACGACACTTATCGTTACTTCAACCCGCCGGTCTTTGATGTGTTCCTCAAGCGTCGGGCCAAGGGGCGCGGCAACAAGGTTCCACTGACCATCGGCATGCTCTATCTCGCCATCAAGACTCACAGCTGGGACACGCAGACGCTGGAAAACCTGAGCTAACACGCAGCCCCCTGTAGGAGCCCGGCTTACCGGCGATGGCGGTCTTGAGGTCGCCATTGCCGGCAAGCGGGGCTGTTAAAGGAAATTGAGTCTTCAGAAAGGACGATACATGGACGTAACAATGGGCCTGCTGGCCGCCCTGCTCTGGGGTGGCACGGATTTCCTCGTGGGCCTCAATGCCCGGGCTGTCGGCGTTAAACGCGCCGTTTACTTTGGCCAGGCGCTCGGCTTCCTGATCATGACCTTGCTACTGGTCATGTTGCCGACCTTTCTCTTCAAATCCCTCGACGCCCCGCTAAGCGTCTGGCTGCTGGGCATCGCAGCCGCGCTGCTCACCGTGTCCGGCGCTCTCGCGCTGTCCAAAGCCTTCGCCATGGGCAAAGCCGCGATCGTTGCACCACTGGTGACATCGTACGGCGTGGTCACTACCTTATTGTCCTGGGCCAGCGGCGAGCACATCAGCCTTATACAACTCGGTTGCATTGCCCTATGCGTCATCGGCGTGATCCTCTCCAGCATCCACAAGGACAACGGCGTACCCCACAACAACCCCCGCCTATCCATCGCCTACGCCATGCTCGCCGCACTGTTGTACGGCGCCAGTTTCTGGCTGCAAGGCCGCTACACGCTGCCCGCGTTGGGACCGATCACCATGCTTTGGTTGGGTTATCTGGTGGGCGTGTGCGTACTGGTAATGATGGTGCTGAAGATCAAAGATGGCCTAAAAATCCCGCCACTGAAAAACTGTGCGACGCTGACCGGCGCGAGCTTGATGAACCTCGGCGGGTTCTCGGCGTTTTCATGGGGTGCGATGGCGGGGTCGGTTTCGGTGGTGACGGTGATCAGTACGTTGTCAGGTGGGATTGCGGCGATTCTGGGGTTTGTGTTTTTCAAGGAGCGGCTCACTGCGGTGCAGGTGCTGGGGGTTGTATTGGTATTGATCGGAGCAGTAGTTCTGCACATCGCCGACTGACCTTTCGCGCATAAAAAAGCCGCCCACAAGAGGCGGCTTTTTCACAACACGCGAATCTTACAACTTAGGACCCGCAGCCTTGATCGCATCGCTCACTTCAAACTTCTTGAAGTTCTCGATGAACAGCCCCGCCAGCGCCTTCGCTGCTACATCGTAAGCAGCCTTGTCAGCCCAGGTGTTACGTGGGTTCAACAGGCCGGTTTCAACACCCGGTACGGCCAATGGCACGTCGAGGTTGATGGTGTCGAGGTGTTCGGTTTCAGCACCGATCAACGCGCCGCTCTGGATCGCTGCGATCACACCGCGAGTGGTCGGAATGTTGAAGCGCTTGCCAACGCCGTAGCCGCCGCCGGTCCAGCCGGTGTTGACCAGGTAGACCTTGGAGCCGAAGCCGCGGATGCGCTTGATCAGCAGCTCTGCGTATTCGCCGGCTGGGCGTGGGAAGAATGGCGCGCCGAAGCAGGTGGAGAACGTCGACTTGATGCCGCTACCCGATCCCATCTCAGTCGAACCCACCAATGCGGTGTAGCCGGACAGGAAGTGGTAGGCCGCTTGTTCTTCGCTGAGGATAGACACTGGTGGCAGTACGCCGGTCAGGTCGCAGGTCAGGAAGATCACTGCGTTTGGCTCGCCGCCCAGGTTCTTCTCGGAACGTTTGGCAACGTGCTCGAGCGGGTAGGCGGCGCGGCTGTTCTGGGTCAGGCTCACGTCGGCGTAGTCGGCGTGCTTGGCGTCGTCGATCACGACGTTTTCCAATACTGCGCCGTGCTTGATGGCTTTCCAGATAACCGGCTCGTTCTTCTCGGACAGGTCGATGCATTTGGCATAGCAACCGCCTTCGATGTTGAACACCACGCCTTCGCCCCAACCATGTTCATCGTCACCAATCAGGTAACGGCTTTCGTCGGCCGACAGGGTGGTTTTACCGGTGCCGGACAGGCCGAAGAACAGGGTCACGTCGCCCGCTTCGCCGATGTTGGCGGCGCAGTGCATCGGCAGTACGTCGGAAGCCGGCAGCAGGAAGTTCTGTACCGAGAACATGGCTTTCTTCATTTCACCGGCGTAACGCATGCCAGCGATGAGTACTTTTTTCTGTGCGAAGTTGAGGATCACGCAACCGTCGGAGTTGGTGCCATCACGCTCTGGCACGCACTCGAAGTTAGCCACGTTGAGCACTTGCCATTCGTCACGGCCGGCTGGGTTGTACTGGGCCGGGTTGATGAACAGGCAACGACCGAACAGGTTCTGCCAGGCAGTCTGGGTGGTCATTTTCACAGCCAGGTAGTGGTCTTCGGCAGCCCCTACGTGAACGTGGGAAACGAAGTGCTCTTGCGCGTTGTTGAAAGCCTCGACGCGAGCCCACAGGGCATCGAACTTGTCGGCCGGGAACTTGCGGTTGATCGGGCCCCAGGCGATGGCGTCCTGGGTGGAAGGCTCTTCAACGATGAAACGGTCGACCGGCGAACGACCGGTGCGATGACCGGTTTCTACGACCAGTGCGCCAGTATCGGCAAGCACGCCTTCACCGCGCTGCAGGGCTTCTTTGACCAGATCGTCAACACTCAGATCGGTGTATACGGCGTTATTGGCTTGCGTCATGAGGTTCCCCGTCGGCCTATGGCCGAGTGCTCCAAACGTTTTGTAGTAGAAAGTTGCGCACTACTACCGCGAAAAAAGTGGGCCGGATTATGCCAGAAAAGCCCAAAAAGAGTAGGGCCCTCCCGTCAGAACACCTCTAATCCGGCATTTGTCAGGTGATTTACCTGTGCTTAAACGTTTTAGTGGCGGGTGTCGGATGGCGTGTCGATGCCTGCGCCAGCGAACAATTGAGTGACATCGGCAGCATCGAACAGGTAGCGCTGGTTGCAGAACTGGCAGTCGATCTCAATATTGCCACCGTGTTCCACCACCAGATTTTGCGCATCTTCGAGACCCAGGCTGACCAATGCGCTACCTGAACGCTCGCGGGAGCAACTGCAATGGAAGCGCAAGGTTTGCGCGTCGAACAGGCGCACAGGTTCTTCGTGGTAGAGGCGATGCAGGATGGTTTCGTTGTTCAAGCCCAGCAGCTCTTCGGCTTTCAGGGTGTCGGCCAGAGCGATGGTGTGCCGCCAGCTTTCAGCGCGATCGTCGTCGTCCTTGATGCGGTCGGCCGGCAATTGCTGCAACAGCATGCCACGGGCGCGTTTGCCGTCTGCGTTGAGCCAGAACTTGGTGCCGACTTGTTGGGACATCACGAAATAGTTAGTGAAGCAATCCGACAAGGTTTCGCCGTCGAGGTCGACGATGCCCTGGTAACGCTGGCCAACGGTCGGGTCGACGGTGAGCGCCAGGACGCCGTTGGGCATCAGGTCCGCCAGCATGGCGTCCGGGGCAATCAGGTCGGCGTCATAACGGGCCAGGCCGCGGATTTCACGTTCGCTGGAGCACTCGATCATCAGCAGCGGGATCGGGCCTTCGGAGCGGGCCTGCAGGATCAGCAAACCGTCAAACTTCATGGTGCCGACCAGCAACGCCGCAGCGGCCATCAGCTCTCCAAGCAGTTGCGCGACCGGCTCAGGATAGGGGTGCTTGGCGAGGACTTCGGCGTAGCTGAGTTCCAACGAAACCATTTCGCCGCGGGCGTCGCTCTCGTCGAAGATGAAGCGTTGGGTGAAGTCGGTATCCGGTAGATCAGTCATAGGTCTGGGTATCTGAATTGATGACAAATTGATTACAAGGTTTATAGAATTAAACGCTTTAGCACCGTTTTGGTGCGAATTTCTCCTGGAAACAGAGAGTTTAAATAGAGCGAAGAGGGACAGTTTATGAACAATCCGGGTTTGTTCCAAGCCAAGTGGAACCTCCGGCGATGGGCTCTGTGCAATCTACTCGCTATCACGCTGCTGTGTTTTTGGCTGTGGCCCACGGGCCAGATGCTCTGTGTGATTTTCGACGAGTGGCTGTTTCATCTGCTCAATGACCCTCTGGCAACCAACGCAACGTGGCTGCACATTTGGGCCGTGGCCAGTTTGCGACCGTTTGATGCGGTGGTCGGGGTGATCCTGCTGTCGCTGCTGGTTCGCGGCGAATGGGTGTTCAAGGCCGTGCAGGTGCGTCAGGCGCTGTTAGGTTTTGTCGGCATTTTGTTGCTGCTGTTGTTTATCCGCATGCTGTTTTCCAAACTTGCGGCACAGATGGGCTGGCAGCACAGCAGCCCGTCGATGGTGATCGGCGGGGCCATTCAGATGAGTGATTACTTTCCTGGCCTGGAGAAGACCTGGGAGCTGAAGGACCGTTCGAGCCAAAGCTTCCCTGGGGATCATGCGTCTGTGCTGTTGATTTGGGGGATGTTTATGACGGTGTTCGCCAAGCGCATCGGCCAAGTGCTGGTGATCTGGGGCCTGGCGCTGTTGTTTATGATGCCGCGGCTGGTGGCAGGTGCGCATTGGGGGCAGGACGATTACATCGGCGGAGTGCTGCTGGCGCTGTTGGCGTTGGGCTGGGGGTATTACACGCCGTTTGCGGCAAAGGTGTCGGGCGCTTTGTTACACGTGACGACGCCGATCTTCGGGTTACTTGGCAAGCTGCCGGTGATCGGAGGATTGAGCGTCGTGCGCACATCCCCTTAACGCTGCAGGCCGAATAAGCGAGGGGGCTGGCTCCCTCCCTCATTCGGCTGGGGTTCTGCGCAATCAGTCATCACTGCCACTGCCGCGAAACTTGAAGAGGTCGCGGCGTTGCTTCTTGCTCGGCTTACCATCGGTGGTCAGGCCTGAAGCCCCCGCCTTGCGCATCGCCGCAGCATTTTCGCGCTTGGCGATGCTAGCGTCGGTCTCGGTGTAGAGCGCCTGAGCTTCAGGTGCGCCACGACGCACGATGGAAAGTGCTTGGACCACAATGGTCTTTTCATCAAAACCGGTACGAATCTGAAACTCATCGCCGACGCGTGGCTCCTTGCCCGGCTTGCAGCGCTCGCCACGATGGTGCACCTTGCCACTCTCTATCGCCGCCTTGGCCAGGGCACGGGTTTTATAGAAACGCGCGGCCCACAGCCACTTGTCCAGGCGAACCTTTTCTTCCTCTTCCTGCTTTTGAGCCACTTGAATTCCTCGCTCTGAAAAATGTCGCAACTTTACCGTTGAAACCCTTCGACGCATAAACCTCAAGGCTCACCTAAGATACGCCAGGTAGCACCCTGTTTTCGCGAGGATACGCCGTGACCGACTTTCCCACTTCACTCACCTCGCCTGACCAGCGCTGCGCAGGCTGCCAGCAAAGCGAGCCCCTGGGTTTCGATTTTGCGTTTGCCTACCAGCCTATCGTAGACCTTCGGGATCATTCGATTTTTGCCCACGAAGCCTTGGTGCGCGGTACACAAGGCGAAGGTGCGTTGTCGGTGCTGAACCAGGTTAACGAAAGCAATCGCTACCGCTTCGACCAACGCTGCCGCACCCAGGCAATTGCCGGCGCAGCAGCCATGGGGATGCAAACCCATCTTTCCATCAATTTCATGCCCAACGCCGTGTACCGTCCGGAGTTGTGCATCCGCAGCACCCTGGAGGCGGCTCGCGCGCACAATTTCCCGCTGAACAGACTGATTTTCGAGACGCTGGAAAGCGAGCATGTAGATAACTATCGCCATTTGACGAATATTCTGCGTGAATACCGCGAATTCGGCTTCAAGACCGCCATCGACGATTTCGGAGCGGGCTATTCGGGGCTGAATCTACTGGCCGATTTCCAACCTGACTTGATCAAACTCGACATGGCTCTGATCCGCGATGTGGACCAGGATCGTGTCCGTCAGGTGATCGTCCGGGGGATTGTCACAATCTGTGAGCAGTTGAACGTTACTGTCATCGCCGAAGGCATTGAAAGTGCCGGAGAGCGAGACTTTCTGTCTGACTGTGGAATATTTCTCATGCAAGGCTACTGGTTCGCCAAGCCCGCATTCAAAGCCCTGGCCGAGGTTTCACCGATAGCTTGGGCTAATTGACCGGTTACCCATATTGAAGACATTTGACCATTTGACCGTTGTGGGTCTGCGTGAGTGGGTGGCACTTCCCGACTTGGGAGTGGCAGGCCTGCGCGCGAAGATCGACACAGGTGCCAGCACCTCAAGCCTGCACGCCACCGATATCGAACCCTTTGAGCGCGACGGTGAGAAGTGGGTGCGCTTCACTGCGCATCTGGGCAGTGTTGTGCAACTGCGCCACCGCCGCTGCGAAGCGCCTTTGGTGACGATGAAAACCATCAAGAGCTCCAACGGCCATGCGCAGGTGCGCTATGTGATCAGCACCACCCTGGCGTTGGGTGATCGGGTATGGCGGGTGGAGTTCACCCTGGCCTGCCGCAAGGCTATGCGTTACCGCTTGCTGCTGGGTTCCAAGGCGCTGATTGACGGCCAGTTGGTGGTCAACCCCGGCATCAAGTACGTTCAAGACAAGCCGGTGTTCCCGGTCTCTACTATTTCTGCCCCAGGTGCTGCATGAAGATTGCTGTGCTGTCGCGAAACCCGCGTCTGTATTCCACCCGCCGCCTGGTCGAGGCCGGCACCGAACGTGGCCACGAAATGGTGGTGATCGACACGTTGCGTGCCTATATGAACATTGCCAGCCACAAGCCGCAGATCCATTACCGAGGCAAACCGCTGGAAGGCTTTGATGCCGTAATCCCGCGGATCGGCGCTTCGGTGACGTTTTATGGCTGCGCGGTGCTGCGCCAATTCGAGATGATGGGGGTGTTCCCCTTGAACGAGTCCGTGGCTATTGCGCGCTCGCGGGACAAATTACGTTCGCTGCAACTGCTGTCGCGCCGGGGGATCGGCCTGCCGGTCACCGGGTTTGCCCACTCACCCGATGACATCCCGGACCTGATCGAGATGGTCAACGGCGCGCCACTGGTAATCAAGGTACTGGAAGGCACACAGGGCATTGGCGTAGTGCTGTGTGAAACCGCAACCGCGGCGGAGTCGGTGATCGAGGCGTTCATGGGCCTCAAGCAGAACATCATGGTGCAGGAATACATCAAGGAGGCAGGGGGTGCGGATATCCGCTGCTTCGTGGTGGGCGACAAGGTAATTGCGGCGATGAAGCGCCAGGCCAAACCTGGAGAGTTTCGCTCCAACCTGCACCGCGGCGGCAGTGCCAGCCTGATCAAGATCACCCCTGAGGAGCGCATGACCGCGCTGCGGGCGGCCAAGGTGATGGGGTTGGCCGTGGCGGGGGTAGATATCCTGCGTTCGAACCACGGGCCGCTGGTGATGGAAGTCAATTCATCCCCGGGCCTGGAAGGTATCGAAACCACCACTGGCAAAGATGTGGCGGGGATCATCATTCAGCATCTAGAGAAGAATGGTGGGCCGAATATGACCAGAACCAAGGGCAAGGGCTGATAAAACGCAGTATGTGGCACACGTAAACCAAATGTGGGAGGGGGCTTGCCCCCGATAGCGGTGGATCAGCCAGCTTATTGGTAGCTGACCCACTGCAATCGGGAGCAAGCCCCCTCCCACATTTTGATCTGCGTTGTTTGTTAGACCGCGTCTCTGGGCAACATCAAGCCCAATGGCAAACGCACCCGCGCCTCAAGGCCGCCGCCTTCGCGATTACGCAACTCAACATTGCCACCATGCATCGAGGCAATTCGTCGCACGATCGCCAGCCCCAGCCCCGTGCCTTTGCCACCGCGTGCACGGTCCCCACGAGTAAACGGGTTGAAGATACCCTCCAGTTCCGCCGGGTCGATCCCCGTGCCACGGTCCATCACACTCAGCACCACATAAGGTGCGGCGCTGTCGCCCGAAACGTACGCCGCCACTTCCACATCAGAGCCGGCGTGATGCAAGGCGTTGCCAATCAAATTGTTCAACAGGCGCTTCATCGACACACGTCGCAACGCAAACGGCTGGATCGGCTCAAGGCGCATCCGTACCTGTTCGCCGTTCTGGTTATAGGGCGCAACCACCTCGCGCACCAAATCCGTCAGGTCGACTTCCTCAACCACCTCATCGCGGCCATCGCGGATAAACGCCAGAAACTGATCGAGAATCGCGTCCATATCCTCGATATCGCGGACCATGTCGTCGGTCAGATCGGTATGGTTGTCCATCAACTCCAGGGACAGTCGCAAGCGTGTCAGCGGCGTGCGCAGGTCGTGAGAGACACCGGCCAGCATCAACTCGCGTTCGCGCCCGGCCTGTTCGACATCCTCTGCCATCTGGTTGAACGCGCCGTATACCTCGGTCATTTCACTCGGTGTATCGCTGACCGGCAGGCGCACGCTACGCCCCTGACCCAATTGCCGGGCGGCGAACACCAATCGTTTAAGGGGTTGGTTGAGCTGGCGCACAAAGATCCACGCGGATGCTGTGGAAAGCAGCCCGATCGCCAAAAACCAGCCCAACACGTTCCAGATCTTCTGCCCCCGCAAAGGATGAGGGTACAGCGGTACTTTCAGCCAGTCCTCACCCAGGCTCGGCGCACGTACCCACAATGCAGGAGACACATGCATACGCAGCCGTACTTCGGTGTCTTCACCCAGTTCGGCCTGCATTTGGCGCTGGTAAATCTCGCTATAAGGCCAATGTTGCTCGCCTTCCGGCACACCTGCACCCGCCACGCGTACCAGAGTGGCGGCCTTGGCAATCTTCTCGCGGTTCTCGGGATCGGCGGCCCAATAGGCGCGCAGCGTCAAAGCCACACCGTGGCTGTACTGTCGATCCACCAGCACATCTTCGTTCATCAGCAGATAAACCAGCGTGAGCGCTTTGGAAAACAGAACGACGATCAGCACCAGCCAAAGGGTGCGGGAGAAGAAACTTTGTGGGAACCACAGCGGGGTTTTCATAGATGAAAGCTGGACACCTTGCAGGAACGAGCGGCGCTCGCAGAATTGCAGACGCCGGGCATCCCGTCGACCCTCATGGAGTCAAACGCCAGGATGCCCGCCCTGCAAATCATCGATCACTTGGTTGCGGTGCCATCCGGCACAAAGACATAACCCACGCCCCAGACAGTCTGGATATACCGTGGCTTGGAAGGGTCCGGCTCGATCATCCGGCGCAGACGGGAAATTTGCACGTCGATGGAGCGCTCCAGGGCGTCCCATTCACGACCACGAGCCAGGTTCATCAGCTTGTCGCGTGTCAGCGGCTGGCGAGCGTTCATCACCAGCGCCTTGAGCACGGCGAATTCGCCGGTGGTGAGCATGTGCACTTCATCGCCGCGCTTGAGTTCGCGGGTCGCCAGCGACAGTTCGTAGTCGCCGAAGGTAACGCTTTCGTCTTCGCTGCCTGGCGCGCCCGGTACTGGCGGTGCCTGACGGCGCAATACGGCTTTGACCCGCGCCATCAACTCATCCGGATTGAAGGGTTTGGCCAGGTAGTCATCGGCGCCCAGTTCAAGGCCCTTGATGCGGCTCAGCTCATCGCCCTTGGCGGTGAGCATGATGATTGGAATCTGATTGTTCGCGCCGCGCAGGCGTTTGCATGCGGTCAGGCCATCTTCGCCTGGCAGCATCAGGTCGAGTACGACCAGGTTGAATACTTCGCGCCCCAGGAGGCGATCCATCTGCTCGGTGTTCGGCACCGCGCGGGCACGGTAGCCCTTGGAATTGAAGAAACGCTCCAGCAGGCTGCTCAGCCCTGGATCGTCATCAACGATGAGAATTTTTTCGCCTTCAGCAGTTTGTGCAGTGCTGCTCATTAGATGCTCCTCTTATCTCGGCGCGCATTATGGCGTAGCTGTCGTTATACGCACCGTGTGCATTGTTAGCAGATTTTTCCTCAACTGCCAGCAAACCCGCGCCCTACAACCACCCGCGCAGTAGCCCTCAAGGACAAAACGCTGGTTATAATGCGGCGCCCTCATACAGGGCGACGTCAGATCGTTACCTTTTTACTGCCAAGCTTTTTTACCCGCTTGTCGCGATTTTTCCGATTTCGAGGGTCAATAGGCTGCCTCTTGACCCAGGCAGCGGCGCCAGTCGGGCCGCTCAACCAGCTGCGCAAGGCCTTGTTTTCCGGGCCTGCAAGCTGCTTCTAAGAATTTCAGGTGGTTTTATGGACAGCATCAACAGCCGCATCGCCGAGGAACTCGGTGTACGCCCACAACAGGTCGAAGCGGCCGTCGCTCTACTGGATGAAGGCTCCACGGTGCCCTTCATCGCCCGTTACCGAAAAGAAGTGACAGGCAGCCTCGACGACATCCAACTGCGTCACCTGGAAGAGCGCCTGCGCTACCTGCGAGAACTCGACGAACGGCGTATCAGCATCCTCGCCAGCATCGAGGAACAGGGCAAGCTGACCCCGCAGCTAGAGCGCGACATCAAGCTCGCCGACACCAAAACCCGCCTCGAAGACCTTTACCTGCCCTACAAACAAAAGCGCCGCACCAAGGGCCAGATCGCCCTCGAAGCCGGCCTGGGCGAACTGGCCGACGGCCTGTTCAACGACCCGTCGCTGACCCCGGACACCGAAGCCGCGCGCTTCGTCAACGCTGAAAAAGGCGTTGCCGATGTCAAGGCAGCCCTCGAAGGCGCCAAGTACATCCTCATGGAGCGCTTCGCCGAAAACGCCAGCCTTCTGGAAAAACTGCGTACCTACCTCAAGCAGGAAGCCATCATCAGCGCTCGCGTCATCGCCGGCAAAGAGGAAGAAGGCGCCAAATTCCGCGATTACTTCGAACACGACGAACCGCTCAAGAGCATGCCGTCCCACCGTGCACTGGCGATTTTCCGTGGCCGCAACGAAGGCATTCTCAGCTCCGCACTCAAAGTCGGCGACGAGCTGCCGGGCACCATGCACCCGTGCGAAGGCATGATCGGTCAACAATTCGGCATCCAGAATCAGAATCGTCCTGCTGATAAGTGGCTCGGTGAAGTAGTGCGCTGGACCTGGAAGGTCAAGCTCTACACCCACCTGGAAACCGACCTGCTGGGCGAATTGCGCGACGGCGCCGAAACCGAAGCGATCAACGTCTTCGCCCACAACCTGCACGACCTACTGCTGGCCGCACCAGCCGGCCCGCGCGCCACCCTGGGCCTCGACCCGGGCCTGCGCACCGGCTGCAAGGCCGCCGTGGTCGATGCCACCGGCAAGCTGCTGGACCACGCCACCGTGTACCCGCACGTGCCGCATAACAAGTGGGACCAGACCCTCGCGATTCTGGCCGCCCTGTGCGCCAAGCATTCGGTGGACCTGATCGCCATCGGCAACGGCACCGCCAGCCGTGAAACCGACAAGCTTGCCGCCGAACTGATCAAAAAATACCCAGCCATGAAGATGACCAAGGTCATGGTCTCCGAGGCGGGCGCTTCGGTGTACTCGGCGTCGGAACTGGCCTCCAAGGAATTCCCGGACCTCGATGTGTCGATCCGTGGCGCGGTATCCATCGCCCGTCGCCTGCAGGATCCGCTGGCCGAACTGGTGAAGATTGACCCTAAATCCATCGGTGTCGGCCAGTACCAGCACGACGTGTCACAGCTGAAGCTGGCGCGTGGCCTGGATGCGGTGGTGGAAGACTGCGTGAACAAGGTTGGCGTGGATGTAAACACTGCCTCGGTCGCGCTGTTGGCCCGTATCTCCGGCCTGAACACCACGCTGGCGCAGAATATCGTCACTCACCGAGACGAAAACGGCGCGTTCAAAACCCGCGCCGCGTTGAAAAAGGTCGCTCGACTGGGCGAGAAAACCTTCGAGCAAGCCGCCGGTTTCCTACGCGTAATGAACGGTGACAACCCGCTGGATTCCTCGGCCGTTCACCCGGAAGCATATCCGCTGGTGCAACGCATCGCCGCCGAGACCGACCGCGACATCCGTTCGCTGATCGGTGACGCTGCGTTCCTCAAGCGCCTGGACCCGAAGAAGTACACCGACGAAACGTTCGGCGTACCGACCATCACCGACATCCTGCAAGAGCTTGAAAAGCCTGGCCGCGACCCACGTCCTGAGTTCAAGACCGCCGAGTTCCAGGACGGCGTCGAAGACCTCAAGGACCTGGAGCTGGGCATGATCCTGGAGGGTGTGGTGACCAACGTGACCAACTTTGGCGCGTTTGTGGACATCGGCGTGCATCAGGATGGTTTGGTGCATATCTCCGCACTTTCGGAGAAGTTCATTAAAGACCCACGTGAAGCGGTGAAAGCCGGTGATGTGGTCAAGGTCAAGGTCATGGAAGTCGACATCCCGCGCAAACGCGTTGGTCTGTCGATGCGTATGAGCGACACCCCCGGCGAGAAAATTGACGGTGCCCGTGGCGCACGCCCAGGCTCGGCGCCGCGCCAGTCGCAGAACCGTTCCGAAAGCAGTCAACCGCGCAAGGAAACCGCAACCGCAGCGCCAAGCAACAATGCCATGGCCTCGCTGTTCGCCAACGCCAAGCAGTTGAAGAAACGTTGATGGAAATCTCGGCCGGTTTGACTCAGAGCGCCTTCAGCGAACTGATCGGCTGCCGCCTGCAACGCCTGGAAGAAGGCGTTGCCGAGGTGGCCCTGACCCTGGAGCCGCACCTGCGCAACCGCGCGGGCAAGCTCCATGGCGGGGCGATTTTCAGCCTGGTAGACATCACCATGGGGCTGGCCTGTTCCAGTTCCCATGGTTTCGACCAGCAGAGCGCGACCATCGAGTGCAAGATCAACTACATCCGCGCCGTGGAAGACGGGGATGTGCTGTGCACCAGCCGTGTGATTCACGCCGGCCGGCGCACCCTGGTGGTCGAAGCCGATGTGTATCAGGAGGAACGACTTGTCGCAAAAGCACAGGGCACCTTCGCTGTCCTATAGCTCACCACCCACGATTTGAGTTAATTTCGGCGCTGCGATAACGGCGTCGGAATTTTCCTGCTGCGCTATGGCCCAATTCATGGAGTGAAGTAGGCTTTTTTACCGCGGGTCAAATCGACTCACAACCAGGCGATCACGCCAGTTTTAACTTCACCCTTGTAGACCGTCCTGCCCACCCCCATATTGGGGCGACTGACGCGTGAAGGAATCCAACTTGAGCGAACTTCTCAACCGCCGCCTGGCTCTGCTCGGCAAGCGCGAACACCTCTCCCTGCTAGAGCAGTGCCTGCATGGCATCGAGCGTGAGTGCCTACGTGTCACGGGTGAAGGTCGCCTGGCGCAAACGCCGCACCCGGAAGCCCTGGGCGCCGCGTTGACCCACGAACAGATCACCACCGACTACTCAGAATCGCTGCTGGAGTTCATCACCCCAGCCCTGCCCAACCCGGCCGATACCCTGAGCAGCCTGGACAAGATCCACCGCTTTGCCTACACCAAGCTGGGCAGCGAATACCTGTGGAGCCCCTCGATGCCGTGTCCGTTGCCGGCCGAGGAAGATATTCCGATTGCCTACTACGGCACCTCCAATATCGGACAGCTCAAGTACGTGTACCGCAAGGGCCTGGCCCTGCGTTACGGCAAGACCATGCAGTGCATCGCCGGCATCCACTACAACTTTTCCCTGCCGGAACAGTTGTGGCCGTTGCTCAAGGAAACTGAAGGGTTCGTCGGCACCGACCGCGACTATCAGTCCACGGCTTACATCGCGCTGATCCGCAACTTCCGCCGTTACAGCTGGCTGCTGATGTACCTGTTCGGTGCCTCACCGGCCCTGGACGCGGGTTTCCTGCGCGGTCGCTCGCACCAGCTGGAAGTGCTCGACGCCGACACCCTCTACCTGCCCTACGCCACCAGCCTGCGCATGAGTGACCTGGGTTACCAGAGCAACGCCCAGGCCGGCCTGACGCCGTGCTACAACGACTTGGCGAGCTACACCGACAGCCTGCGCGAAGCGGTGGCAACACCCTACGCGCCTTACGTCGAAATCGGCACGCACAAGGACGGTGAGTGGGTACAGCTCAACACCAACATCCTGCAGATCGAAAACGAGTACTACTCCAACATCCGCCCCAAGCGCGTGACCTACACCGGTGAACGACCAATCCAGGCGCTGGTGGCACGCGGCATTCAGTACATCGAAGTGCGTTGCCTGGACATCAACCCGTTCTTGCCGATGGGCATCGACCTGCCCGAGTCGCGCTTCCTCGACGCGTTCCTGCTGTACTGCGCGCTGAACGACAGCCCGTTGTTCGCCAACAACGCGTGCGGCAATGCCACCGCCAACTTCCTCAGCGTGGTCAAGGAAGGTCGCCGTCCGGGCCTGCAATTGCAGCGCGACGGCGCGCCGGTGGACATGAAGGAATGGGCCACCGAGCTGTTGGAGAAGATTGCACCGTTGGCCGCCCTGCTCGATCAGAGCCATGGCATCAGCGAGCACAGCCAGGCGCTGGACGCCCAGCTTGCTAAGGTCAACGACCCATCGCTGACCCCTTCGGCGCAGGTACTGGCCGCGATGGCCGAGCGCAAAGAGAGCTTCGCGCAGTTCTCCCTGCATCAGAGCGAGTTGCATGCCGAGCATTTCCGCCGTGAGCCGTTGCCCGCAGAAGAGCAGGCGCGCTTTGAGGACCTGGCGCGCAAATCGCTGGCGCAACAGGCGGAGCTGGAGCAGAACGAAGTGGGCGATTTTGATGTGTTTGTGGGGTCGTACCAGGCCAGCATTCTCGCCATCAGTAACTAATTGAAGCCGAACCCGGCTCAAAATGTGGGAGGGGGCTTGCCCCCGATAGCAGAGCGTCAGTCACCCATCAGTGGCTGAGCTACCGCCATCGGGGGCAAGCCCCCTCCCACATTTGCCCTCATCAAGCTCAAGACTTGCTTCAACCTTTCCCCACATAAGCTAATTCGAAAATGTTATTTATTTTCGGATTCTTAGATCATTTAGTCTCCTCTCACGCCGACCCTCGGCCGCCTGATTGAGGAGCTTCCCCTTGAAACTTTTAACCCCCCTGCGCCTCTTGGCGGCGTTGTCCCTGGCCGGTGCCAGCCTGTTTGCCCAGGCGGCGGATGTGACCATCGCTTACCAGACCACCGTGGATCCGGCCAAAGTCGCCCAGGCCGACGGTGCGTATGAAAAAGCCACCAACGCCAAAATTGATTGGCGCAAATTCGACAACGGCGCCGACATCATTGCCGCCATCGCCTCCGGTGACGTGCAGATCGGCTACCTCGGTTCCAGCCCGCTGACCGCCGCGATCACCCGCAAAGTGCCAGTGGAAACCTTCCTCGTCGCCACCCAGATTGGCGGGGCCGAAGCCCTGGTGGCGCGCAACGGTTCGGGGATCAACAGCCCCCAGGACCTGATCGGCAAAAAGATCGCCGTGCCCTTCGTCTCCACTGGCCACTACAGCCTGCTGGCCGCACTCAAGCACTGGAACATCGATCCGTCGAAAGTGACCATCCTCAACCTCGCACCGCCGGCGATCATCGCGGCCTGGAAGCGCGGTGATATCGACGCCACCTACGTGTGGGATCCCGCGCTGGGCGTGGCCAAGGAAAACGGCAAAGTGCTGATCACCTCTGGCGAGCTGGCCAAGTTCGGCGCGCCAACGTTCGATGCGTGGATCGTGCGTAAGGATTTTGCCGAGAAGCACCCGGAAATCGTCACGGCCTTCGCCAAAGTCACTCTGGATGCCTACGCCGCCTACCGCAAAGACCCACAAGCCTGGCTCGCCGACAAAGGCAACATCGACAAGCTGGTGAAGCTATCCGGCGCTAAGGCCAGCGATATCCCGCTGTTGTTGCAAGGCAACGTCTACCCGCTGGCCGCTGACCAAGTGACCCTGCTGGGCGCCCCGACTACCAAGGCCGTGACCGATACGGCTGCGTTCCTCAAGGAACAAGGCAAGGTCGACGCCGTGCTGCCGGACTACGCGCCTTACGTCAGCGCCAAGTTCATTACTAACTGAGGAGTTCATCGCGATGGCCTTGCTACAACTGGAGCGCATCAGCGCACAGTACCCAGGCGCCCCGGAACCGGTACTGGCGGATATTTCACTCGACCTTGGGCCCCAGCAATTGCTGGTGGCCCTCGGGCCGTCCGGCAGTGGCAAGACCTCGCTGTTGAACCTGATTGCCGGTTTTGTCGAACCTTCTGCCGGGCGCATTACCCTTGATGGCGTGCCGGTCAAAGGCCCCAGCGCCGAGCGTGGCGTGGTGTTTCAGGACGATGCGTTGCTGCCCTGGCAGGATGTGTTGGCCAATGTCGGCTTCGGCCTCGAATTGGCCGGCGTACCCAAGGCCCAACGTGAAGTACGTGCCAGGGAAATGCTCGCGCTGGTGGACCTGGCGGGTTTCGACAGCCGCCGTATCTGGCAGCTCTCCGGCGGCCAGAAGCAACGCGTCGGCCTCGCGCGCGCCTTGGCGGCAGACCCGCGTGTGCTGCTGATGGACGAACCCTTCGGCGCCCTCGATGCCTTCACCCGCGAACAGATGCAGGAGTTGTTGCTGCAAGTCTGGCGCCGCACGGCCAAGCCTGTGTTCCTGATTACCCATGACATCGAAGAAGCCGTGTTCCTCGCCACTGATTTGATCCTGCTGGCGCCCAACCCAGGCCAGATCGTGGAACGCCTGCACCTGGACTTCGGCCAACGCTATGCGGCGGGTGAATCGGCGCGGGCGATCAAGTCCGACCCGCGCTTTATCGAGACCCGCGAACACGTGCTGGGCAAAGTGTTCTCCCAACGGCAGGTGTCCGCATGAGCAGCTACGAACTTCCCGCCACCGCCGCCAAGCCGGTGACGCACGCGGTCATTGCGGTGCGCCGCAGCTTAAGCACACGCTGGATCAGCCTGCTGACACTGGCCGCGCTCCTGGCAATTTGGTGGGGGGTGACCGCCACCGGTTTGATCGAACCGCTGTTCCTGCCACCGCCGTCCGCCGTGCTGCAAAAAGGCTGGTTGCTGGCGACCACGGGCTATATGGACTCCACTCTGTGGCAACACCTGGGCGCGAGCCTCAGCCGTATCGGCCTGGGCCTGGGCTTCGCGGTGCTGACCGCCGTGCCGGTGGGCATCGCCATCGGCTCCAATCGCATTGCCCGAGGCATTCTCGACCCGCTGATCGAGTTCTACCGACCGATTCCACCTTTGGCCTACCTGCCGCTGATTGTGATTTGGTGCGGCATCGGTGAGCTGTCTAAAGTGCTGCTGATTTACCTCGCGATCTTCGCACCGATTGCCATCGCCACCGCGACCGGCGTACGCACCGTCGACCCGGCCAAATTGCGCGCCGCGCAGTCGTTGGGCGCCACCCGCGCCCAGCTGATTCGCCATGTGATCCTGCCAAGCGCCCTGCCTGACATCCTCACCGGCGTGCGCATCGGACTGGGTGTGGGCTGGTCGACCTTGGTCGCTGCCGAGCTGATCGCCGCCACAAGCGGCCTGGGCTTTATGGTGCAGTCGGCGGCGCAGTTCCTGGTCACCGATGTGGTGGTGCTGGGGATCCTGGTGATCGCTCTGATCGCCTTCGCCATGGAAATGGGCCTGCGTGCCCTGCAGCGTAAGTTAGTGCCTTGGCATGGCCAGGCACATTGAGTGAGAACCGCATGAGCAGCCTGACCGTTACCCCATTGAGCACTGCCTTGGGCGCACAGATCAGTGGCGTCGATATTACCCAGCCGCTGAGCGCCGAACACCGCGATGCCATCGAGCAGGCGTTACTCCGCCACTCGGTGCTGTTCTTCCGTGACCAGCCGATCACCCCGCAGCAACAAGCGCGGTTCGCCGCGAATTTTGGCGACCTGCATATTCATCCGATCTACCCCAACGTGCCGGAACAGCCCGAAGTGCTGATCCTCGACACCGCCGTCACCGACGTACGCGACAACGCCGTGTGGCACACCGACGTGACCTTCCTGCCCACCCCGGCGCTCGGCGCGGTACTTAGCGCCAAGCTGTTGCCGGCGTTTGGTGGCGACACGTTGTGGGCCAGTGGTATTGCGGCGTATGAGGCGTTGTCCGAGCCGCTTAAGGCGTTGCTCAACGGCCTCACCGCCACCCACGATTTCACTAAGTCTTTTCCGCTGGAGCGCTTCGGCAACACCGCCGAAGACCTGTTGCGCTGGGAAGAAACCCGTAGGAAGAACCCGCCGCTGTCGCACCCGGTGGTGCGTACTCACCCGGTGAGTGGACGCAAGTCGCTGTTTGTCAGCGACGGGTTCACGACCAGGATCAATGAACTGGAACCGGCGGAAAGCGAGGCGATTCTTAAGCTGTTATTCGCCCACGCGACGCGCCCCGAATTCACTATCCGCTGGCGCTGGCAGGAAAACGACGTGGCGTTCTGGGACAACCGCGTGACCCAGCACTACGCGGTGGATGACTACCGGCCGCAGCGGCGGGTGATGCATCGGGCAACGATTCTTGGGGACGTGCCGTTCTAAACCACACTGCACATCAAATGTAGGAGGGGGCTTGCCCCCTCCCACATTGACCGAGTCATACCAAATTATTCAGCGGTCGATGGCTTTTCCCACAGGTTAATCCCGCCTTCCTGCGCAAACCGATCAATCTCCGCCAGTTCTTCCGCAGTGAAGCTCAAGTTCTTCAACGCTCCGACGTTCTCGATAATCTGCTCCGGCCGGCTCGCGCCGATCAGCGCACTGGTGACCCGTGGATCACGCAACGTCCACGCCAGTGCCAGTTGCGCCAGGCTCTGACCACGGCGCTGGGCGATTTCGTTCAGCGCACGCACATGGGCGATGTTGGCGTCGGACAAGTGCTTGGCCTGCAACGAACCACCGCCCGGGCGATTGACCCGTGCATCAGCCGGCACGCCGTTGAGGTACTTGTCGGTCAACAAACCCTGAGCCAGTGGCGTAAAAGCGATCACACCGGCGCCGAGTTCCTCGGTGGTATCGAGCAGGTCTTTTTCCACCCAGCGGTTGAGCAGGTTGTAGGCCGGCTGGTGGATCAGCAGCGGTACCTTCCACTCCTTGAGCAGCGCAGCGATTTCGCGAGTCTTCACGCCGGAATACGACGAAATGCCGATGTACAACGCCTTGCCTTGTTGCACGGCGGTGGCGAGGGCGCTGGCGGTTTCTTCAAGCGGGGTGTCGGCGTCAAAGCGGTGGGAATAGAAAATATCCACATAGTCGACGCCCAAGCGCTGCAGGCTTTGGTCCAGGCTGGCCAGCACGTATTTGCGCGAACCGCCGCCCTGGCCGTAAGGGCCGGGCCACATGTCCCAACCGGCCTTGCTGGAGATAATCAATTCGTCGCGGTACTGCTTGAAGTCTTCACGCAGCAAACGACCGAAATTGATCTCGGCACTGCCGTAGGGCGGGCCGTAGTTATTAGCCAGGTCGAAGTGGTTGATACCCAGGTCGAACGCCGTGCGCAACAGGGCGCGCTGGGTGTCGATCGGGGTGCTGTCGCCAAAGTTGTGCCACAGCCCCAGGGACAGTGCAGGCAGCACCAATCCACTGCGGCCTACGCGGCGATACGGAATAGATTCATAGCGGTTTTCGGCAGCAATGTACGTCATCGAATCCTCTCTGGGTCTAGGGCAAATAAGGCCTGGGAATAAGGTTATTCCCAGGCCTTTTAACCAGCTGAATCGCTTAAGTCTGCCCTTTCGTTGTACAGCAAAGTCCTACGCCAGAGGAACGATAAGACTCATAAAAAACTGCAATTTCACGCAAGCCCAACGTCACCGCTGGCCTGCGCAAAACCTAGCGCACCAGGTGCAGGAACTGCAGGTGCCGCTCGTACTGGTCGAGGATGTCGTTGATGATCTGCTCCTTGGTGTAGCCCACCAGGTCGTAGTCCTGGCTGCCCTCGCTCAAGTGCACTTCCGCCCGGTAATAGCGACGGTTGTTGATCTCTTTGGAGCCCATGCCGCCACGGGCAAACGACGGCGTGAAGTAGCCGCGCATCTGCACCTGGTAGATGAACGGATGCTCCTCGCCATGGCCGATTTCCAGGCTCACGCTGTCGTTGGATGGATCCGGTTGGGTGACCACCGAAAGTCCCTTCTCGACAAACACCGCCGTCACTTCTTCAATCGCCGGGCGCACCGTCGATTCAAGGAAGCGGTACACCTCATCGCGCGATGGGAAATGCACCGCTTGGCTCAAGCGCTGGCGCCAGCCGCCCTTGCCTTTACGCGAAGCCGAGATCGGCGCCAAGGAATGCAACTGGGCGATCTGCTTTTGCGACTCCAGATAGAAAGCCTTGTGCAGACCCCACATCATCAGCAACAGAATCAGCGAGAACGGCAGCGAGGTCAGCACCACCGCCGATTTCAGCGAGTCGATACTGCCAGCAAACAGCAACGCACTGGTGACCAGCGCGGTCATCGCACCCCAGAACACCCGCAGCCATTTCGGCCCGTCTTCATCGGCGTTGCCGCCTTTGGACGACAGCGTCGACAAAACTACCGTGCCCGAGTCCGCCGAGGTGACGAAGAACACGAAGCTGATAAACACGGTCACCGCGATAACGGTTTTGCTCCACGGATAGGTTTCCAGCAGCAGGTAGAGGCTCATCGACGGGTCATCGATGGCCGACTGACCGAGCGCGGTCATGCCGTGGTTGAGCACTTGGTCGATGGCGCTGTTGCCGAAGATCGACATCCACGCCAGGGTAAAGCCCAGCGGGATCAGCAGCACGCCGAACACGAATTCGCGGATGGTGCGGCCACGGGAAATCCGCGCGATAAACAGGCCCACGAACGGTGACCATGCGATCCACCAGGCCCAGTAGAACACCGTCCAACCGCCCAGCCAGTCGCTCGGCTTGTCGTAGGCGTAAACGTCGAAACTCTTGGTCGGCAGCGCGCCGAGGTAGTCACCGATGTTCTGGATCAAGGTGTTGAGCAAGTGCTGGGTAGGCCCGGCAAACAACACAAACAGCAGCAGCGCGCAGGCCAGCAGCATGTTGATGTCGGACATCACTCGCACGCCCTTATCGACGCCGGCCACTGCAACAAGGATCGCCGCGCCCATCATCAGGGTGATCAAACCGACCTGAATCCACTGGGTGTGGGCAATGCCAAACAAGTAGTCGAGGCCGGAGTTGAGGTGCAGCACGCCGAAGCCCATGTCGGCGCCAAGACCAAACACCGTGGCAATGATGCCGAAGCCATCCACCGCGTAGCCGATAGGGCCGTTGATGCGCTTACCGATCAGCGGGTACAGCGCCGAACGCAGCGCCAGCGGCAGGTTATGCCGGTAGGCAAAATACGCCAGCGCCATGCCGACAAAGGCAAACACACCCCAACCGTGCAGGCCCCAGTGCAGAAACAGAATCTGCATGGCTTGGCGCGCGGCATCGGCGTTCATCGGCGCGCCTTGGGGCGGCTGCACCAAGTGCGTCAGCGGCTCGGAGACGCAGAAGAAGAACAGCGTGATGCTGATCCCTGCGGCGAACAGCATGCCGGCCCAGGACAGGTAACTGAATTCGGGCTCGTCGTGGTCGGCACCGAGTTTTATCTTGCCGTAGCCCGATAGCGCGGTGACCACCACGAAGACCAGATACAGGGTCATCGCCAGCATGTAGTACCAGCCGACCGTATTGGCCGCCCAGTTTTGCGCTGCCAGCAACCAGGCACCGGCCTGTTGCGGGATAGCGATGACAGTGATGCCGAACAGCAGGATGAAGGTCGCGGCGAAGTAGAAAACCGGCGCATTCATGCGCACTTGGCCGCTGGCTGGGGTGGACGATGCACTCATGAGCGATGCACCCCGAGGTTGGAGCATGTGGCTGTAAATAACGGACTCAGCAAAGGTAAGCCTCCTGTTGTGAGCGGGCAGCGAACCACCGGGTTTAACTTGAACGAACATTCAAGTTAAACATGGATAGGCGGTTTTGGACTAATCGCAGGGCTGAGTGGTCGGTTATTCCTACACTAGCTCAAGGATTGGTATGACGGGTGGGGGAGGCAAATCGTTCAGCGATTGCGGGGTAAATCTGGAATGAGGCTAACAATGTGGGAGGGGGCTTGCTCCCGATGGCAGCGTGTCAGTCAATGAATGTACCAACTGACACTGCGCCGTCGGGAGCAAGCCCCCTCCCACAGGGGATCTGCGTAGGGTTTTACTTCTGCGCCCCGTCATCATGCTGCAGATTCGCCTGAGTAATGTTCGCCTCAGCCGGCACACTGCGCGTCAGCCACACATTGCCGCCAATGGTCGAGCCCTTGCCGATGGTGATCCGTCCGAGGATCGTCGCCCCGGCGTAGATCACCACATCATCCTCGACGATCGGGTGACGCGGATGGCCTTTCTGCAACTGCCCGTCTTCATCTGCCGGGAAGCGCTTGGCGCCCAACGTCACGGCCTGGTAGATGCGCACCCGCTCGCCGATGATCGCGGTTTCACCAATGACCACACCGGTCCCATGGTCGATAAAGAAGCTCGGGCCGATCTGCGCGCCGGGGTGGATGTCGATGCCGGTGGCCGAGTGGGCGATTTCCGCAATGATCCGCGCCAGCAGCGGCAAGCCGGCGCGGTACAAGTGGTGGGCCAGACGGTGGTGAATCACCGCCAGGATCCCCGGATAGCACAGCAACACTTCATCCACACTGCGCGCGGCCGGGTCGCCGTGGTAAGCGGCGAGTACGTCGGTGTCCAGCAGGCTGCGCAGAGACGGCAAGGCCAGGGCAAAACCCTGGATCAGGCGGATGGCGTGGGCATCGATCTGGCTGTCATCCTGCCCGCCCTGTCGCGCGGCATAACGCAGCTCAAGACGCGCCTGAGCGAGCAACGCATTGAGCGCGACGTCGAGGGTATGACCGACGTAAAAATCTTCACTTTCTTCACGCAAATCCGCCGGCCCCAAGCGCATCGGGAACAGCGCGCCGCACAGCGCTTCGAGGATTTGTGCAACGGCTTCTCGGGACGGCAATTCGCGTCCGCCATGCTCGCCGCTCAAGCGGCCATTGCGCGTTCGCCACTGGTCCCGGGCGCCGCGCAACTGGCTGACAATGGTCTGCAATTGCCAATGACTGGAACGCTCACTCACAGTATTTACTCCTGACGTAATGGCCATCACTTTACGATATGCACCCTGGCCGCCATTAAGAACCAATGGTGTGATGCTAAGAACCATCGGGCATAAGCGATTGACGGTTGCCCGATGAAAAGTGCCTGCCTATAGTCGCTTCATCCCTTAGCCACCGTGCGTAGCCATGATCAAGCAACAGCTCGACCGTTTTAACCGCCTGGACCTGCTCGGCGGCGCCACCGCCCTGGAAAAACTCGAACGGTTGTCGACCTGGTTGGGACGGGACATCTACGTCAAGCGCGACGACACCACGCCACTGGCGATGGGCGGCAACAAACTGCGCAAACTCGAATATCTGGCCGCCGACGCCATCGCTCAGGGGGCCGACACCCTGGTGACCGCCGGTGCCATCCAGTCCAACCACGTACGCCAGACTGCCGCCCTTGCCGCCAAGCTCGGTCTAGGCTGCGTGGCCCTGCTGGAAAACCCCACCGGTACCGAAGACCCCAACTACCTGGGCAACGGCAATCGCCTGCTGCTGGAGTTGTTCGACGCCAAGGTGGAATTGGTGGAAAACCTCGATAACGTCGACGACCAACTCAACGCCCTCGCCGATCGCCTGCGCAGCAACGGCAAGAAGCCGTACCTGGTGCCCATCGGCGGCTCCAATGCCCTCGGCGCCTTAGGTTATGTGCGCGCCGGGCTGGAACTGGCCGCGCAGATCGAAGACAGCGGCATCGAATTCGCCGCCGTGGTACTGGCGTCCGGCAGTGCGGGCACCCACAGCGGCCTGGCCTTGGCGTTGAGTGAAGTACTGCCGAACTTACCGGTAGTCGGCGTCACCGTATCGCGCACCGACGAAGCCCAGCGCCCCAAAGTACAGGGCCTGGCCGAACGCACTGCCGAGTTGCTCGGCGTGGATATCCCCGAAGCCTTCAAGGTGATCCTGTGGGACGAATACTTCGGCCCGCGTTATGGCGAACCGAACGCCGGGACCCTTTCGGCGGTCAAGCTATTGGCGAGCCAGGAAGGCCTGCTGCTGGACCCGGTCTACACTGGCAAGGCCATGGCCGGCTTGCTGGACGGTATCGGGCGCCAGCGCTTTGAAGATGGCCCGATTATTTTCCTGCATACCGGTGGGGCACCGGCGTTGTTTGCCTATGACTCGGTTTTCAACTGAATAAACGCGGGCTAAATGTGGAAAGGGGCCTGCCCCCGATAGCGGAGTGTCAGCCAGCTCATCTGTTACTGATACACCGCTATCGGGGGCAAGCCCCTTACCACATTAGACTCAACGCATATTCATAAAAAGAATATCAATTGAGTTTTATATTATTTTCAAGTCTTAAAACCGGGCTTTATCATCGCGCCGAAGGCGAAGACGCGCTTCGCGCTTTAAGGCAGGATACGACTACCGCGTCACCTGCTTCGCTCAACATAAAAACACAGGGGCTCTTCATGACTATTTCCGTATTCCGTCGCACGTTGCTGGTCGGTACTTTGGGTTTGGCTCTCGGTGCCAGCCTGCTGGGCCAGGCCGTTGCCGGCGAGCAACTGGGCAACATCAAAAAGGCCGGCGAGATCAAAATCGGCCTGGAAGGCACCTATCCGCCGTTCAGCTTCGTCGATGAAAGCGGCAAGCTCAGCGGTTTCGAAGTCGAGCTGTCCGAAGCGCTGGCCAAGGAGCTGGGCGTCAAGGTCAAGCTGCAGGCCACGCCATGGGATGGGATCCTCGCCGCCCTGGAATCCAAGCGCCTGGACGCAGTGGTCAACCAAGTGACCATCTCTGAAGAGCGCAAGAAGAAGTACGATTTCTCCACGCCTTACACCGTTTCCGGTATCCAGGCGCTGGTGCTGAAGAAGAACGTTGACACCATCAAGACCGCCGACGACCTGGCCGGCAAAAAAGTTGGTGTGGGCCTGGGCACCAACTACGAGCAATGGCTCAAGGACAACCAACCCAAAGCCATCATCAAGACCTATAACGATGATCCGACCAAGTTCCAGGACCTGCGCATCGGCCGTATCGACGCGATTCTGATCGACCGCCTGGCCGCCCTGGAATACGCCAAGAAAGCCCCGGACACCGCCGCTGCAGGCGATGCCTTCTCCCGCCAGGAAGCCGGTATCGCGCTGCGCAAAGGCGAGCCTGAACTGCTGGAAGCGGTGAACAAGGCCCTCGACAAGCTGCGCGCCGATGGCACCTTGAAGAAGCTGTCCGAGAAGTACTTCAACGCTGACGTCACTCAATAATGGAAGCAGGTTTCCAACTCGCGCTGGACTCCGCGCCCTTTCTGCTCAAGGGCGCGTATTACACGGTGATTCTCAGCCTTGGCGGCATGTTCTTCGGCTTGCTGCTGGGCTTCGGCCTGGCCTTGATGCGTCTGTCGCGCTTCAAGCTGCTGAGCTGGACTGCCCGTGTCTATGTGTCGTTCTTTCGCGGCACGCCCTTGCTGGTACAGCTGTTTTTGATCTACTACGGCTTGCCGCAAGTGGGCATCGAGCTGGATCCGATCCCGGCAGCCATGATCGGCTTTTCGCTGAACATGGCCGCCTACGCGTGTGAAATCCTGCGGGCCGCCATCGCGTCTATCGAGCGTGGCCAGTGGGAGGCCGCTGCCAGTATCGGCATGACCCGCGCGCAGACCCTGCGCCGGGCCATCCTGCCGCAGGCGATGCGCACCGCGCTGCCGCCGCTGGGCAACAGCTTTATTTCGCTGGTCAAGGACACGGCGCTGGCCGCCACCATTCAGGTGCCGGAGCTGTTTCGCCAAGCGCAACTGGTGTCGGCGCGTACCTTCGAAATTTTCACCATGTATCTGTCCGCCGCTCTGATCTACTGGGTACTGGCGAGCATCCTGGCGCATTTTCAAAATCGTCTGGAAGACCGGGTCAACCGGCATGACCTGGAGTCTTGAAGCATGATCGTGGTTGAAAAACTGACCAAACAATTCAACGGTCAGGTGGTGCTCAACGGCATCGACCTTGAGGTCAAGGAAGGCGAAGTTGTCGCCATCATCGGCCCCAGCGGTTCCGGCAAGACCACCTTCCTGCGCTGCCTGAATTTCCTCGAAGAACCCACCAGCGGCCGCATCAAGGTGGGCGACATCCAGATCGACGGCAGCAAACCGCTCAACCAGCAACAGAACCTGGTGCGGCGCCTGCGCCAACACGTGGGTTTTGTGTTCCAGAACTTCAACTTGTTCCCACATCGCACTGCGCTGGAAAACGTCATCGAAGGCCCCACCGTGGTCAAGAAGATGCCGCGCGAAGACGCTATTGCCCTGGGGCGCAAGCTCCTGGCCAGGGTCGGCCTGGCGGGCAAGGAAGACGCCTACCCACGGCGTCTGTCCGGTGGTCAGCAACAGCGCGTGGCGATTGCCCGTGCATTGGCCATGGAGCCGGAGGTGATTCTGTTCGACGAACCCACCTCGGCCCTCGATCCGGAACTGGTGGGTGAAGTGCTGGCGACCATCCGCAGCCTGGCTGAGGAGAATCGCACCATGGTCATCGTCACCCACGAAATGAGCTTTGCCCGAGACGTTGCCAACCGGGTGATCTTTTTCGACAAGGGCGTGATCGTGGAACAGGGCGAAGCCAAGGCGTTGTTTGCCAACCCCAAGGAAGAACGCACGCGGCAGTTTTTGAGCAAATTCCTCGCGCATTAACTGCACCCTACGATTGAGCATTTGTGGCGAGGGAGCTTGTTCCCTCGCCACCATTAGTATTCCTACAAGAAGTCCTCGCCCACAGCTGTAAAACACGCTCGCTATTGCGCCTTAAAATCCCCCGTCCAGTCAGACCCGTCTGAATATCACCGAACCCGCCGTTAAGCCTTTTGCCGCCATTGACGCCCCTTGGCCAACCCTCTTATCTAAGGCCCAGAGGATTGGATCCTATCCCGGCTATTCACTGAATCGTTCCTTTCAGCCCCGCTGCGCACCTGCGCCTAAGGGTCGGAACGATTGCTGCTGGCTGCATCAAGGAGATTACTTATGACGTGCACTGCAACCCCGGCCCTGCTCACCGCCCCGACGTTGCCACAGGCCCTTCGAAACGGCATCAATGCCCTGGCAGCCGCACAGCTGCTGGTCGATATCGCACCCTACCCTGGCATGGATGACGGCGATCTGATCGAGCTGTTCTGGAACAACTGTTTTGCGGCCTCACGGCGGGTGACTGCCTGCGAAGTCGGCATGCCTACCCGACTGCGTGTTCCGGAAAGTTTTGTGCAGGAGGGTGTCGCTCAGGTTCATTACCAAATCATGCAGGTCGGCCGCGCCCCGGCACGTTCGGCCATGACGCACCTGCGTGTGAAAACCAACTCCCCCGGAGGCCTGCCCTGCGCCCTCTACAGCGGTGAAAACCAGAACCTTGCCCCGGTGGGTCTGCCGGACACCATTCGCCGCTACGGCGTGAATGCCAGCCAGGTGCGGCGGGGGATTCCGCTGACCATCGAGCCCTACCTGAACATGACCACCGGCGATGCCATCACCCTGCGTTGGGGCGACGCACGCATGGACCTGCCGAAGATACAGGCCAAGGCCGTCGGCCAGGCGGTGCAGGTTTGGGTGCCGCCGACGTTGATAGTCGAGGCCGGCGACGACAGCCGGTTGGAGGTGACTTACTGCATTCTGGACCGGGTCGGCAACAATTCGCGCTGGGCGCCAGCCCGGACGCTACGTATTGCCGCCAGCGCGATCACCCGTCCGGCCGGCACCGCGCCGGTCTATCAGCGACGCCCTCTGGGCTCACCCTGTGAACCCGGTTGATCGCCCTTCTATGCATATTCCCAAAAGTTAGTTTATTTAAATATTTAACAAGCTTAGGGTATATGCACCGGACCACCGGACATCTTTGATTTTTCTGTTTTCATTTCATTGAATGCGAGGTCGGTATGGTCAGAATTACCCCGGTGCACAACGCCAGGGCATTACGTGCAGCCAAGGAGCGGCGCTGATGTCTAACTTGGCTCTAACACCCCCCCAACGTGATCTGGACGTAGCACCGCTGCTGTTGCCGGCCGCCGTGCTGCGCAACGACGCCGAGGCGCTGAACGCCGCCCATGAGCTGGCCGAGGCCGCGCGCCTGCAAGCCGCCACGCGCGATCAGCAACGCAAGCTGCCATGGGCACAGATCGAGCAGTTCACCCGCAGCGGGCTGGGCAGTATTTCCATTCCCCGCGAGTACGGCGGCCCGCAAGTGTCATTCGTGACGCTGGCCGACGTGTTCGCAATCATCAGCGCGGCAGACCCGGCCCTCGGGCAGATCCCGCAGAACCATTTCGGCATCCTGCACCTGTTGCAGGGCGCTGCCACCGAACGCCAGAAAAAACAGTTGTTCCAGAGCGTGCTCGACGGCTGGCGCATCGGCAATGGCGGCCCGGAACGCGGCACCAAAAACACCCTGGAGCTCAAGGCGCGCATCACTGCCCAAGGCGACGGCTACGTGATCAGCGGCCAGAAGTTCTACTCCACCGGTGCGCTGTTTGCCCACTGGGTAGCGATCAAGGCGCTGAACGATGACGGCAAGCAGGTCATGGCGTTCGTGCGCCGTGGCACCGAAGGGCTGCGCATCGTCGATGACTGGTCAGGCTTCGGCCAACGCACCACCGCCAGCGGTACGGTGCTGCTCGACCAGGTGCCGGTCGACGCCGACCTGGTGGTCGACAACTGGCGCATCGGCGAAAGCCCGAACATCCAGGGCGCCGTCTCGCAATTGATCCAGGCCGCGATCGACGCCGGCATCGCCCGTGGTGCTCTGGATGACACCATCAGCTTTGTTCGCGAGCGCTCACGGCCCTGGATCGACGCCAAGGTCGAACGCGCCAGCGATGACCTGTACGTGATCGCCGATATCGGCAAGCTGAAAATCGAGCTGCACGCCGCCGAAGCGCTCTTGCGCAAGGCCGGCCAAGTGCTGGATCAGGTCAGTGCCGCGCCGATTACCGCGCAGTCCGCTGCACGCGCCTCAATCGCCGTGGCCGAGGCCAAAGTGTTGACCACTGAAGTGTCGTTGCTGGTCAGCGAGAAGCTCTTTGAACTGGCCGGCAGTCGCGCCACCCTCGCTGAGTTCAACCTCGACCGGCATTGGCGCAACGCGCGCGTACACACGCTGCACGACCCCGTGCGCTGGAAGTACCACGCGGTGGGCACCTATCGCTTGAACGGCACCCTGCCTGCTCGCCACTCCTGGATTTAACCGACCAGACCTCTGGAGAAATACGCATGACCCTTTCTCATCACGTCGCGGTTATCACCAGCGATGAACAAGCCCTTGTTGTCGCCAGCGACCTGGCCGAAGACTTCCGCCGCGACAGCGCCCAGCGCGACCGCGAACGCCGCCTGCCGCTGCCCGAGTTGGACGTGTTTTCCCGCTCCGGCCTGTGGGGCATCAGCGTGCCGAAGGCATACGGCGGTGCGGGCGTGTCCAACGTCACCCTGGCGAAGGTCATCGCATTGATCGCCCAGGCCGACGCCTCCCTGGGCCAGATTCCGCAAAACCATTTCTATGCCTTGGAAGTGCTGCGCGTGAACGGCAGCCCGGCGCAGCAACAACGCCTGTACGCCGAAGTACTCGCCGGCCAGCGCTTCGGCAATGCCCTTGCAGAACTGGGCACCAAGACCGCTCACGATCGCGTCACGAGCATCACCCGCGACGGCGACGGCTTTCGCATCACGGGCCGCAAGTTCTACTCAACCGGTGCGATCTACGCGCAACGCATCCCGACCTCCGTGGTGGATGAACACGGCGTTCAGCAGTTGGCGTTTGTACCGCGCGACAGCGAAGGCCTGAGCGTGATTGACGACTGGAGCGGCTTTGGCCAGCGCACCACCGGCAGCGGCTCGGTGGTGTTCGATAACGTGTGGGTCGCTGCCCACGACGTGATCCCTTTCCAAAGCGCCTTTGAACGCCCGACTACCGTCGGCCCGCTCGCGCAGATTCTTCATGCTGCCATCGACACCGGCATCGCCCGCGCCGCCTTTGAGGATGCGCTGCACTTTGTGCGCACCAAGACTCGCCCATGGATCGATTCCGGCAACGACAAGGCCACTGAAGACCCGTTGACCCTGAAGAGCTTCGGCCACTTGAGCATCCGTCTGCACGCCGCAGAGGCATTGCTGGAACGCTCAGGTGAATTCCTCGACCGCGCCCAGGCCGACAGCAATGCCGACACCGTTGCGGCTGCCTCGATTGCCGTGGCCGAAGTACGCGCCTTGAGCACCGAAATCTCCCTGGCCGCCGGCAGCACCTTATTCGAACTCGCCGGCAGCCAGGCGACCCTGGCCGAGCACGGCCTCGACCGCCACTGGCGCAACGCACGGGTGCACACCCTGCACGACCCGGTGCGCTGGAAGTACCACGCGGTAGGCAATTACTACCTCAATGCTGAAAACCCGCCACTGCGGGGGACCATTTGATGGCGAAGAAAAAGATCCTGCTCAATGCCTTCAACATGAACTGCATCGGGCACATCAACCACGGTCTGTGGACCCACCCACGGGATACGTCCACCCAGTACAAGACCATCGAGTACTGGACTGAGTTGGCGCAAACCCTGGAGCGTGGGCTGTTCGATGGCTTGTTTATCGCCGATATCGTCGGCGTGTACGACGTCTATCAAAACTCCATCGACGTGCCGCTCAAGGAGTCGATCCAACTGCCGGTCAACGACCCGTTGCTGCTGGTCTCGGCCATGGCTGCGGTCACCAGGAATCTAGGCTTCGGCCTGACCGCCAACCTCACGTATGAGCCGCCGTATCTGTTCGCCCGACGCATGTCCACGCTTGATCACCTGAGCCGTGGCCGGGTGGGCTGGAACATCGTCACCGGCTACCTCGACAGCGCCGCCAAAGCCATGGGCCTTAGCGAGCAGGTCGAGCATGACCGGCGCTACGACCAGGCCGATGAGTACCTGGAAGTGCTCTACAAACTCTGGGAAGGCAGTTGGGAAGACGACGCGGTGCTCAACGATCCGCAAGCGCGGGTCTACGCGCAGCCGGGCAAGGTGCACAAGGTCGAGCACCATGGCGAGTTTTATCAGGTGGAGGGTTATCACCTATGTGAACCGTCGCCGCAACGTACGCCGGTGCTGTTCCAGGCCGGCAGCTCGGACCGTGGCTTGCTGTTCGCCGGGCGCCATGCCGAGTGCGTGTTTATCAGCGGGCAGAACAAAGCGTCGACCAAGGTCCAGGTGGACAAGGTGCGCGCCAGTGCAGTCGAGGCCGGGCGGAATCCGGATGACATCAAGGTGTTCATGGGCCTCAACGTAATCGTCGGCGCCACCGAAGAACAGGCCTGGGCCAAGCATGCCGAGTACCTGAGCTATGCCAGCGCGGAGGCCGGCGTGGCCCACTTCTCGGCGTCCACCGCGATTGATTTTTCCCAGTACGAAATCGACGAACCGATCCAGTACGTGAAGAGCAACGCAATCCAGTCGGCCACCAAGAACCTGCAAAACAACGACTGGACCCGGCGCAAATTACTGGAGCAGCACGCCCTCGGCGGACGCTATATCACCTTGGTCGGCTCGCCCGAACAAGTCGCTGACGAGCTGGAATCGTGGATCAGCGAAACCGGGTTGGATGGCTTCAACCTGACGCGGATTGTGACGCCGGAAAGCTATGTGGACTTTATCGACCTGGTCGTGCCGGTGCTGCAGAAGCGTGGGTCGTACAAGACCGAATATGAGAACGGCACGCTACGTGAAAAAGTCTTCCACGGCAGTGCTCGCCTACCTGAACAACACACCGGCTCGACCTACCGCCACTGAACAAAAATGTGGGAGGGGGCTTGCTCCCGATAGCGGTGTATCAGTCACCGGATTGGTTTGCTGACACTCCGCTATCGGGAGCAAGCCCCCTCCCACATTGGATCTGCATTGTTTGTCCTAATACCTAATGACTGGAAATCCACTATGAAAAAGACATTCCTCAATAACCCAGTCAAAGCACTGGCCCTGGCCTTCGGGTTGTTCAGCTCGGCGGTGTTCGCCGCCGATGCACCGTTGAAAATCGGCACCACCGCGGCCTTCGCGATTCCCCTGGAAGCCGCAGTCGCCGAAGCCGGCAAGCAAGGCTTGAAAGTCGAGCTGGTGGAGTTCACCGACTGGATCGCGCCCAACGTCAGCCTGGCCGCCGGCGATATTGACGTGAACTACTTCCAGCACATCCCCTTCCTGGAAAACGCCAAGGCCGCCGCCGGTTTTGACCTGGTGCCTTACGCGCCGGGCATCATCAACAACGTCGGGCTGTATTCGAAAAAGTACAAAAGCTTCAACGAGCTGCCCGAAGGCGCCAGCGTGGCCATCGCCAACGACCCGATCAACAGCGGTCGCGGCCTGCAACTGCTGGCCAAGGCCGGGCTGATCACCCTCAAGCCGGGCGTGGGCTACAAGGCCACCGAAGAAGACATCGTCGCAAACCCAAAGAAAATCAAAATCCTGCAAGTCGAGGCCGTGCAGCTGGTACGTGCCTATGACGATGCAGACCTGGTGCAGGGCTACCCGGCGTATATCCGCCTGTCCAAGACTTTCGACGCGGAATCGGCGCTGCTGTTCGACGGCCTCGACCACCCGGAATACGTGATCCAGTTCGTGATCCAACCGAAGAGCAAAACCGACCCGCGTGTGATCAAGTTCGTCGACATCTACCAGCACTCGCCGGTGGTGCGCGCTGCGTTGGATAAATCCCTTGGCAAGCTCTACCAAGTGGGTTGGGAAGATAAAAAATGACCGCCGCCCACTCTCAACTGCGCGACCTGGGCACACCGCCCAGGGACGCCGAGCAGACTGAACTGCATCCAGACCTGAACCGCGCGCACGTGCGCTTTATCAACCTGGGCAAGACCTACGACGGCACGGTGCATGCCCTGCAAGGCATCGACCTGGCGATCCAGCGCGGTGAGGTGTTCGGCATCATTGGCCGCAGCGGTGCTGGTAAATCCTCGCTGATCCGCACCATCAACCGGCTGGAGCGACCGAGCAGCGGGCGCGTGCTGATCGATCAGGTGGACATCGGCGACTTCGACGAAGACCATCTGGTAGCGCTGCGTCGGCGCATAGGCATGATCTTCCAGCACTTCAACCTGATGTCGGCCAAGACCGTGTGGCAGAACGTCGAATTGCCGCTGAAAGTCGCCGGCGTGCCCAAGCTCCAGCGTGAGCAAAAGGTGCGTGAGCTGCTGGAATTAGTGGGTTTGCAGGACAAGCACAAGGCCTACCCGGCGCAGCTTTCCGGTGGGCAGAAACAGCGCGTGGGCATCGCCCGTTCGCTGGTGCACGACCCGCAGATCCTGCTGTGCGACGAAGCCACCTCGGCGCTGGACCCGGAGACCACCCAATCGATCCTCGGCCTGTTGCGCGAGATCAACCGGCGCCTGGGCCTGACCATCGTCTTGATCACCCATGAGATGGCGGTGATCCGCGACATCTGCGACCGCGTGGTGGTGCTGGAACACGGGCGCATCGTCGAGCAAGGCCCGGTGTGGCAAGTGTTTGGCAACCCGCAGCACGAGGTCAGCAAGACCCTGCTGGCGCCGCTGCAACATGGGCTGCCGGAAGAACTGCAAAGCCGGTTGCAGCACTCGCCGTCATCAGCGGACGCTGCAGTGGTGTTGCGCTTGCAGCTCACCGGCAGTGCCAGCGATGAACCGGACCTGGCCGCGCTGTTCAGCGCTCTCGGCGGGCGCGTGCGCTTGCTGCAAGGCGGGGTCGAACGCATCCAGGGCCATGCCTTGGGGCAATTGCTGCTGGCGGTGAATGGCTCACCCCACAGCGCCGAAGAACTGCGCAACCGCGCCGCGAATTGGGCACAACAGGCGGAGGTGCTGGGCTATGTGGTTTGATCGTTTAGTACAGGGCGCCATCGACACCTTGTTGATGGTTGGCGTGTCGTCGCTGATTGCATTGCTGGTGGGGATTCCACTGGCGGTGTTTCTGGTGACCAGCGACAAGGGCGGCATCTACCAGGCGCCGGCGCTGAACCGGGTGCTGGGGGCCTTCGTCAATCTGTTCCGCTCGATTCCTTTTTTGATTTTGATGGTGGCCTTGATCCCGTTCACCCGGCTGATCGTTGGCACCACCTACGGTGTGTGGGCAGCGGTTGTACCGCTGACCATCGCCGCGACACCGTTCTTCGCGCGGATCGCCGAAGTGAGTTTGCGCGAGGTCGACCACGGGCTGATCGAAGCCGCACAGGCCATGGGCTGCCGTCGTTGGCACATCATCTGGCATGTGCTGTTGCCCGAAGCGCTGCCGGGAATTGTCGGCGGATTTACGATTACGCTGGTGACCATGATCAACTCGTCAGCCATGGCCGGCGCGATTGGTGCCGGCGGCTTGGGCGACATTGCGTACCGCTACGGCTATCAGCGTTTTGACACGCAGATCATGCTGACCGTGATTGTGCTGCTGGTGGTGCTGGTGGCGGTGATTCAACTGAGCGGCGATCGCCTGGCGCGGGTGCTGAACAAGAGGTGAGGTATAGTCGGGCCCTCTCAGCGCCCGGTATTCACCGTCATGACCCTCAAGCCCGACGATCTCAACCAGATCACGTCCACCACCCTCGGCCACTACAACACAGTGGCCGAGGACTTCCGTGAAGGCACTCGCGATCACGATGTAAGCCAGAATATCGACGCACTGCTGCGGCATCTCCAAGGTGCTGCGCCGTTCACCGTGCTGGATTTCGGTTGCGGGCCGGGACGGGATTTGCAGACGTTTACGCGAATGGGCCATATCGCCGTCGGCCTGGACGGCTCGGAGCGCTTTGCGCAGATGGCGCGCGAAGACAGCGGCTGCGAGGTGTTGCAGCAGGATTTCCTCAAGCTGGACTTACCCGCTGAACGCTTCGATGGGATCTTTGCCAATGCGGTGCTGTTTCATATCCCCAAGCAGGAACTGCCACGTGTGCTCAAGCAACTGCATGGGGCGCTGAAGCCTGGGGGTGTGCTGTTCAGCTCCAACCCGCGGGGTGAGAACCAGGAAGGCTGGAATGGGCCGCGCTATGGGGCTTATCACGACCTGGAGGCGTGGCAAACGCTGCTCACCACCGCCGGGTTTGTGGAGCTGGAGCATTACTACCGGCCGGCGGGGTTGCCGCGTGAGCAGCAGCCTTGGCTGGCCAGTGTCTGGCGCAGACCTTAGAGGCAACGCACTTCAAATGTGGGAGGGGGCTTGCCCCCGATAGCAGTGGATCAGTTGGAGCATCTTTGACTGACCCACCGCCATCGGGGGCAAGCCCCCCTCCCACATTTTTAACCGTGTTCTTCCTGTTGGGGTTCGCGGATCTTGTACCAGGCCACATACAGCGCCGGCAGGAACAACAGCGTCAGCAAGGTGGCGATGATGATGCCGCCAATCATCGCGTAAGCCATCGGCCCCCAGAACACTTCCCGGGCGATGGGGATCATGCCCAGACTCGCCGCTGCCGCCGTGAGCAGGATCGGACGACGCCGATGCTCGGTGGCTTCCACCACCGCGTCCCACGGCGTGTAGCCGGCCACTTCATATTCGTGGATCTGCGTCACCAGGATCACCGAGTTGCGGATGATGATGCCGATCAGCGCCAGGATACCGAGGATCGCCACAAAGCCCATGGGCGTGCCCGTGGGGATCAACGCCAGCACCACGCCGATCAGCCCCAACGGCGCGACACTGGCCACCAGGAACATCTTCTGCACGCTGTGCAGTTGGATCATCAGGAACGTCGCCATCAGGAACAGCATCAACGGCACCACGCTGGCAATCGGGCCTTGGGCCTTGCCGCTTTCTTCCACGGTACCGCCCGTGGCGACCTTATAGCCCACCGGCAGGCCGTCGCTGAATTTGTCGATCTCCGGCTTGAGCTGCTTGACCAAGTCGGTCGGCTGCATCTCGTCACGCACCGAGGCCTTGATGGTGATGGTCGGCTTGCGGTCGCGACGCCACACCAGCGGCTGCTCCAGTTCATAGCGCACAGTGGCGAACGCCAGCAGCGGGATCGAGGTGCCGTTGGGCGTGACAATCTGCAGGTTCTGCAAGGTTTCCGGGGTACCGCGCTCGGCGTCCTCGGCGCGGCCGACCACGTTGATCAGGTAGATATCGTCGTGCACCTGAGTCACCGAGGCGCCGCTGACCACGCTGTTCATCAACTGCGCCACGTCTTCGGATGACAGCCCGAGCTGGCGCGCCTTGTCCTGGGCAATGTCGATGCGCAGCACTTTGCCCGGCTCGTTCCAGTCGTAGATGATCTCGCCCAGGTGGGTGTTTTTATCCAGCAGGGTCGCCAGTTCGATGGCGTGCTTGCGCACCTGGTCGGTGTCTTTGCCGGACACGCGATACTGGATCGGGCGGCCCACCGGCGGGCCCATTTCCAATGGCTGCACAAAGCTGCCGATACCGACGAAGTCTTCACGCAGGCGTTTTTGCAGGCGCGCGATCAGCTCACCGCGTTCTTCCAGGCCTTTGCTGACGATCACCAACTGCGCGTAATACGGGTTTTCCAATTGCTGATCGAGGGGCAGGTAGAAACGGATCGCGCCCTGGCCGATATAGGTGCTCCAGCGCGTAATGTCCGGGTCGTCCTTGATGATCGCTTCGAGGCGATCAACAGCCTTGCGCGTCTCGTTGATCGAGGCGTTTTGCGGCAGGTTGAGGTCAACGAGGATTTCCGGTCGGTCCGACGACGGGAAGAACTGGTTCTGCACGAACTGCATGGAGAACACCGACGCCACGAACAGGCCCACGGTGATGCCGATGGCCCACCAACGGTTGCGCATGGCCCACAGCATGCCGCCATTGAACGCACGGCCGATGCGCCCCGGCTCGGCGCTGTGGGGTTTCACCTTGGCACTGAGGATATGCACGCCAATCACCGGCGCAAACAGCACCGCCACCACCCACGACACCAGCATCGCCACGGCAATCACCGCGAACAGGGTGAAGGTGTACTCGCCCGCCGAACTGGCGTTGAGGCCAATCGGCACGAAACCGGCGACGGTCACCAAGGTACCGGTAAGCATCGGGAATGCCGTGGAGGTGTAGGCGTAGGTCGCGGCCTGCTCCTTGGTTTCGCCTTTTTCCAGGCGCGTGATCATCATCTCCACGGTGATCATCGCGTCGTCCACCAACAGGCCGAGGGCGATGATCAACGCACCGAGCGACACGCGCTGCATGGTGATGCCGCTGTATTCCATGAACACGAACACCAGCGCCAGCACCAATGGAATCGAGCACGCCACCACCAGCCCGGCGCGCATGCCGAGGCTGATAAAGCTCACCACCAACACGATGATCACCGCTTCGAACAGCGCGCTGGTAAAGCCGCCGACGGCCTCTTCCACCACCTCGGCCTGGTCGGAGACCTTATGCACACCGACGCCCACCGGCAGGTCGGCGGTCAGTTCGTCCATGCGCGTGTGCAGCGCCTTGCCGAACGACTGGATGTTGCCGCCCTTCTGCATGGCGATGGCCAAACCAATCGCCGGCTTGCCGTTGAAGCGGAACATCGGCCGCGCCGGGTCGACGTAGCCACGGGTAATCTCGGCGATGTCCGCCAGGCGATAGAAGCGGTCATTGAGGCGCAAATTGACATCGGCCAGGTCTTTCTCCGAAGCAAACTGCCCGGATGTGCGCACTGAAATCCGCTCAGGGCCGGCCTCGATCACCCCGGCCGGGGTCACCGCGTTCTGCGATTGCAGGCTCTGCACCACCTGGCGCTGGTCAACGCCCAACGCAGCCAATTTGCGCGTGGAGAAATTCAGGTAAATCACTTCGTCCTGCTGGCCGATCATCTCGACCTTGCCCAACCCCGGCACCGAACGAATCTCGGCGCGCACCTGCTCCACGTAGTCGCGCAACTGGCGCATCGACAGGCCGTCGCCGGTAAAGGCGTAGACCGAGCCGAACACATCACCGAATTCGTCGTTGAATGACGGCCCCTGCAAGCCCTGGGGGAAGCTACCGCGAATGTCGTCGATCTTCTTGCGGACCTGGTACCAGATCTCCGGGATGGCCTTGGCGCTGGTGGTGTCCTTGAGGAACACGAACACCGTGGATTCACCCGGTCGCGTGTAGCTTTTCACGTAGTCGAGGGAGTCGAGCTCTTCGAGTTTTTTCTCGATGCGGTCGGTGACCTGCTTGAGGGTTTCTTCCTGGGTCGCGCCCGGCCAGCGGGTCTGGATCACCATGGTCTTGATGGTGAACGAGGGGTCTTCCTCGCGGCCCAGGTTCATGTACGAGAACACGCCCATCAGCAGCGCGACGAACATCAGGTACCAGACGAAGGACTGATGCTTGAGGGCCCAGTCGGATAAGTTGAAGCTCCCTTTCATCGCGGGCTGTCCTCGTCGATTTTGACTTTTTGCCCAGGCTTCAGGCTGTTTACGCCGGCGGTGACGATACGTTCGCCGGGTTTGACCCCACCGTTGAGCAAGGCGCTATCAGCATCACGGCTAAGCACTGTGATGTCGCGCGGTTGCACGGTCTGGCTTTGGGTGTCGAGGATCCAGATGCGGGTCTTGCCGTCGACATCCTGCAAGGCGCTCAGGGGCAACTCGATGCGTGGAGCGATGGCCGAACTCAAGGTCACACTGATCGCCGTGCCAAGGCGGAACGCGGGCGGTGTTTCGGCCAGGGTCAGGCGCGCGCGACGGGTGCGCGTGGCGCTTTGGGCCTGGGGTTCGATCTCGCGCACAGTGGCAGTGGTGTTGACGCTGGGGTCGAGTTGCCCGGCGACGAGGAACACCACGTCCGGGGGCAGCCGCTCGGCGAGACCGGCGGGCAGGTCGATCACCGCCTCCTTGATGTCCGGGCGCGCCAGGGTCACCACTTGCTGACCGGCGCTGACCACTTGGCCAGCCTCAGCGTTCCAGGCGGTGATAATACCGGCGTGGTCGGTGCGCAGCTCGGCGTAGTTGAGCTGGTCCTTGGCTTGGTTGACTGACGCTTGGGCCTGGTGGAGAGAGGCCTGAGTGGTTTTCAGATCGGTCTGGGCGATATCCAACTGCGCCTGGGCGCCGACGCCACGGTTGAACAATTCCTGCTGGCGGCGAGCGTTGGCCTGGGCGTTGATGAATTGCGCCTGGACGCGAGCGAGGTCGCCTTGGGCGGCGCGCAACTGGTTCTGCTGGTCGGTGGGGTCAAGGACAGCGAGCAAGGCCCCCTTCTGCACTTCAGCCCCCACATCCACGGCGCGGCGGGCGATACGCCCCGACACGCGAAACCCCAGGTTGCTTTCGTAGCGCGCCTGGATGGTGCCGGCGAAGCGGCCGAGGGTTTCCTGGTCTTCGGCCTTCACTTCCATGGACAGAACTGGGCGCACCGGCTCGGGCGCGGGTTCTTCTTTGGAGCAGGCCATCAGCAACAGGCTGGTGGTGAGTATGAGCGTCAGGCGCTTCATGGCTTGGCTCCCTGCTGGGCAATCTCGACCAACATGCCGGGATGCAGCAATTGCCCACCGGCCACGACGACTTTTTCGCCGCCTTTAAGGCCATCACTGATGATGACCTTACCGGTGAGGTACCGTGCCACCGTGACTTTATGCAACTGCGCCTTGCCGTCGCCGTCGACCAGCCACACGGCGGGTTCGCTCAAGTCTTTGGTCAATGCCGACCACGGCAGCTCGACGCTGGGCTTGGCCGGGCCATTGGCGGTGGCGCTGACCACCGAACCGAGCTGCATGCCTTTAGGCAGAGATTGCAGCGCAATCTTCACCTGCACCGTGCCGGTGTTGGCCGCCACGGCGGGCGTGACTTCACGGACTTTGCCCTGGGCCTTGATGCTGGGGTTATCCAACAGGCTGACGGTGATCGGCGCGTCAGGTGGCGGTTCCACCAACAGGGATTCATAGACGTTGAACACCGCGTCGCGCTCGCCATCGGTGGCCAGGCTGAAAATCGGCACGGTGGCTTGCACCACCTGGCCGACTTCAGCTTGGCGTGCGGTGATCACTCCCGGCGCATCCGCAATCAGCGCGGTATAGCCGAGTTGTTCACGGGCGTTGGCCAACTGGGCCTGCGCGGCGGCCAGGGCACTTTGGCTGCTGCGCAGCGCGGCCTGGGCAGAATCGTATTCGCTGCGGCTGGTGTAGCCCTTGGGCAGGAGTTTTTCCTGGCGCACAAAGGCAGCGGCAGTCTGTTTGACTCGCGCCTGTTCCGCCACGACCTGGGCCTGAGCGGAATCGACGTTGGTTTGCAAATCCTTGGGATCGAGCTTGGCCAGCACTTGTCGGGCGGTCACGCGGTCGCCCACATCCACCATGCGCTGGATGATTTTTCCGCCGACGCGGAAGGACAAGTCGGTTTGCACGCGCGCCTGGACATCCCCGGTCAGCGTGACTGCCGCGGCGAAATCCGCGGGCTGCACGGTTTGCACAAATACTCGGGAATGCTGCTTGGGTTCAGCCTTTTCCTGGCCGCAAGCGCTCAGCAACACCACTAAACCCAAACCGACGATACAGATGGAAATACGACCGCCCATGCAGACTCCTTGTGCGCGATGCGATGTGCCAGTGTGTATGCGACTGTGAGCTTAGATCAGGGTTCCTTATCTGCATGGGGAAGGCGTATTGAGGGGGGTTCACCGGCCTCATCGGGGCATAGGTATCTACACAACGTTGGCTCAACGCTGAACGTCCGGCAGATAGGGCTGTTGTGGCGAGCGGGCTTGTCCCGTTCGCCACAGGGAGATTTGTCAGGGTCTGAAAGTTGTGTAGATACCCCATGCTCCCGATAGCGGCATAACAGTCAGCGCAGAACTAGCCCTGCCACTTCCCGCCTTCAACAATCACACTTTCAGGCTTGGTGTCATCGCTCAGTTCTTTGCGCACATATTGGTCATACAGCTTGAGCAGGAATTTCTCCTCACCCAACTTCGCCAACTCGGCATTCACCCAGTCACGCAGTTCGACGTTGCCCTTCTTCACGGCAGGCGCGATGGGCGCTTCGTCGCCGAGTTTCTCTTCCAGCACGCGGTAGCCGGGGTTCTGCTTGGCCCAGCTGAACAGCACCAGGTTGTCCTGGGCATAGGCATCGCCACGGCCAGCCGACAACGCTTGCAGCGACTCGGAGTTTTTCTCGAACTTGAGCAGTTTCCAATCCGGGTGGTTCTTGGTCAGCCAGATGTCAGCAGTGGTGCCGGTGGTGACGATAGTGGTGCGGGTGGCCAGATCGTCCAAGCTTTTGACCGAGCTGTCGTTCGGCACCAGGGCCTGTACCGCGACTTTCAGGTTGGGGTTGGTGAAATCCACGGCGTCCTTGCGTTCCGGGGTCACGGTCATGTTGGCGAGGATCAGGTCGACCTTGTCGCTTTGCAGGAACGGAATGCGGCTCGCCGGCTCGACGGCGACGAATTCGACTTTGTTTTCATCGCCCAACAGGTCTTTGGCGAATCGACGGCCAATGTCGGTATCGAAGCCGACGTAACGGCCGGCTTCATCCACGAAACCAAACGGTGGCTTGTCGGTGAAGACCCCAACGATCAGCTTGTCGCGCGCCTTGATCTTGTCGAGGTAGCTCACGGCAGCAGCAGGTTTGGCGGGCTCTTCGGCCTTCTTATCGCAGCCGGCCAGTAAGGCGACGGCCAACAGTGGCAGCAGTAACTTTTTCATAGCAACTCCAGTTCCTTGGTTTTCTTGGGCAGTGTTGACACAAAGGAGAACTTCTCCAGGAACTGCTGCGCGCGTGCGGTTTGCGGGTTCGTAAAGAATTCTTCGGGGGTGTTGTGTTCGAGGATGCGACCGGCCTCCATAAACACCACGCGGTCGGCGACGGCGCGGGCGAAGGCCATTTCATGGGTGACGATGAGCAGGGTCATGCCATCGCGGGCCAGGCCTTGGATCACTTCCAGCACTTCCTTGACCATCTCCGGGTCGAGGGCGGCGGTGACTTCGTCGAACAGCATGACTTGAGGGTTCATGCACAGCGAACGGACGATAGCGATGCGTTGCTGCTGGCCGCCGGAAAGCTGGCGCGGGAAGGCATCGCGTTTGTCAGCCAGGCCCACGCGTTCCAGCAGTTTCTCGGCCTGCTCGCGGGCCTCGCGGGGGTCGCGTTTTTGCACTTTGAGCGGGCCGAGCAGGATGTTGTCGAGCACACTCATGTGCGGGAACAGGTGGTAGCTCTGGAACACCATGCCGATGTCCTGGCGTACCTGGCGCCAGTCGGTATTTTTTTCCAGCAACTCCTTGCCGGCAAACCGCAGGCTGCCGCTGTGGGCCACTTCCAACCCGTTAAGGCAACGCAACAAGGTGCTTTTGCCGCAGCCGCTGGGGCCGAGGATCACCACCACTTCACCGCTTTGCACACTCAGGTCGATGCCCTTGAGCACCTGCTGGTCGCCGAAGAATTTGTTGAAACCCTGGAACTCGATCAATGCGCTCATGCTTGGGCCCAGCGCCGTTCCAGCACCTTTGAGGCGGCCGACAACGGGTAGCAGATAAAGAAGAAAAACAGGAACAGCACGCCGTAAATCAGAACCGACTCATAGGTGCGCTCGATGATTTGCTGGCCCACCTTGATCACATCCACCACGCCGATCAGCACCGCCAGGGAGCTGGTCTTGATGATGCGCGTGTAGACGTTGATGGTCGGCGGGGTCATACGCTTGAGGGCCTGGGGCAGCAACACGTAGCCGTATAACTGCGGGTCGGACAAGCCAATCGACAGGCCGGCTTCGCGCTGGCCACGGGGCAGCGAATGCAACGCGCCGCGCACCACCTCGCCCACTTCGCTGGCGCCCCACAACGACAGCACCAGCACCGCGCACCAGAAGCTCGGGATGCTCAGGCCAAAGAAGATCGGCAGGCCAAAGAACAGCAGGTACAACCACACCAGCACCGGAATCGCCCGGAACAGCTCCAGGTATAGCCGCAGCACCGCGTTGATCAGCGTGTTGTTCAAGGTGCGCAGCACGCCATACAACACGCCGCCGACCGTACTGAAGGCGATGCTCAAAAACGAAATCGACAGGGTTTGCGCAGCGCCCTTACCCAATTGCGGCAACGACACCCACAACAACTCAAGACCCGAACTGGCCATGCTGGAGCCTCCTTTCCAAGCGGCTGAGCAGCAGCGATAGCGGCAAGAACAACAGCACGCAAATCAGCGTCAGCACGGCGAGCATTTCGTAGGTCTTGTAGTAGAGGGCGATGTAGCTCTTGGTGGTGTAGAGAATCTCCGGCACCGCCACGGCAGAGACCACGGTGGTCTCCTTGAGCAAGAAGATGAAGTTGGCGAACAACGCCGGCAGGCTGAGGATGCCCGCTTGAGGCAGGATCACGTGGCGCAGCAGTTGCCAGTGAGACAGGCCAATGGACTTGCCCGACTCGATCTGCGCCAGCGGCACCGCTTCCACACCGGCGCGCAGCACTTCGGTGAGGTAGGCGCCGCCCAGGAAAGTCATGGTGATGATGGCCGCCCAGAACCCGGAGATATTGAACCCCAGGGCCGGCAAGGCGAAGTACACGAAGAACAGCTGGATCAGCAGCGGCGTGTTACGCGCCAGCTCCACGTACAGCGCCACCAGGCGCGACAGGTAGGGCGTGCGAAACACCAGCAGCGCGGCGTTGATCAGCGCCACCAACAGCGAGGTGGCAATGGCGATCAAGCCTACTTGCAGTGTCACCCCAACGGCTTTTAGAAACGCCGGCAGGGTGCTGAGGATAAATGCGAAATCGAAGGTCATCTTGAGTCCATATCGCCGCATGGGTAATGCCGCGAGCGCAGTCCGTTCCGGCGTGGGTAACGCCGGGTAGCGCGAACTCTAAAGGTATAAAAAGCAAAATTTAAATACCTAAATAGCATATTGATATCACCCAAAAAGATAACCCCCGGATTCGCGGGTTGGACAGGTGGCAGCTATGGTTGGGGGGTCTGTTTTTCGAGGGAATGAACCATGAACAAAGCGAAACCGATTGATCCGCAGGAGCTGGTGAAGTGGTTGGTGGCGTTGCGCAGGGCGATTAACAGCCGAGCTCTCTAAAACCACGGACAATCCAAAGTGAGATGAAGATCAAGTGTGGGAGGGGGTTTGCTCCCGATAGCGGTGGTTCAGTCAGTACATCTTTGACTGACACACCCCTATCGGGAGCAAGCCCCCTCCCACATGTCGATTGCATTCCAAATTCCAGGCATAAAAAAACGCCGACGCTCTACAAGCCGTCGGCGTTGAAACCTTGAAGGGGGTTTTGAGTTACATCAGAACGCCGGCACGACCGCGCCGTTGTACTTCTTCTCGATGAATGCTTTCACTTCCGGGCTGGTCAGGGCCTTGGACAGTTTCTGGATAGCGTCGCTGTCCTTGTTGTCCGGGCGAGCCACCAGGAAGTTCACGTAAGGCGAGTCGGCACTTTCGATGATCAGCGCGTCCTTGGCTGGGTTGAGGCCAGCTTCCAGGGCGTAGTTGGTGTTGATCAAATCCAGGTCAACCTGGTCCAGCACGCGTGGCAGCAGGGCCGATTCCAGCTCTTTGAACTTCAGGTTCTTCGGGTTGCTGGCGATGTCTTTCGGCGTGGCCAGGGCGTTGGTCGGGTCTTTCAGGGTGATCAGACCGTTCTTTTGCAGCAGCAACAGGGCACGGCCGCTGTTGGAACCTTCGTTCGGGATGGCAACGGTGGCGCCATCTTTGAGCTCAGAAATATTCTTGATCTTTTTCGAGTAACCGCCGAAGGGTTCAACGTGCACGCCAACCACGGTAACCAGGTTGGTGCCCTTGCCCTTGTTGAAGTTTTCCAGGTACGGCAGGGTCTGGAAGTAGTTGGCGTCCAGGCGCTTCTCGGCAACCTGCACGTTTGGCTGTACGTAGTCGGTGAAGACTTTGATTTCCAGGTCCACGCCTTGCTTTTTGAGGGCTGGCTTGACCAGTTCGAGGATCTCAGCGTGCGGCACTGGGGTCGCGGCTACGACCAGTTTCTCGTTGGCCTGGGCGAAGCCGGCAGTCAGGGCAGCCGCCAGAGCGGTAAACAACAGAACCTTTTTCATGCAGTGTCCTTATCGGAATTCCGGGGGCGTCGGTGACGACCGTTTTTATGTGGTGTGCCAGCGAAGTGCTATCGCGGCGTGAAACGGACAATACCTATATTTTTTATTCCCGAACAATATCTTTTATTCACGTTGATATTCCATTTTGCTCATACAGGAATTTTCGCAATGATTCCTGCTCGGCAGGACTGGCAGCGTTGAAAATCCGCTGCAGCTGCTCCACCGGTGAACCCGCCACCGGCAGGTTCAAGTGTTCGGGCAAAATCTCGTCGCCGCTGCTGACCAGCAAGGCAAAGTGAATAACGTTCTCCAGCTCGCGCGTATTGCCCGGCCAGCTGTGGTGCTCCAGGACTCGCTGGGCAGCGTCGCTGATCAACGGCACCGGCAGGTCCAGGCGCTGACTGTAGATGCCCAGAAAATATTCGGCCAACGAAAGGATGTCGCCGACCCGCTCGCGCAGCGCTGGCAAGTCCAGTCGGCCTTCACTCAAGTAATGGAACAGTCGCTCATGAAACTTGCCCGCCGCCACGGCCTGGGCCAGGTCAATGCTGGTGGCAGCTACCAAGCGCACATCCACCGGGCTGGGCTGATGGGCGCCGACGCGGGTAACTTCGTGGTTTTCCAGGGCTGCGAGCAATTTCACCTGAATCGGCAGCGGCAAGTCGCCGATCTCATCCAGGTACAAGGTGCCGCCATTGGCCGAACCAAACCACCCGGCCCGGCTGCTGGCCGCGCCGCTGTGGGCACCCGCCGCGTAGCCGAACAACTCGGCGTCGGCGTACGTCGGGCTGATGGCTCCGCAATTGACGGAGACAAACAGCCCGGTGCGATCACTGCCCCGGTGAATATGCCGCGCCAGCAGTTCTTTACCGCTGCCGGTCTCGCCGCGAATCAACACGGGCAAAGCACGCGGTGCGAGGCTTTCCAGCTCTTCGCGCAGTTGACGCGAACGCGGGTCGACGAACACCAGTGCCTTGGCACGAATGCTCAGTGGGCTTTTTTCGGCGTCGGGGAAGGTCAGCAACGGCTGGCCGAAGGTTTCATGCAGACTCATGGCAGGCTCCCGCCCCAAATCCACTCAGGGACGGGGCGTTGAAAAAATTTATGCGCTACGCCGGGCGTGGTGCTCAAGGCGGCTTTGCAGGCGATAGAGGTAGGCGAAACCCTGCTCCCAACGCTGGTGGCCGGACTTCACATTGATATGGCCGGCGCCGGACAGGATGCCGGCTTCGGCGCCCCAATTGCGCGCCAGTTCCAGCGCACGCGGGGCGCTGACGGCACTGTCGTTGTCGGAGCTGACCACCTGACTGGGAAAAGGCAGCAAGTCGGTCGGGATCGGCGCGAAGTTGCGCAGGGCTGGAGAGCAAGCCGGACGTTCGACATCGGCCGGCGCCACCAGCAAGGCACCGCGCACCTGCCGCAAGTACTGCAACGGCGCAGCGGCGGCCCAATGGGCCACAGTGATGCAGCCAAGGCTATGGGCGATCAGGATTACCGGCGTGCTGTCGGCAGCGATGGCTTCAGCCAACGCGGCCACCCAGTCTTCGCGACGCGGGGTGAGCCAATCGGCCTGCTCAACGCGCGCGCTGTTGGGCAAGCTATTTTGCCAATGGGTTTGCCAATGATCTTCTGGCGATCCTTGCCAGCCCGGCACGATCAGATAACGAATCGACTCGCTGTGCATGGGTGTGCCCTCCTGCAGCGTTTAACGTTGTAGGACAGTATAGGGACGAGGGTTATATTCGTTAAGGAATAAGAAGCTATTTATTAATAACCAAAAAACCAAATGTATCTAGGCTCAAAATGTGGGAGGGGGCTTGCCCCCGATGGCGGTCCGTCAGCAACAAATAGGTGGCTGATCCACCGCTATCGGGGGCAAGCCCCCTCCCACATTGACTCGATTTCACATTCAATTTGCAGTGGTTTTTAGATGACGTGATGGGAACGAGGCATGCAGTCGATGGTGCGATTTACCACGGTCTTGGCCATTTCCAGCAAATGCCACACCGCATGGACTTTCGAGCGGTCGTGCGGCTGCAGGTGCTCACAACAGTCCCATACGGTGGCCTAGACGCTGTGAATCAGATGGGCGATATAGAGTTGGGCGTCCTCGAAACCGAGGTTGTCGTTGGCGACGAGACAGTCAACGGGTGGATCGGGAAGTCCTTTGGTCATGGTGCAACTCCTATTGAACACCGGAGCTACCACTAGCGCTGCTAAACGATAGGTGGCAGCTGTACGCGGGTTAGCAGACTGGTCAATAGGAACACCAGCGCACCCGAGGGTGCCCCACGCACAGCCACCATAAATGGAGATGTGAACCGTGTGCCTATTGACATCAGGCTGCTAAACCCGATCACTGGAAACCAGCGACGGGCCGAAGACTAGCCATCCATTCCAACAGCCACAAGGCGGCGGGGATTGTCTCGGAAACGTCCTGCAATTTAAAGGGACATGACTTGCTGGCCCTTTAAAAACCATGACGGTTCTTAATGGCAGCACTGACGAGCTTTCGCTTCTGACCATGGCACATGACTGCGTTAAATAGCCGCCTTCATTTCCTCCCCCGCCCGAGCCCCATGGACAACTCCAACATCGCGATCACCCTAGTTTTGATATCTGCCCTCATGCACGCCACTTGGAACGCAGTCGTCCGGGCCGGGAGCAGTCGCTTGATGACCTTGGCCATGGTCGACGGTACGGCGTTGCTGATCTGCCTGGCGGCGCTGCCGCTGGTGAATGCGCCAAGCCTGCAGGTGTGGGGCTACGTGCTGGTTTCCGTAGTGCTCAACACCGCCTATCGATTGTTCCTGATCAAAGCGTATGAAACCGGTGATTTCGGCCAGGTCTACCCGGTGATGCGTGGAGTGCCACCGGTTCTGGTCGCACTGTTTTCTTACGTCCTGCTGAATGAGCATCTGTCGTTCCACGCATTGGGCGGGGTGTTGCTGATTTGTGTAGGCATCATCAGCCTGACATTCGTGCGAAGGATGACCGCGCGCATGTTCAAACCAATCTTGATGGCCGTATGTGCTGGTGCGTTTATCGCGTCATACACGGTGGTGGATGCCAAAGGGGTAAGAGCCAGTGAGACGGTGCTGCAATACATCCTCTATCTGACGGTATTCCAGAGCATTCCGATTCCGGCGCTGGCGTTTTTCAAGAAGCGTTTGGCATTCGCCGAGGCCATTCGCAACCATTGGAAAGTCGGCGTTATGGGCGGCGTTCTTTACCTCATTTCCTACGGATTGGTGCTGTTTGCGCTGTCCCTGGACGCGGTGGCCAAGGTCTCAGCGTTGCGGGAAACCAGTGTTATTATCGGCGCCATTATTGCCGCGCTGTTTTTTCACGAGCGGTTCGGCTGGCGGCGGATGCTTTCGGCGTTCGTCATTGTTTGCGGGATCATCCTGATCAAAGTGAGCACCTGATGGGCCAACGTCCGCCACCTACTCCCATGCTGCAAGCCTTCGTCAGCGCTGCGCAAACGGGGAGTTTTGCGCGCGCCGCCTCCCAGTTGAACCTGACCGCCAGTGCGATAAGCCATCAGATTGCAGGGCTGGAGGAGTGGTGGGGCGTGCAGTTGTTCGAGCGCCACTCTCGGGGCGTCAATCTCACCGCTGCGGGACAGGCTTTGTTGCCGGTGGCTGACGGTTTTTTCAACGCGCTTGACGCGGTGTTGCACACACTTAACCCGAGCAAGTCCCAGCCGCTTTACCTCTCGTGCACGTCTTCTCTGTGTTCCAGCTGGCTGATTCCCAGGATGCATGGTTTTCACTCCGACGCTTCATTGAATCTCGACCTGGTATTGACCAGTGCGGATATGAACAGCACCCATCTCGGCGCCCATCAATTCGATGTTGCGATTGTGATGGGATACGGCAACTACCCGGATCATCATGCCGAGCTACTTATGCGCGATGCCGTGTTCCCGGTTTGCTCACCGGCATTTCAACAAGCGAACGGCGATATTCCGCTGACAGATATTGCGCGATACCCGCTCATTCACCGCGTGGACGATCAAGTGTGCCCGGGGTGGGAAAGCTGGTTTGCATTTCAGGGCTTGGCGGCTGCGCCTTATCACCATGGGCCGCGCTTTCCGGACTCAAGCCTGGCAATCAGCCTGGCGGTGAAGGGGGGCGGGATTGCGCTGGCCAGAACAGCGTTGGTGTATGACCAGTTGGAAGAAGGTGCATTAGTCACGCTAGGCGGCCCGGTGATGATGTCGCCGGCCGCGTACTACGTTATTTGTCGGAATGGGCGGCAGTCGGAGCCTGATATCGCCAGGTTGATTAACTGGCTAAAAGAGAGCGTTAGAACGTTTCAGCGAGAAGTTGAAATCCGGTATCCACAAATCGCTGGGGTTGGCGCACTTTGAACGTGTGGTATTGCTGAAACCCAGGCAAAAAAAAGGCCGCACCCTGCCAAGGAGACGGCCAAAAAATTGTCGAAGCTTTTGAAGCTAACGTGCAGTAATCACCGACAGTTTGGTAATCCCCGCGCGCTCGATAGACGCCATGGCTCGCGCCACTTCGCCGTAGTTCACTCCGTCATCCGCCTGCAGTTGCACCCGCACATCGGGGTCCTTGGCCTTGGCCGCCTGCAGGTTGAATTCCAGCAGGTCCGGCTGGATTTCGTCCTTGTTGATAAACAGTTTGCCGGCGCCGTCGATGCTCACCACCAGCGGGTCTTTCTGCTCCACCGGCGCCACGGCCTCGGTCTTGGGCAGGTTGATCGGGATCGCGTTGGTCAACAGCGGCGCGGTGACGATAAACACCACCAGCAGCACCAGCATCACGTCCACCAGGGGCGTGACATTGATCTCGCTCAGTACCTCATCACTGTCTTGTGTAGAGAAGGCCATTTCAGGACGCCTCCTTCACTTTTTGCGGGTTGCCGGCAGCGCTTTTGTTGAGCGCCGGGTGCAGCAGCACACGGAAGGAATTTTTCTGCGCCAGGCTATAGAAGTCGTGGGCGAAGTCATCCAGGTCGGCGGCAGTCAGCTTGAGGCGACGCAGGAAGTAGTTGTAAACCAGCACCGCAGGTACGGCGACGGCGATCCCCACGCCTGTTGCAACCAGTGCGGCACCGATGGGGCCGGCCACGGTTTCCAGGCTGGCGGAACCGGCGGCGCTGATGCCCTTGAGCGCTTCCATGATCCCCCACACGGTGCCGAACAGGCCGATAAACGGCGAGGTGCTGCCGATACTGGCGACCACGGCCAAACCGGTCTCCAGAGAGCGGCGCTCACGTACGATCTGCTGGCGCAGGGCGCGTTCGAGGCGGTCCTGATGGTTGATTGCCTGGCTCAAGTCGGCAGCGTGAGGCGCATCGCCAACCTGGATCGCGGCATAACCGGCCTGGGCCACGCGGGCAGCGGCACCCGGTTGGGTCTCTGCCAATTCAGCGGCTGAATCAAGACTCGACGCCGCCCAGAACTGTTTGTGGAACTTGCGATCCTGTGCCTTGAGGCGACCGAACTGCACGCCCTTGAGCAAGGCCAAGCCCCAGGTGGCGACCGAAAAGACCACCAGCAGCCAGATCACCGCGCTTTCGATGGATTCAAGTGGAGATGCTAATGCCATGATGTTTTCCCTCTGTACAAGTCGCGGCGTGTGCAACACACCGAAGCGCAATAGTTAGTGAATCTTGAAGTCGATCGGAACGCTGACCCAGCCGTCCTGGGCCACATCGCCCTGCTTGGCCGGCACGAAGCTCCAACGCTTTACGGCGGTCAGTGCGGCGTCGTCGAGTTGCTGGCGACCGCTGCTTTTCTGGATCTGGATCTCACCCGGCTTGCCGCTGGCCAACACATGAACCCGCAACAACACCGTGCCTTCCCAGCCCCGGCGCTGGGCCAGTGACGGGTATTCAGGTGCCGGGTTCTTCAGGTACGCGGCGTTGGCAGAAGCCGGAGTAACCGGGGCGGGCGCAGGCGCGGCGACCGGCGCTGGCGCAGGTGGCGCAGGGACCGGTGGCGCCGGCGGTTGCTCTACCGGTTTGGCGACCGGTTTGGGCACGGGTTTTGGCACCGGCTTGGGTTTCGGAATCTTTTTCGGCGCCGGCTTGGCAGCCAACTCATCCACCACAGGGGGCGGTGGCTCGACCACAGGCGGCGGTGGTGGTGGCGCAGGCGGTGGAGGTTCAACCACTGGCGGCGCTGGCTGGGAAAACTCGATGGTCATCGGTGGGATTTCCGGCGGCACAATCGGCAGCACTGGCGTCGCCTTCTGGCTCACCCAATAGATCACCGCACCGTGCAGGGCCAGCACCAGCAGCCCCAGCAGAATCCCTTCGCGGCGGCTAGAAAAACGCTTTGGAGTCTTCTGCGTTCGCAGTTGCCCCAACGGCGCGCGGTGCGGCCGGCCAAGGTCGACCAACTCACCACCAGGTGCCTGACGCCATAGCGCCTCGTGTGCACTGGCGGCGGTCTGGACATTGCCCATTGATTCACTCCCTACGGTCTTAAAACAAAAACCGACAGGCCTGCGTGGAAGGCCGTCGAGGGCTGAATCATCGGGGCCAGACGCTTATCTCTTAAAGTAATCTTTGAAGTTATACATAGATCTAAATTGAATAAACGAAGTCGGCACGAACGCCCAAGCCAGAGCCTGCAAGGCCTGGCGCCGAGGTGTGTTTTTTCAATGCTTTTCAGGCATAAAAAATATTCAGTAAAGGCATGGTTCGACGGGGCTGTTTGCGCACAAATCCAACAGTTCAGCCTGCAAGCATTGCCCCGCCGCGCTCAGGCCAGGACGCGCATATAACGCCAGGCGCACGCCTTGCACCGCCGGTAAACCGCTGTCCGGCCCCAACTCCACGTGCCCAGGCTGCACCACCCGGCGCGGTAACAGACTCACGCCCAACCCCGCCGCCACAGCCGAACACACACTGGCCAGGCTGGCGCTGGAATAGCCGATGCGCCAGCGCCAGCCGCTGACTTCCAGGTGGTGCAGCATTTCGTTGCGGTACAACCCGCCCACCGGAAAGGCCACCAACGGCAAGGGGTCGCGGCCCAACGACGGCATGCTGCGGCTATCGACCCAACACAGCGGCTCGGGCCACGAGGCCAGACAGTCATCGCTGTCGCCCATCTGCTTGACCAACAACACATCGAACTCGCCGCTGCGGAATTGGCGCTGCAACTCGGGACCGAGACCGCTGGTGACCTCCAGGCGCACCCGTGGATACGCCAACACAAACGCCGAGAGCAGCGGCATCAGGCGCTCTGCGGCAAAGTCTTCCGGTACCCCCAGGCGCAGCACGCCGTCACTCTGCTGGTTGATCAGCACATCGGCGGCTTCTTCATGCAGCGCAAGGATGCGCCGCGCATAGGCCAGCAAGCGCTCACCTTCAGCCGTGGCGACCACGCGGCGTTGGTCGCGGTCCAGCAACTGGCACGCTACCGCGTCTTCGAGGCGCCGAATCTGCTGGCTGACGGTGGATTGGGTCAAATGCAGGCGCTCGGCGGCGCGGGTGAAGTTGCTGCAGTCCACCACGGCGACAAAGCTTCTGAGCAACACGGGATCGAACATCATCATTCCCTTTGCCACTGGTTGGCATGGTTATATTTAATTTCAGAATACCTGTGGCGATGGCCATACTCACGCCTCATTTACCCACTGCATGGACGCTGCATGATCCTCAACAAATCCCTCGCCGGCTGGGGCCTGCTCGTAGTGCTGGGCCTCAACCTTCGGCCGATCCTCAGTTCTATCAGTCCGCTGCTCGGTGAAATCCGCTTGGCCACCGGCCTCAGCTTCCAGAGCAGTGCCCTGCTTACCAGCTTGCCGGTGGTGTGCATGGGGCTGGTGGCGTTGGTGGGCGTGCGCGTGGAAGCGCAACTGGGCGAACGGCGCGGTATCGCCCTGGGTTTAACGATGATTCTGCTGGCGTGCCTGGCGCGCTGGGTGATGGGCCAAGCGTCGGCGCTGCTGGTCACGGCGTTGCTCGGCGGTGCCGGTGTGGCGCTGATCCAGGCGTTGGTGCCCGCGATGATCAAGCGTGAGTTCCATCATCGCGTGCCGGTGGCGATGGGCGTCTATTCGGCCTCGCTGATGGCCGGTGGTGGCTTGGCGGCGCTGCTCAGTCCGTTGGTGGCCACGCATTTCGAGGACTGGCAGGCAGGATTGGGCGTGTGGCTGTTGCCAGCGCTGGGCGCCTTGTTGCTGTGGGCCTGGCTGCCGCTGGGCGCAGCAAAAAACCCCCAGGTGGTGCCCGCATTCAAGGGCCTGCGCAATCGTCGCGCCTGGCTGCTGGCGGTGTATTTCGGGCTGGTGAACTGTGGCTACATGAGCCTGGTGGCGTGGCTGCCGGCCTACTATCAGCAATTGGGCTGGGGCGTGCTGCCCAGCGGTTCGCTGCTGGCGTTCATGACCATCTTCCAAGTGATTGCCGCGCTGCTGATGCCAGTGCTCGCGCAACGCGGTATCGACCGTCGCCCCCTGCTCGGGATCAGCCTGCTGGCACAAACGGTGGGTTACCTCGGTCTGCTGCTGGCGCCGCTGCAATTTCCTCATCTGTGGGTGGCGTTGTGCGGCTTCGGTCTGGGCGCGTGTTTCGCCTTGAGCCTGCTGTTGACCCTCGACCACCATCGCGACCCTCGGCAAGCCGGGCAACTGGCGGCCTTCGTACAAGGCGTAGGCTTCCTGATCAACGCGATCTCGCCGTGGATGACCGGCTGGCTGCGCGAGATCACCGGCAACTTCACCAGCGCCTGGGTGGTATTGACGGTGACTGCAGTGGCGATGCTGATGGTGACGCGGGTGTTCAGCCCGACGAGTTACCGCACGGCACCCGCTCTATAGATATGCTTTTAAGATCTAATTAAACCAATAAAGCTTCGTTGACGGCATAAGCAATCCCCTTAAAATCCCGGTTCCCTTAAAGGATGCCGGGCACACCATGGACCTTCGCCAACTGCGCTATTTCATCGCGCTGAATGAGTACCGCAGTTTTGTGCGCGGCGCCGAAGCCATGGGCATCACCCAGCCGGCTTTCAGCCGCAGCATCCAGGGCCTGGAGCAAGAGTTCGGCTGCGTCCTGGTGGATCGCGCCCATAAAGACCTGCGCCCGACCCCCGAAGGCCAGGTGGTGTTGCAGCATGCCTTGAGCCTGGTTCAAGGCGCCGCATTGCTCAGCCATGAAGTCACACGCATGACCAAGCTCGACGCCGGTGAAGTACGCTTTGGCAGCGATGCGGTGGCGGCGGTCAACTTGGTGCCCCAAGCGATGGCACGGTTCATCACCGCCTACCCCAAGGTACGCAGCGCGTTGCAAGTGGATAACTGGGAAAGACTCGGGCGCAGCCTGAGCCGTGAAGAGATCGAATTTTTTATCGCCGATGTGCGCCACTTCGAAGCCGACCCAAACTTCCAGACTCAGGCGCTCACGCCGCGGCGCAGTGTGTTTTTCTGCCGTGCCGGGCACCCGTTGCTGGCCAAGGACAGCCTGTCGACCAATGACCTGTTCGACTATCCCCTCGCCACGCCACTGATCGCACCGGGCATTCGAAAACTGTTAGCGAACCTGAGTGGGCGCATCGACTTTGCCCCCGCTATCGAGCTGGAGCAGTTTGCCGCGCTGGCCCTCATCGTGCGCGAGTCAGACACCATCGGCCTGGGCGCAGAAGAAGCCTTCGCCGCCCCCTTGGCCAGCGGCGAATTGAACGTGCTGCACTGGCGCAATGTGCCTCATGCCTTGGAAAGCCTGAACAACCGATGCGCAGTGATCAGCCGCGCTGGGGTTCGCTTGTCGCCTGCGGCGAAGGCACTGATCGAAACGCTGCTGGCGGTGGAAAACCAAGCCGATTGGCCCGCGCAAACGTCCCAAAATCATTGAACCGCACACCCATCTCGGCCATGACCTTGTGCGCCACCTTGGCGGTCATCTGGCGGATGTAAAACGGCTCTTTCACCACAAAATGGTGAATCCCGTGAGTGCTGCCGAAGTTGAAGCAAAACGCCTGCAACGGCCACATCCACCAGGGGTTCAGTACTTGGGTTTGCTGGATCACGTTGCCCAGTTCCACATCGCCGTAGTAGTGCATGTTGGAGCTGACAAAGTGCAGGCAAAAGGTGCGCAACACGTTGGGCCCGATGATCACCACGGCGGCAATATCGATCACCTGCATCATCTGCAAGGTGCCGGCGGACCATTCGATAGGCGCACCCAGCAGACTGGCGACGCCGTTGGCTGCATGGAAGCCGAGGAAGATGTACCACGCCCCCCAATGCAGCAGTGCCAGCGGTGCGTAGACCAGCAGCGAGCGTTTCAGGATCTTGAGTTTGTGGCCCCAGGTTTTGGCGCGCAGCATGCGGATAAACGCCGACATCACGTTATCGCCCACCATCAGCAACCGCGCAAAGCCCCAAGGCTCGCCATTGGTGATGGCGCGCTCTTCCATATCGGTCTCGGTGCCGGAGACTTTGTGATGGTTGAGGTGCAGGTGCCGGCGAATCCACGGATTGATAGTGCTTGGCCGCGCAAGCCACACCAGGCCCATCATCAAATTGTGGGGCAGGCGCTGCTTGCGAAAGTACATGCTGTGGATCAGGTCGTGTTCCAGCTCGTGGGTCAGCGAGGCCAGGAAGGCGTTCAATAACAGGCACGCCCACCAGGCCATGTGACCGGTGATGTAGAGCGCCGCCGAGCCAATCATGCCAAGCAGCGCGAAGGCCAGGATGCCCGCGCCCAAGGCGTCTTGATGCAGCAACCACGGGTGCTGCTGGCGCAGGCGCACGCCTTCGGCGAGTACGACTTCACGGATATGTGCTGAACGCTGTTGTGCGTTCATCTGCTGGGGACTTGCAGAAGTACCGTCCATGCTCCCATCCTCTTGTTCATAGATGGTTACATCCTGCACCAGGCCTTCATGCAGGACGCTAGCCCCACACGCCAACCTGTTGACCGCAAGCGCCAATCGCCATGACAGAACCCACGTCCCTCGCCAGTTGGACCCGCGCCCTGCGCAAGCAGCTCGACGCCCTCGGCCTCGACAGCGCCGCGCTGTGCATCGAGGCTGGGCTCGACCCGCAGCAGATGGAAGATCCCAATGCGCGCTATCCGCTGTCGGCGACCACGCGCCTGTGGGAGCTGGCAGTGCAGGCCAGCGGCGATCCGGCAATTGGATTGCGCGTGTCGCGTTTTGTCAGCCCTACCACTTTTCACGCGTTGGGATACGCACTGGTGGCCAGCGGCAGTCTGCGGGAAGTGTTCGAACGCATCGTGCGTTATCACCAAGTGGTCAGCGATGCGCTGAAGCTGGAGCTGAGTCGGGACGGCGAACGCTACCGTTTCCGCCTGCTGCAACCCCAAGGCAGCCCCGCACCGGCACTGGAAGCCATCGATGCGTTCGCGGCGATCTATGTGCGCACCTGCCGCAATCGCCTGGGCCGTGACTACGCGCCCTTGGCCGTGCATTTGCGGCGCCCGGAACCGGCCGATCCCAAGCCTTGGCACACGGTGTTCCGCGCGCCGGTATTTTTTGGCGCCGATGAGGACTGCCTGGAATTTGCAGCCCAGGACTTCGACAGCCATCTGGACGACGCCAACCCCGAGTTGGCCGAACACAACGAAACTGTGCTCAAACGCACCCTCGCCCAGCTGCAACCGCTGACCTGGGAGCGCAAGGTGCGCGCCACGATCGAGGCACAATTGCCCGACGGCGAGCCGAGTGCCGAGCGGATTGCCCAGGCGCTGCACTTGAGTTTGCGCAGCTTGCAGCGGCACCTGGCGGATGAAGGGTGTCGGTTTGATGCGTTGCTCAACGAGTGCCGGCAGAACCTGGCGTTGCAGCATCTGCGGGACCCGCAGTGCTCATTGGCAGAGATCAGCCATTTGTTGGGGTTTGCCGATACCAGCAGTTTTAACCGGGCGTTCAAGCGTTGGACGGGGGTGACGCCAGGGCAGTTTCGCGATGGGTTGCGGTAGGTGGATTCGCGCAGAGGCTGAAGGCCTCATCGGGGCAAGTCCCCTCCCACAGGGGAACGCATTTCAAATGTGGGAGGGGACTTGCCCGCGATAGCAATGGTTCAGGCACTGAACATGCCGGGGCAATCAGAGCCCGCGATCGCGCCGCAATAACTTCCTCACCCGCGCCACCAACGCCTTGGCCTCAAACGGCTTGAGCAGGTAATCATCCTCATGTAATTCCAACCCACGCAGGCGATCTTCGATGCCGCCCGGCGTGGTCAGGAACAACACCGGCGTCTTGCCCTTGTGCCGAATCGCCTGCTGCAATTTCCAGGCATTCAAGCCGGGCAGCATCACGTCGAGAATGACCAAGTCGTATTCGGTGCTTTCCACAAAGCGCTGCGCCGCCATGCCATTGGCCGCGACTTCCACCGCGAAACCGGCCTCGCTTAAGCCTTGAGCCATGAGCTGCGCCAGTTGCGGCTGGTCTTCCACTAACAACACATGCATGCCTTACCTCTGGGTTTGATTACAAACCTGTCATCAAATTGTGCGGTTTCTGACCCTGTTGACTGGCTACGGTAGCGGCCTGTTTTCCGGAGTCGTCTTTATGTCCCGCCATGCCTTGTTCTTGAGCCTCGCCGTCTGCACCGGTGCGTTCGCTGCACCGCAGCTGCCACGCCATGCCGACCTCGATTTGCACACCGCACGCCAACTGGCCGATGCCAGCCTTGCCCACTGCAGCGCCGCGCTGACGGTACTGGACCGGGGCGGCAACCTGCTGCTGAGCCTGCGCGCCGACGGCGTCGGCCCGCATAACAGCCTCGCCAGCCAGCGCAAAGCGTACACCGCGCTGTCGACCAAAACCCCGACGCGGCTGTTTGCCGAGCGCGCGCGTAACAACCCCGAGGCCGCCAACCTTAACAGCTTGCCCGAGTTGCTGTTACTCGGCGGCGGCGTGCCGCTGTTTGCCGAGGCCGAACTGGTCGGCGCGCTGGGCATCGCCGGTGCCGGCGGCGCAGCACAGGACGAGTCCTGCGCAATAAAAGCCGCCGAGCAACTGGGCCTGAAAACTTCCCTCTGATTCCCCTCCAAAGGATCTCTCGATGAAAACCCTCAGCATGACCCTCGCCGCCCTCAGCCTCAGCGGCCTGTGCAACCTGGCCCTGGCCGACGGCAACCCTCTGAGCGTGCATGTGCTCAACCTGGAAAACGGCCTGCCGAGCGCCGGTGTCAGCGTCACCCTGGAACAGCAGGTAGGCGACAAATGGCAGTCGCTGTCCGAAGGCGTCACCAACCAGCAGGGGCGCATCGCCGAACTGTTCCCCGCCAACCGCAGCATGACGCCGGGTGAGTACCGCGTGGTGTTCAAGACCGGCGACTACTACAAAAAGGCCAACCGCGAGACGTTCTTCCCTGAAGTGCCGGTGATCTTCCAGGTGAAACAGGCGGACCAGCATTACCACATCCCGTTGTTGCTCAGCCCTTACGGTTTCTCCACCTATCGCGGGTCGTAGTTCATAGACCAGCGGCCTGCTGCAAACCGTGCAGGTCCAGCACTTCAATCGCGCCGTAACTCAGGCCGATAAGGCCTTGTTGCTCCAGCGCCTTGAGCAGACTGTTGGTGGTCTGGCGCGACAGGCCCAGCATCGCGGCCAGGTCCTCCTGGGGCAGTTGCAAGGTGCGGCGCGCCTGGTCTATTTCGCCGTAGCCCTGCGCGATCATCAGCAGCCGATGGGCCAGACGCGCCGACGCGGGCATCAGGCTCATCTGTTCGATATTGATCAACGACAGGCGCAGTTTGTGGCTCATCAACAGGGCCACATCGCGCCAATACGCCGGATGGTCTTCGAGGATGGTCAGCATCGCCGCCTGTGGCACCTGCAACAACGTGCAAGGCCCCATGGCCAGGGCATCGTGGGTGCGCGGCAGGTTATCGAACAGGCAGATTTCGCCGAACCAGTTAGGCGTTTCCACCAGGCTCAACACCGCCTCCTTGCCCTGGGCATTCACCGCGCTGATGCGCACCGCGCCTTCCAGCACCGCATACAGGCCGCAAGGCGGGTCGCCGCGCTTGAACAGGCACTGCCCCGCCGCGAGCGTGCGCAGCCGCGCCGCCGCCAGCAGACTACGCTGTAGATCTACAGGCAGATGGCTGAACCAATGGCCGCTGGCCAAGCGGGCGTGCCATTTCTCTGCGTCCATGAGAACTCCGAAGATTGTCGCCCAGCTGACAGTCAGGCGCAGGCTGACAGGGCATGATCCAACATCCTACAGGAGGAACAACAATGAAAAGCCTCGTCGACCACCTCAGTCAATACGCCGCCTACCACCGCGACCCGCGCAATATCGCCAGCCACTTTATTGGTATCCCGCTGATTGTGGTGGCAGTAGCCGTGCTGCTGTCGCGTCCCGAATGGACCGTGGGAGGCCTATGGATTTCACCGGCGGTAATCGTGGCGTTGTTTTCGGCGTGGTTTTACCTGCGCCTGGAACTGGCCCTGGGCGTGCTGATGACGGTGCTGATGGGCTTGTCGGTATGGGCCGGGCATGAGTTGGCGGCGCAGAGCACGATGGTGTGGCTCAGCAGCGGCGTCGGCATGTTCGTGGTGGGTTGGGTGATTCAGTTTGTCGGGCACTACTACGAAGGCAAGAAGCCGGCGTTTGTGGATGATGTGTCGGGGTTGATCGTAGGACCGTTGTTTGTGGTGGCGGAGGTGGCGTTTTTGCTGGGGTTGCGGCAGGGCTTGAAACAACAGATTGAAGAGCGCTCGGGGCCGGTGGTTCGACGCGATCTGAAGCCGAGAGAGGTCTAATTGTGGGAGGGGGCTTGCTCCCGATGGCGGTGGGTCAGTGACATATTTATCAGCTGACCCACTGCTATCGGGAGCAAGCCCCCTCCCACATTGGCCCCATTTTCACATTAGGTAATGCGGGGTTATCAGGCTTTTTGCCAGACCTTGGGCTTGAAGAACAAGGTTTCGCCCCGCGCCAAACCGGTCAGGCTGTCGTGGTCTTTCACCACTTCGGCTTCGATCAGGTCGGTCTGGCCTTCGACCTTCAAGGTCACCCGCGTGGTCGCGCCCAATGGACGAATATCACGCACTTCGGCCGCGTGGTGATCTTCCAGTTCATGGCGCGACAGCGACACTTCGTGGGGACGGAACAGCACGTGCTTATCTTCACCCAGGTGCAGACGGTTTGAGTCGCCAAGGAAGTGGTACACAAAGTCACTGGCCGGGTTTTCATAAACGTCGCCCGGTGAGCCGATCTGCTCGATCACGCCCTTGTTCATCACGACGATACGGTCGGCAACTTCCATGGCCTCTTCCTGGTCGTGGGTCACGAACACCGAGGTCAAGTTGATGTCTTCGTGCAGGCGTGCCAGCCAGCGGCGCAGTTCTTTACGCACCTTGGCGTCGAGGGCGCCGAACGGTTCGTCCAGCAGCAGCACTTTCGGCTCGACCGCCAGGGCGCGGGCCAGGGCGATACGCTGGCGCTGACCACCGGAGAGTTGTTCCGGATAACGATCAGACAGCCAATCGAGTTGCACCATGTTCAGCAGCTCGTGAACCTTGGCCGCGATCTGGCTTTCGTTCGGGCGCTGGTTCTTGGGCTTCATGCGCAGGCCGAACGCAACGTTGTCGAACACGGTCATGTGGCGGAACAGCGCGTAGTGCTGGAACACAAACCCGACGTTGCGATCGCGCACGTCGTGGCCGGAGACGTCTTCACCGTGGAACACGATGCTGCCGTCATCCGGAGTTTCCAGGCCTGCGATGATGCGCAGCAGGGTGGTCTTGCCGCACCCGGATGGGCCAAGCAACGCCACCAGCTCGCCGCTCTGGATATCCAGATTGATGCTGTTCAGGGCCTTGAAGGCGTTGAAGTTCTTGCTGACATTACGGACTTCGATCGACATGACTTATTCCTCACCGGCACTTTTGCGCAGGCGGTTGATACGGTTCTCGCTCCACTGCTTGAGCAGCAGGATGAAGAGCGCCAGGATCAGCAGCAGGCTGGCCACCGCAAACGCGGCAACGTGGTTGTATTCGTTGTAGAGAATCTCGACGTGCAGCGGCAAGGTGTTGGTCACGCCGCGAATGTGGCCGGACACCACCGACACCGCGCCGAACTCACCCATGGCCCGCGCGGTACACAGCACGACGCCGTAGATCAGGCCCCATTTGATATTCGGCACAGTCACATGCCAGAACATCTGCCAGCCATTGGCGCCGAGCAGGCGTGCAGCCTCTTCTTCCTGGGTGCCCTGCTCCTGCATCAGCGGGATCAGTTCACGGGCCACGAACGGCACGGTGACGAAGATGGTCGCCAGCACAATGCCGGGCAAGGCGAACACGATCTGGATGTCATGCTCCTGCAACCACGGGCCAAACAGGCCCTGGGCGCCGAACATCAGCACGTAGACCAGGCCTGCGATCACCGGGGAGACCGAGAACGGCAGGTCGATCAGCGTCACCAGGATGCTCTTGCCACGGAACGAGTACTTGCTCACGCACCAGGCGGCGCTGACGCCGAATACCAGGTTGAGCGGCACCGAAATCAGCACGGCGATCACCGTGAGTTTCAGCGCGGACAACGCGTCCGGTTCAAGAATCGCGGTGAAAAACGCACCGAGGCCGTTCTTCAAGCCCTGAGACACCACGATAAACAGCGGTAGCAGCAAAAACAGGAAGAACACCAGCCAGCCAAGGCCGATCAGGATACGTCGCGACACCGCACTGCCACGCCGGGCAGCGTTGGCCGAGGACGCGGCGGAAATAGACGATTGGGACATGTTCCGCGCCTCCTTATGGACGTTCGATGCGCCGCTGCAACAAGTTGATCAGCAGCAGCAGGACAAAGGAAACCACCAGCATCAGCACGCCAATGGAGGTGGCGCCGCGGTAGTCGTACTGGTCAAGCTTGACCATGATCAGCAGCGGCAGGATCTCGGTTTTCATCGGCATGTTGCCGGCGATGAAGATCACCGAGCCGTACTCACCGACGCCACGGGCAAACGCCAGGGCGAAGCCGGTCAGCCAGGCGGGCAGCAGCGCGGGGACGAGGATGTAGCGGAACACCTGCAACGGCTTGGCGCCCAGGCAGGCAGCGGCTTCTTCGATTTCCCGGGGGATATCGGCGAGTACCGGCTGCACCGTGCGCACCACGAACGGCAGGGTCACGAAGGTCAGCGCCAGGGTGATGCCCAACGGGCTGTAGGCGATCTTGAAGCCCAGATCAGCGGCGAACTGGCCCACCAGCCCGGTCGGCGTGTACAGCGCCGTCAGGGCGATACCGGCCACAGCGGTGGGCAGCGCGAACGGCAGGTCGATCATCGCATCGATAATCTTGCGGCCGGGGAAGGTGTAGCGCACCAGCACCCAGGCCAGCAGCGTGCCGATCACGCCATTGATCAGGGCGGCGTACAGCGCGGTGCTGAAGCTCAGTTTCAACGCCGCCAGCACACGGGGTGCGGAGATGATGTTCCAGAACTGATCCCAGGTAAGTTGAGCGGCGTGTACAAACATCGCCGCGAGGGGGATGAGTACGATCAGGCTGAGGTACACCACGGTGTAGCCCAGCGTCAGCCCGAAGCCGGGTATGACGGGGGAAATACGACGCGACATAAGAGTCCTTGGTTAGCGGAACTGACACACAAAACCCGCAGGTGAATGCGGGCTCCGTGGGTGTGTATTTCTCGGCTTACTGCGCCGTGTAGATCTGGTCGAACACGCCACCGTCGTTAAAGAATTTCGGTTGGGCAGTTTTCCAGCCGCCGAAGTCTTTGTCGATAGTCACCAGGTCCAGTTTCGGGAACTGCTGGGCGTATTTGGCGGCTACTTTTGCATCGCGTGGGCGGTAGAAGTTTTTCGCCGCAATCTCCTGGCCAGCCGGGCTGTACAGGTGCTTGAGGTATTCAGTGGCGATCTCGGTATTGCCCTTTTTCTCGGCGTTCTTGTCGACCACGGCCACTGGCGGCTCCGCGAGGATCGACAGGGAAGGTACAACGATGTCGAACTTGTCGGCGCCGCCGTCTTCTTTCAGGGCCAGGAAGGCTTCGTTTTCCCAGGCCAGCAACACGTCGCCCTGACCGTTGTTGACGAACGTGATGGTCGAACCGCGCGCGCCGGTGTCGAGGATCGGCACGTGCTTGAACAGTTCTTTCACGTATTCCTGGGCCTTGGCTTCGCTGCCACCGGATTTCAGGCCGTAGGCCCACGCGGCAAGGAAGTTCCAGCGCGCACCGCCGGAGGTTTTCGGGTTCGGCGTGATCACGGAAACGTCTTTCTTGATCAGGTCGCCCCAGTCTTTGATGCCTTTAGGGTTGCCCTTACGCACCAGGAACACGATGGTCGAGGTGTACGGGGTGCTCGCATCCGGCAGGCGGGTCTGCCAGTTTTCCGGCAGGGGTTTTCCCAATTTGGCGATTTCGTCGATGTCGCCAGCCAAGGCCAGGGTCACTACGTCGGCGCGCAGGCCGTCGATCACCGCCCGGCCTTGCTTGCCCGAACCACCGTGGGACTGCTGGATCTTAACGGTGTCGCCAGGGTGGGACTGCTTCCAGAAGTTGGTGAACTCAGCGTTGTAATCCTGGTACAGCTCGCGAGTCGGGTCGTACGAGACGTTGAGCAACTCGTAGTCCTTGGCAACAGCGGAACCGGCAAACACGGCGCTGGCCAGTGCGGCCAGGGCATAACGGCGAATCGACGACATAGAAGCTCCTGAAATTCTGGGGTGTTGGCTTTTTCTTATAGTGACGGGTCTATCGCCGCGGTTGCTTAGCTCGGTTTGTTACCCGGGTTCTGCAGACGGAATTTTTCTTTGCGTTCGATCTGGACCACTTGGGCGTTATGCACAGTGATTTCCACCGCGCCAAACCGCAGATCGCGCAGGGCGCTCTGGATCTCACGCAAAATGGCTGCTTCGTCCTGGCCGTCGACGCTACGTAGAGATGCGCTCATGGTCTCGCTCCTTAAATGAATAGTGCCTGGCAGTGGCGGCACTGCTTGCGGCGTAGGGCGATAGTAGATAAGCGCAGATATTCTTAAAAATACTATTTAAGAATGTTTATATAACCAGAAAGAATTTTCTGATGGGACGTGGGGTTGCGAGAGGGTTTTGCGCCCGAGCGCCGAAATAACGCGTTTTGAAGTTCCAAAATGCGGGTGGGGGCTTGCCACCGATGGTGGTGAATCAGGTACCAATGTTCGGCCTGACACAACGAAATCGGGGGCAAGCCCCCTCTCACATTGGAATGCGTTTCAAGTCTGGATGGTGGGCGCGCGGCCCCAGTCAACGTCCTGCGCCGGCACCGGCTTTCCAAACCAATACCCCTGCCCCAAATCGCAGCCCTGCTCCAACAAGAACCGCGCCTGTTCCATCTGCTCAATCCCCTCAGCGTGTACCTGCATGCCCATGCTTTTCGCTAATGCGATCACCACGCGCACAATCGCCGCGTCGTCGTCATCCCATGGCACCCCGGCAACAAAGCCCTGGTCGATCTTCAGCTTCTGCACCGGCAGGCGCTTGAGGCGCAGCAGGGACGAATAGCCGGTGCCAAAGTCATCAATGGCCAGGCGCAAGCCCAACTCACGCAGGCGGTGCAGTTGCTCCAGGGCTTCCTCGGGGTCGTCCATGACTGCACTCTCAGTGACTTCCAGCTCCAGGAAAGCCGGATCCAGGCCGGTGGCGTGCAGCACCTGGGCGACTTGCTCGTACAGTTCGCGACGGGCAAACAGACGGCTGGACACGTTGATCGCAATAAAGCTCAGCAGCACGCCATCGGCCAGCCATTGGCACATCTGGCGGCAGGCCTGCTCCAAGACCCACGCGTCGATATCGGCGATCAAACCGGTACGTTCGGCGATGGGGATGAACTCGCCCGGAGGCACCAGGCCACGTTCCGGATGTTGCCAGCGCACCAAGGCTTCGACGCCGACCAGACGGCTGCCTTGCAGGTCGTGTACAGGCTGGTAGTAGACGCGCAACTCCTGCTGGTCGAGGGCGCGGCGCAGTTCGCTGGCGATTTCCACACGGTTCTGCGCGTGGGCGGTGAGTTCTTCGGTGTACAGGGCATAGCCCTCGCGGCCCACGCTTTTGGCCTTGAACAGCGCAGAGTCGGCGTTGCGCAGCAGTTGTTCCGCGCTCAATGCATCGTTGGGAAACAGGCTGATGCCGATGCTGGCGCTGATAAACAGTTGATGGCCGTCGAAGATGAACGGTTGCTTCATCACGTCCAGCATGCGCTGCGCCAATGCCGCCGCCTGCATCACCTGTGAACAACTTTCCGCCAGCACCGCGAACTCATCGCCGCCCAGTCGCGCCAGGGTCACACCGGGGCCGAACAGCGTATTGAGCCGCTCGCCCACCAGCTTGAGCAACTGGTCGCCGACGTTATGGCCAAGGCTGTCATTGATAATCTTGAAGTGATCCAGGTCCAGCAACAGCAGCGCGCAGCCGCGTTTGTGCAGTTGCGCCGAGGCCAGCGCCTGCTCGGCGCGGTCGGTGAACAGTAGGCGGTTGGGCAGGTCGGTCAGTGGATCGTGATGCGCCAGGTGCGCCAACTCGTGCTCGGAATCCTTGATGGCACTGATGTCGGAAAACACCGCGACGTAATGGCTGATGTGGCCTTGGTCATCGTGAATCACCCGGATGGTTTGCCACTGTGGATAAATCTCGCCGCTTTTGCGCCGGTTCCAAATTTCTCCGCTCCATTCACCGGTGCGCTCCAGGGTCTGGAACATCTGCTGGTAAAAATTCGACGAATGGCGCCCGGACTTGAACAGGCTGGGCTGCTGACCCATGACGTCTGCGCGCTGGTAGCCGGTGATCTCCATGAATGCCCGGTTTACGTGCACGATCAGGCCCCTGGTGTCAGTGACCAACACGCCTTCACGGGTGCAGTCGAAGACCGCAGCCGCCTGGCGCAACCGATCGAGGTTTTCCTTCAGGGGTTGCTGCAACTGCTGGGCCCGGGCAAAGCGCGCGCATAAGAAGTAAATGGCCAAGGCACTCAGGGCCACCCACACGTAGCCGCGCATCTGCAGCCAATACCCCAACTCCCCCCGTTCATCGAGAAAGTTGATCAATATCTGATTGCTGAGCTGGAGCCACACAATCGAAACCAGCAGGTATACCAGCCCCACACGCAGGGCACCTCGGTATGAAAACAGCATATGGCCAGTAGTCCTTACTAAAAAAACAGAATCGTCCTACAACGCGCCGAGATTATAGATTAGGAAACACCTTGTAAGTCTTATCTGAAACGGTGACTGGTTTTATCCTTAAAGCCAGTGATAATGCGGGTGCTATTTTTTTCTTTATCAGAGGGCCAAACAGCCTATGTGGTACAACGGTTTTCTTGACCTGTCAGCCTGGCAACTGGTTGCAGTCACTCTGTTGATGACCCACGTGACCATTGTTGGGGTCACGGTTTATCTGCACCGCTATTCAGCCCATCGCTCCCTGGAGCTCAATGCCGGCCTGAAACACTTCTTCCGCTTCTGGCTGTGGCTGACCACGGCGCAGAACACCCGCGAGTGGACCGCTATCCACCGCAAACACCACGCCAAGTGCGAAACCGTCGACGACCCGCACAGCCCTGTGATCAAGGGCCTGTCCACGGTGCTGCGCAAAGGCGCCGAGCTGTACCGCGCCGAGGCCGAAAACCCCGAAACCCTGCGCATCTACGGCAAGAACTGCCCGGATGACTGGATCGAACGCAAGATTTACACCCCCTACCCGCTGCTGGGCGTGGCGATCATGGGCGTAATCGATCTGCTGCTGTTCGGCACCATCGGCATCACCATCTGGGCGATCCAGATGATGTGGATCCCGTTCTGGGCCGCCGGCGTCATCAACGGCCTGGGCCATGCCGTGGGCTATCGCAACTTCGAATGCCGTGACGCGGCGACCAACCTGGTGCCGTGGGGCATCATCGTCGGCGGCGAAGAGCTGCATAACAATCACCACACCTACCCCAACTCGGCCAAGCTGTCGGTTAAGAAGTGGGAGTTCGACCTGGGCTGGGCGTGGATCAAGCTGTTCAGCTTCCTGCGCTTGGCCAAGGTCCAGCGTGTGGCGCCGATTGCTCATCGCGTCGAGGGCAAAGGCCATCTGGACATGGACACTGCCATGGCGATCCTCAACAACCGCTTCCAGATCATGGCCCAGTACCGCAAGTTGGTGATCGGCCCGCTGGTCAAGCAGGAGCTGGAAAAGGTCGATCACTCGGTGCGCCACCAGTTCCACCGTGCCAAACGCCTGCTGTCGCGGGAAACCAGCCTGCTGGATGACCGCCACCACCTACGCATCCAGAGCATGTTGGAACACAGCCAGGCCTTGAAAGTGATCTACGAAAAGCGCCTGGCATTGCAGCAGATCTGGCTCAAGACCAGCACCAACGGCCACGATATGCTCGCTGCTATCAAGGAATGGGTGCACGAGGCCGAGGCCAGCGGCATCCAGTCCCTGCGGGATTTCGCCCACCAATTGAAGACCTATTCGCTGCGTCCTGCGGCAGTCTGACAAAGCCGTGGGAGGGCTTGCCCTCCCACGCATCCTCTTTTTGGCGTCATTTTCCGGGCACCGCCAATCGGCACCGTTCACGGAACTTCATCGCATTTACCCTCTCTCAATGAACACTTCGCCATCATGGTGGCCCCTTGTTGTGACCGCTGCTAAATCCTGCGGCGCGCCCAGAGAGAGTTGTGCCGATGGTTCACGAAATGCCCTTTCCTACCGACATCGCTACCGCTGACCCCCCGCGTCCGGCTGCGGCAGCGACCCTGCTGGCACTGGTGCATGCCCAGGGCGAAGTCGAGCGGTTGAGCGAGCGCGAGCAATTGCTGAGCTCACTGCTGGTCAGTGTGAATGCCGTGCTCTGGGCCATCGATTGGGAGACCCGCCGCGTGCTCTACGTGAGCCCGGCCTACGAGCGGATATTCGGCCGTTCGACCGGGCTGTTACTGGCCGATCATCGGGAATGGCGCAACAGCATTCACCCCGAAGACCTCGACTACGCCGAACACAGCCTGGCCCGCGTGCTGGAACAGGGCGCCGTGGAAGATCGCGAATACCGCATTATCACCGCCGACGGGCAGATCCGCTGGCTGAGCGACAAGTGCTACATCAACCAGCAGGCCGAGCCCGGCGAGCCGCTGATCGTCGTGGGTATGGCCGAAGACATCACTGACAAGAAGCAGCTGGAACTGGAGCTGCACCGCCTCGCCACCACCGACGTTCTGACTCAGAGCAGCAACCGCCGGCACTTCTTCGAATGCGCCAACCAGGCCTTCGACACCGCCTGTGCCCAAGGCGCGCAACTGGCCTTCCTGTTGCTGGACATTGATGATTTCAAGGACGTCAACGACACCTATGGCCACCTGGAAGGCGACCAGGTGCTGCGGCGTATCGCCGAGAGTGGTCGTGGCGTATTACGCCGTGGTGACCTGTTCGGGCGCATTGGCGGCGAAGAATTTGCGGCCGTACTGCCGGGTTGCGCGCCGGAGATGGCCTTGCAAGTGGCTGAGCGCCTGGGCAAGGAAATCCAAGAGCTGAGTTTCAGCTACGAAGGCCAAGCGTTCGGCGTGACCATCAGCCAGGGCCTGGCCAGCCTCACTGAAGAAGACTCGACCCTGGACAGCCTGTTCGCCCGGGCCGATGCCGCCATGTATGAGGCGAAGCGCCAGGGCAAGAACCGCGTGATTGCGGGTTAGGCTCATCCCCCACTCTATGCAACAGCAGAGATGACCTGTGGGAAGGGCTTGAATGTCATCACCCTCTAGGCCTTGCGCACCCGCGTCAGCTCAGACAAACCGATCTTGAGCAAGCGCGCGGTCTTGCTCACGGCCAGCGCTTCCAGACCTTCATGTTCGGTCAGTCGTGCCATCTGCGCCGCCAGGTTCACCACCAGCGCATCCCGGGCATACACCCCGCCCTCCAGTGAATAAATCGCGGCGATCAGCTGGCGCAACTCCAGCGGCAAGCGCCAGCGCGCCCGCAACGCCGAACCAAAGGCGGCGCCGAAGGTGTAAAGGGACTCACCAATTGCTTCGTCATCCAACGCCCCGCCGCCCTGGCGCCAGTCTTCCAGGCAGCGCAGCAAAGCCAAATCACCCAGCCGATGCAGAATGCCGGCGGCGTAGCAGCGCTCGTGATCCAGCTCCAACATGCGCGCCAGGCGACCGGCAAAGTCGGCGGTGTCCTGGGACACCTGCCAATGACGCTCGGCGTAAGCCTCCAAGCCCGGGTCGCCCAGCACCACATTGTGCTTGAGAGCCAGGCCGAGGATCAGGTTCATGCTTTGCCCAGCGCCGAGCTTGTGCAAGGCCGACGGTAGCGTCTGCACCGGCTTGCCGTGATGGCCGGCGCTGTTGGCGGCAGCGACCAGCACGGCGGTGATCTGCGGGTCCATGCGCACGAGGTCTTCCAGGCGTTTGAGGTCCAGGCCATCAGGCCCGAGGCTGGCTTGTACGGCAGCTTTCACATCGACACGCAACGGCGCGCCATCAGACGCTTCGCGACGACGCTCCAGGAACACGGGCAACGTCATGCCGGGCGCCAGCGGCGGAATTTCGCAGTACACGTTTTCGCCTTCATTAAGCAGCAGATCCTGCAGGCGCTGGGTCAGGCTTTCCATGTTCAGGGGTTTGGTGAGGTACGCCGTGGGCGCCAGGGGCAAGGCTTCACGCACGCTGGCGCTGTCATTGCGACTGCTCAGCAAAATAAACGGTAACGCGGGCGAGCGGCGTTGCTGGCGGACATTGCGCAGCAGGCTCAGGCCGTCGATGCCCGGTAGCTCCCAATCCGCCAGGATCAGGTCGTAGCCCTTTTCGCGCAGCAACGTAGCCGCGTGCTGCCCATCGGCACACACATCCAGCCGCGCGTCGCAACGCACATTCAACAGCACTTGCTTGAGCAGATCCCGCGACCAGGGATCCGCCTCGGCAATCAACACGCGGGGTACAGCCGGTAAATCAACAGCAGTCATCCAGCACGCTCCATCGGCAATGCTGCAACCTTAGACAACGCAAGCCCATACGTACAATGAACAAGGCCTGAATACGCGGCAACGGGCACAAAAAAACCCGCCGAAGCGGGTTTTTTCTGTCGCAGAGGTCAGCTTGCGCTTACAGCTCCGAGAAGCACTCTTCGATGATCGCCAAGCCTTTGTCCAACTGCTCGTCCGGCGAGGTCAGCGGGACCAGGACGCGCAACACGTTGCCGTAAGTGCCGCAGGACAGCAGGATCAGACCCTTGTCGCGCGCCTTGGCTACTACAGAGGCAACGGCCGCTGCGTTTGGCTTGTGGCTGTCGCCGTCTTCGAACAGCTCGACCGCGATCATTGCGCCCAGGGCACGCACTTCACCGATCACCGGGTACTTGGCCTGGATAGCTTTCAGACCGGTCACCAGACGCTCGCCCACTGCTTTGCAGCGGTCCAGCAGGTGCTCTTCTTCGAACACTTCCATCACCGCCAGCGCAGCGGCGCACGCGATCGGGCTACCGGCGTAGGTGCCGCCCAGGCCGCCTGGAGCGATGGCGTCCATGTATTCAGCCTTGCCGCACACACCGGCCAGCGGGAAGCCGCCAGCGATGGATTTGGCGAAGGTGGTCAGGTCGGCGGCAACGCCCATCTGTTCCATGGCAAAGAAGGTACCGGTACGGCCGGCACCGGTTTGCACTTCGTCAGCGATCAGCAGGATGCCGTGCTTGTCGCACAGCTCGCGCAGGCGCTTCATGAACGATTTAGGCGCGACGTAGAAACCGCCTTCGCCCTGCACCGGCTCAATGATGATGGCTGCGATGTCACGCGGCTCGGCATCGTTCTTGAAGATGCGTTCGATGCTGGCGATGGAATCGTCGTCGCTCACACCGTGCAGCTCGTTCGGGTACAGCGCGCGGAACACGCCGCCTGGCATCAGGCCCATGCCGGCCGAGTAAGGCACGACTTTGCCGGTGAGGCCCAGGGTCATCATGGTACGGCCGTGGTAAGCGCCGGTGAAAGCGATCACGCCAGCACGGCCCGTGGCGGCACGGGCGATTTTCACGGCGTTTTCAACGGCTTCGGAACCGGTGGTGACCAGTAGGGTTTTCTTGACGAAATCACCTGGCACCTTGGCGTTGATCTTTTCGCACACTTCTACGTAAGGCTCGTAAGCCAGTACCTGGAAGCAGGTGTGGGTCAACTTGTTCAGTTGCTCGGTCACGGCGGCGATAATTTTCGGGTGCACGTGGCCGGTGTTCAGCACGGCGATACCGCCGGCGAAGTCGATGAACTCGCGACCTTCAACGTCGGTCACGGTGGCGTTCTTCGCCGACTCAGCGAAGATCGGGTGAATCTGGCCAACACCGCGTGGTACAGCGGCTTCGCGGCGTTTCATCAGGGATGCGTTGGTCTTGCTCATAAAGTCCTCATTCGCCACTCATCGGGTGGCGTGGTCCAAGGAATACGTGGCGGGGAGGCAACTACGGCAGCATGCGATGATCGACTGCCACAGCTTTCCCGGCCACTACGAATAACGGTGTGAAACACGCAAAGGGTCAGCGCTCTCGTGCCCTTTGCGTTTACTGCAATGCCAAACCGGGGCTTAGATGCCCAGGCAGAGGTATTTGATTTCCAGGTAATCCTCGATCCCGTACTTGGAGCCTTCACGACCCAGGCCCGAGGCCTTGATGCCGCCGAACGGCGCCACTTCGTTGGAGATCAACCCGGTGTTGACGCCGACCATGCCGTATTCCAGGGCTTCAGCCACGCGGAACACACGGCCCAGGTCGCGGGCGTAGAAGTAGGAAGCCAGGCCGAACTCGGTGTCGTTGGACATCGCGATCACTTCGGCTTCGTCCTTGAAACGGAACAGCGGCGCCAGCGGGCCGAAGGTTTCTTCCTTGGCGACAGCGGCGTTTTTCGGCACGTCGACCAGGATGGTTGGTTCGAAGAAGTTGCCTTCCATGACCTTGCCGCCGGCCAACAGCTTGGCGCCTTTGCTCAAGGCATCCGCGATGTGCTCCTGAACCTTGGCCACGGCTTTTTCGTCGATCAGCGGGCCGGTGGTGGTGCCGTCTTCCAGACCGTTGCCGATCTTCAATTTGGCCACCGCGACTTTCAGTTTTTCGGCGAACGCGTCGTAGACCGAGTCCTGGATGTACAAGCGGTTGGCGCAGACGCAGGTCTGACCGTTGTTGCGATACTTGGAGATGATCGCGCCTTCGACGGCCTTATCCAGGTCCGCGTCGTCGAACACGATAAACGGCGCGTTGCCGCCCAGTTCCAGGGAGACTTTCTTGATGTCCTTGGCGCATTCAGCCATCAGTTGACGACCGATTTCAGTCGAGCCGGTGAAGGACAATTTACGCACGATCGGGTTGCTGGTCAGCTCGCCGCCGATGTCACCAGCGCTGCCGGTGACCACGCTCAACACACCTTTCGGGATACCGGCACGGTGGGCCAGCTCAACCAGCGCCAGGGCCGAGAACGGGGTTTGCGACGCAGGCTTGATCACCATGGTGCAACCGGCGGCCAGGGCCGGGCCGGCTTTACGGGTGATCATCGCGGCAGGGAAGTTCCAAGGAGTGATAGCTGCGGTCACGCCGATTGGCTGCTTGATCACGATCAGGCGCTTGTCGGGCTGGTGGCCGGGGATCACGTCGCCATAGATGCGCTTGGCTTCTTCGGCGAACCACTCAATAAAGGACGCGGCGTAGACGATTTCGCCCTTGGCTTCGGCCAGCGGCTTACCTTGTTCGAGAGTCATCAGGCGACCGAGGTCGTCCTGGTTTTCAATCAGCAGTTCGAACCAACGGCGCAGCTTGTTGGCGCGCTCCTTGGCGGTCAGCGCACGCCAGGCCGGCAGGGCCTTGTCGGCGGCTTCGATGGCACGGCGGGTTTCCGCGGCGCCCATCTTTGGCACGGTACCGAGAATCTCGCCCGTGGCAGGGTTGTTGACCTTGATGGTTTGACCATTGTCCGCATCGACCCAAGCGCCATCGATAAAGGCTTGCTGGCGGAACAACTGGGTATCTTTAAGCTGCATGTCGGCTTTCCTTAACAGCACCGCGCGCACGCGGAGCGAATTAGAGTTGTTGAAAGGCGCCTTGTGGGCTGCCGTCAGGGAAATCAGCCCCAGCACGCGAGAAAGATGAATGCGCACGGGAGACAGAGCGTTTGAAATCTCAAACGAATCCTAGGATCAATGGGGGTACAGGGCAATAGTCTGTTCGAAAAAAAGAACGAAAATGGCGCATTAGCCAGAACTTTCAGATCAGCGCGCTCCCGCCACGTTCCCACACCGTTACCACCGGCGCCCGACTTAGGGCCTTTTCCTACCGGTCTAGCGCCAAACACCAGCATGGACGCCCAAGGACGACATGGGTATGATGTCGCCCGCACAAGCATCCGTAGCTCAGCTGGATAGAGTACTGCCCTCCGAAGGCAGGGGTCGTGGGTTCGAATCCCGCCGGGTGCACCAGATACAGATAAAAAGCCCCAGGTCGAAAGACCTGGGGCTTTTTTGTGAGTCAATGCTTGTACAACGCCTCCAGCCGCGCTGGCAGGTTTTCCTCGGGGAAGCGCGCGTGCAGCGCCAGCAGTTTTTCATCCGCGGCTTTGCTTTCACCCGCTTCACGCAAGCGCACAATCGCCTGCAACTCCTCCTCCAATGACGGCAGCGCGAGCGGCGCGCGCTTGCTCAACTTTGCCGCGGACTGATCTGCCAGCGCTCCGGCGATCTCAGCCTGAACCGGTGCACTTTCAACCTTGGGCGCGGCCGCAATGCGAGCCATCGGTGCAGGGGCGGACAACGCTTGCGGCGCAGGGCGAGCGGCTTCTTCGTGCAAGGCGGAGAAGGTCGCTGTGGATATCTCGGCTTGCGGCACCGGTGAGCGCATGACCACGCCGATCATCAGCGCCAAGCCGGCGACGGTGGCGAATGCCATTTGCCAGCGCGGGCGTTGGCAGGCGTGCAGCCAGCGTTGCCACAAGCTCGGCTGCGTCGCCGGGGCTTCGCGGCGGGCGGTGTTGAGGATGAAGGCGTCGAGGGACGCGGGCGGTTCGCCAGGGCTGTGTTGACGAAAGTGCTGGAGCAGCTCGTCGTCAGGGGTATGTCGGGAGTCAGTCATACAGGTACCTCCTCGGCCAGCAGACGACGCAATTTCTGCTGGGCGTAGCGCAAGCGACTTTTTACGGTTTCCAGCGGCGCGTGGGTGAGCGCGGCGATTTGCGGCACGTCCAAATCGCCGTGCAGGCGTAGCAGGAAGACTTCGCGCTGGTCTTCGGGCAAGGCTTGCAGGGCGGCGTCGAGGCGCGCTTGGTCGCGGCTCAGGCTTAGCTGTTGCTCAGGACCGGCGCTGTCGTCGGGCTGGGCGTGCAGTTGCTCGTCGTAGCTGTCGTGCAACGGGTTGTGGATGCCGTGCTTGCGCCAGTAATCGATCAGGCGGTTGCGGGCGATCTGGAACAGCCATGTACGAAAGCTCGCCCGACCTTGTGGCTGGGTGCTGCTGCGGATCAGGCTGAGCCAGGTCTCCTGGTAGATTTCCTCGGCCAGTTCGGCCTTGTTGCTCAGGGACACGAGGAAGCGGTAGAGGCCCTGGCGGTGGCGCGCGTACAAGACTTCGAACGCGGCGGCCTCGCCGGTGCGGTAGCGGGCCAGCAGGGATTCGTCGCTGGGTGGATCATCGGGAACAGCCATGTAGGGGGCAAACTCCTTTTGTAAAGTTAACGCTGTTCAAGTGTGGGAGGGGGCTTGCCCCCGATAGCTGTGGGTCAGTCAAAAATGTACTGATTGATCTACCGCCATCGGAGGCAAGCCCCCTCCCACATTTGATCCGTGTCGTGGTTAAGATCAGGGTTTTAGGCTTTGGGCCAATTCCACCAGTTGCACGAATTCATTTCTCAGGCCGAACGGGTCATCGCCTCGCGCCGAGCGGGCCAGTGCGGCGGTGTCCTTCAAGCTCATGTTGCCAGTGTAGCGGCCATCGCCCTTGAGCTGTTGGGCGAAGGCGGCCACCGCCGCCGCGAAACGCAGGTCGTCGCTGGCCTTAGTGGTTTCGTTGCTGATGGGCCGTTCGATCAAGCGGCTATCACCGCCCGCCGCAGGCTTGTAGCGCACGCGCACCATCGCCAGTTCATTGGACTTACCTTCCGCCGCAGGCGCGCTGGCATAACGCAAAGGCTCCAACCAGCCCTTCTCGCCCTTCGGCACAATTTCGTACAGCGCTGTCACGGTATGCCCTGCGCCGATCTCGCCGGCGTCTACCTTATCGTTGTTGAAATCCTCACGCTTCAAGGCGCGGTTTTCATAACCCAGCAGGCGATATTCGCTGACTTGGGCCGGGTTGAATTCCACCTGCAATTTCACATCCCGCGCAACCACTGCCAGGGTTGAACTGAGTTGGTCCACCAGCACCTTGCGGGCTTCGCGCAGGGTGTCGATGTAGGCGTAGCTGCCGTCGCCCGCATCGGCCAGTTGCTCCATCAGGTGTTCGTTGTAGTTATCCACTCCGAAGCCGAGGGTGGTCAGTGAGACACCGCTTTTTCGCTGCTCGGCGGCCATCTGCTTGAGGCTGTCGAAGTCGCTGATGCCGACGTTGAAGTCACCGTCAGTGGCCAGCAGGATGCGGTTGATGCCCTTGTCGATAAAGCCTTCGCGGGCCATCTGGTAGGCCAGTTCGATGCCGGATGCGCCTGCCGTGGAACCGCCGGCGGTGAGTTGATCAATGGCAATGCGGATCTTGGCCTTGTCGCGACCTGAGGTTGGCTTTAGCACCACGCGGGATTCACCGGCATACACCACCAATGAAACTCGGTCCTGATCACGCAACTGGTCCACCAGCAATTTCAGTGTGCTTTGCACCAGCGGCAACCCTTCGCGGCGATCCATGGAGCCGGACACGTCCACCAGAAACACCAGATTGGCCGGTGCGAGCTCCGCCACTGCACGGTCGGACGCCTTGATGCCGATGCGCAGCAGTTGGGTGCGCGGGTTCCATGGGGTGGCGGCAACTTCGGTGGTCACGCCAAACGGTGAGCCGTCGGTGGGGAGTGCGTAGCTGTAGGGGAAGTAGTTGACCATTTCCTCCAATCGCACAGCGCCTTCGGGCGGCAGGCTGCCTTGGTTGAGGAAGCGTCGTACGTTGGCGTAGCTGCCCGTGTCGACATCGACGCTGAAGGTGGACACCGGCGTTTCGGCCACGCGGTGCACCGGGTTGTCCGGCAGGTTGGCGTATTGCTCGCGGGGTTCGCTGCGATAGTCCATCGCTGCTGATTCCTGCATGCGCATTGGGGCGGGCATTGCCATGCGTTTGACCAACGCGCCTTGGACCGGCGCGCTTTGCAGCTCGGCGACGGGGGCCGCCGGTTCGGCCAGCTCAGGCGAAGACGACAGCCCACACCCGGCCAGCGCTACCAGCACGGTAACCGCAAAGCCTTGGGCAGCAGGACGCAGGAAGAGCAGAGGGTAGGACATGGGCTGAGCCTCGTGAGTGAATAATCCGTTCACAAGGTCAGACGCAAGGTGCGGGTGGTTCGGGTTAAACCTGATTCAGAAAACACTGCAGTTCAAGTGTGGGAGGGGACTTGCCCCCGATGGGGATGGGTCAGTCACCCGATGCAGTGATTGACACTAAGCCATCGGAGGCAAGCCCCCTCCCACATTGATCTGAGGCGCGTTCAGAATCGAGGTCAGTCCGTGCCGTACTTCGGGTTACGCGGGCCGTACAGGATCCCGGCGCGTTGACCCGGCGACAGCAATCGCGCACTGGTGATGCCGGCAATCGGGTGCGCCGCATCGGTGGAGCTGTTGATCACCTGCTTGACCGCTGCCGTAATCAACATGCCCACCAGGCCGCCACCGTTGTTGTTGCCTTCCTCGCTGGACGCACGTGCGGTGCCGGTCCACAGGGTGGTGCCGGTGCGCAGGTCCACCAGTTTGGCCGAGGCGGTCACGGCAGTGTCGCTGGTGATCAGCATGTACTTGGTGCCGTACTCGCTGACGGTGATGTACAGCGCCGCGTCCGCGCCGAAGATGTCATGCAGCTTGGTCGGCGCCAGGCCTTGGATATCGTTGGCGGTGGTCAGGCCGTTCTGGCGGAAGGTTTCGTCCACCAAAGCGATCGGCAACACGTAGTAACCAGCTTCGGCCAGCGGGTAGGTCACTTGCGAGACCAAGCTGTACGAGGCCTGCACTTCCGGCGATTCGTTGATCGGTGGCAGCACCAGGATCGATTTCGGCCGAGCCTGTTTATACGCCGTGTAATCCACGGTCTTTGGCGTCGCGCAACCGCCGAGCAAAGCCAAGGCCAGCAGGGCGCCAGTGAGTTTCAACAGGCTCATTTGGTGGCCACTCCGGTCTTGGCGTTTTTCAGCAGAAAGTCCATGTAAGCAGCGGACTCGGGGAACAGTGCCTTCTCGGTGCGGAACTCCTGCACCATCTGGTCATCCTTGCCCATGCTCAGGTACAGCATGCCCAGGTGCGCGTGGTAACCCGGCGGTGCCTTGCGACCACTGGCGTTGATCTTTTGCAGATCGCGCTCCAGTGCCTCGACCTGCGCTTCCTTGGGCTCGCCCTTGAAGTACTCGTAAACCTGCGGCTGGTAGCTTTCCCATTGATACAGGGGCTGGGGCGCCGTGTGGCACCCGGCGACCGCCGCGATTGCTGTCAGCATCAGCGCCAACTTCACTGCCTTGCTCATCCGTGTACTGCTCCTTGAGGTGTTGCTGATCAGTTGCGCGGGTTCCAGGCGCCGGCGTTGATGCCGTCGACGAGGCGGTTGATCGCTTCGCGCATGGCCAGGTCCAGAACCTTGCCATTGAGGGTGGAGTCGTAGCTGGCGGTGCCGCCGAAGCCGACCACTTCACGGTTGGACAGCGCGTATTCACCGGCGCCCTGGGTGGAATACACCACTTCGGACGTGTTGATGTTGACGATATTCAACGCGACTTTGGCGTAAGCCACTTGGGTCTTGCCACGGCCGAGGATGCCGAACAACTGGCGGTCGCCGGTTTCTTTACGACCGAACTCGGTCACGTCGCCCGTTACAACATAGTCAGCGCCCTTGAGCTTCTGCGCGGTGCCTTTGATCGCTGCTTCCTGGGAGATTTCGCCCATGTTGTCGCGGTCCAGCACGCTGAAGCGATTGGTTTGCTGCAGGTGAGTGATAAGGATGGTCTTGGCCTGACCGCCGAGGCGGTCGACGCCATCGGAGAAGATGCCGCGCATGTAGCTGGAGCGGTTGTCGAACTTACCTACAGCAATCGGCACGCGCACGCCGGAATAGGCGACGTTTGCACTGGCGACTTGCTCCACCGGCAGGGCTCGGTTGCTTTCGGTGGCGCAACCGGCCACGGTCAGCAGCGCTGCGGCGGTGAGGCCTGACAGCAGGATTTTGGAGAGTGCTTTCACGTAGTGCTCCTGGGGTGATAAATCGGGGGGTAGACAGCGTTAGCGAGAAGGAATGGCGCGCAGGTCATCGACGATGTCGCGACTCAAAACGCCGGTATAAAAACGCTCGACGCTGGAGTTACCGGAGTTGGTGATAATGCCGCCCATGGTTCTCCATTTTTGCGCCTCGCCCATTACGCCAGCAGGCACAAGGTTGTTACGCGTCTTGGCAAAATGCAGCACCTCGCCAGCGCCCTTCTTGACCTTGACCTGATAGCTGAAATCGACAGCGGCCAGAATGGTGTTGTCATCAACGATCAACGTCGAGAGGCCGCCTTTTGAGTCCGGGATATGGCGCGTATAGACAATGCTGACATCCAGCAGGTAATCGGCCTTTTCTTTGCTCGGCGCATAACGCTTGGCGCTGAGCAGACGGTCGACCAGATCGACGCCGAGTTGTTGGCGAACCTTGTCATCCGGCAAAAAACGCTCGTTCTTGCCCACGACCTCGACATCAAACGTGTCGAGCCAGTAAGTGGCGTTCTTGGGAATGGTGACCGGCGCCGGGGAGATGTAGTACTCCGGCTTGGAGGCGCAGCCCGCCATCAGGCAGGCAGCAATGAAAATGGCGAACACGCGCATGTATGACTTCTTCCCTGAAAAGTATCGTGCTTTAAACAATCGCGGCATTTTACGGGGTTGAGAGGGCTTCTCAAGTGCTTTTGGTCGCCTGCGTGCGCCGCCGCACATTCCTCAAGTTGTGTAACATCCTGTCGAGACACTGTTTTGTGTTTGTTTATTAATAGGGATATTGCGTGTTTAAAGTTTTCCTTCGGGCTACGGCCCTGATCGCGACGCTGTCGATGACCGGCTGCGTTTCCTACACCGTCACCGGCCCTATCGCCGCCCCGCTCCACCCGGTAACTGTCAGCAGTCCACGCAGCGCGCAAATCGCTGATGTGACGGTGAGTGCTGCCGACGTTAACGAGGCCAACAAGGCTGCCATCAGCAGTTCCCTGACGGCCCAGATCAGTCAGTACGTGCGCACTGCGGGTTACTTCAAGCAGGTCACCGAGTATCCGGTACGCCTGGGAGAGCAAGACGTAACGCTCAAATTCAACATGACTTCTCTCAAAGGCCATCGCAGCCCTCACCCGGCGTACGTACCCGGCGCGCTGCTGACGCTGACCATCTGGATCTGGGTCAACGGCCCGATCTACGTCGACAGCTTCGAGGTGGCCGGCGACCTGATGATCGTCGACCGCAACGGTAAAGAGCTGGCCAAGGCCAAGGATTCGATCAAATTCGAACATAACGTCGGGCTTTACAGCGGCCAATATTGGGCACCTTCGATGGGCGGCCAACAGCTGACCAAACTGGTCGGGCAACTGCTCGATACCGCCACTGCCAACTTGGCCAAGCCATAATTTCAAGGAGCGAAGCATGAAAGGATTGATGAAACACAGCCTGGTACTGGCCGCCGTGTTGTTGACCGGTTGCGTGTCGTATTCACAGCACGAACTGCCAGCCGTGCAACCCTGGCCGCCAACCGCTAACACCCCGGCGCAAAAACCCACGGCGTACGTGCACACCACAGCGCAAAACCACGTCAACGGCGGCCCGGGCAACGCTGCGGTCGGCGCCCCGGTGGTGCTGTGGGAAAAGGCCGTGGCCGATTCCTTTCGCGAGTCCAACCGTTTTACGCGGGTGAGCACCGACAAGGTCGACTCGGATATCTACGTGGATGCCACGCTGCATAACAACGAAGAGTACAGCCCGGTGTCGGCGTTCATCACTGGCTTTACGTTCTTCATCATTCCGTCCACGGCGAAGAATATTTTCACCTTGGAGACGGTGTTCAAAGACAAGGATGGCAAGGAACTGGGTCGGGTCAAAAAGAGCGAATCGGTGCGCACCTGGATGCATCTGGTGCTGATCGTAGGCATCCCATTCCAGGCCGATACACGCGAAGTCGTGGAAGCGCTGACGCGCAGTACGCTGGATGAGGCGGTACAGCGCAAGTTGCTCTGACCTCACCCCACTGAAGCAGGCCCAGTGGGGCTTGTTATGTGATGAACAGAAGCTTTTTTGTGGTGAACAGGGGCTTTTTTGTAGTGAGCGGGCTTGCCCCGCGCTGGGCTGCGAAGCAGCCCCTGGTACAAACACCGCGTCCTTTCAGAAAGAACGCATTGTCTGGCCTTGGGGCCGCTGCGCAGCCCAGCGCGGGGCAAGCCCGCTCACCACAGATCGGTGTTGCAACCTGCTAACCCGTGCAGCGCAAGTTGCTCTGACCTCACACCACTGAAGCAGGCCCAGTGGGACTTGTTATGTGATGAACAGAAGCTTTTTTCTGGTGAGCAGGGGCTTTTTTGTAGTGAGCTGGGGCATTTTTGTGGTGAGCGGGCTTGCCCCGCGCTGGGCTGCGAAGCAGCCCCTGGTACAAACACCGCGTCCTTTCAGACAGAACGCATTGCCTGGCCTTGGGGCCGCTGCGCAGCCCAGCGCGGGGCAAGCCCGCTCACCACAGAGCGGTGTTGCAGCCTGCTAACCGGTGCAGCGCAAGTTACTCTGACCTCACCCCACTGAAGCAGGCCCAGTGGGGCTTGTTATGCGATGAACAGAAGCTTTTTTCTGGTGAGCAGGGGCTTTTTTGTAGTGAGCTGGGGCATTTTTGTGGTGAGCGGGCTTGCCCCGCGCTGGGCTGCGAAGCAGCCCCTGGTACAAACACCGCGTCCTTTCAGACAGAACGCATTGCCTGGCCTTGGGGCCGCTTCGCAGCCCAGCGCGGGGCAAGCCCGCTCACCACGGATAGGTCTTGCAACCTGCTAACCGGTACAGCGCAAGTTGCTCTGATCACAACCCAAGCAGGGCTGATCTGTGGTGAACAGCCTCACCACAAATCAGTATTACGGCCAGACGGTTGCTTAGAACGCGTAGCGTGCTTTGAGCATTACGCCGTCAGCATCAAAACCACTGCGCGCCTGGCGCGTATAGCTGGCGCCCACGCTGAAGTCCGACACCTGATAGTTAACGCCAACACTGGCCTCATAGCTGTCACGCGCCACCGACGCACCGGTCACGGTAAACGCTGAACCACCGGCCACGAAGCTGGAGGTTTGCGCCACGCGATCACCCATCAGGTCGTGATAGGCCATCAAGGTCGCTTCCGGTTGCAGACTGCCAGCGCCCATCGGCAGGTTGCCCGCCAGACGCACACCGGCGCCCAACTCACCCACTTCATAACGCTGCGAACGCGTGCTCAGTGCGGCCGAGGAGCCTTTCTCGTCGTAGCCATCCATGCGCACGTTGGAATAACGCGCAGCCACCCGTGGCTCGACCACCACCGCTTGCGACGGCTTGAAGCTGTAGCCACCGATCACACTGGCCGACAACACATTGCTGTCGTAGCTGCCCTTGGCCGTGGTACCGGCGATGTGGCGCTTGCTGTCGTTTTCGTTGTGGCCGTAGCTGAGGCTGCCATCGACAAACCAGTCTTGCAGCGACCAGTTGCCATACAGCGACAGTGCGTGTCCCTCGACGTCGGTCTTGTTGCCCAGGTCCGAATGGATATTCGAATTGAGGTAGCTGTAAGCTACGCCCAGGGTCGTGGTGTCGCTCACACGACTGTCCACACCCACCGCCATGCCGCTGCTGTTGGCCGAGTAGCCGTTGTTGCCGCCGCGACCGTCCTGATCCATGTTGCTGCTTAGGCCCTGCACCCACACACCGCCGGCTTTTTTGGCTTCACGCTGCTCGGTGAGGCGGTTGAAGATCGCGCCGTTGACCACGGTCTGCCCGGACAAGGCGATGTCCAGCGCGCCACGGTTGACGTCCGGCGCGAGCTGGTCACCAACCCGTGCCAGTTGGTCGGCGGTGCCGGCGTTGGCCAGCGCCTGGAAGACTGCATCGTCTGCGCTGAGACGGCTCAGGACACCGTTCTTGAAGGTATTGACCGCCGTTGCCGACGCACGGCTCGCGCCCACGCCAGAGAGGTCTGTCTCAACTTGCTGGTCAGCCTTGACCGCCACCACGGCCTTGACCGTCTGCGCATCGGACGAGTAGCTGAGCACATTCAGCAGCGCAGAAGAGCTGCCCACGGACAGGCCGTTGTCTTGCACGCTGGTGGCTTGCAACAGGGTGTATTGCGTGCCGTCGTTGGTGCTGGCGAAGTCGCCGGGGTTAGCGCTCACAGTCAGCTTCGACGCCTGGGCGAAATTGGCGGCACCGTTGACGGTCAGGTACGGCGTGGTCGGCACGACGCTGTCGGACAGATGCATATCGATGCCCGCGCCGCTGGCGACGTTGAGGTTGCCGGTGATGGCGGTGCCGGGCGCCGACAGGTTCAGCGACCCTGAGTTGACCGACACCGGTGCGATGATGCGGTTGCCGGTGAACCCCGCCTGGCCGTCGATATTCACCGCGCTCAGGTTGAGTACATCGCCAATGATGTCGCCACCGGTCCAGTTCAGGGTTGCCAGGTTGCGCGCATCGATGGCGGTGCCGGCGTTGCTGCGGATTTCGCCGGCTTGCTGGTTGATCTCGAACGATGACGTTTGATCGGGGCCGACCAGAATCGCCGTGCCATCGGCGATGACCGTGCCACGGTTGACGATGCCGCGCGAACCACTCGCGCTGTTCTGGGCGAAGGTGGCCTCCAGGAACTCAAAGGCATTGGCATTGGTGCCCTTGGCCTCAAGCGTGCCGGTGTTGAGGATGTAATCGATGGTGCCGTTATAAAAAAATATGCCTTTGGCGTCATTGCCGTTGGCAGAAATCAAACCGCTGTTTTCGATACGCAGCGGGCTGGTATCCGTTTCCACTTCGATGCCCCAAGCGCCTTCACCCGTGGCCTTGATAGTGCCGGAGTTGAGGATCTTGCCGCCGATGGTGGTGGGGGTGAAGTTGTCGCGATCCAGCACGATACCGATCGCGCCTTCGCCGGCCATGTCGATCAGACCAGTGTTGGACACATCGCCGCCGATGGTGGTGCCGTGCAGGTAAATGCCCTCGCCCCCACCGATATAGAACGGCGGCGGTGCAGGCGCCGACGGTGCCGTCGAAATGATCGTGCCGGAGTTGATCACGCTGCCGCCAATGTTGGTCTTGCCGATTTCCAGGCCTTCGTCGCCACCGTTGTTCATCAGGATGTTGCCGGCCTGCACCACGTCACCGGTGACAGAGCCCGGGTTGAGGTTGGGCGGGCCAGTCCAGTACATCGGGTCCAGGGCAAAGCCCCGCACGGTGTAGCCGTCGGCATTCAGCGTGATGTCAGCGCGGTTGATCAACGAACCCTGGATATGGGTATCGGCGACACCCAGCCCGGCTGGGGGCGCACTGGTCGGTGTGGTCACCTGGGTGGTTTGCCCGGTGAGGATCAGCGACTCGTTGTAGGTCTCGCTGACAAACTGGGTCTTGCCCGCGCCAAGGTCCACTTCCACCGCGAGCACTTGCGTGCTGATGGCGCCGACCATGATTGCCAACAGGCTTTTCTGGAACTGCTTACGCTTCATTTCAAACTCCATGAACTACAGGTCAAAGCCGCCAACAGGCCCGGCGGCAGTAGGTGTATCGAGTGAGGGATCAACGGATCCAGAGGCATGCCCTCGGCGCGTTTGCGTAATACGCGCGCGCAGCCATTCGCACCGCACAAGGCAGTGGCGAAGAAGGGAATAGGGGGAAAAAGGCTCACATCAATCCTTAATGTTTTTGAAAACGCTGCAGTCCATGCAGCCCGACCGCGTGCGGGTGGGCGCGGTAAAGACCTTCAAATGTACGAAAAGGTTCAGGATTGTGTCGGAAAGTTGTGTAGTCGATCACAATGCGGCGGTGTTTGCGGGGGAGCGGGATTCCGCTGGGCGGGGGCTTATCGTCCGGCCGTCGTCCAAATGGCCACCGGGTTTGGCGACGATTGAGTGAACCGCCCATCTGCTGGCGATTCTGCTGCGCAACGGCTTTGATCGGTTGGATGCGATCAGTCCATGCTCAATGCCAACCCGGCCTGAGTTAAATCAGGCGACCGTGGTGCCGCCCATCCCATCATTGCCCACGGCACACGTTGTAGGCCCGGTTCTCGGCGACCTCTTCCATATGCTTGCCGACGATTGAGTTCAGCACCAACAGGCGTTCCGACTTCCCCGTCGGTCGGTAGGCAGGTCCCTGAGCATCACTGTGCAGACTGAAACCGCTGGCGGCCAGCGCCTTGACCAGTTGTGTGCGCTTGAGCACATCGCCGTTGCCACGAAAGTCGCTGACAGTCAGAAACACGATGCGGTCTTTCTGCAACAGCCAGATCGGCCGATCACTGGTCTGGCTTTCGAAGATGTAGGCACAGTCCACAACGGCAGCGGGAAAACTGGCCTGGCTAACATAACGCCCACTCTCATACCCCACCAGCGTCACCAGCCCGGGTTGCACCACGGCGATTGCATCCTTTGTCTGGCCGCCCTCCTGAACGCCGTAGTTCGTATAAGCCCAGCGCAACCTTGTGAACTCAGCGGGCGTCGCCTCCAGCGCCAGGTCGGCCCGGATCCGCGCCTGATCTTCCGCACCCCGGTAAGGCAGGCCCTGGCAGCCCGCGAGCGCCGTCAGGCAAAGGAGGATAAAAGCTCTGTACAGCATCTGAAATGTCCTTGTTTGTTGATTGTCAGCCACAGGATTTACCGCCATCAAAACGGTCCGCGAGGCTGAGCACCTGGGCCAGATTGCCGGGCTGGATCATGATGGTATTAGCGTCCAGCAATGCGCGCTCAGGCTCAATCCAAAGCGTGCCGACCAAATAGGCGGCCGCTGCTGCGAGCACCACCACCACAGCAACCCGACTGACCATAAATCGCAGCGTTGCCCGCGGCGTGCGAGGCTGCTCAAACACAAACGCGAACAACAGCCCGATGGCGCACCACAGAACACCGCCCGCCGCCGAGCCCAACATCGACGCACGACGATCAAGGTAGACCCAGACCAACATGAACGCGGCAGCGCTGACGACCATTATCAGCAGGCACAGCCATTGCGCAATTCGACAGCCGATACTCAAAACGCGCGACAGTGGTGTTTGAATAAGGGGATTCATTGATCATCCTTGAAGAGAGAAAATAGCTCAGCGCGACGCTTATCCAAGCTGTAGAGGCCAGCCCCATAAACTACATAACGGCAAACCAGTTTAAATTAAAAAATCAGTTTAATTTAATAGATTACCGCCCAGTGTCACACCCTAACAAAAATTCTTCTACCATAGAAAACTAACGAACATTAAAAAACCAAAGTACAAAACCTAAAGCACCTCCAGCTGCGGCCATTTGCAGATAGAAAAATGCATATTCCTCTAATAGGCTAATAACATCCTCGCCACCACTCAGCCAATAACCCGCCACCTGAAAAAACATACACATAAACACTAGCGCTAACGCCGAGGCACAAGGCAGATAAACAGCTACCCACCAAGGTTCATTTTTTCTCATGGCCACTCCTTGCTATGTAAATACGCTGTCTCCTTTCAACTTTATGCAGAGACGCTAAGTACGACGACACTTCCATACAATTGCATAAGGCAACTCATCATCCAGCGAGTCTAGCGACCGAAAATGATACACCACTGACGCGCTCTCCAAGCTTTTATGAATAAAGGCGCCATCAGACATTATTCGATAAGAAGCATGCTCCATGACGTCACCCATCGCCGTCAATGCTTGTTTTATTTGACTATAGGTCGCCCCTGCCCGCTCAGGTATTAGCACTTCTGGTGGATAACCGAGAGCCATATCATCACTTTCAACTTCTCTGAAACAGGCTCTCCGAAACGCACCCTGACTGGCAGCCCAGTAAAACGAGAGCACCCTCAGCGTGTCCTGTCCGTTCTCATTAATCACATCGGCCAGACAGTATTGAGTGTCTGAAATGCTGTAGACACCCTCATCAATGAGTGAACGGGAGCCCTCGGGTATATCAAGGACATCATCCTGTTTGAATCTAAGCAAGCGAGGCCATTGGATCATAACCGTGACTTCCTGATTTATTTGATAAATTCGTGGTTCCCTGTCAACTAGCAGGGCAATGGGAAAACCACAGGGATCAGACCACTATTAATGTAATAGTGGTCTGACCCCTATTTCAAGGGCAGGGAAACCAACATCAAACTTTGACCAGCCAAAGAATCCGAGCTAGTTGGACATTCGCGCTACTTGAAGCCCCAACACATTGATTGATAACAATAAATAATTATCAAAAAGTTTGGCGACCTGAGACCGAATCTATTAATCCGACAGGCGGCAGCTGTTTTGATATCGATTCGTCGGAGAACTTAGAAGCTGCCACTAGTTGGCCGCCAAGTTATTGCGCAGTAAATTAGTAATGGGAAATGCAGAAAAGTTCGCGGGGGTGGGCCTGGGAACTGGATCGCAACAATCACTATTGGCAGGATGAAACAGCCGCCGATGAGGGAGCGTCAGCTAATAAATCTGTAACTGACCCACCGCTACCGGTGCATGGATATAGACGCAAATATTAAAGGCTGCCACACGACTCTGTGGTGAGCGGGCTTGCCCCGCGCCGGGCTGCGAAGCGGCCCCATTAAGACCGGCGCGTTTACTCAGTAAAACGGCGGAGGCAGGTTTTGGGGCGGCTTCGCAGCCCAGCGCGGGGCAAGTCCGCTCACTTCAGAGTTATGGGTCGGCCTTTAGGCGTTGTTTAGCGCACTAGCTGGCGTCTTTGTTCTGGACAGCGCCAGGTACCAAGGTCAACCCCGGTTTCTCCACGTCACGAGAGACATGGGATTTCACTTCCGACACGCCGCCCTCTTCGTCGTTATGAATCACCAGCACGCCTGGCCGGCGCAGTTGCTCCAAGTCGCCTTCTGCCAGGCTGAAGCTTTCGCTCAGGCTCTTGTCGCTGAGGGCCTTGGCCTGGGCGCGACGCTGGGCGAACTTGCGCCCCTTGCGCTGCTGGTAGCGTGCCCAACTGACTAGGATCACGGCGTTGAACAACGCGATCCAGAGGTAGATCTGCAAGGTGTTGAGCGCCGCAAAAATCGGCGCGTCAATGCGCGGGCCGCCGTGGGTATCCAGCATCGAGGTAATCCCTCGCGCCAGCAGCCAAACCAATCCGGCCCAGGCCATCAGGGTCAACACCACGTCGATGATCCACATGACGGTACTTTGGCGAGTTCTGACCAGTTTCATGATCACGCCTCCTCTTCAACAGGTTTGATGCCACGGTCCGGGCTGACCCAGCGCGCGCGCTTCTGGTGCTGGTTGAACAGCACCTTGGGGAAACTGACCAGGGTGGTGAACAGACTGACCAGCCAGAACACCATCGGGTACCACACGGTCCAGAACAGGGTTTTCCACAGGTCTTTCTCGTAGCGGCGGTCGATCAGGATGCTCACGGCAAATTGCAGCAGGCATACCATCGCCAACACCAGGCCGGTAAACGCGGGCGGCATCAGTGAGTCCACCGCGATCGCCTGGGGCAGCGGCGTGAATTTGCCCACGCCCCAAAAGATGACCGACAGCATGAAGGTGAACGCCCAACCGGTGGACAGGCAGTATTCGAACAACAGCGGCCACAGGTAGCGGTGACGCCATTGCCAGATGCCACGGATGTTTTTGAACAGTACTTCGGCGCCACCCTGGGCCCAGCGCAGCCGTTGTTTCCACAGGCCGCCGACGGTTTCGGGCATCAGAATCCAGCACAGCGCGCGGGGCTCGTAGAAGATGCTCCAGTGGTCGAGTTGCAGCTTCCAACTGACGTCGATGTCCTCGGTGATCATGTCGGTGGACCAGTAGTCGATGCGGTCCAGCGCCTTTTTACGAAACGCCACCACCACCCCCGACACGGTGAAGATCCGACCAAACACCCGTTGCGTGCGCTTGATCAAGCCAATGATCGACGAGAACTCGCCCACCTGCACGCGGCCGATCAAGGTCGAGCGTGTGCGGATACGAGGGTTGCCGGTCACGGCACCCAAGCGCGGGTTGTCGAGCATCGGCGCGACCATATAAGCCGCCGCGTTTTTATCGAGCAATGCATCACCGTCGATGCACACCAGGTATTCACTGCGCGCCGCCACGGCGCCCATGCGCAAGGCCACGGCCTTGCCCTGGTTCTGCGCCAGGTGCAGCACCCGCAGGCGTGGATGCTCCAGCGCCAGGGCGTCGAGCACTGCGGCGGTGTTGTCTTTGGAACCGTCGTTGACCGCGATCACTTCGATGTTCGGGTACATCTGACCGAGGGCCGCATGAATGGTGTCGGCGGCGTTATCACCCTCGTTGTAGCAAGGGATGATGATCGAGATCAGCGGGTTGCCGGCCAGGGTCGGCGCCGGGGTGTCTTCTTCCCAGGGCCAGTGGCGCTCCCAGTGCAGCCAGAAGTACAAGCCGCCGGAGATCCACAGCGCCGACATGAACAGCGGGTAGAAAAACACGAAGTCCATCAGGAACTGCCCGGTAACCAGGAAGATCAGTCCCAGGGGCACGCCTAATACCAGTGCCAGCACGAATAAAGCCAGGATTCTGTCGAACATGGTCAAGGGTTCCATTGGTTGGAAAGGGCCGGACGCACAGTCTTCAGGTCCGGGGAGTTTTCCAGGAAATTGTCCGGGTAGTAGCCAAAACTCGTGACACCCTGGCGCTTGAGTACACCCATCCATTCAGCCATTTGCTCGGCGGACAGGTCGGGGGCTGCTGGGGTGCGCCAGTCTTTGGCTTGCAGTTCGAATACCGTTCGCTGCATCGCACCGGGGCGGGCTTTGACCGTCGCCACCAGTTTCTCCAGCCAGGCGTTGGAGTTCTTCAGCGTCTCCCCTTCCATCAGCGGCATGGCCATGGGCGCGGTCCAGTCGTAGGTCTGGAGGAAATCGTCGAGGTTCTGCGCGAACCAGGCTTCGCTTTCTGGGTTGAGCATCGGCTGCGCGAAGATGTTGCGCGCGGTCAGCACCTGCGGCCCAGAGATAGCGCGGACCTTGGCGGTCAGCTCCTTGGTGAAGTCGATCAGGTAGCGGCTCTTGAAGCGCGTCCAGCGCTGCATCACCGCAGGGTCGGCGCGCAGTGCCTCGATGCTGCCCGGCAGGCCGTTGGCAGCATAGGCCTTGAGCGCGGCGGGGCTGGCGTCTTCGAAGTCCGAGAACACCGCATCGTCGTGGTACAGCACACCGTCGATGGCACTGTTGCGCGCCAGGTCTTCATAGATCTCGCCAATGATTTTGCGCACTTGCGGGTCGAACGGCGACAGGCGTTTGTATTGATCCGGGTCGATGCCCACTTTGCCGGTTTCCGGGTCCCAGCGCGTCACACGCGGCAGCTTGGGATCAAGGGCGAAACTCAGCACTGGCATCCAGGCATACACGCTGGCATGGGCACGGGTGTGCAGTTGCCAGGCGACGCGGTTGAACAGGTCGGCGCGCACTGGCAGGTGGCGGTTGGGGAAGTACAGCGAGTGGACCAGGCCGTCACCCTTGGGGTCGGCGAAGGCTTGCAGGAACACCGTGCCGGCGCCCATGTCCACCACGCGCTGCACCAACTGGTCGAGGTTGCGCGCCTGTTGGGCCGGGTCCGGGTCGTAGACGTTATCCAGGTCCACATGCAACACCCGCAGCGGTGCCGGGGTTTGCACGGCGACGATGCTGTTGGCGAAATGCTCGCCGTCCGGGTCGGAGGCCACCAGAAAGCGCGGGCTGTTCATCAGGTCATCGGAGCTGTCGAGGCCGTCTTCCAAGGTCAGGGCCATTTGGTAGCCCTGCTCACCAACAATGGCCAGCGAGGTGCCTTTGGCGGCGCCATACGGCCATACCCAGACCCGTGGTTTCTTGCCGGTCACGGTTTGGATCTTGTTGGAGATCGCGACCACATCCGCACGCAACCGCGCATCGAACTGGGCCTGGCTTTCATAACGACCGGTGGCCGGGTCATAACGCAGGGAAGTCGCAGCTGGCTCCAGGTTGCCCTGGGGGTTGGCCAGGATGCCTTTGTGATTGGCATCGGTGTGCGCGGCGATTTCCACCAGGCCGGACTGGGACACTTCGCGAATCTGCTGCCAGGTCAGGAACTCACCACGCGGCCGGGGTGAACCGGCAAAATCCACCGGCTGGTTGAGCGGTGTGTCGATCCAGCTGCCCACCGGCGCCAGCAACGCCGGCCAATGGTAGGCGCGCAGAATCGGCAGCACGCGGGTGTAGAAGCTCGAATAGCCGTCGTCGAAGCTGAGCATGATTGCTTTGGGCGGCAATGCCGGGCCGCCATGGCGGGCGGCCAGGATCTGGTCAACGCTGACCGCCTGGTAGCCGTTCTCGCGCAACCAAGCCAACTGCTCGATCAAACGCTCGGTACGCACCGCCACCACGGCCTGGTCAGGATCACGATCCGACACATCGTGGTAGGCAATGCCCAGGAAGTGGTTTTTCGGCCACGCCTGTTCGTTGAGCGGTGTCGGCCGCTCGGCGGGTGGAGTGAAAGGTGCGGGTTGCTGGGCGCAGGCACTGGCCAGCAATACGCCCAGAACCAACAAGCAACGGCTGAGGAAGGTCATGGTCAGGCTCTTTTAGAAACGGTAAGTGAGGTCGACGAGCAGGCGCAGATCGCGTTCGCGATCACCGTCGTAAGGTCGGCTGATCAGGCTCAGGTTGGCGCCAGCGTCGAGTACATCGTTCCAGCGATAGCGTTGGCCGTAGCCGATCAACGCCATGCCGCCGGTGGAGTAATCGCGCTGGCTATAGGTACCCGCACCGACCTGGAACTGCTGACTCCACTGGGTCTCGTAGCGGTGATAGAGCACATGGTTGATGTTGATGACGGGCAGCACGGTCAAATCCGACTTCGGATTGAAGTACACCGTGTCTTCCTTGCTGTTGCGGCTGGCACCGACTTCCAGGCCCAGGTCCACTTGCACTCGCGGCGAGCTGTAGAGGCCTTCGCGGCCGCTGAGCAAGGCTTCGAAGCGGTCGTTGCCGTCGCTGAAGTGGGACGGGCTGAGGGTCAGTTTCCACTCGCGACTTTCGTTGGCGCGCCAGCGAATAAAACCGCTGCCGCCGTTGGCGGTGACGCCATCATTCAGCGCGCGCAACGGCGTGGTGCTCAGCAGGTAGCCGAGGCTGCCGCCGTATTGCCAGTTGTCGTTGATGTCGCGCGCAATCGAGATCGCGGCGCCTTGTTTGGAGCCATCGCCGTAGGAATGGTTGGAGACCTCGGCTTCGATGGTCATGTCACGGGTGCGCCGCTCCACGCCGACAACCTGCCAACGATGCTGGCCGGTACCCTCTTCGAAATCTGCGCGGGCATAGCCGGCACCGGCAAACAGGCGCCAGTCTTCGTCGATAGGCGGCGTGTAGAGACGGCTTTCGATGCCCCAGTCACGGCTCCCCGAGACCGCACCCGCTTCGCTGTCATTACCGCCGCCGAAGCTTTTACCCGTGTAGGCCTCGACACGCAGCTCGGCCATGTCATGCACATCGCGCAGGCGGCTGAGGCGCTGCACCTGACGGTTATCCGGGTTGCGCGCAACCACGTCGTCGGTGAGCACGTCGAGCTGGCGCCACTCCTGCAGGTCCATGGCGGTGTAGGCCTGGCTCACTTCCAGGCCGATGTCGCGCGGGGCCTGGGCTTCGGTTTCCTTGAGAATGCCTTCGGCGCGCCGGGGCAGATCGCGGGCGCGGTACATGTCAGCCTGGGCCAGACGCAGGCCGACGTTGCCCGGTGCTTTTGCTACCAGCGCTTCCAAACCGGCTTCGCTGCCCGGCAGGTCGCCACCGTAGACGCCGGCCTGGGCCGACAGTTGCTGGGCGTCCATCCACGCGTCGTTGGGGTTGCCGATGGGCAAGCCCTTGAGTTCGACCCGAGGGTTCTGGCTGTTGGCGAGTCCTTTGGCGACCTCGTTGGCATCCTCGCCTTTGTCGCTTTCCTGCAACGCGTAGAACAGCGCGGTGGTGTCTTCGACCCGATCATCGGGCTCCGCGTCGGTGGCGCTCAGCGCCTGGCGATACAGCGGCTCGGCTTTTTCCGGCTGGCGCTGGTCGAGGTAGGACGCGGCCACCCAACGCACGGCGTAGGTCGGCAGTTGCACACCTTCGGCCTTAAGCGTTTCGTACTCGCGAATCACCTCGGCGGTACGTGCACGCGCCTTGAGTGCACCCAGGCGGTCGATGCGCCAGCGCACCACATCGTCATGGGCGGTGGCGTCCGGGGTCCAGCGAGCGAGCAGTTTGTCGTAGTCCGCCAGGGCGCGGTCGGCAATCACATAGCGGTCTTTTTCGCTGCGCGTGGCGAACTCGGCCATGCGCACCCGTTCGGCGGCGAGGTCACCCTCCAGGCGGCGTTGGGTCACCGGGTCCAGCAGGCCCGGACGCTGGGCCGACAGGCGCAAAGCGGCTTCCGGCAAGCGAGCCTTTTGCAGGGCGACGATGTATTCGCGGGCGACTTCGGGCTTGTCGCCAGCACGGATAAACGCCTGATCGAATTCAAACAGCGCGTCGTAGTTCAAGCCGGCGCGGGTCAGCGCATATCCCAGGGCCATGCGCCGGTTGGGGTCGTCTGGCTTGGCGGCCACCAGCGCGCGGGTGCGTTGCACGGCTTCATTGGCTTTGCCGCCGTCAGCCTGGGTCAGGGCCAGGCCCAGTTGCAGGTCGAGGTTATTTGGTTCACGCAGCAGCGCCTGGCGATAGGTCGCCTCAGCCTGGGGCCACTGCTTTTGATTGCGATAGGTGCGCGCCACGGTGGCGAGCGCCTGGGTACTGAGGTTGCGATGTTTACCCTCAGCTTCGTACACCTTCAGCACTTCGGCGTCCAGCCCGGCCCAACCGGCGATCACCACATGATCGCTGACCTGGCCTGGCGTCTGGCGCTCGGCAGACAGCTGACGCAATTGCGTAAGGGCGGGTGTGAAGTTGCCGTTGCGCGCCTGGATAATCAGCGCGTCATAGGCCGGATCGGCCATGGCGAAAGTGGGCATCAACAGCTGGCTGCATAAAGCTGCCCCGATGAGCAGTCGCAACCGGCCTGATGCACTGAGTGGTAGGTTTCGCAACATATCGTGAGCTTCCTTACACACGGAAAGCTGTAACGATAGGTGATCCTGAGCGACATGCTACAGGGTGCCGGCGTCTAATGACCCGGCCTAGCTTTCCTGTGTGAACTATCTCTTAGGAACGTAGGAAGAAGACCAATTCAGAACAATTGTTCAGAATTGATGGGTAGCCGCTGAGTCGGGCCTGCACAAAACAAATGTGGGAGCGGGCTTGCTCGCGAATACGCAGTGGTGACTGATCCACTGCATTCGCGGGCAAGCCCGCTCCCACATTTTGACTGCATTTCAAGCAGCCTCACGAAGAGGCTGGGTGTTGAGGCGTTACTGTGCGCCGCTGACCGCGCCGACTTTGGCCATTACAAAACCAATGAACTGCTCGACGGTCATCTTCTGGCCGTTGAACGTCACTTCATTGTTGGCGTAGTGCAGCTTGGAAACCACGTCGCTACCGACCAACGTTGCCAACTGCGTGCCAACCGCCATGCCGCTGACCATCTCGGCGGCCATCTGGGATTGCTGCTCGATGGCTTTAGGGTCGGTCACGCCACCGAGTTGGGCTTGCAGTGCGGAAACGTCAGCGATCATCGGCTTGGAAAGGGTCAGATTGGCATCCAGCAGCGCAATCATCTGCTTGCCCAGCTCAACTGGCGGCAGCTCCATGGACACCGGTTTAGCCAGGTCTACCAGCAGGCTGAACTTGCTTTCACCGTGGGTGGTTTTCAGCGACAGGTTTTCCACAGCCACTTGCGGCTTGGCAGCCAGGACCTGATTGACGTTGGCTTCAGCCAGGGCTTGCTCGGCTTCAGTCAGTTGCAGCTCGGGGGCCGGCTGGTTGGCTGCGGCGGCGGCTTGCACCGGTTGCATCTTGTCCTGGTACAGCTTGGTCAGCACCAGCATGGCCGGGATGTCGACATTCTTCATGCTCACGGCCAAGGCCGCCGAACCTACAGGTTTACCCTGGTAGCCGATCTCGTCGATCTTGTAGTCGACACGGCCGGCCAGGTTGTTGTCCTTGGTTTCGCTGGAGTCTTTCTGCTCGAAGCCTTTGACGGTCAGCACGGCTTTCTGCGGGCCGAAGGTGAACTTGCTGTCGGTCAGCTCAACGGTGTTTTGCCCGGTGTAGAAGCCGAAGGTGGATTTTTCCAGGTTGCTGGCGATGGTCAGCCCAGACAGCTCAGCTTCGAAGTGCTCGCCCTTGGCGTCTACCGCGGCGACCTTGACGCTGTTCATGAAGCCGTCGGCCTTGACCTTCTGGCCTTCGGCAGTGCTGTCGAAATTCATGTTCGCGCCGGAGAAGCTCACCGAAGACGTATCGTCCTTGAACTCCAGGGGCAGCAATTCGATATTGCCGTTGACCGAACGGGTGTAACCAATGTTGGCTACGCCTTTGAGTGGCGATACGTCTTTGGCGGCGGCGAACCACTTCTCGGTGGTGGCGTTCTTTTCCAGCTCGTAGTGACTGGTGGCCATGACCGGCAGCCACTTGAGTGTCACCAGGCGCGAGAACGGCAGCGGGCCGTGTTCGATATGGTCGACGAACAGCAGTTCCGGATTAGGGTTTTCTTCGCCGAAGACCGAACCCTGGCCTTTCAAGCGGTAATGGGCGGTGCTGCTGAACACGCCACGGTCCAGGGAGACCAGCTCCAGGGCCACAGTGCCATCGACGCCGGCCATGGAGGTCTGCAGTTCCTTGTTGGCGTTCTGGATCGCGGTTTGCAGCACTGGCTCCAGTTGTTTACCGGTGTACCAGGCGCCGCCTGCACTGACGACGCCTACGGCGACAACAAAACCCAAAAGAACGACTGCTGGCTTATTCATGAAGTGACCTGATCAAATCCTGTGAGAAGTGGGCTGTCTTCCTTGAACCCCGATGGGGTTGGCTCAAGCCCGCCGAAAACGGGGGAAGATTAGCACTGGCGGCCGCGAAGGGCCCAGATTTCTCAGAGGTTCAGGCGAGCAGTTGGTTCACGAGTATTCCAGTTCGATCTCGTCGAGTTGGTGATCGAAACTCTTCAGCCGCGCCGTCCAGGTGTACACCAACACCTCAAATTCGCGGTGTATCACCGCGTTGCCGGGGGTATCGGCCTTGGGGTCGCAGAAGTCCAGTTGGTAGCGTTCGCGGGCCATCTGCGTCGCGACGTCAGACAATTCACGCGCATTGTTAAGCCAATGCCTACCATCGGCGACCTGCTGATCGAGGGCCACGCACTGTTTTTTCAGGACTTCGAGGCTTTTTTCCAGGGGGGTGCCGGTGAGGTCGCCCATGACTTCCTGGAAGGTGCGACCCGGCTGCCAGTAGCTGCCCCAGAAATAACGATCGAACACGGTTTCCACACGCCGGAGCGCGACCTTGGTGTCCCAGATCGCCACGCGGGTCTTGCCTTGTTCGAGAAGTTTTTTCTTGATCCGTTGATTTTGGTAAGAGGCCCAGGCCACCACGCCGATGGACAAGGTGCCGATCACCAGGCAGGCGCTGTCGAGAAAGACCATGGCCTTGTCGAGCTGGTGGGCGAGCATGACGCCGTAGAAATACGCGGCCGATAACAGCACCAGTGCGAGGAGCACGCACCAGAAAGCGGGAGCATAAGGGTTTTTCATTATTGGAATCCCCATGAGCAAACGCGAGCAGTGTCAGGTAGGCCATCACGGCGGCCCACCTGACAAAGCATAGCTACCCGCTCAGGGTTTGCCGGGCTGTGACGCTTGCGTTCGTCCGCTTTCCCAACCGCCGCCCAGGGCCAGGAACAGATCGATCTGGCTCATGGCGACCTGGGTATTTGCCGCCGCCAATTGCGCACGCACATCGGTGTAAGTGCGGGTGGCTTGCAGGTCGGCCAGGAACGACGCGCGGCCGGCCTGGAAGAAGCGATGGGTCTGCCCCGCCGCTTCCTTGGCCGACTCGCCGGCTTCGGCCAACGCATCACGGCGTTGCAGTTGCGCGGTGTATTGCGCCAGACCGGTCTGGGTTTCGCGAATGGCGTTGAGCACCACCCCATCGAAATGCGCCAGGGCGCCCTGGGTGGCAGCTTCGGCTTCGTGGACGCGGGCCCGGGCGCCGTTGGTCGGCACGGTCCAGCTGATCATCGGGCCAAAACCCCAGCGGTTGGTCGCAGGCGTGCCGAGGTTGTCGAGCAAACCGACGGTGCCCACGGTGGCGCCGATGGCGATGTCTGGGTACAGGGCGCCGGTGGCCACGCCGATACGTGCGGTAGCAGCGGCCAATTGGCGTTCGGCCTGGCGCACATCGGGACGCCGCTTGAGCAGCGCCGCGCCGTCACCCACAGGCAACAACTGGGCAATGTGCGGCAGCTCGGCGCAGTTGCCGGTGCCCGCCGGCAGTTGGTCCAACGGCTTGGCCAGCAGCATCGACAGGCGGAACAGCCCGGCCTGGCGCGCAGCTTCGTAGCGCGGCATGTCGGCGCGAAGGGATTTGTACTGGGTTTGCGAGCGGGTGACCTGGGTTTCATCGCCACGGCCGGCGTCACGCAGGCGTTGGGTCAGCTTGGTGCTCTGGGCTTGCAAGTCCAGGGACTCGTTGGCAATCGCCAGCTCTTCGTTGGCCGCACACACCTGGGTGTAGGAACGCACCACATCGGCCACTAGGGTGATGCGCGCGATATCGGCAGCGGCCTGAGCGGCATCGGCGCTGGCCTGGGCGCTTTCGATGCCCCGTTGCAAGGTGCCGAACAGATCGAATTGATACGAGGTGGTAATGCCGACGCTGCCGATGTTACCCACCGGCACTTTGTCGGCCAGCAAAAATGCTTCGCCGGACTCCTGCAGGCGCTGCGCCTCAGCCTTGGCGCCGAGGCTCCAGCCGCCGGCGGATTCAGCCTGTTGGGTCTGGAACCGCGCGCGCTGCAAATTGGCAGCGGCCACGCGCAAGTCGGTGTTGGACGCCATGGCCTGGCGCACCAGCTCATCCAGGCGCGGGTCTTTGTAGAGTTTCCACCAGTCGGTCGGCACCGGTGCTGACACCACGTTAGAGCCCTCGCCCGCGAGTTGCCCTTGCAGGTCGCCACGGTTGACCGCGGCCTTGTCCGGCAACTGGTAGTCCGGGCCTACCACTTGGCAGGCCGACAGCAGCAAACCCAACGCGGCGGTTGCCAACAGTTGCTTCATGGCGTGGCTCCGTCATTGGGCTTGTCGCCAATGATCGAAACCGTGGCCGTACGCCCGGCGATCATGCGGAAGTCCGCCGGCACGTCGTCAAAGGCGATGCGTACCGGAATCCGCTGGGCCAGGCGCACCCAGCTAAACGCCGGGTTGACGTTGGGCAATAGGTTGGAGCCGCTGCTGCGGTCGCGATCTTCGATACCGGCGACGATGCTCTGCACGTGGCCGCGCAAGCGAGCGTTATCACCGATCACGCGGATATCCACCGCCATGCCGACGTGGATACCGTCGAGTTTGGTCTCCTCGAAATAGCCATCGATATGGAAGGAATTGCTGTCCACCACTGACAGGACCGGCCGGCCGGCGGTGACGAATTCCTGGTTACGCGGCGCCCGGTCGTTGACGTAGCCGTCCACCGGGCTGCGGATTACTGAGCGATCCAGGTTCAGTTGGGCCGAATCCACCGTCACTTGTGCTTCAGCCAGGGCCGACTGGGCACGGGCCACGCGGGACTGGCTTTCTTCCAGTTGCTCGCTGGGCACCAGGTTGCCGAGGCCACGGTTACGCTTGTACTCGCGCTGGGCCTGGGCCAGGGTTTCCTGGCGGTCGGCCACGGCGGCCTGGGCTTGGCGCAGGGCCAGCTTGAAGCGGTCCTGGTCGACGGCAAACAGCACTTGGCCCTTGGTCACCAACTGGTTGTCGCGCACGTCCACGCGCTGGATCAGCCCGGACACGTCCGGGGCGATCTGCACGATGTCGGCACGGATGTGCCCGTCGCGGGTCCAGGGCGCAAACATGTAGTACATGACCATGCGCCACACAACGACGACCGCGAAGCTCACGATCAGCAGCGTCAGGACTACACGGCCGATGGTCAAAAAAGGTTTTTTCATGTCATCAGGTATCGACTGAGTGAGTCCACCGCGCCCAGCAACAGCGCGTAGAGCCCCACATTGAACAATGCCCGGTGCCAGACCAGGCGATAGAAGTGCATGCGCGTCAACAGCCCGTGCACCACCAGAAACAACACGTACGTAATGCCCATCAGCACCAGTAGCGTGGGCAGGAACACCCCGCTGATATCCAGATCACCGATCATAAAGGCGCTCCATCAGGCAGCGGCGCCTCCATCTCGGTGCCGCCAATAAATTCGACGCCAGGCAACAACGCCAGTCGCAGGCCGGCCAGGGCGTGCAACAGGTGCAGGCGAGTATCGTCCTCGTCTTGCAGACCCTGGCCGTTGAGGGCGCGGCGCGTGCGGTCGAGGGTCATCAGCAGACCGCTGGGCGCGGGCAAGCGTTCACCCGCCTTGAGGCAGGCCTTGAAGTAAGCGCCCACCCCTTCGACGACCTGGTTGAGCAACACCCGTGGCACTCCAAGGATGCGCGGCGAGTACGCCAGCAGGTCGAGCAGGTTCAGCGCCACGCGCAAATCGCGCAGGGCGATGCCGGTGTCCTGGCCGGTGAGTGCCAGGCGCGGCAGGTGCTGCATGAGGCGATCGAGCATCTGCACGGCGAGGTGTCGGTGTTCGGCCAGGGTTGCGGGCTCGGTGAGGCCGACGATGTCACGCCAGCTGAAACGGGTCAGGCGCTTGGCGGCGAATTCGGCGCCGAAAGGCCGCGCAACCAATGTCCACACAAACGCAAACAGCAGGCCCACGGGGCCGGCGAGGTTGACGTTGGCGAAGTTGAGAAAGTCCGCGTCGTAGGCACCCTGGATGCTGATGAACGACGAGGTGTTCACCAACGTCAGCAACATGCCCAGGTAGAAGCGCGGCTGCACAGTAAGGGTACCGATGCAGATGAACGGCACCGCAAACGCCAGCACCAGCATCGGGAAATCGTGCAGGTTGGGCAGCACCAGAAACAGATACAGGCTGGCGAACAGCACCGACATGGCGGTCCAGAAAAAGAACCGGTAGATCTGTGGCGCCGGATCGTCCATCGAGGCGAAGAAGCTGCACGCCACGGCGGCCAGAATCACCGCGCTGCCGCCGTCGGTCCAGCCCAGCAGAATCCACAGCACCGAGGCGACGATGATCGCGGTGACGGTAGAAAACGCCGAATAGAACATCAGACCACGGTCAAGGAATGGCGTGAGCCGACCCAGCCGCCAGTGACGATACACGGCGCGCCAGCTGTCCTGGCTTTCGCACTGGATGGCCGCTTGCAGGCTGCGGCAGTCTTGCCACAGGTCGATCCATTCGCCCAGGCGATACAGCGCGTTGGAAAACAGCAGGGTGTGGCGGTCGTCCAGCGCCTCGCCTTGGGGTTGCAGGGCGTCGACCTGGTCACGCAGGGCGCGCCAGCTTTCCAACGGTGCACTTTGTTGAGTGTTTTCCAGCCACTGGCTTGTGGCTTCCAGAATCGGCTGGATGCGGTCGAGAAATTCCGGCGCCCGATGTTCGATGGCGTAGAGCGCATCGTCGAGGGCATCCACCACCGGCAGCAGGTGGATCATGCGCCCGCGCAGTTCCTTGGTGTTACGCACCGTTTGCGGCCGCGCGCCTTCGTGAGGCAATTGGCCGATCATCAATTCGAGGGTGTTGAAGGTGGCGACCATGCCGCTGCGCAAAGTGCTGACTTCTTCACGCTGCACATTGCGCGTCAGAAAGCGTTGGCTGTAGACCTGAGCATCGGCAAACCACTTGGCCACCGAGCCATCGAACACGGGCATCAGGCGGCGCGGCCAGAACATCGCACCCACTACGGCGGCGACCGCAATACCGAGGAAGATTTCTTCGGTTCGCGCCTCGGCCACATCCCATACCGCCAACGGGTTATCCACCACCGGCAGGGCGATCAGCGGCAAGGTGTAGCCAGCGAGCATCAAGGCATAGTTGTTGGCGGTGCGCAGGTGCATCGAGAGGAACAGCAAAGTGCCCGTCCACAGTGCGATCACCACCACCAAAATGTACGGCGACTGCACGAACATCGGCACAAAAAACACCGCCGCCGCCGCGCCCATCAAGGTGCCGATGGCGCGGTACAGGGCCTTGGAACTGGTGGGGCCGACAAACGGGCTGGAGACGATGTACACCGTGGCCATCGCCCAGTACGGACGCGGCATTTGCATCAGCATGGCGATATAGAGCGCGATCATCGACGCGGCGAAAGTACGCACGCCGTAGAACCAGTCGCGGGCCGGCGGAAAACCGGTAAAGAATCCGTTCAAAGCGTCGCTGCCTCAAAGGCCCGCAGCACACGCAGCGCGGCTTCCATATCGGTGGAGTCGATGTCCGCCAGCACTTCACGGCGCAGGCGCACCAATTGGACTTCCACCGCTTGCACAAGCTCACGGCCACGCTCGGTGAGGCTCAAGGCCTTGGCACGACGGTCGTGGACATCTTCGGTGCGGCATACGTAGCCGTCACTGCACAGGCGATCGAGCAGGCGCACCAGGGATGGGCTCTCCATACCGGATGCCTGGGCAACTTTGACCTGATGCACACCGTCGCCCAAGCGGCCGATCATCAACAGCGGCACGGCGCAGGCTTCGGAGATGCCATAGCTCACCAGCGTGGTCTGGCAGATTTTGCGCCAATTACGGGCGCCCACCACCATGCTGCTGCTGAGGTTCATCTGGAGTTGTTCGAGGGATTGAGGCACTGGATAGTTCGCATACAGTTAGTTTGCTAACTATCAATATGGTGGAAGGAGGAGGATGCGTCAAGTTTTGAAACAATTTTGCGGATGGGGAGTGGCTGATTTTCTGCGCTTCGCAATATGGGCTGGCTTGCCCAACCATGGCGTCAGGTTTCGTACATACCCCCAGACGTTTCAAAACTCACCGCTTTTTAGCGCGCTCATAAACATCGCTACGCTCACGCTTACCTACCGCGACGACCGCGACTACTACACGCGCCTCGATTACCTGATAAACCAAGCGATAGCCTGAAGCCTTGAGTTTTATCTTGTAGCAATCTGGCATTCCATGCAGCGCGTCAGACTGTATGCGCGGCAACAAAAGACGCTCGGCCAACTTCTTTTTAAACTGCTCTCGCAATGTGTGTCCGAGCTTGTCCCACTCCTTACGTGCCGAAGGCAGAAATTCAAGCTTATAGGTCATCCAGGTTCACCGGCTCAGGCGTCTCGTGGCTACGCTGACGAACGAGTTCAGCCAACTCCAAGTCATCTAAACGATCCATCATCGCTTCGAATACTTCGGCGGGGACCATGTAACCCATCACACGGTTATGGTTGAGCACAGCAACCGGGCCACCGTGCGCACCACTCAGCACTGCAGAGGGGTTTTTTTTAAGTTCGGAAACACTGACGGCCATATCGGCCAAGACAATCTGCATAATAAAGACCTCAATTAGGTGCTTTATTCTGGTCTATTTTTATCCCACTCAGCAACACCGAGCAGTTTGATTACAGAGCGTTCTACACAGATCCTTCATCCTTTCATCAGATTTTTCACATCCGACGGTGTTGCCTAAGCTTTCTGCCCTCCTCGCCCACCCCTCAACATCAAGTTCAACTCATCCACCACCTCAGCCCAATCCGCATCCTCCAGAATCTCCTCACGCAAAAACGCCCGTTGACTGCCCGTCCAGAAAAACGCGTCCGCCAGATTCAGCTCAGACTTGAGTGGCGAGTGAACGGACACAAACTTTTCGATGCTCACCGGGTCATCCGGCAGGCCCAGCTGTTTGAACAATGACGACAAGCTATGCACAGGCGATTCCATGATGAGCTCCTGATAAAGGCGGTTGAAACGAGTCTAGCGGCAGCCCTCGGGTTGCGCCGATGGCGCGTTGCACAGCACGAACAACCGCGCCCTGGCGCCACCACCGTCCTGGCGGCTGAGTTCGCGCCAGCCCGCAGGCAGTGGGGCGAAATCGTCCGGGGCTTCGTTGCTGCTGATCAGCCAAACGCGGCGGGTGCCTTCGGGCAATGCCGACAAGTGGTCGAGATATATACGGCCACCGTCCTGGTCCACCAGGGTGCCGAAGCCGTAGGCGTTGGGGCGGGTCGGCGTGCCATCGGGTTTTGGCGGGGTGTAGAGCTGCAACTGGGCATCGGTCTGGTCGTAATACACGTAGCTGAGGTACCACATCATGTCGCTGAGCACGATGCGGTCGTCTTCCTGGTAGTTACGGTTGACGAATTCCACGGGCACGTTGAACTGGTCGTGTTCATCCACAGCGAAGTTGTTCTTCAGCCCCACCAGCTCCACGCCCACAAACAGTACAAACACCGCCGCACCCAGCCACGACAAACGCTCGATGGCCAGCGCCAGCAGGATCGGCAAAGCCAGGGCGTACACCGTGAGATACCGCTCGATAAACACCGGTGAAATAAACGACACGGCGTAGACCAGCAGCAGCGGCAGCAGAAAGAACAACGCCAGCAGGCTCGCCGGTCGATAACGCTCGCGGTCGCGCCAGGCGGTCACCACGACGACCGCGACCAGCAGCAACGGAAACAGCCAGAACAGCGGCGGCCAGAAACCAACACCTTCATCCTGCAGCACGAACTGCCAGATCATCGACGGCAGGGACAGCAGGTTGACCGGTTCTTCCCAGCCAATGTCACCGCCCACTTTGAGCTGGTCGACGTGTTGCACCAGGTCCAGCAAGTTCGGCAACCAGGGCAGGTACAGCAACACAATCACGACATTGGCGCCCCACCACGCCGGGCGCTTGATCAAACGCTGACCGGGGGCGGCACTCAACAGCCCCAGGTACGCCCAATGCACCAGCACGCATAGCGCCGTGAAGTAGTGGGTATAAAACCCGGCACTCATCAGCAGTACATACACCGCCATGTATCGCGTGCGCTCAGGTTGGCGCACCCAGTACACCAACGCCAGCGTGGCACCCAGCAGCCACACACCGAGCAGTGAATACATGCGCACTTCCTGGCTGTAGCGCACGGCGGTCGGCAGTAGCGCCAGCAGCACGCCCGCCAGCACTGCAGCGCGACGGGTGGACAGTTGCCGCGTCAGCCAGATGCCCAGCCCCACCGCAATGACACCGGGAATGGCGCTCATGCCGCGAATTGACCAGATGCTGTCGCCAAACAGCTCGATCCAGCCGCGCAGCAGGAAGAAATACAGCGGCGGGTGGACATCATGGGCGGCGTGAAACCACAAGTCGGCAAGGGCGTACTCGCTGAGCAGCAGGCTGGAACCTTCATCTCCCCAGATCGCCGCCGACGTGAGGTGATAAAACCGCAGGGCCATGGCCAACGCCAGGATCGGCACCCACCAAAGACGGCTCAGCCAAGCAGCCCCCTCCCACGTGAGACGGTTGATTGCGGGCAACGCCCCGACCTTTTCATTTTGCTCTACCACAGACCGACGCACCCCGATTCCCCTGCCACTGCCTTGATTGCTCATGTGCAAACTCCCGCCACTCTAGGACAAAAGCCCCTGAGTCGCTGCTGGAATCGGACAAATCGGCAATTTGTGTAGGGCTTCAACGAAGCACGCGTCGGATCAGGCTATGATTGCCTCCCTCCAAGGACTCAGGATCAAGGACACGTCATGCGCATCGGTTTTCTGTCACCCCTGGCATTGGCCCTGCTGGCCAGTATTTCCCTGCCGGCCCAGGCCAGTTCAGACGATTCGTGCTACCCGGACTGGCGGGGGTCACGTGACAGCCTCGATCCCTGCAACAACCTACCGTTTCTGAGCCCTGGCAATGACAGCCGGGCCAACCTGCGCCTATTGCTGGCCGACAAAAAGAACGCGGCGCTGACGCCCAACGCGCTGAGTGAAGATGATCTGTCCCAGGGCTTTGGCCCGGTGCCGTTTCCGGTGTATCGCCTGATACCCGCCTCAAGCGCAGAGACGCAGCCCGACTCCGACCAATCGCCCACCGCCGAGCTGGACACCTTGTTGACCGGTCTGGGGATCAAGCGCGAAGAGTACAAGACCGCTGGCGAAGCCTTCGTCGACGGCGAAGGCAGCCGCTGCCGCAGCAATGACGATGACAGCGCCACCGCGTTTATCAGCCAGGTCATCAACGCCGACATGCCGAGTACCGAGCGCACGGCGCTAGTGAAGGCCCGCCTGCAATTGCTCACCACCTGCGATTGGGATGGCCAGGTGGTGACCGATCCCATCGAGTCAGCCCACGGCCTGCTCTTTCGCACCTACCTGCAAGCCGCCGCTGACTTCTACAGCGGCCGCTTCAGTGACGCCGAACGCGGATTCGCCGCCGCTAACCTGTCGACGATCCCTTGGCTGAAGGAGACCGCGCTGTACATGACCGCGCGCAATTCACTCAACCAGGCTCAAGCTGAGGCCTTCGATGAGTACGGCATGCCGCAGCTTGAGCATGTGGATAAGTCTGCACTGGGCCAGGCGGAAGCTGGGTTTCTGGGCTACCTGAACACTTATCCACAAGGTGTTTACGCGACGTCCGCCCACGGCCTGCTGCGCCGCGTGCACTGGCTGGCGGACGACAACGACAAACTGGCCGAAGACTTCGCCTGGCAGTTGACCCAAGCCACCGACGCCCAACGCAATGTGTCGGTGGACGAACTGGTGGAAGAAGCCGACCTCAAGCTGCTGATGGTCAACAGCGCCAACCTCAAAGAGCCGCTGCTGCAAACCGTCACCGATCTGATGCTGATGCGCGCCAACACTCCGCCACGCCTGACCCGCGAAGCCCTCGCCCAGCAGAAAGCCACGTTTGCCAACACGCCAGCACTGTACGACTACCTGCAGGCGGCCTTTGCGCTGTACGTCGAGCATCAGCCCGACGCCGCCTTGAAGCACCTACCCCAGGATATGCCGTCGAAACTGGATTACTTCGCCTTCAGCCAACAGACCCTGCGTGCATTGGCGCTTGAAGAAAAAAAGGACTGGAAAAGCGCCGAAGCACTGTGGCTGAAACTGCTCGCTCAGGCCAAGTTGCCATTGCAACGTGACCAACTGGAACTGGCCCTGGCCATGAACTACGAACGCAGCGGCCAATTAGCCAAGGTGTTTGCCAGCGACTCGCCCATCAGTGCCAAGCAGGTGCGCTACATTCTGCTGCGCAACGTCGCCGGGCCTGAGTTACTGCGCCAGCAGATCGCCCAGGCCAGCGATCCGCTGGAGCGCCAGACCGCGCAATTCGTCCTGCTTTATAAAGACCTGCTGCGCGGCCAGTACGCCACCTTCGCCGAAGATCTCAAGCAACTGCCCGCCTCGCCCACTGAGGACAAATTGGGCACCAGCCTGGGTTATGTCTACAGCGGCAACCAGACCCTGAAGTTGTTCCAGTGGAGCGGTGACAAAGCCGAATCCGGCTACGCCTGCCCGAGCATCGCGCAAACCGCAGCGGCGTTGCAGGCTGACGCGAAAAACCCGCAAGCCCTGAACTGCTTCGGCGAGTTCATCCTGCGCAACAACTTGGACGGCATGCCCCTGGAGCAGGCCCGCGCCGCCGGTAGCCTGGGCAGCACCGCGTCGGACTTCAAAGGAGAAACCTTCTCGCGCCTCGACGGTTACAAGCAGGTCATCGCCAATGCCAAGGCGCCGAAGAACGACAAGGCTTACGCGCTGTTCCGCGCCATCAACTGCTACGCGCCGGCCGGCTATAACAGCTGCGGCGGCCAGGACGTGGAACCGGCTGTGCGCAAAGCCTGGTTCCGCCAACTCAAGACCGGGTTTGGCGACACCCAGTGGGGCAAATCCCTGCAGTACTACTGGTGAAAAAGCTGTGGCTGGGCTTGCTGTTGCTGGCAAGCCCGGCCTTCGCCGCCGTCGACGCTCGCGACTATGACGCCTTCTGGCTGTGGAGCGGCGTCACGCCCCAGCCGGTACTCAAACAGGCGAAAACCCTGTACATCCTCCAGGGCCAGATCAACTCAACGCGCCGCGCGCCCCAACGCAGCGTGCAATTTATCGCCCAGGGCATCAGCGTGCCGCGCATCACTCAAGGTGAAGTCTGGGTGGTCTACCGCGCCCACACCCTGCATTGGCCGGAACGGGTCTACACCCAACTGCTCGGCCAGGTGCAACGCTGGCGCGACGCGGGCAACCCGGTGGTCGGTATCCAGATCGACTTCGACGCCCGCACCCAATACCTGCACGAATACGCCGACTTCCTGCGCGACCTGCGCCACCGCCTGCCCGCCGACCTGCGCCTGAGCATCACCGGCCTGATGGACTGGAGCAGCAACGCCGACCCGGCCGCCATCGCCCAACTCAAGGGCGTGGTGGATGAGGTGGTGGTGCAAACGTATCAAGGCCGCCACAGCATCCCGGATTACGCGGCGTATTTACCGCGTATGAATCGGTTGGGGCTGGCGTTCAAGATTGGTTTGATCCAGGGCGGGGCGTGGGAGGAGCCGAAGTATTTGAAGGGGAGTGAGTGGTTTCGGGGGTATGTAGTGTTTTTGCAGAACCGCTGATGAACGCTAGAAAAACATCAACAAATACGCGTGCATTCTGCATGCACGCGGCGACTGCTGGCCCTTCGCGAGCAAGCTCACGTCTACTAAGCGGTAAGGAACGCAGACGCTATTCCCAGCGCCCACAAACTCACGCCTATGACGATCCAAATTCCGTTGGCCCATGTAAAACGGCTGTTGGCTGTGCCTTTTGGATCATCCTCAAGGTGGTTCACCGCAAGCTGAATCTGCACCATCAGGGCAACCTGAACAATGGTGAAGCAGACACCCACTTTTACTACCGTCAAAGGCGATACAAACCAGATGTAGGTATAGGGTAAAAAGGCGCAGCCTATCCAGCCCAGGGCGAAGCAACGAGGCCACCATCGATAGGACGCATCTTTCAAATCGAGCGCCCGCTTGATTTTCAGGACGAGCGAATAAGCAAAAAAAATTGAAAAAAATGCCCGAACCACAGGCAGCACTCTGGCACCAGTAGCGCTGCGATAGGTATCCCAGTGCTTATACAACCAGTAAAAGCCATAAAGGCCATAGGACAACAGCATCATCACCAGCAGCTTGCGGTGGGCCACCACAAAAAAGGCAGCGGGCCGGGCCGCTGCGAGGGTGAGATCGGCTTGCGGCGGTGCGTAAGGGTTTTCAGCAATGGACATAGCGAGGGCTCTTTAAGGAGTAGCCCGCCACAGTACTGCTCGCGTTCCCGATTTTTTGGCCCGCGCCAAAATAGAGAGCCTTCCTACTCTCGACTTCGTGAGTTCATCGGTTAACAGCTTGCAGCGGATACACCGACTCCCATCCTCCCCCCAACGCCTTGTACAACCCCACCATCGCCAACGACACGCCGGTCGAGCTTTCCACCCACTGCTCTTGCGTCGCCAGCAACGCGCTTTGCACGGTGAGGACATTGACGAAATCTGCCACACCTTCCACGTACTGATGTTGCGCGGTGGTCAGGGCGATCTGGTTCTGACGCACGGCTTCGGCCAGGCTGTCGCGGCGCAGTTGGCTGGCGTTGTAGCGGGTCAGTTGGTCGTCGATTTCATGCCAGGCGCGCAGCACGGTTTGCTGATAGGCCAGCGCCGCTTCCTGTTGCTGGGCTTCGCGCAGATTCACCATGCCTTGCAGGCGCCCGCCGTTGAACAGCGGCAGGCTGAACTGTGGACCGAAGGCAAAGGCGCGTGAGCCCCAGGAGCCGAAATCCGACAGTTGCATGGCCTGTGAACCGAGGCTGCCGGACAGGGTGATACGCGGATAGAAATCGCCCTTGGCCACGCCGATGTTGGCGGTGGCGGCATGCAAGCGAGCTTCAGCCTGGCGGATATCCGGACGGCGTTCGGCAAGCTCCGACGGTAGGCCGATAGCAACTTGGCGCTGGGTCTGCGGTACCGCGGCGTCCTTGGACAACTGCGCGTGCAGGGCTTGGGGGGGCTCGCCCATCAGCAGGCTCAGGGCGTTGATCAACTGGTCCTGGCGTTGCTGCAAATCCGGCAGGCGCGCTTCGATGGCGGCGACTTGGGCGGCGGCTTCGGCCACGTCCAGGTCGGTGGCGACGCCATCGGCGAGCCGCAGTTGCGACAGTTTGAGGCTATGGCGTGCGACGTCGAGGTTTTGCTCGGTCACCGCGCGGGTATTTTGCACGCCGCGCAGTTGGATGTAGTCCTGGGCGGTCTCGGCCAGCACCGAGAGCAGCACGGCACGACGGTCGTTTTCGGCGACTTGCAAGGTGGCATCGGCGGCTTCAGTTTCGCGTTTGACCCGGCCCCAGAAATCCAGCTCCCAGGAGGCGGAGAAACCCGAATCCCATTGGCTGAACGCCGCGCGGCCATTCTCGCCGGACGGGTCGCTCAAGCCTTTGCCACTGTTGCGTTTGCGCTGGTAAGCCCCCGTGGCATCAACCTTGGGGTAACGCTCGGCAGTGGTCACCTGGCGCACGGCGCGGCTTTGTTCCAGACGGCTGCTGGCCAGTTTCAAGTCGAGGTTATCGGTGAGGGCGCGGCGCGTCAGGGCCGAGAGTTGTGCATCGTGGAACACGTCCCACCAACGCTCCTGGAGCGGGTCGCTGACCGCGCGGCTGTCGGCTTGGCGGCCTTGGGGTGCGCTCCATTGCGTCACTTGAGCGTTCTGCGGGCGCTGAAAATCCGGGCCGACGGTGCATGCATTCAGGCTGATCAAACTGAGGGTGAGCCAGGCAACTCGTTTCATTGCTGGGCAACCTCACGCTGACGTGCGACCGGCTGAGTGTCGACGCTGGCCTCCACCGACATGCCGACGCGCAGGCGCTCGGTCAGCGGCTGGTTGGGCTCCAGCACAATTTTGACCGGAATGCGCTGCACCACCTTGGTGAAGTTACCCGTGGCGTTGTCCGGTTTGACCGCGGCGAAGGTCACCCCAGTCGCGGGTGCGAGGCTCTCCAGATGGCCGTTGAGCAGCTCGCCGTCGAGGCTGTCGACACGCACCTGAACGGCTTGGCCGGCTCGCATGTGAGAGAGTTGGGTCTCTTGAAAGTTAGCCACCACGTACGCCTGCGCCAACGGCACCACGGCGAGGATCTTGCTGCCCGGCGTCACATAGGCGCCGACCCGCACGGCGCGCTCGCCGACCATGCCATCCACCGGCGCAACGATGCGCGTGTAGGACAGCTGATAGCTGGCCATCTCCAACGCAGCCTGGGCACGCTTGAGCCCGCCTTCAGCCGCATCGCGCTGGGCGTTGAGAATCTCCACCTGCTTACGTTCGGCCGCCAGCACCGCCGTAGCATTGGCCAGGCGTGCGGTGGCCTGGTCGATGCGAGTCTTGGCTTGCTGGGCGTTTTGCACAGTACCGGCGCCCACACCGGCGAGGTGGTTGTAGCGGTTCAGTTCGTGCTCGGCGAAGGCCATTTCGGCGCGATCCGCCGCGACGGTGGCTTGGGCTTGGGCGATCACCGAGCTTTGGCGTTCCAGGGTCGCGGTGGCGTTTTTCAGCTGGGCCTGGGCAACCAATGTGTCCGCATCAGCGGCCTGGGCGGCGGCGCGAAAATCACGGTCGTCGATCAGCGCCAGTAACTGGCCGGCCTTAACCCGCTGGTTGTCCTCCACCAGCACTTCCTTGATAAAACCCGCCACGCGCGGGGCAACCAGGGTGAAGTCTGCCGCAACAAACGCGTCGTTAGTGCTCTGATGCTTGCTGCCCAGCAAGCCTGGCGCGACCAGATAGAACAGCACACCGACGGCAAATACGGTGATGACGGAGACGGCAATTTTGTCTTTGCGTTTCATGGAAAGTCCTTGTGGCTAGGTCGGTGCGCGAGGCGGGAAGATCCGCGTGGGCATCCAGAAAATCAGCAGGATCAACGCCACGGCGACACCGCCCATGACGTAATAAAGATCCGAAGAAGTGAGCACCACCGCCTGCTCGTGCAGCCGATGGGCGAGGCCCGGCGCGTCGCCGTCGGCCAGGGGCGAATTGCCCAGGCGATCCACCAACATGGTCGAGTGAAAGTGCAGGCGCTGGGTGGTCAGCGCGTCCAGCACGCCGGTGGCGACTACGGCGGCCAGGCCTTTGACGGTGTTGAACCAGGCCGAAGCGAACGGGCCGTCCTGTGGCTGAATGCTGCCGGTGGACAGCATCAACAGCGGTAACACAGCCATGGGCTGCCCAAAGATTTGCAGCACGTACAGGCCGTAAAAATCGTCGCGGATCCACGCCGAAGTGAGGTGCGCGCTGCCGATGCAGCACAGCACCAACATGCTCAAGCCGATCCCCAGCACCCAGCGGCAATCGACCCAGCGCAGGTTACACAGCGCGGCCACCAGCGGCAGCGCGATCAACTGCGGCAACGCCATCAGCAGCATCACTGGCGCGGTTTGCAGCGGTCGATAGCCTTGGACTTGGGCGAGGAAACTCGACGGGATGATGATCACTGAGGTCAGGACCATCAGCACGCCTGCCAGCACGATCAAAGCAAACGAGAGGTTACGCAGGCCGAGCATCTGCAACTTGAAAAACGGCATCGGGTGCGACCATTCATTGAGCATAAACAGCACCAGCAGCAGCGAGCCGCCACTCAGCAAAAAGGTGATCAGGCCCGACTCGAACCAGTCCAGCCGATTGCCTTGCAGGATGCCGATCACCAGCATGCAGATCGCCGGGAAGCCCAGCAGCAGACCGCGCCAATTGAACTGCTTGAAGCGCTCCAAGCGCAGCGGGTCTTGGGGCAAGCCATAGGCCACGGCCGCCATCGCCAGCAGGCATGGCGCGACGATCTGCCAGAACGCCCACTGCCAGCCGACGTATTCGGTCCACAGCGCCGCCAATGGTGTACCAAGGCTCGGGCCGAAGGTAGCGGTGAGCGCGTAGCCGGCCAGGCCATACAGCTTGACGTTGGCCGGCAGGAAGCGCAGCGCCACGGTCATTAGCATTGGCGGCAACGCGCCACCGGCCAGGCCTTGCACGGTGCGCAGCAGCAACAGGCTTTCGTAGTTCGGCGCGAAGGGGCACAGGGTCCCGAGTACGGTGAACAGGGCTATGGCGCACAGGGTGAAGCGGCGCAGGGAGAACGTCACCGAGCACCAGGGGGCAAAGGCCATTGCCGCGACCGAGGTGGCGGTGTAGGCCGCGACGAGCCAGGTGCCTTCGTCAAAACCGATGTAAAGCGCACCACGGATATCGGCGAGGGCCACCTTAGTGACCATCTCGTTGAGACCGGACACCAGCACCGCCAACAACACGCCGACCAGGCCGATGATGATGCGCGGGCCGAATACGGGTGGGGTGATGGCGGTGGGTTTGGCTGCGGCCGCGAGGGTGGGGGCAGCGAGGGAAGTCATGAACGGGTAACTCAGGATTAGAAATACCCGAGCAGTTTAATCAGGCACACACATGACAAAAAGTTACATGTTGGCAGGGTATAAGTGCGTCAGACGCAATCCTGAATCCACCACAGATCTCTCGTGGGAAGGGGCTTGCCCCGATTGCCGTGTGGCAGGCTCAGATTCTCTGTCTGATCCACCGCGATCGGGGGCAAGCGCCCTCTCACATTTGCCCTGTGTACGCTTGATGTTCAGGTCGGCTGGGCTTCCAGCCACGTGGCGTGGCAGCTCTCGCGCATGGTTTCGCGCAGCCATTTGTGAGCGGGGTCTTTATCGAAGCGAGGGTGCCAGGATTGGGCCAGGACAAGGGTCGGCAAAGAGATCGGCAGCGGGAAGGCGCGCAGGGGCAGCTTCAGGCGATTAGCGCTGTAGAGCGCCTCCTTGGGCACCGGCAGGATCAAGTCGGAGTCAGGCAGCATGAACATCGCACCGTGAAACCCTGGGGCGATCATCGCCACACGGCGCTCCAAACCCTGGGCATTCAGCGCGGTATCGATCGGCCCCCGGGCGATGCCGCGTCGCGAGATGCTGATGTGGGAATAACTGGCGAAACGTGCGGCGGTGATCTCCTCGTCGAATAACGGGTGATCCTGCCGCGCCAGGCCGACGAAGGTGGTGGAGAACAGGTTCTGCACCTTGACCTCGGGGCTTGCCGGCTGGGTGTTGCTCACGCGCAAATCCAAGCGTCCTTCGCGCAACGCTTCGTCGTCGGTGTCGCCTTCTGGCACGAAACACAGCTCACACAGCGGTGCCATACGCTCCATGGTGTCGAAGAGACGACCGCCATACACGCCAATAAAAAAGTCATTAGCGCGCACGCTGAAGCGGCGGCGCAGGGTGGTCAGGTCCACTTGATCCGCCGACCGAAACAGCAGCGCCGCCTGTTCCACCACGTTGCGCACCTGACCTTGCAGTTGCAGGGCCTTGGGCGTTGGCACCAGGCCCCGACCGGCCCGCACTAGAATCGGGTCGCCCACCGCTTCGCGGATACGCGTGAGGGTACGGCTCATGGCTGCTGGACTGAGGTTCATCCGCCGGGCGGCGCCGACCACACTGCCCTCGTCGAGCAAGGCGTCGAGGGCGACCAGCAGATTCATGTCCGGTAGTTGCATGCCAAGCACTCGTGATCAGAAGGGAGTGAACTGGGCGCAATCGTAGCAGGCTTTACAGGTAACGCTTGAGGTTGCGTGGCAGGTAGTCGGCGTAGGTTCGTTTGGGATTGGCCTGGCATTTGCGCACGATGTCCGGCAGAGCGCTTTCAAGCTCGTCGGCCTTGGACAGGCCTTCGTTGTAGTCGCTTTTACCGCTTAACGCCGGGAACATCACTGCCACACGGGTAATGGCAAAGCTCTTCATGGCGATCAGTGGCCGGGAGGGATGATCGCGCCGGAACTGGCTGACTTCCTCGTTCAACGCGCTGCAGGATTGATAGGTGGTTTGCGTAAAGGTCAGTCGCGTACTTTCTTCACTCGTCGGTACGGGCGAGAAAATCATGTCGTTCTGAGCATCGATTACCTCTGGCCGATCGGCATTCACCGTCCAGGGTTTGAAGCGCCATTTTGAGGCTGCAGCCACGGCCGCCTCACCGAACTCCGGCTTGGTGGCGCTGAGTGCTTTGACGTCACTGACGGTGCCGTCGCTGTGAATGTTCAGGCTGATGCGCGCATGCCCTTGGGTGTTAGTCAGGTTGCCAGGGTAGACCGGCTTGGGCATCGATACCGTTTCGGGTATGAACTCGGCCAACGCAGAGGTCGACAGCAACAAGGCCGCAGCCAAGACAAAAAAACGCATCGTCGTAAATCCTTTTACCAAGCCTATCCGACGCCGGAGCAGCGTCGAATTCGGCCGGCATTATCAGGTTCACGTCGGACAAAGAGCAATCATTCCTGTTTAGTGCTGCATGCCCCAACGCTTCACGGTGAGCCGCTCGAAGGTGTCAAACACGAGGTTTTCCACCAGTAGGCCGATCAGGATCACCACCGCCAACCCGGCAAACACCTTGTCGGTATACAGTTCATTGCGGTTCTGGAAGATGTACCAACCCAGCCCGCCCTTGCCGCTGGTGGCGCCGAACACCAACTCGGCGGCGATCAGCGTGCGCCAGGCAAACGCCCAGCCGATTTTCAGGCCGGCGAGGATCGACGGCAGTGCAGCCGGGATCAGGATAAACAGCACAAAGCGCATGCCCTTCAGACCATAGTTGCGACCCGCCATGCGCAGTGTCTCGGACACACCGAGGAACCCCGAATAGGTGTTGAGCGCCAGCGCCCACAACACCGAATGCACCAGCACGAAAATCAGGCTGTTCTGGCCCAGGCCGAACCACAGCAGCGCCAGCGGCAGCAACGCAATGGCCGGCAGTGGATTGAACATCGAGGTCAGGGTGCTCAGCAGGTCGCGGCCCAATTGGGTCGACACGGCCAAGGTGGTCAGGGCAAAGGCGAGCACTATGCCGATCAGGTAACCCTTGATCAGCACCACCAGCGAGATACTCACCTTGCTCAGCAGTTCACCGCTGAGCAGGCCGTCGGACAGCGCGTTAAAAGTCTGCAGAAAGCTCGGCAGCAGCAGGTCGTTGTTCTGATAGCGCGCCACGACTTCCCAGAGGATCGCAAGCACGATCAGGATCAGGCCCTTGCGCAGCCAGCCTTGTTGCCAAAGGCGTTGGCGCAGGGGCAACTCGCGCTCCACGGGGACACTGAGCAGCGGTTCGAGGGTGACTTCATATTCCTGGCGCATGGGTTGCCCCCTTAGTAAGCGATGCGGATGTCGGCAAAACCCAACTCGGGCTCCGCTGCGCTGGTTTCATCGAACAACAAGCGATGAATACGCCGCGCCGACGCCTGGAAGTCCACACCGCCCAAGCTGTGCAGGTCGTATTGATGGCTGTGGATTTCTGCACGTACGCGCCCCGGATGGGGGGACAGCAACAGAATGCGATTGCCCACCACGAGTGCTTCTTCGATGGAGTGGGTGACGAACAACAAGGTGAAGCGCACCTCCTCCCAGAGCAGCAGCAATTCTTCCTGCATCTTGCGCCGGGTCAGGGCATCAAGGGCGGCGAAGGGTTCGTCCATCAGCAGGATTTTCGGCTGCATGGCCAGCGCGCGGGCGATGGCCACACGGGCTTTCATGCCGCCGGAAAGCGTGTGGGGGTAAGCGTCGGCGAAGGCACTCAGGCCCACCTTGTCCAGGTAGTGCAGCGCGCGTTCTTCGGCCTCACGGCGCTTGAGGGTCTTGGACGCCAACAGTGGGAACATCACGTTCTGTTTGACGGTTTTCCACGGTGGCAGTTGGTCGAATTCCTGGAACACCACAATGCGGTCCGGGCCGGGTTGTTCGACCTTTTTCCCCAGCAAACGAATCTCGCCTTCGCACGGTTTGATAAACCCGGCGATGGACTTGAGCAACGTGGATTTGCCGCAGCCCGAAGGGCCCAGCAGCACGTAACGGTCAGCCGGATCGATCTCGAAACTGACTTGGTGCGTGGCCCGTACCACGCGCTCGGGAGTACGGTATTCGAGGCTGACGCTATCCACCGCCAGCAGCGGCTCGGCGGTGTGCAGGTTGCTGGCCGTGTGGCCTTGCAAGGGCGCGTTCATCTCAGCTTCCTTGCAGGGGCTTGGCGTCCTGGAAGAAGTAGTCCTTCCACGATTCAGGCTTGTTTTTGATGGCGCCGACGCGGTAGAGGAATTCCGCCAGCGGGTAGGTGTTTTTCGGCGTGACGCTGAACTCGAACTGCGGGTTGTCGATGATCTTGAGCAGCTCGGCGCGGTCGATCTTGGCCTTGGTCACGCGGATGTAAGTGTCGGCTGCGGCGCCCTTATCGTTCTGGGCGAATTGTGCGGCTTCGGTCAACGCGTCCACAAAGGCCTTGTAGGTTTTCGGGTTGTCGTTGCGGAATTTTTCGGTGGCGAACAACACCGTCGGTGAGTTCGGCCCCAGCAGGTCATAGGTGTTCAGCACCACATGCACATTGGGGTTGGCCAGGGCCTGGTCCTGGAATGGCGGGTTGGAAAAGTGCCCGGTCAGTTCAGTACCGCCTGCGATCAATGCGGCGGTGGCGTCAGGGTGCGGGACGGCGACGGTGTACTTGTCGAGGCGATTGAATTCCTTATCACCCCACTGCTTGGCAGCGGCGTATTGCAGGAAGCGCGACTGTACCGAAACGCCCACCGCAGGCACGGCGATACGGTCCTGGTCGGTGAAGTCGGCAATGGTCTTGACCTTGGGATTGTTGCTGACCAGGTAGTACGGGAAGTTACCCAGGGACGCTACGGCCTTGACGTTCTGCTTACCGTGGGTGCGATCCCAGATGGTCAGCAGTGGACCGACACCGGCACCGGCGATATCGATGGAGCCGGACAACAGCGCATCGTTGACTGCCGCGCCACCGGAAAGTTGGGTCCAGTCGACCTTGATGTCGATGCCTTCCTGCTTGCCGTATTTCTCGATGAGGTTCTGGTCGCGCACCACGTTGAGCAGCAGGTAGACGATGCCGAATTGTTCGGCGATGCGGATCTCGCCTTCGGCCTGGGCCGCCGCTGGAGCGACGAGGCTGCACGCCAACAGACTGATACCCAATCCAACTGTGGCGGCCAATCGTGCAAATGGAATGTTCCTGGACATGGTGATGCTCCGAATCAGAAAGGCGCGTCGCCCTGGATGGTGGTGCGAAACAGCTTGCGGCGCAGATGGCTCGGGCAACCGGCGGCCAAGTGGATCAGCGAACGGTTGTCCCAGAACACCAGGTCGTGGGGCTGCCATTGGTGGCGATAGATGTTGTGCGGCAGCACGCTGTGGGCGTACAGCTGAGCCAGCAGATCGCGGCTTTCGTCTTCCGGCAGGCCGACGATACGGGTGGTGAACCCTTCACTGACGAACAACGCTTTGCGGCCGTTTTCCGGGTGGGTGCGCACAATCGGGTGTACCACTTCTGCGACTTGCGCCAACTGCTCGGGAGTAAGCGTGGGGCGCCAATTGCCTTCGAACTTGGTCTCGCTGTAGCGCGCGGTGTAGGAATGGGCGGCGCTGCGGCCTTCGACAGCGTTGCGCAGGTGCTCGGGCAGTTGGTCCCAGGCTTTGTGCATGTCGGCGAACAAAGTGTCGCCCCCTTCAGAGGGCAACTCCTGCGCATGGAGCATCGAGCCAAGGCTCGGCAGTTCTTTATAGGACAGGTCCGAATGCCAGAATTTACCCGCGTCGCCCAGGCCGATGGATTGGCCGTTTTCGATAATGTTGGAAACGATCAGGATTTCCGGGTGGTTGGCCAGCAGAAACTGTTTGAGTACGTGGATCTGCAGCACGCCAAAACGGCGACTGAGGGCAATCTGTTGTTCGGGGGTGATGCGCTGGTCGCGAAAGACCACCACATGGTGATCCAGGTGCGCGCGATGAATACGCGCGAAATCCTGGTCATTGACTGGCCGGGACAGGTCCAGACCGATAATCTCCGCACCGACGCTGCCGGGCAGCGGGCGAACCTCGAAATCCTGGGCGGAAAAGATCGCTGTTGGAACAGTAGAGGTGGCAGACATGAGTTCACTCCCGGTCAGACAGGAGAGTGACTTTATAGGTATAAGAACGGCATTTTAAATACCGTTAATGAATATCGATATGCGGGAATGTCGCAACATGGCAGCAGCGTGTAAGACCCCGGAAAGCTCGGATGTGGGCCGCCGGAGCCCCGCGTTGAAACGCTTACAAGCCGAAACCGTGGCCGTTTGACAAGCTTATTGGCAGCCACTAGTGTGCATTGGATCCAATTAGCCACCACTCTTTGAATAAGGAGGATAGCGTAGCCGTGACGCAGAAGCCGAACCCTTTGAACAGCATCAAGATCAGCGGTCCTATTCCCGCCCATCTCGCTCGCTCCGTGATTGAAGAAACATTGCGCAATGCCATCCTCGATGGCCGGTTGCCCTGCGGTACCGCCATGCGCCAGCAGGAGCTCGCCAGCCTGTTCGGGGTCAGCCGCATGCCCGTGCGTGAAGCCTTGCGCCAGTTAGAGGCGCAGTCACTGCTGCATGTGGTCACCCACAAGGGCGCCGTCGTGGCACCGTTGATCGAAGACAACTCAGCTGAGACCTATGAGCTGCGACTGTTGCTGGAGTCTGAAGCGCTACGCTTGTCGATTCCCTTGCTGACCGAAGCAGATCTGGCCGATGCAGAGAATTTCATTTGTGCCCTCGAACAGGAAAAGGACTACACCGAGATCGGTCGTCTCAACCGCCTGTTTCACATGACCCTTTACAGTAAGGCGCCTAACCAACGGCTGCTCAAATTGGTAGAGCACGGGTTAAATGAGGAAGAGCGCTTCCTGCGTTTCAACCTAGAAGCGATGGGGCTGGGTGAGACATCCCAGGAAGATCACCGTGAACTGCTAAACCTTGTGGCGCAGAGGAAAACCGACGAAAGCATCCTGACACTGCGTAATCACTTGATGCGCGGAATGGAAGTGATCACAGCCTATCTCAACAGCCCGAATACCACTGTAAAAAACACCCCATAACAAAGCGCCAGGTCTCTCGTCTTGACGCTCCAGAGCTGCGGGGCTTCCTACCTGATCAGGTAGCACACCCCGCGCCGAAGAAACTTCTCACTCTTATAATGCAAGTTGCCGACAGCTAATATTATTTAGCAAAACATCTAATGCATTCATATGCTTACCAACTTGTTTAACCCGCTTATTATCCACCGCCACTAAACCAGACACTTAACTCGACGGCGCAGCCCCAATCGCGCGAGCGTTTGTGCGCGCCAAGTCTGGCTTATATCTCTTTATCTCCTTGCCACTCACAACAACCCAATACTGCTTAAACAGCAGACGCAACAACTCATAGGCATCAACCATGTACCCACCATTACTTGAAAAAAGAAAACTGAAGTTGTGCAACCATCCGTTATTTCTGGAAATAACCTCACTGCAAAAATTACAACTATTCATGGAGCACCATGTGTTTGCAGTTTGGGACTTCATGACACTCACCAAACGCCTGCAACAGGACCTGACATGCACTCGCCTGCCTTGGCTGCCACCGGACGACCCGAACGCTGCACGCCTGATCAATGAGATAGTGCTGGGCGAAGAGTCGGACTCACACCCCAGGCAAGGCTATTGCAGCCACTTCGAGTTGTACTTGGAAGCCATGGTCGAAGTCGGCGCCAGCACCTCGTCGATAAACCGTTTCATTGCACTGCAACACCAAGGCGTTGATGCAAATACTGCCCTGAGCATGTCGGACGCTCCTGCTGGTGCTGCACGCTTCGTCAGCGACACATTGCACATGGCACTGAACGCACCCACCCATTGTGTAGCCGCCGTATTCCTTCATGGCCGTGAGTGTGTCGTCCCACGCATGTTCGAACGCATCCTTCAGACTGATACGTTTATCCATCGCCAAGCACCCACCTTGCGCGGCTACTTCGAGCGCCACATTGAGTTAGACGCTGAGCATCATGGGCCGGCAGCTGAGCAGTTGCTCGAGCGCCTGCTGGCAGTGGCTCCGAGTTACCCGCAACAAGCCGACGAAGCAGCCCTCGCCGCCGTAGAAAGCCGTATCACGTTCTGGGACGAGGTGCGGGCCGCGCTGCAAGAGGTGCGCCCATGAATACCGCGGGCTACACCCCCATCGCCGACGACTGGGAACGCCGCGCGACCATCCGTACACGCCCTCGCCGCTTGCTGGAAAACGATGACAATCTGATCTATCCGATGTGCCGCCAGCCCTTGGTACTCAGCAAGACCTTTGTTGAACACTGCGCACAATGGCGCGACTTCGTGCTGGTGCAAAGCTTCTACAAATTCATCAACGACGTGGTCATTTTTGAAACCGAAATCGTCGAAAAAACTGCGCGCAATATTGCCAAGAATCGCTTCTCGCTACCCTTCCCCCTAGCCTGTCGCGTTGATGCGATGACGGTGGTGGTGGATGAGGACTACCACGCCTTGGTAGCGCTGGATTTCCTGCAACAGACAATGGAAATGACCGGCATACAACCGCTCGACCTGCCGGAGCATATCGAACTGAGCCGTGCGCTGCCGGCGGCACAGGCGCAGGCCCCCGCCCATCTGAGCGATGCTGTGGAACTGATTGGCGTGGCTATCGCCGAAAACACCGTAACCCACGATGTCGCAGCGTTCTCTAAGGACAGCAGTGTCAAAGCTTCTGTTCGTGGCTTGATGGCCGACCATCTGTTTGACGAAGGCCGCCACGCGCAGTTCTGGACCCGGCTGGTGCGTATTTACTGGCAAACCGCGAGCCCGGACGACCGTGACAGCATCGCTCAGGTACTGCCCACATTCCTGGCGCATTACCTGACCAACGACCTGCAGAAAAACTTCGACCTGCAACTGATCGAGCACCTCGACATCAGCGACCGCCTACGCGGGAAGCTGCGCGATGAAGTCGCAGCGCTGGCGTTTCCCATCACCCGCCAGCACCCATTGATGGGCAATATCATGGGTTTCCTGCAACACAGCGGCTTGCTGCAAACGCCAAGTGTGGCACAGGCGCTGAACGACTACCTGCCGGTGTCGCCATGAGGTGCCTGACAATCGGCTGGCTCGGAACAAGCAAGGCACTTGGCGCCATCAGGCCCGTATTGGAGCAATACGGGCATGTGTCGGGCGATAAGAACATCGACTTGTGGATTGAAGACGGTAGCCTGCCGTTGCCGGATGACGTGAGCAAAGCCTCCTGTATAAGTCTGCGCCTTGGGGTCGGTCCGGTAACCGATTGCGGGTTGCCCCTGTTGCAATTGCGCGCCTATGACCGTGAGCGACGTTTGTCTGCCGTGCTGGACATCGCCGAAGAACCCAGTGGTAACGGCCAGCGACTGCGTCGGCAGGTCACAGACACAGTGGTGGACTGGGTCGCGCTGCTCGTCAGTGGTTTTTCACGTGATCCCGGGGCTCTCTCTACGAGCGCGATTGCCACTGACTGGCCCGAGCAGAGCTTGCGGGGGCTGGAGACGCTGGCCTTTATGCACCGATTCAATCGTACGGCAGACCCCAACCTGATCCAGAAAGCCCAGGTGCCTGTGATCGAACAGCTCCAGTCCAGCCTTTATGCCTTCGCTGACCGGACGGCTCTGAATATCGCCGGGCACACGGTGACCTACCGCGAGTTGCACCTTCAAGCCATAGCAATCCAGCAACGATTACAGCCCTTGCTGGACGCTGTTGAAACACCGTGGATAGTTGGCGTGTGCATGGAAAAGTCCATCGAACTGTATGCCAGCATTCTTGCGCTGCTCGGCTGTGGCGCGGTGTACCTGCCACTGGAATCTGAGCAGCCTCTCAAACGGCATCAGACCATGCTCGAAAGCGCCGGGGCTCAAGTGTTGCTGGATACCGGCCAGCACCCGTTACGGGCGCATTTCACTTCACTCGATGTCAGCACCGTTAAGCCACACACCCTCAAATTTGCTCATCCGTTAAAGCACAATCGCCCCTGCTCGGATATGCCGTGCATGGTGCTCTATACCTCTGGCAGCACGGGGCAGCCCAAGGGGGTGCTCCTCAGTCAAGGTAACCTGGCGCACTTCACTGCTTGGCTTGGGTCCTGCATGAAGCCAGATGAATGGAGCCGCGTTCTACAGTTTTCGCCCCTGGGTTTCGACTCGTCATTGATCGACATTTTCCCTGCGCTGATTGCAGGTGCGCAGTTGATCGTGCCCAGTGAAGAACAACGACGCGACCCTGAGCAACTGGTGGAACTGCTCCGTCGACAGTGCGTTACCCATGCCTTCCTACCGCCCGCGCTGCTCAATATCCTGCCGCTGGATCAACCCTTGGGTGTGACGCACCTGCTCACCGGTGGCGATGCCTGCGAACCCCATGTCATCGAGCGACTGGCAGCGCAGTGTCAGCTTCACAACCTCTATGGCCCCACCGAAACCACAGTGCTGATTACGCACCGGACGCTCGCACCCGATGACAACAATCGCAACGTTGGCCACCCGATCGCCAATAGCCAGGTGCTGATACTCGATGACGATCTGCAACCTGTGGATGAACAGGTGATGGGCGAGTTGTACATCGTCGGCCCCGGATTAAGTCTGGGCTATGTGAATGCGCCGCATCAGGCTGACAGCCCATTCGTCGAACTGCTGATGCCGAGCGGCCAACCGCTGCGGGCCTACCGCAGCGGCGACTTGGCACAGTGGACGGCCCAAGGGATTGTGCTGGGTGGGCGTCGCGACGATCAGGTGAAGATCCGCGGTTTCCGGGTCGAACCCCGAGAGATTGAACAATGCCTGCGCAATAGCCGGCTGTATCGCGAACTGGCGGTAGTGATCGACCATGAAAGCAGGATCTGCGTCTTTGTCGCCCAGCCCGCACCCGGCGCCACGCTGGTGGCCCTACAGCAGCATGCGCGCCAACGGTTACCGGACTATATGCAACCCGGTTTCTGGGTGGAGCTGCCAGGCATGCCGTACACCAACAACGGCAAGGTCGACCGGAAGACGCTGCTGGGGCTCCCCTTCCAACCGATTTTCAGCGCTGCGCACCGGGCTGCACACACACCGCTTCAAGCACGATTGAGCGAGGTGTGGCGCGAGCTGCTGGGTGTGCCCAGCCATCAGTTGTCCATCGACGAAAGCTTCTTCGCGTTGGGCGGCCATTCAATTTTGCTGTCGACTCTCTTACTGCGTGTTCGCGAGCAATTTGGGCGTAGTTTCGCGTTGAGCCACTTCATTGAAGTTCCGACGATTCGTACGCTCGCAACGCTGATGGAGGACGGAGAACCACCCGACGCATCCTCTGGCCAGGCAGTCTTGGATGCCCAACGGGATTGGGTGATCACTCCCTTGCATAGGAATTGCGCTGGTGATCCGCACAAGGTGATTGTGACGGGGGCCAACAGTTTCGTCGGCGTCCATATTGTCGAAGCATTGCTGGCCTCTGGTGTAACCGAGGTGGCATGCCTGGTACGTGAGATGCCGGGGAAGCCTGCAATGGCACGCTTTACCCAGTCGCTGCGCGAATACCACCTGGAACACCTGGACTTGAGCCGGGTACGGGTAGTCGCCGCCGACATCAGCCTGCCGCGATTGGGTTTGACCTGCGAGGTGTATGACACGCTCGCCGCAGACTTTGGCGTGCTGGTGCATAACGCGGCGCAGGTCAACCACGTGATGGACTACGCGTCACTGGCCAGAGACAACGTTGAACCCATATTCGAATGCCTGCGCCTGTGCGAGACCCGCTGCAAGAAGGTCTTCAACTTTGTCTCAACGTTGTCGGCGTCCAGCAGCATCGACCCGCAAGGGTATGTGCTAGAAGCACCGGCTGCGACCACCCTGCCGCTGTATATCCGCAATGGCTACAACCTATCCAAGTGGGCAGCCGAGCGAGTGTTGGGGCGTGCGGTCGCGCAAGGTGCCTGGGTAAATATCCATCGCCCTGGAAATATCAGCTTCAACAGTCGCAACGGTGTCTGCCAGCCGCAGAAGAATCGCCTGATGCTGATGCTTAAGGGGTCTCTGCAGTTGGGAATGTTGCCTCGGCTAGATCTGAATTTCGACCTAATGCCCGTGGACTTCCTGGCTCGATTCATTGCTTACCACTGCACGCGCTTTGAAGCGGACAGAAGCGTATTCAACCTGCACAACCCACAGCCATTGAGCTGGGATCACTACCTGGATGCGTTCAGCCGGGCCGGCCATCGGTTCGAACGGGTGAGTACTGCGCGTTGGCAGCAGGCGCTGCGAACAGCGGGCCAGGACAATGCGTTGTTTGGCGTAATCGGGTTTTACCTGGATCGACTGGATGAAGACATTGGCGACACGTTGATGATCCGTCATGACAACGCACAACACGGCGTCCAGCAGATGGGCGAGCAGTACCCCGAAAAGAACGCGGTGCTGCTGAGTAGAGGCTGCAATTACCTTAAGACCATCGGCTTTCTCTGAACCGCTTCAGGACAACTTCATGAAACCGCTGCAACCCGATACGTTAATTCATAACCCAAACGGCCGGCCGATCGTGGCCTCTGTGGTGATCGACTGCCATGCCACCCGCCTATGGAACACGGTGGGACGGTTTGCAGGCTTCGATACCTTCATACCGGCCCTGACGCATATCGAAATGACCGGCACCGGTGTGGGCGCCTTACGCACGAAATTTTTCCGCGATGGCAACCGAGTGGTGGAACAGCTAAATAGCTGGGATGAGCACGCGATGCACATGACCTGGACCACGATCTACAACACCCTGGGCGTGGCCAGGCTGTGGGCGGCAATCAAAGTAGACGCTCTTGGAGAGCACTGCTCCAGGGTAACCTGGACCATCATTGCCGAGCCCTTAGACGCAGCACAGGTGGGATTTGAGCAGTTTGTGCAGGGGTTCGCCGATGGCGCCCTGGAGAATGTTCGCCGCTTGCTGGGTAAGCGATAGGAGCGAGATCGCTCGCTCCTACACACTCAGCAGATCAAATTTTGAAGCTATCGACCAACTGCTTCAACCGATTGGCCTGTTGAGACAGCGCATCGCAGTCTTTCAGGGTTTCGTTGAGGTTGGTCACACCTTGCTGGTTCAGCAGGTTGATCTGGTTGATGTCGACGTTGAGGGTTTCCACCACGGCAGTCTGTTCCTCAGTAGCGGCGGCCACGGACTGGTTCATGCCGTCGATCTCGACGATTCGCTGCGTTACGCTGACCAGGCGCTCACCGGCCTGGTTGGCCACCTGAACGCTTTCTTCGCTGGAGGTCTGGCTGGCATTCATGGTGGTCACCGCCTCACGCGAGCCCACTTGCAGCGAAGTGATCATCTTATGAATCTCTTCAGCCGACTCCTGGGTACGGTGAGCCAGGTTACGCACCTCATCGGCGACCACGGCGAACCCGCGTCCGGCTTCACCAGCACGTGCTGCTTCGATTGCCGCGTTCAATGCCAGCAAGTTGGTTTGCTGGGAGATGCCTTTGATCACATCAAGGATGTGGCCGATGTTGTCGGTGCTGGCGTTAAGCGTTTCGATCTGGGTGCAGGACAGGCTGATCTTTTGCGACAGTTCCGACATTGCCAGGATGGTTTGCTCAACCACTTTGCGCCCATCGTCGGCCTGCTCGCTGGCACCACTGGCGTGCTGTGAGGCGTCAGCGGCGTTACGGGCGATTTCCTGAGTAGCGGCGCCCAGCTCGTTGATTGCTGCGGCGACGCTGTTGGTACGTGCGCTCTGCTCGTCAGAGCCTATGATCGAAGCGTTGGAGGACGCCATCACACGCTGGGACAGGTCATGCACCTGGCGCGTTGCTGAAGACACTTCGGAAATCGAGGCGTGGATACGTTCTACGAACCGGTTGAACGCACTGCCCACTTCACCGAACTCGTCTTTGCTGGTAACCGTCAAACGGCGGGTCAGGTCACCCTCACCCTGGGCGATGTCCTGCATGGCAATGCCCATGGTGGTCAGAGGGCGCAGCAATACTTGAATCAGCAGGCTCAAGAGCACCGCAATCGCGACAACAGCGATCAGCATGGCGATCAACGCGGACGTGCGGAATTTGCCCAGCGGTGCATAGGCTTTGTCTTTATCGATCGACAGACCGATATACCAATCAGCACCGGGCAAACCGCTGATAGGCGTGAACGACAGGATGCGGTCCTGACCTTTGAGGACGACCTCCTGGTTAACTTTCTCAATACGGACGCTGGTACCTGGATAGATGTCCTTGAGGTTTTTCATCACTTGGTCTTCGTCAGGGCTGACGATGACTTGGCCGTCGCCGCTGACCAGGAACGCATGGCCGATACCGCCGAAGTCCACCGAGTTGATGATCTTCACCAGGGTTTGCAGGCTCAGGTCACCGCCGACCACACCGAGCAACTCGCCGTTCTTTTTCACCGGCATGGCGATCGTTACGATCTGCCCACCCACTGCGGCCATATAGGGCGGCGTCAGCATGGGCTTATCGGCAGCCACCGCTTGCTTGTACCAGGGACGCTGACGAGGGTCGTAGCCGTCAGGCATCTTTGCGTCGGGACGCTGGGTGAACACGCCGTTGGTTTGACCAACGTAGGTGAACTGGAAGTTCGAGGTGAACGCCGGTTGATCGACCAACCCCGGGAGGTCAGCCGCACTGCCTTGGTGGGCAACGTTTTGCGTCAGACTTTCGAGCACCAATATCCGACCGCTGAGCCAGTTCTGCACACTGCTGGCGGTGAGCTCACCCGACTGCTGGATAGACGACTCCAGGTTCTGCTTGATGGTGCTGCGCTGCAGGTAGTCGTTGTAAAGAGTAAATAACGCGAAGGCTAGAACCACGACGCCTGACGCGGCCAACAAAATTTTATGACTGAACTTGAGATTCATTTCATCGACTTCTTTTTGCCAAAGGGGGGGTGAGCGGGCCGAATGGAGCATTCCATGTACGGTCTAGGCAGCGTCTCGGGCCGCTCTATTTCGGTGCACACATGGCTTATCAGGCTTTCGGCCACGCCGAAGTAAAACTTAGTGATTTGTGGGAAAGATCTTCTTTTTAGGTAGGAAACCGACAAAAGGTTGTCGTACAAGGAGCGAAGTAAAAAATTTTTCCGCCTGCCAAGCACTGAGACAAATTGACATCTGTGGCGCCTGGACGAGCTTGTTTACAGGCCTCCCTCTGAATACACCTCGCGTGAAGATAGCGTTGTGCAGACGCTTTACTGCACCCACCACAACTGGCTTAACACGTGGCTGCGCGGCCGTATGGCCAATGTCGCAGATGCAGCAGAACTGCCTCAAAACGCCTTCATTCGACTGCTGTAGAGAATCGAACGTTTTGAACTCAAGGCGCTACGGGCATTGTTGCGCACAAGTGCACGAGGGGTGGTCGTTGATCACTGGCGCCGCGAGGAGATCGAACGAGCCTATATCGAGTCAATCGCCCATCTGTCCGAAGCGCTGGCGCCAAGCGCTGAGGCGCGGGCGTTGGTATTGGAGTTACTGGAGGACATCGCCCGGCTTTTGGAAGGGTTAAAACCTGAGGTGCGTAAGGTATTTCTGATGGTTCAGTGTGATTGGCTAACGTACAAGCTGATCACAAAACAGATGGGTATATCACTGAGGTCAGTTGAGCGTTATGTCGCCGAGGCGCTTTACTACTGCTCCGTCCTGCGTTACGGCGCCAATGAATAACACCACACGCTCCGGGCCAGACTCGAGGGTGGTCAAGCAGGCCATCAGTTGGATGCTGCGCTTACGTCACAACCCCGCCAATACACGGCTGCGCCTGCAATGTGAGCAATGGCGCGAAGATCATCATGATCACGAACTGGCCTGGCAACGGGTACTGGCGCTACAACAGGAGCTCAATAGCCATCTGACCGCGATCCCCGGGGTACATAAAGCACTGGAAAACAGTACACAAGGCCTGGGACGGCGGCAGGCACTGAAGTTATTGGCCGGCGCACTGCTGGTGGGCTCAACAGTATGGCTAAGCCGGGACCTGACCGGTTTGCAGCGCTGGACTTCTGACCTCGCAACAGCCCCCGGCGAGCGCCGCAGCATGCAATTGCCCGATGGCACTCGCCTGCAACTCAACACAGACAGCGCGGTAGACCTGGACTTCAATGCGCAGCAGCGTCTGATCACATTGGTGCGTGGGGAAATCCTAGTGACCTGCAGTGCTGCTTCCTCTGCCCCATTGTTGGTTCAAGCTCAACACGGCTTGCTGGAAGGCATCGAAGGGCGTTTTACAGTTCGTCAGTACAGTGACCGCACACGCTTGAATGTGGTCAGCGGTACTGTAGCGATTCACTCACCGCACAGGCCGGATGGACTTTCGACGCGCGTTCACGCAGGTGAGAGTTACGTCGTGCGTCAGACCGAAGCAATGCTTGCTCCGCCGCCAGATATGGACATTGCTGCTTGGTCAGATGGGCTGCTAGTGACCCAAAATATGCGGTTGATCGACTTCCTTGCAGAAGTTGGGCGTTATCGCCCTGGTTATCTGGGCTGCTCAATGGATATTGCAGATCTACGGCTGTCGGGTGCATTCCGCCTGGAGGACACCGATAAATTGCTAGCGATACTGCCACGCATACTGCCGGTACACGTGCGCTATCGCACGCGTTGGTGGGTGAGCCTGGAGCGAAGGGTCTAATTTTTCACTTTTTTGGCGGCTTTTTTCCGTGAGTCCGGCTTAGACAGTGAGCCAGTCAATCTGCGCTCACCAGGCATCTACAGATGCTGAACATGCCAGCGTGTTTTCCCCGCAACACGCTCGACTCTTCCTACCCGCTATTGGGTCAAGCCATACGCGCAGCATTGCTGTTGACGGCGCTGGGTAGCGGTACGGTACTCATCAGTGTCTCAGCGGCAGAAACCCGCACCGAGCAGGTCAATCAACCCTACAAGATAGCTGCAGGCCCACTGAGCCTGGTACTCAATCAGTTCTCACGACCGATAGGCGTCACTATGTCCCGCATGCCAGCGCAAACTTAGGACCGGCACTCGGTGGGGTTACAGTGCGATGCGCTGCTTAAATGATCGCTCGGTGGATAACATTTACCTTGATGGCTTGAAGTCCATGAGGGACAGAGGCACCTATAGCACGATGCAAGTTGCATCCGTACTTCCTGGAGCGCGTGGACATTCTCAAGGGTCCTTCCTCACTACTCTATGGGCGCAGATGTCCCGTCTGAGCATCGACTTTACCGATGACACTTCACTGACGTTACAGGCCTATCTCCACTAGGGCGACCAAGCAAACCATGCTGATAGGTGCGGGCTATCAAGGGCGTAAACAGTGGTGGATTGGACAAGTGGGCCGCTTGAGCCAATCAATGCGTTTAACCCAGCCTATGGTAACTCTGCTATCCGCTATTACAGCCCTACCAGCTACTTGCGCCGGGTGGAGCAGACCGGGTTTTATCTGCAAGACCTGATCGAATTGATCAGGAAAATCTGGCAACCAAGCTAACGCAGGAAAGCTTTTATCGTGCTGTCGGCGCTGTACGCTCGCTGGGGCTGGAATTGGAAGCACATATGGAGCTAAGTTCCTGGGCAGCTATACCTTTAAGGTAACGTCGACTTAAAGGGCGTGGATATAAGGCTGAATGCTAACAATCTGACCAATGAAACTTATGTAGCGTCCTATGCCAGTCTGAACTTCTGCTATCTGGGTGAAGAGCGCAGCGTAAGCGCAAGGTAAGTTACCAGTTCTGAGCCATTGTTGTGACCCCCACCCACCAGCGCCTCTAAACGACAAAACCCCTGTCTGTATAACAGACAGGGGTTTTGGAATTTAATCTTGACGATGACCTACTCTCACATGGGGAAACCCCACACTACCATCGGCGATGCATCGTTTCACTACTGAGTTCGGGATGGGATCAGGTGGTTCCAATGCTCTATGGTCGTCAAGAAATTCTGTGTATCGGATCGTTGCATTCGCATCGCGCCGATGAAATTCATGAGTTTCTACATAAAACAAAACCCCATCTGCTTTCGCAAATGGGGTTTCGGAATTTAATCTTGACGATGACCTACTCTCACATGGGGAAACCCCACACTACCATCGGCGATGCATCGTTTCACTACTGAGTTCGGGATGGGATCAGGTGGTTCCAATGCTCTATGGTCGTCAAGAAATTC
>NZ_LJSA01000355.1:0-515 GCF_002742505.1 Pseudomonas sp. 2995-1 | reverse complement strand
AAGCTGATGTTCAGGTTCTCGCGTGGGGTTTCTTCGTCTTTCGCGATGAAAGTACCGGCGACGGTGCCTGCTTCAGCAGTGTTCTCGACGATGGTAGTCGGCGTGACAGCAATTACCGGAACGTCGTTAACCAAGGTCACGGTCGGTTGACCGGTGCCAGTGGAATTCAGGCCTTCAACGTCAGTAACGGTCAGGTCGATCTTCGGCAGTTGGTTACCAGCGTTAACGAAGTCGGCGCCTTTTTCGGTCAGGACTACGTTGTTGCCAGAGATGGCGTAGTAACCGTCAGCGTTGGTGCCAGCGGTGAAGCTGATGTTCAGGTTCTCGCGTGGGGTTTCTTCGTCTTTCGCGATGAAAGTACCGGCGACGGTGCCTGCTTCAGCAGTGTTCTCGACGATGGTAGTCGGCGTGACAGCAATTACCGGAACGTCGTTAACCAAGGTCACGGTCGGTTGACCGGTGCCAGTGGAATTCAGGCCTTCAACGTCAGTAACGGTCAGGTCGATCTTCGGCAG
>NZ_LJSA01000354.1:0-175467 GCF_002742505.1 Pseudomonas sp. 2995-1 | reverse complement strand
CCGCTGCATCGGGACCTGGTTCGTGATGAAGGCTTCTGCGAAGGTGGTGTGAACATTCACTACCTGGAACACAAACTGGCCAACCAGTAAGTGCTCCACCCAACAAAACCGCCTTCGGGCGGTTTTGTTGTTTCTGCACACCTGTTTTCCAGGATGCACACAGTCCAAATGTGGGAGGGGGCTTGCTCCCGATAGCGGTGGATCAGTTACAGATACTGAGGCTGGCACACTGCAATCGGGAGCAAGCCCCCTCCCACATTTGGTCCGCATTCACTCAGTAATGTCGTCTTATGCTGTTCGCTCGCGTAAACTTGCGCGCTTTCGCGACCTCGCTCGTCGCACACTCATTTTTTCAAAGGTGCCCGCCATGCCTTGGCTGCAAGTCCGTCTCGCCATCAGCCCAGAACAAGCCGAAACCTATGAAGACGCTTTCCTCGAAGTGGGCGCCGTCTCGGTGACCTTCATGGACGCCGAAGACCAACCGATCTTCGAACCGGAACTCAACACCACCCCGCTGTGGTCCCACACTCACCTGCTGGCCCTGTTCGAAGACGGCACCGATGCCGCTGCCGTGCTGGCCCATATGGAACTGCTCACCGGCGGCTCGCTGCCTGAGCATCACAGCGAAGTGATCGAAGACCAGGACTGGGAGCGCAGCTGGATGGATAACTTCCAGCCGATGCGTTTCGGTCAGCGTCTGTGGATCGTGCCGAGCTGGCATGCCGCCCCAGAGCCTGACGCGGTCAACCTGCTGCTCGACCCCGGCCTAGCGTTCGGCACCGGCACCCACCCCACCACCGCACTGTGCCTGGAATGGCTCGACGGCCAGGACCTGACCGACAGCAACGTGCTGGACTTCGGCTGCGGCTCGGGGATCCTGGCGATTGCCGCCCTGCTGCTGGGCGCCAAGGAAGCCGTGGGCACCGATATCGACGTGCAGGCCCTGGAAGCCTCCCGCGATAACGCAGGGCGCAACAACATTCCTGAAGGCAAATTCCCGCTCTACCTGCCTGAAGACCTGCCCCAGGTACAGGCCGATGTGCTGGTGGCGAATATCCTCGCCGGGCCGCTGGTTTCCCTGGCACCGCAACTGTCGAGCCTGGTTAAGCCGGGTGGGCGTCTGGCGCTGTCGGGCATCCTTGCCGAGCAAGGCGAAGATGTCGCTGCCGCCTATGCCCAGGATTTCGAGCTGGATCCGATCGCTAACCGCGATGGCTGGGTACGCATCAGCGGGCGTCGGCGCTAGAATGAGCGCTTGCCTGAATCGGATGGCCGCATGACCGACAGTTTCGTCACCCAGTGCCCGCATTGCCAAACACGCTTTCGCGTCAACCACGCTCAATTGAGCGTGGCCCGTGGCGTGGTGCGCTGCGGCTCGTGCCTGCAAGTGTTCAACGCGGCTCGCCAGTTGCTGGAGCAGCGCGCCCATGCGCCGGAGCCTGAACAACCGGTGATCGCGCTGCCCCCTGAGGCACCGCGCGCCATCAGCCAAAAGCAATGGACCGCCGAAGAGCTGGACCTCGACAACCTGGACCTGGACGAAGAACTGGCCAAGCTGGAGCGCCGCGAGATTCAGCACACGCTGCCCGTGGGCGCGGAGCGTCGCCAACCGGGTGCCGAGCGCAGGCAGAAAGAAGACGCCCTTAGCGCAAGCCGCGAGACCGTCAAGGCAGAAGAAGAAAAATGGGCCGCCAGCCTGTTCAGCGAGCCGCCTGAAGAGCGCACCAACGTCTCGGAAGACGAGCCGGAATCGACCAAAGTCCCAGCAACCAAGCAGCGCACCGAACCGTCCATGTCGCATCACATCGACACTATCGACGACGAAACGCCGTTGCGCGCTTCGCCCGATGATGACGACATCGACCCACCGTTCACCCCGCTCACCCAGTCAGCGGACGAACTGGAACCCGAAGAGCGCCCCCAGTTTCGCCGCAAACGCCCACGCCCCGAGGCCGGCGCTCACGACGACCTGCTTCAGGACCTCGAAGACGATCCGCTGCACCTGTACGCACAAAAACGCCCGCAGGGCTTGGGCCGCCGCCTGATCTGGATGCTGCTGGTGCTGATCGCCGCGGCCGGTCTGGCAGGCCAGTACATCGCCTACCAATTCGACGACCTGGCCCGCCAGGACGCTTACCGCCCATGGTTCCAGCAACTGTGCCCCACACTGGGCTGCACGGTGCCGTCACGGGTCGATATCGCCCATATTAAGAGCAGCAACCTGGTGGTGCGCAGCCATCCGGAATTCGCAGGAGCGCTGGTAGTGGATGCAATCATCTATAACCGCGCGACGTTCTCCCAGCCGTTTCCGCTGCTGGAGCTGCGTTTTGCCGACCTCAATGGCAGCCTGATTGCCAGTCGTCGCTTCAAACCCGCCGAATACCTCAGCGGCGAGTTGGCCGGTGTTAGCGAAATGCCATCTCAGACCCCGATCCATATCTCCTTGGACATCCTTGATCCGGGCAACAAAGCCGTGAATTACAGCCTGAGCTTCCACTCGCCCGAGTGAGGCGACCCATGCGCCGAAGCTTGACGGTGGATTATTGACTCGGCGCCGCGCATCCAAACCGGTGGCGATAAAGAAATAACTGTTCAGATTTTATCCAATCCAGCCTTTATCCAGTCATCGAGAGCGGGTATCATGCCAACCCTTTTTCGAACTCTAATGATCCGGCCCCACAACAGGGAAGTCCTATGTCGGCGGTACGCATCGGCCCATATACATTGCAGAACGGCTTGATCCTCGCCCCAATGGCGGGCGTCACCGACCAGCCCTTTCGTCAGCTGTGCAAGCGTTTGGGCGCGGGTCTTGTAGTCTCGGAAATGGTCACCAGCGACATGAGCTTGTGGAACACCCGCAAATCGCAGATGCGCATGATCCACGAAGGTGATCCCGAGCCCCGCTCGGTACAGATCGCCGGCGGTGATGCGCAGATGCTGGCGGATGCGGCCCGAGCCAATGTGGAGTTGGGCGCACAGATTATCGACATCAACATGGGCTGCCCGGCCAAGAAGGTCTGCAACAAGGCCGCCGGTTCCGCACTATTGAAAGATGAGCAGTTGGTTGCCGAGATCCTGCAGGCCGTTGTCGCCGCAGTGGATGTGCCGGTAACCCTGAAGATTCGTACCGGCTGGGACCGGGACAACAAAAACGGCCTGACGGTGGCGAAGATCGCCGAACAGGCAGGCATTACAGCGCTGGCAGTGCATGGCCGCACACGCGCCGATCTATACACCGGTGAAGCCGAGTACGACACCATCGCCGCAATCAAGCAGGCAGTGTCGATGCCCGTGTTTGCCAATGGCGACATCGACTCAGCCGAAAAAGCCCGGCGCGTGCTGCACGCCACCGGTGCCGATGGTTTGTTGATTGGCCGGGCCGCCCAGGGGCGTCCATGGATTTTTCGTGAGATCGAACATTTTCTGCGTACCGGTGAAGTCTTGCCTGCGCCGGAGTTGGTCGAGGTGGAACGTATTCTGCTTGAGCATCTGGCTGCACTTCACACCTTCTATGGAGACGTGATGGGCGTGCGCATTGCTCGCAAGCATGTGGGTTGGTATCTCGCAACCCTGCCGGGCGCCAGGGAGTTTCGCGCCGGGTTCAATCGTTTGGATGAAACGCAAGCACAGGTCACCGCCGTTCGTGAGTTTTTTGCCGAGCGAGACAAGAGCCTGAGAGCAGGGGACGGAGAAGGGGTGGCCGCATGACGATGATGACCGAGACTTTAGTGAGTGGAACAACACCCGTGAGCGACAACGTCAATTTGAAACAGCACCTCAACACGCCGAGCGAAGAAGGCCAGACCCTTCGCGGGAGTGTCGAGAAGGCGCTGCATAATTATTTCGCCCACCTTGAGGGCGCTTCCGTCACGGATGTGTACAACCTGGTGCTCTCCGAAGTCGAGGCGCCCTTGCTCGAATGCGTGATGAACTACGTCAAGGGCAACCAGACCAAAGCCAGTGAGCTGCTGGGCCTCAACCGTGGCACCCTGCGTAAAAAGCTCAAACAATACGATTTGCTGTAAGCATTCAATCCAACCAGAAAGGCGCCCGCGTAAAACCGGTCGCCTTTTTTGCTGACTCCTTTGCTTTTGATGGAAATTGAAATGACCGACCAGACTACCCGCCTGCCGATCCGCCGCGCCTTGATCAGTGTCTCCGACAAGACCGGGATCCTCGAATTTGCCCGGGAGCTGGAAGCCCTGGGCGTGGAAATCCTCTCCACAGGCGGGACCTTCAAACTGCTGCAGGACAACGGCGTGGCCGCAGTAGAAGTCGCGGACTACACCGGTTTCGCAGAAATGATGGACGGTCGGGTCAAGACCCTGCATCCGAAAATCCACGGCGGCATCCTCGGCCGTCGCGGCATCGACGACGCCATCATGACCGAGCACGGCATCAAGCCGATTGACCTGGTAGCGGTTAACCTCTACCCGTTCGAAGCCACCATCAACAAGCCAGGCTGCGACCTGCCGACCGCCATCGAGAACATCGATATCGGCGGCCCGACCATGGTTCGTTCGGCAGCCAAGAACCACAAAGACGTGGCCATCGTGGTGAACGCCGGTGACTACGCCCAAGTACTGGAAAGCCTGAAAGCCGGCGGCCTGACCTACGCCCAGCGCTTCGACCTGATGCTCAAGGCGTTCGAACACACCGCCGCCTACGACGGCATGATCGCCAACTACATGGGCACCGTGAACCAGGCCGCCGAGACCTTGAGCACAGAAGGCCGCAGCCAGTTCCCGCGCACCTTCAACAGCCAGTTCATCAAGGCCCAGGAAATGCGCTACGGCGAGAACCCGCACCAGAGCGCGGCGTTCTACGTGGAAGCCAAACCTGCCGAGGTGGGTATCGCCACTGCGACCCAACTGCAAGGCAAAGAACTGTCCTACAACAACGTGGCCGACACCGACGCCGCGCTGGAATGCGTGAAGAGCTTCGTCAAGCCGGCCTGCGTGATCGTCAAGCACGCCAACCCATGTGGCGTGGCCGTGAGCCCGGACGCCGAAGGCGGCATCCGCCAGGCGTACGAACTGGCCTACGCCACCGACACCGAGTCGGCGTTCGGCGGCATCATTGCCTTCAACCGTGAGCTGGACGCCGAGACCGCCAAGGCCATCGTCGAGCGTCAGTTCGTTGAAGTCATCATCGCCCCTTCCGTCAGCGAAGAAGCCCGCGCCATTGTGGCTGCCAAAGCTAACGTGCGTCTGTTGGCCTGCGGTGAATGGTCGGCTGACCGCGCCGCAGCCTGGGACTACAAGCGCGTCAATGGCGGCTTGCTGGTTCAGAGCCGCGACATCGGCATGATCGGCAGCGAAGACCTGAAAGTGGTGACCAAGCGCGCCCCTACCGAGCAAGAGATCAACGACCTGATCTTCGCCTGGAAAGTCGCCAAATACGTTAAATCCAACGCCATCGTCTACGCCAAGAACCGTCAGACCATCGGTGTCGGCGCTGGCCAGATGAGCCGCGTGAACTCGGCGCGTATCGCCGCAATCAAGGCTGAGCACGCTGGTTTGCAGGTTGTAGGTTCGGTGATGGCATCCGATGCGTTCTTCCCGTTCCGTGACGGCTTGGACAATGCAGCCAAGGCCGGCGTAACCGCCGTTATCCAACCGGGCGGCTCGATGCGCGACGCAGAGGTTATCGCCGCTGCTGATGAAGCTGGCATCGCCATGGTCTTCACCGGCATGCGCCACTTCCGTCACTAAACACCACTGCTTTCCTACTGTAGGAGCGAGCGGGACGCCTAGTTCTTGCTCGCGAAAAGCCCGAGAACGCCACGGGGAGTCAGATGCCCCCCGTTATCGTTGACGATCTTCGCGAGCAAGAACTAAGCGTCACCCTCGCTCCTACAGAAAGCACAGCGTTTCACAGAGGTTTTTGAAATGAATGTTTTGATCATTGGCAGCGGTGGCCGTGAACACGCCCTGGCCTGGAAAGTTGCCCAGGACCCACGTGTCCAGAAAGTTTTCGTAGCACCCGGCAACGCCGGTACCGCCATTGAAGCCAAGTGCGAAAACGTCGCCATCGACGTGCTGGCCCTTGAGCAACTGGCCGACTTCGCCGAGAAAAACGTCTCCCTGACCATCGTCGGTCCGGAAGTCCCTCTGGTCGCCGGTGTTGTGGACCTGTTCCGCAGCCGTGGCCTGGACTGCTTCGGCCCTACCGCTGGCGCTGCCCAGTTGGAAGGTTCCAAGGCTTTCACCAAGGATTTCCTGGCACGCCACAAAATCCCGACCGCCGACTACCAGAACTTCACCGAGATCGAGCCGGCCCTGGCTTACCTGCGTGAAAAAGGTGCGCCAATCGTGATCAAGGCCGATGGCCTGGCCGCCGGTAAAGGCGTGATTGTCGCCATGACCCTGCAGGAAGCCGAAGACGCCGTGCGCGACATGCTCGCCGGCAATGCCTTTGGTGACGCCGGTTCGCGCGTTGTCATCGAGGAATTCCTTGATGGCGAAGAAGCCAGCTTTATCGTGATGGTCGATGGCAAGAACGTACTGCCGATGGCCACCAGCCAGGATCACAAGCGCGTCGGCGACGGCGACAGCGGTCCAAACACCGGCGGCATGGGCGCCTACTCCCCTGCCCCGGTGGTCACCAGCGAAGTGCATCAACGCGTGATGGACCTGGTGATCTGGCCGACCGTGCGTGGCATGGCCGATGAAGGCAATGTCTACACCGGTTTCCTCTACGCCGGTCTGATGATCGACAAGGCCGGTAACCCGAAAGTCATCGAGTTCAACTGCCGCTTCGGCGATCCGGAAACCCAACCGGTGATGCTGCGCCTGCAATCGAGCCTGGTGCTGCTGGTGGAAGCCGCCCTGGCTCAAGCCCTGGACAAGGTTGAAGCACAATGGGATCCACGCCCGAGCGTTGGCATTGTGCTGGCGGCCGGCGGTTACCCTGCCGACTACGCCAAGGGCGATGTGATTGAAGGCCTCGACGCTGCCGCTACGCTGGAAGGCAAGGTGTTCCATGCGGGCACCGCGCTCAAGGATGGCAAGGTTGTGACCGCCGGTGGCCGTGTACTGTGCGCCACGGCAATGGGTGCCAGTGTCGACGCTGCGCAGCAACAGGCTTATGCACTGGCCAAGAAGATCGACTGGAAAGGTTGCTTCTATCGCACGGACATCGGCTACCGCGCCATTGCCCGCGAGCGTGGCGAAACCCAGTAACACTAGCTATCCGTTCGGTTAGGCAAGGGCCCAAGGCCCTTGCCGTATAAGGCTGCCCCGCGCATAGTTAACCGTGCATCAACCTACGAAGGGATTTCGCCGTGCGCTGGCTCAGGATCGCCATAGGTTTCACTGTCAGTCTGCTGACGCTGCTCTGCTTGCTCCCGGCCCAGGCCGCCGCGCAAGGCAGTGGCTGGGCAGTATTGCTTGATGAACAGGCCGACCTGCAACTGAGCGACATCCGTTCGCCCCGCTACACCAATCAATTCAGCCCCATCGAACTGGACCGCGTTACTGCTGCGCAGCCGGACGGTGCGTTGTGGGTGCGGTTCAAGCTGCAACCCGGCAAGCACGAACAAGTGCTGCGGATATTCGCTCCGGACCTGTCGCACCTGAGCCTCTACGTGCTGGACGGCGACACACTGGTCGAGCAACAGAGCACCGGCACCCGCCAGCCCCAGTCGGAACGCCCGTTACCCAGCAGCGACTTCATGCTACCGATGCCCCAGAGCCAGAAACCTCTTGAGGTCTACCTGCGTCTGGTGTCGGAACACGAACTTCGCCCCTATATCACCTTGGAACCGGCCGTGCTGGTCGCCGCCGACCAGACCCAGACGCTGATCTACGGCCTGCTGTTCGGCTGTCTGTTGATGCTGATCCTGCACAACCTCACACGCTTCGCTTACCACCGCTCGCGCAGCAGTCTATGGCTGGCAGCATCCGAACTGTTGTTGATGCTCAGCCTGGCGCTGCTGCTCAACCTGGTGGGCCCATGGCTGCCGAATTGGCACGGGATTCAGACCCCTGGCGCCTACCTGGCCCTGCTGCTGACCGCACCGTGCGGGCTGATGTTCGCCTATCGTTTCTTCATGCCCCTGGGTCCACACCCGCTGAACAAATTGTTGATGGCCGATATTCTGTTTATCGTGCTGTGTGGCCTGCTGTTGTTGTTCGTCAACACCCTGCCGCTGAACATCATGACCTACGCGCTGGTGGCGCTGGCGGGCCTGAGCATGCTGTTTGTCTCGTCATATCACTGGCAGAAAGGCTACCGCCCGGCACGCTTGTTCGTAGCCGGCATGGTGGTGTTCAACATCGGCACGCTGATCATCCTCCCCGCGTTGCTGGGCCTGACTATGGTGTCGCCTCAGGGGTTGATCATCACGCTGCTGGCGTTCATCTGCCTCAGCGGTCTGTTGATGAGCCTGGCCATGGGCGAGCGCCAGCGCGCGATTGTTGAGGCTCGCTTCAGCCTCAGTCGCGACCTGGCCGCCAGCAACGCCGAGATTGCCGCCAAGGCCGAGTTCCTGGCCAAGATCAGCCACGAAATCCGTACCCCCATGAACGGCGTGCTGGGCATGACCGAGTTGCTGCTGGGCACGCCGTTGTCGGTGAAGCAGCGCGACTACGTGCAGACCATCCACAGCGCCGGCAACGAGTTGCTCACACTGATCAACGAAATCCTCGATATCTCCAAGCTCGAATCCGGCCAGATCGAGTTGGATGACGTGCAGTTCGATCTCAATGCCCTGATTGATGACTGCCTGAGCATCTTCCGCGCCAAGGCCGAGCAGCAGAATGTCGAGTTGATCAGCTTTATCCAGCCCCAAGTGCCGCGCGTCATCAGCGGTGACCCCACACGCCTGCGCCAGGCGCTGCTGAGCCTGCTGGAAAACGCCCTGCACAAGACCGATGAAGGCGAAGTGCTGATCGTCGTTGCCCTGGACGACCGCAGCACCAAGCCACGCCTGCGCATTGCCGTGCAGGACAGCGGCCTGCCGATGGAGGCCGCCGAGCGCGACGCGCTGCTGCACAGCGAACTGCACAGCAAGAACTTCCTCTCGGCCACTCGCCTGAGCGGCCACTTGGGCCTGGTGATCGCACGCCAACTGATCATGCTGATGAACGGCGAGTTCGGCATCAAGAGTGGCAGCCATCAAGGCAGCACGTTGTGGCTGACCCTGCCGCTGGACCCGGAACGCCTGGAACACCCTACCTCCGACCTCGATGGCCCGCTCAAGGGCGCGCGCGTGTTGGTGGTGGACGACAACGACACCTGCCGCAAAGTGCTGGTGCAGCAGTGCACGGCCTGGGGCCTGAACGTCAGCGCGGTGCCATCGGGCAAGGAAGCCCTGGCATTGCTGCGCACCAAGGCGCACCTGCGTGATTACTTCGACGTGGTGCTGCTGGACCAGAACATGCCCGGCATGACCGGCATGCAACTGGCGGCGAAGATCAAGGAAGACCCGAGCCTGAATCACGACATTCTGCTGATTATGCTCACCGGCATCAGCAACGCGCCAAGCAAGGTCATCGCGCGCAACTGTGGGATCAAACGCATCCTCGCCAAGCCGGTCGCCGGCTACACGCTCAAGACCACCCTGGCCGATGAACTGACTCAACGCAGCAAAGGCGGCGTGCAGCCTCGCCCAGTGTTGAACGCCCCGGCTGCGGTGATCGTACCGAGCGATTTCAAAATCCTGGTGGCCGAAGACAACAGCATCTCAACCAAAGTGATTCGCGGCATGCTCGGCAAACTCAACCTCAACCCGGACACCGCCAGCAACGGCGAAGAAGCGCTGGAAGCGATGAAGGCCCAGCGCTACGACCTGGTGTTGATGGACTGTGAAATGCCGGTCCTCGATGGCTTCTCGGCCACCCAGCAGCTGCGTGCGTGGGAAGTCAGCCACCAGCGCATTCGCACACCGGTAGTGGCGCTCACGGCGCATATCCTCTCGGAACACAAAGAACGCGCACGCCAGGCAGGGATGGATGGGCATATGGCCAAGCCGGTGGAATTGTCGCAGCTGCGTGAGCTGGTGGAGTTTTGGGTGGCACAGCGTCAGCAGCGGGCGGAACACAGCACGGTTTCATGATCTGGAATGCAATGCCAATGTAGGTGGGGGCTTGCCCCCGATGGCGGTGGTTCAGTGACAGGTAATCTGACTGTTACACCGCCATCGGGAGCAAGCCCCCTCCCACATTTGAAGCCTATCGCCTGATAGACTCTCCCCCACTTTTCCTGCCGCGAGCCACTCCCCATGCTCCACGTGTTATTCAGCGTCTACCTGAAAATGCTGGTGCTCTACAGCCCGTTCTTCGTGCTGTCCTGCTTTATCAGCCTGACCCGTGGCTACTCCAGCAAAGAACGCCGACGCCTGGCCTGGAAAGTGGCGCTGGCGACCCTGGTGTCGAGCGTATTGCTCTATCTGTTCGGCCGGGTGATTTTCAGTGTGTTCGGCATCACCGTGGATGCGTTTCGCATCGGCGCCGGCAGTGTGTTGTTTATTTCGGCCCTGGGCATGGCCCAAGGCAAGTCAGCGGTGCAGACCGATAACGTGCAGCAGGACGTGACCATCGTGCCGCTGACCATTCCCCTCACCGTCGGCCCCGGCACTATAGGTGCGTTGCTGGTGATGGGCGTCAGCCAGCCCCATTGGGATGACAAGATCACTGCCATCCTCAGCATCGCCCTGGCCAGCTTCACCGTTGGCGTGGTGCTGTACCTGTCCAACCGTATTGAACGCATTCTCGGTGACCAGGGCTTGCAGATTGTCAGCCGGTTGATGGGGTTGTTCGTGTGCGCCCTCGCCGCGCAAATTATCTTTACCGGCGTGCGTGGTTATCTGGTGCCCTAAATCCGGTACTTGGCAATTGCCAACTGCACTTTGTCGCCCGCACTCTCGCGCATCAATTGGATGGTTTTTTCGTTGACCACCGAGGTATTCAGCACCAGGCAGGTTTGCCCGCTGAAGGCCTCGACCGAGGAGCTGTCCCATTCAAGGAACGGCAACCCCACCTGCTTACTCACGCTTTGAGTGCTGTAAGTCACCAGCACCATTGTCAATTCGCCGTCCGCTTCTACGCAGGACGCCAGGCCGAAATCACCGCCCTGGTGCACCGTACTGTTGCGTTTGAACAGCTCAAAGGACGCCGGTTGTTGCTTCATGGCCTCCAACGCATCGGCCGCCAGTTTAGGCAGCGCCGTGATCAATGGTCCCGAAACCGACATCGATGCCAGCATCGTGGCGATGATATTCAGGGCCGCCAACTGCACCGACAAGCCCTTGCCCGAATGTGAGACCCGCTCGAAACGGCTGCGCATCGGCAGCCAACCCAGGCTGATCATCACCTTGATAAATTCGTCGTACCAGGCCTCGGTACCTCGGTGAATCTTCAATACATCGCTGACATAGCTGCTGGCCAACAAATAGCTTTTGCGGATGTATTCCCGGCTCAGGCCGGACAGCCCCTCGGCAAACGACATGACGCTGTTGTTCACCACGGCAGCGTTGCAATCATCCTCGGCATTGATCGCCAGGGACGGCTGCTTGCCCGGCGCACCCGGCAGTTTGTAGGCGGCGATCAACTTGCGCCTTTTCGTACTGTTGATCCTTTTGTGTTGTCGCTCCATTTCAGTTCTCCACAAGCACCCCACATGGGGCTTGCTTGAACACTAGTCCAGGGGGCGATGGCCTTTCCATACGACAAACATCCCTTGGCCAGACACGCCAACCAACCCACCCCAGCAATCACGCGGTGGCCCCGTGAGCGCTCGGTTTTTCCTCGTGTAAAAAAGAAAAAGCCCCGAACAACAGCAGGACAATCACTGCGTCATTCGGAGCTTTCCAGCAGCCAACAGGCCGTTTCAGGAGACGGGTTTTTCGCCGTACCAGCGAGGCGTATATACCCACTCACCACCACCGGCACGGGGGAATGTGCAGGTGGTGGACGAGCCGATCAGCACCATGGTGCGCATGTCCACTTGGTCAGGCGTGAGTTGCCCAAGGGTGGTGACACGCAATGTCTGGCCCGGCCGGCCGATATCGCGGCCCAGCACCACCGGTGTTTGCGGCGTACGGTGCAGCGCGACGATTTCCAGGGCGCGGCCCAACTGCCACGGGCGTGACCGCGAGATCGGGTTATAGAACGCCAGGGCCAGGTCGGCCTGGGAAGCCAGATCCAGGCGCTTCTCGATAATCGACCACGGCTTGAGGTTGTCCGACAGCGACATGACGCAGAAATCATGGCCCAACGGCGCACCCGCCTGAGCTGCGGTGGCCAGAGAGGCCGAGACACCGGGCAGGATCTCCAGGTCGACCTGATGCCAGGCCGGATCGCTGGACTCGTGCAACGCCTCGATCACCGCCGCCGCCATGGCGAACACGCCAGGGTCACCGGACGACACCACCACCACCGAACGCCCTTGGGCGGCCAGCTCGAAGGCATGGCGCGCGCGCTGCATTTCTTCGCGATTGTCGGTGCAGTGCTGAACCTGATCGGCGCGAAATGGCCCGGCCATGCGCACGTAAGTTTCATAGCCCAGCACATCGGTGCAACGTGCCAGTTCGGCTTTCACCGCCGGCACCATCAATTCGGCGGCGCCGGGGCCCAGGCCGATCACGGCAAGGCGGCCACGCGGGCGGCCAACGCGCGACAGGTCTAACGGCTGCTCGGCAACGTCAATCACGATGTCGGCATCCTGGATAACCCTGGTGAAACGCAACGGCACTCCCAATGCCGATGCGGCTTCATGCAGCGACGCCTCGGCCATCTGCGTGTCGCTGGCCAGCAGGCACGCCAGGGATTGCACGGCGATGCCGGCATCATGCAAAGCCCCTCGCACTCGCGCAGCCAAATCCGCACCCGGCTTGCAGGTGACAGATACCATCTTCGGATAGATCAGCAATTCATTGGCCGCCGGCACGCGCTCGGCAGTGCCCACGTGAATCGCCAAACGCGCTTGCTGGTCTTGCGGCAAATTCGCTTGATCCAGCCACGGCGCCGCGCCTTCGATACGCACGCGTTCGCCGGCCAGCAGGTCGGACACGAAGCGCTTGCCCAGCTCCAGATCCGCCAGTTCATAACCCGCAGGTGGGTTGAGCAAACAAGTGCCGAAACGCAGCTCACCACTGGTGGTGATCGCAGCCGCCACGTTGAGTGCGGCCGCGATGTCCCGCGCCATTACGTTCACACCGCCCAGGCCACCGAGCAACGGCACCACGGCGCTGCCATCTTCCGCCACGGTCAGCACGGCAGGTTCTTCGCCTTTTTCCAGCAGTAGCGGCGCCAGGGTGCGGATCACGATACCGGCGGCGCACAGGGCAATCAGCGGCGTGCCTTGCTGATACAACTGACGCAAGGTGGCGCCGAATTCGCTGTAAGCCTGGTCCGCACCTTCAACCCGTCCGGCCAAGCCGTGGATCACTGCGCCGGGGTACACCTGCTGGATCTTGCGCGCGGTCGCCAGGCTGCCCTGGCCGAGGATGACAATTGCCGGATTCATCACCCTTGCCACCGTTCACCGGGCACGATGATCAGCGAGAAGTACGGTGAGGACGACGGGTCAACCTGATCCAGTGGCACGATTTTCTGGTTGGCCATGGTGGCGCGCTCCACATACAACGCGCGCTCGGCCAGGCCGAGTTCTTCCAACACTTGGCGCACCTTGGGGAAGTTGCGGCCCAGTTTCATGATCACCGCCGCGTCGGCATCCGCCAGGCGGCGCTTGAGGTCTTCATGGGGCAGCACACCCGAGAGCACCGACAGGCTCTGGTTGCGGTACACCAACGGCGCGCCCAGCACGGACGCGCCACCGAGCATCGAGCACACCCCCGGAATGACCTGCGCTTCGTAGCGCTCGGCCAAACGGTCGTGCAGGTACATGTAGGAGCCGTAGAAGAACGGATCGCCTTCGCAGATCACCGCCACATCGCGGCCGGCGTCCAGGTGCGCGGCCACGTCGATGCTGGCGGTGTCGTAGAAGTCGCTGATCACTTGCTCGTAGGACAGCGGCGCCGGCAGTGCCTCGGTGGTCACCGGATACACCAGCGGCATCAGGGTCTGTTGCGGCACCAAGTGGTCCTCGATGATGCCGAACGCGTTGCCCTTCTTGCCCTTGGCGACGAAGTACGCCACCACTGGCGATTCACGCAGCAGTCGCAGGGCCTTGAGGGTGATCAGCTCCGGGTCGCCGGGGCCGACGCCCAGGCCGATCAAACGTCCGCGTGCCTGCATTATTCGACCTCCGTGGCGAGTGCATTGACCGCCGCAGCGGCCATGGCGCTGCCGCCCAGGCGGCCTTGCATGATCACGAACGGCACACCACGGCTGTCAGCGGCCAGCATCGCCTTGGATTCGGCAGCACCGACAAAGCCCACGGGGAAACCGAGGATCAACGCCGGTTTCGGTGCGCCGGCGTCGAGCATTTCCAGCAGGTAGAACAACGCGGTCGGCGCGTTGCCGATCACCACCACGCTGCCTTCCAGGTGCGGGCGCCACAGCTCCAGGGCAGCGGCGGAACGGGTGTTGCCCAGCTCGCGCGCCAGCTGCGGCACGCTGTCATCGCGTAGGGTGCAGATCACCTCGTTGTTGGCCGGCAGGCGCGCGCGGGTCACGCCTTCGGAGACCATCCGCGCATCACACAGAATCGGTGCGCCAGCGGCCAGCGCATCGCGCCCGGCCTTGCCGGCGCCTTCGGAGAATTGCAGGCCGTCGATGGCGTCGACCATGCCGCAGGCATGAATCACCCGCACCGCGAGTTTTTCCAAATCAGCCGGGATACGGTCCAACTTGGCTTCCGCGCGAATAATGGCGAAGGAGTTGCGATAGATCTCCTGACCGTCGCGGATGTAATCAATCATCGATGTTGCTCCGTGGACGAGCGCGCAACAGGGCGCTCGCCGCTTCAATGGAAAGAGTGCGCGCGTGCAGCCGGCCGAAACCTGGGTGGGCTGCATCGCGAAAATAGAGGTCGTAGTGGCCGGGGCTCACCGCCAGCAAGGTGACCGGCGCAGTGTGCGCGGCGGCGCAGGAGCGCGGGCAGCCGGTCAGGTGCACGTCATGGTCGAGTTGCTGCGCAGCCAGTTGCAGGGCATCGGCCTTGGTATCGGCCAGGGCCTTGGCGCAGCCGCTGGAACCGGTGCAGGCGGTCAGGCGCGCCAGCGGTTGGTCGATGGTGCAAAGAAAGCCCAACTGCGCCAAGCGCTCGGTCACGGCGTGAGGTTTTTCGACGTTGGGCAACAGCACGCCTTGCCAGGGGGTGAAGCGCAAGGTGCCGTCGCCATAGTCGCGGGCGAGTTGTGCGGCGCCCTTGAGCATCGTCGAATCCAGGCGACCCAAGGGGGCGATGGCAGCGACATAGAACTGATTTTTTTGAGGCTGTGGATAAGTGCCAAGGTGCAGTAAAGCGCCACTGGGCGGGCGTTTGAAGCCATCGATCGGCAGCAGCGGCAGGCGCAGATGGCTCAGTAAGTTATCCACAGGCAAATGGCGCATGCGTGTTTGTTCTGGGGTGGCCAGGTCGAGAAAGGCTTCCAGCACGGCCACCACCAGCGCGTGGCCCTGATCCAATGGCACAGCTGCCAATGGCGCATCCAGGCCCGGACAGCCGGCCAGACCGAACGCGAGCAGCGTCTCGCCATCGCGTAGGAACGCCGACAGCCACAGATCGTGATGATGTTCGAGCATCGCCAGATCCTCACCGCCATCCAACTGCACGGCGAACTTGGCCGACAACTCATGGAAACGCGGGTGGTTTTGCAGGGTGGCGAGGATCTGCTCGGCCAGCGGGCGGGTGTCGAACAGCATCTGCGGGTCGATGCCGGCGCTGGGGCTGAGCATCAGATTGCGCACATCGTCACCGGCGGCGTTGCTCGGGCCGAGGCCTGCGGCCAGCAGCGTGGCAATCAGCGCATCCTGCTCGGCGCCGATCCCGCGTATTTGCAGATTGGCGCGGTTGGTCGCCTCGATCACCCCGCCGGCATAGGCCTGGGCGGCATCGGCCACAGCGTCGGCTTGGGCTGAGGTGATCGAACCACCGGCCAATTTGATCCGGCAGATACCGCCATCCAAGGCCTGGACGATACGCAGCAACCCCGGACAAGCCGAGGGGCGCAAGGTATTCAGAGCGGGCGTTGGGTTCACGGGGCTACCGGTTCACAGGTAAAGGCGCGGTATTATGCCTGCTTTGTCCGGCGGCATGAAAAGCCTGCCCGTCGGATGTCGCTCAAGGAATGGATATGTCGCCCTGGCTGACGGTTGTAGGCATCGGTGAAGACGGCTTCAAGGGCCTGGGCAGAAATGCCCGGCATGCCCTGCTGCGCGCCACGCGGATTATAGGTGCTCAGCGCCAGTTGGACCTGTTGCCGGTGTGTATTCGCGGCGAGCGCCAAGTGTGGCCGAGCCCGTTTTCCCTTGAGCCGGTGCTGACGCAGCGCGGTACGCCTGTGTGTGTGCTGGCCAGCGGCGATCCGATGTTCTATGGCGTGGGGGCCAGTCTGGCGCGGCAGGTCGCGGCTGAAGAACTGCTGATTTTACCGGCGCCGTCGTCGGTGTCGTTGGCGGCAGCGCGGCTGGGCTGGCCGTTGCAGGAAGTGGTGACGTTATCCGTGGTGGCCCGACCGTTGGCGGCGATCAATGCGCATCTGGCCACGGGGGTGCGGTTGCTGGTGTTGAGCAATGACGGCAGCAGTCCTGCGTTGATTGCTTCGTTGCTGGCTGAGTCCGGGTTTGGGCCCAGCCGGTTGAGCGTGTTTGAACACCTGGGCGGTGTCGACGAGCGGCGCATCGATGGCTTGGCTGATGATTGGCAACACGCGCGCGTCGCTGATTTGAACCTGATCGCCATCGACTGCCTGGCCTGCAGCGACACACCGCGCCTGTCGCGCATCGCTGGCCTGCCCGATTCCGCCTTCCACCACGACGGCCAACTGACCAAACGCGATGTGCGCGCCATGACCCTCGCCCGCCTCGCCCCGATGCCCGGCGAACTGCTGTGGGACGTGGGCGCGGGCAGCGGCTCCATCGGTATCGAATGGATGCGCGCTCACCCGAGCTGCCGCGCATTGGCGATTGAAGCCGACGCAGGCCGCCAGGGCCTGATAGAACACAACCGCGACGCCCTCGGCGTGCCGGGTCTGCAACTGATTCGCGGCAAAGCGCCGGACGCCTTGCATGGTCTGGAGGCACCGGACGCCATCTTCATCGGCGGCGGTGTCACCCGCGACCGCGTGCTCGACACCTGCTGGCAACACCTGCGCCCCGGCGGTCGGCTCGTCGCCAACGCCGTGACCCTGCAAAGTGAAATGACCCTGATGAACTGGCGCGCTCAACATGGCGGCGAACTGACGCGCATCCACGTCGCTCAGGCCCAGCCGCTGGGTGAATTCGATACGTGGCGGCAGGCGCTTCCGATCACCTTGCTGGAAGTGGTCAAGCCGCGATGAAACGGATTCTGCTGTTGGGTGGCGTGACCGAAGCGCTCGCCATCGCTCGCACGTTGGGCCCGGAGCATATCTACAGCCTGGCGGGCGTGGGCCGTGTGCCAACGGATCTCACCTGCCAAGTGCGTGTCGGCGGTTATGGCGGCGCCGAAGGATTGGCGCAATTTGTTCGCGACGAACAGATCAGCCTGATCCTCGACGCGACCCATCCGTATGCGGCGCAGATCAGCCGCAATGCCGCCGAGGCGGCAAAGGTGTGCTGTGTGCCGTGCTGGGCATTACGTCGCCCGGCGTGGCAACCGCAGGCCGGTGACGATTGGCGTGAGGTGAGTGACTGGGCCGAGTTGATTACGGCGTTGAAACCCTTCAAGCGCCCGCTGTTCACTTTGGGCCGCGAGCCGTTGCAGCATCTTGATGAAATCCCCGCCGACCAGTTCTGGACGCTGCGCGCGCTGGATGTGTATCCGGGCAATGAGCGGTGTGAAGTGATCGGCGCCCGTGGACCGTTTTTGATTGAAGACGAGCGGGTGTTGTTTGAACGGCGTGGGACTGATGTGCTGATCAGCAAGAACAGTGGCAGCACAGCCACCGAGCCGAAGTTGGAAGTGGCGCGCGAGCGTGGAGTGCCGGTGTTGGTGTTGAAGCGGCCGGTATTGGCGGCGGTGGACCGGGAGTTCCCAACGGTGGCGGCGGTACTGCAGGCAATCCACTCGCCTTGAACACCGAAGTTCAAATGTGGGAGGGGGCTTGCTCCCGATTGCAGTAGATCTGCCAATAAATCAGTGACTGACACACCGCCATCGGGAGCAAGCCCCCTCCCACATTTTGAACTGCTTTGTTAGCTGCTTGCGGCGGACACCTGCCCAACGCCGCTGCGTACACGATCAGCCAACAACTGCGCCAGCTCAATCAACTGCGCAACGCCCAGCAACTCCTCTCGTTTTCGACCTTCCAGATCAAACGCCAAGTCACAACTCAGCGCGTTAGCCGAGGCGAGTGTTTCGCTGAGGTTGACCAACAGGTCTTCGGTGCTGATGCCATCGGCCACGGTGAAGAGCCGGACGGGGGGATTTGGGGTGGGCTTGATCATTTGTGAAGCTCCGGAGAAGTAAAAGGAGCTGCCATTGATCGCCGCGACGCGATGGGGGTGGCAGCTGTACGCAGGTTCGCGGACCGATTCTCCAGAACACCGGCATACCCGAAGGTATCCCACGCACAGCCGCCATAGCGCCGCACAGTAGACGATAAAAAAGCGCCAACTGAAAGGAGACAATGACGCTTTTGCGTCTGAAGAAATCCGGGCCGCGACGCCCGTCCGCTGCGTTTGCAGCGGTGCGCGAAGACTAGAGACCGAGTGTCCTAGGGACAACCTCAAATCCCTGTCGGAAATTTCTGCTTGTACGAATAACCAGCCAAACGACTAGCTATTTGGCCTCCCTCCAAAAAGTCGATTCCCCCTACAAACACTTCCGAACCAGCTGGCTGGCTCAGCCAAAAGCCCCCGCCCTAACCTCCACCCTCGCGGTTTTGGGTTAACTCCCCGCGAGGGGGCACGCCGTTTCGACAACGTGTCACAGCTTGCCATTTTGTATCCTGAGGAATACGATCCGTGACAATTGAGTTCAATGAAACCACTGAGTTTGTCAAATGGTTGGAAGCAGTTCGGGACCCGTTCGTAAAAGTTCGCGTGATCAAGAGAGTGCGAATGGCTGAAGCCGGAAATTTTGGTGACTGCGAGTCAGTGGGGGATAGCGTGTTTGAAATGCGGATCCATTACGGCCCAGGGTATCGCGTTTACTTCACCCGCCGAGACGAGGTGGTTTATCTGTTACTAATCGGCGGTGACAAATCAACACAGAGCAGAGACATCAAACGTGCAAAGCAAATCGCAATAAATTTTGGTAGCGAGGAATAAATTATGAGCGAGTCCTTTACCCGCTTCGATGCGGCAAAATATCTGAAAACCCCTCTGGAGATGGCTGCATATTTAGAGACCTGCTTTGAGGATGATGCTGGTGATGGTCTATTGATTCGTACCGCTCTCAACGATATCGCCCGCGCCCAAGGCATGACTCAGGTAGCCCGCGACGCCGGCCTCGGAAGAGAAAGTTTGTACAAAGCCCTCTCCAGCAATGGCAATCCCGAGTTCGCGACTATCATGAAAGTCATGAAGGCTTTGGGCCTCAAGCTTCACGCCACAGCGATCTGATAGCACTGCGACACCAAACCACACCACCGCTTTTTACTTATCCCCCCCGATCAGGCTAAATACCCGCCTGATCGTTTAACCCTACGGATTGTCCGCCATGGCCCGTCAACGCTTTGCAATTGCCTGGATCGCCTGCCTTGCAGTGCTGTTCAATGCGTTTGCCATGCCGATGGCCAGTGCGATGCAGCAGGCGGATGACCCGGTCAAGCAATTGCTCTGGGGCAGTTTCTGTTCTTCCAATGGTGCGAGTCTCAAGACCATCGCCCTGGGCAAGCTGGAGATTCCGGCGCCGCAGCAGGATGATCACTCCACCATGCAGCATTGCTGGTGTTGCTCAGGTTCGGCGCCGTTGGTGGCCTTGCCAGGGCATGTGCCCCAGTTGTATGTCACGCGGTTCGATGCGTTCCAGAATCTGCCGTCGTCTTCGCCCCAGCAACCCACCCCGCGCCAGCAATGGCCGAGCCTCAACCCCCGCGCGTCTCCAACGGTCTGATTGTCTTCGCAAGTGAACTGCGTTTAGAACCGTTCTGGAGAACTGCCATGCTCAAATCTTCCCTGCTTCTGGCCGCGTTGTTGCTGCCGGTGTTCAGTGCCGCCAATGCCGAGGACTACAAAGCCGGCGACTTGCTGGTCAGCGATCCCTGGTCCCAGGAATTGCCACCCAATGCACCCACCGTCGCTGCGTATTTCGTGATTCACAACACCGGTGCTGAGCCGGATCGCCTGGTCGGCGTCGCCACGCCGGTGGCCGAGAAGGCCGAGTTGCATGAGCATGTGATGCAGGGTGACTTGATGAAGATGCAACAAGTACCGAGCGTCACCGTGCCAGCCAAAGGTGACCTGACCTTCGCGCCCATGGCCTATCACGTGATGCTGCTGGGTCTCAAAGACCGCAGCCTGTTGGCCGATGGCAAGCAATTCCCCCTGATCCTGACCTTTGAAAAAGCCGGCAAGGTCGAGGTGGAAGTGTCCGTACAGAAAGTACCGCCGATGGCCGGCCACGAGCATAAGCACGCTCAATAGGCCAACACTCGATGGGCGCCCCTCGCGCCAGGCTCTCTCCACACCACCGCGTGAAGCGCGGCAGTTGGATCAGCCTGTTTGCCATGCTGATGATCTTTATCGGTCCGCTGATTTCCCAAGCGATGCCGATGGATCATCACGCCGGTGTGTCGATGTCGATGCCAATGAGCATGTCCATGGACATGCCGGGCGAGCATGGCGAATTCCATCACCCTAAAGCCCCCGACGAACATCACGCGCTCTGGGCCAAGTGCGGTTACTGCGACCTGCTGTTCAGTTGCCCCGCCCTGCCCGGCAGCGTCTCCTACGTCACCCTCAACACCCCGCCGCCGGCCAATGCGCTCACCCCCGCTACGCGCCTGGGTCATGCCCGGCAGAGCATCTTCCCCGGCGCCCGCAGCCGTGCGCCGCCCATCGCCTCGTAAACCCTAAGCACCGTTACTTCACCCCGGCCGACTTTAGACAGACAGCCGCAGGCTGCTGGCCGTGTTGTTTACGATTGATTGATGGAATTTGTCATGTCCAGGTTTTCTGCTGACACCCGTTTGGGATGTACCCCTGTGCTCGCTGTTTTATGCGGCGCCCTGCTGACGCCTCAGGCCCATGCCGAAGAGCATGAACATGAACTGAGCCCCACTGTGATCACCGCGATTGCGCCCAGCTCCCCCCTGACCGTAGTCACGAACCCGAAAGACCCGCGCCAACCGGTGCCCGCCAGCGATGGTGGCGACTACCTCAAGACCATCCCCGGCTTCGCCCTGGTGCGCAATGGCGGCACCAATGGCGACCCGGTGCTGCGTGGCATGTTCGGCTCGCGCCTGAATATCCTCACCAACGGCAGCATGATGCTCGGCGCCTGCCCAGGCCGCATGGACGCACCCACGTCGTATATTTCCCCGGAAACCTACGACACCCTCACGGTGATCAAAGGCCCGCAAACCGTACTCTGGGGGCCAGGCGCCTCGGCCGGTACCATCTTGTTCGACCGCGAGCCCGAGCACTTCGGCGCATTGGGCACACGGCTCAACGCGAGTGTGCTGGCAGGCTCCAATGGGCGTTTCGACAAGGTCATCGATGCCGCTGCCGGTGGGCCTCTGGGCTATGTGCGGGTGATCGGCAACCAGGCCCATGCCGACGATTACAAAGACGGCAACCACGACACCGTTGCTTCGCGCTACGACAAGTGGAACGGCGACGTGGCCGTGGGTTTCACCCCCGACGCCGACACCCTGCTAGAACTCACCGCCGGCCGTGGCGACGGCGAGGCGCGCTACGCCGGACGCGGCATGGACGGTTCACAGTTCCTGCGCGAAAGCCTCGGGCTGCGTTTCGAGAAGTCCAATATCGGTGAGGTGCTGGATAAGGTCGAGGCGCAGGTCTACTACAACTACGCCGACCATGTGATGGACAACTACAGCCTGCGCACGCCGTCGGGCACCGGGATGATGGCCGGGCCGATGGCCTCCAACGTTGACCGTCGAACCCTCGGTGCGCGGATCAAGGCCACTTGGCGCTGGGCCGATCTGCAGTTGATCGGCGGCCTGGAAGCGCAGACCAATGAACACCGCCAACGCAGCAGCATGGGCATCGACACCTACAAAGAGTTGCCCAAGGTCAAGGACGCCAACTTCCACAACTACGGCGTGTTCGGCGAACTGACCTGGTACGCCGCCGACCGCGATCGACTGATCACCGGCGCACGTCTGGACCGCGCCTCGGCCAAGGACTTCCGGCAAACCACCGGCTCCGGGATGAGTGCACGCGCCAACCCGACCGCCGACGACACCCGCGCCGATACCCTGCCCTCGGGCTTTGTGCGCTACGAGCACGACCTGGCCGACAGCCCCACCACCCTCTACGCCGGCCTGGGCCACTCGCAACGCTTCCCGGATTACTGGGAGTTATTCTCTCCCAACACCGGCGCGGTCGGTTCGGTGAATGCCTTCGACGGCGTGAAACCGGAGAAGACCACCCAACTCGACTTCGGCGCGCAATACAAAGCAGACGACCTTGAAGCCTGGGCTTCTGGCTACATCGGGCAAGTGCGTGACTTCATCCTGTTCGACTACCGGCCGGGCATGATGGGCACCACCTCCCAGGCCCGCAACGTCGATGCTCGCATCATGGGCGGTGAAGTGGGCGCGGCGTACAAGCTGACCCGTCATTGGAAAGCCGACGCGACCCTCGCCTACGCCTGGGGCAAGAACAGCAGCGACGGCAAGGCCCTGCCACAAATGCCGCCCCTGGATGCACGCGTGGGCCTGACCTACAGCGAAGACGACTGGAGTGCGGGCGCGCTGTGGCGAGTGGTCGCCGCGCAGAACCGTATCGATCAGAACAAGGGCAACGTGGTCGGCAAGGACTACGACAAGAGCAGCGGCTTTGGCGTGTTCTCGCTGAACGGCGCCTATCGCATCACAAAAAACGTCAAGGTCAGCACCGGCGTCGACAACCTGTTCGGCAAGGCCTACGCCGAGCATTTGAACCTTGCGGGCAATGCCGGCTTCGGCTACCCGGCCAACGACCCGCAAGCTATCAAGGAGCCGGGGCGAACCCTCTGGACTAAAGTCGACATGAGTTTCTAAAGCACCGCAGTAGGAGTCGGCCTTACCGACAGCGGGGTTGCCTGGCAGCCCCACACCTAAGATCCATAGCCTTGCGGAGCACTACCTGATGAAGACTCAAAAAATCTCTTTCTACAACCTGGCCTGGCGCTGGCATTTCTACGCTGGCCTCTTTGTCGCCCCCTTCATGGTGCTGCTGGCCGTGACCGGCATCATCTACCTGTTCAAACCCCAACTCGACCCGCTGATGTACGGCAACCTGCTGACCGTACCCGCAGCCGAACACGCCTTGAGCGCCGACGAACAATTGATGCGCGCCCAACGCGCTTACCCCAAAGGCGCGATCAGCAAATACCTGCCGCCGGCCGACGCCACCAGCAGCGCGCAGTTTGTGATGCACAACGAGGGTCGCGAAGTGACGGTGTTCGTCGACCCTTATCGCGGCACCGTACTCGGTGAGCAGGACGCAACCTACAACCTGCAAGCCATCGCTCGTGCGCTGCACGGTGAACTGATGATCGGCACCACCGGCGACCGCCTCATAGAACTCGCCGCCGGGTGGGGCGTGATGTTGGTCGTGTCCGGTGTGTATCTGTGGTGGCCGCGTGGCAAGTCTTCAGCGGGGGTGCTGTGGCCACGCCTGGGCAGTCGCGGCCGGGTGTTCTGGCGCGACCTGCATGCGGTCGCCGGGTTCTGGGGCGCGGCATTTTTGCTGGTGATGCTGCTCAGCGGCATGACGTGGACAGGCTTCTGGGGCAAGCAGTACGCGGGGCTGTGGAATACCTTCCCAGCGGCGATGTGGAACAACGTGCCGCAGTCCGACCAGCAGGCGCGAGTGCTCAACACTGCGACCCAACAGACCGTGCCCTGGGCCATGGAAAATACGCCGATGCCCATGTCCGGCGACCACGCCGAACACATGAACCACGGCGCCATGCACGCAGGCCCGGCCGCGCCGACCATCCGCCTGCAACAGGTGGTGGATTTGGCCTCCGCACGCAAGGTCGAGCCAGGCTACAGCATCACCTTCCCCACCACCGCCACCGGCGTGTTCACCGTCGCGGTGTTCGCCAACGACCCGCGCAACGACGCCACTCTGCATGTGGACCAATACACCGGCAAAGTCCTCGCCGATGTGCGCTGGGAGCACTACAACTGGGTAGCGCGGACCACCGAGACCGGCGTGATGCTGCACGAAGGCAAGATGTTCGGCTGGGTCAACCAACTGATCGTGCTGGTGATCTGCCTGATGATTTTGCTGAGCGCCGTCAGTGGCGTGGTGATTTGGTGGAAGCGCAGGCCCCAGGGCGGCCTGGGGGTGCCGCCGTTGCGCCACGACCTGCCGAAGTGGAAAACCGCGATGGTGATCATGCTTGGGCTGGCGATCATTTTCCCGCTGGTGGGCACTTCGCTGATCGTCGTATGGGCCTTGGATCGTCTGGTGCTGTCGCGTTTTTTTGGGCCGCGTGAGTCCGCCCCAGGTTCTGCATGAACCCGGCGAGGACCCAAGACAAAGGCCTTCTGTAGCCTTGCTCGCCCCTTGTCCCGCAGCGGATAAGCGCTAGCTCATCACACGTTCTGCGTCATCGTTGCTCGCCGCTCATCGCGGCGAGCAACCCTCCAAGCAAAACAAACGACCGATCACCCAGTACCTTGCCAGCGGCCTGATGCACAAGTGCTGAGTACTGCGTTACAGCTCATCACGGTCACGCAGTTGAAGCGGTTCGTCGACCAAGGGTTCGTTGTTTCCCACCTCTTTGCGACGGTCCTTTAGCACCTCGGAAATCAGCCCCTCGTTATGCCAGTAGCCATCCCGATCGAGTACCGACAGTTGACCGACTCCAGCCAATCGCCTGAAAAACTCAACAGGCGTGAGACTGGCCGCAGACGTCATCAGCTCATTTTCCGGGGATGAAAGCCCCAACACGTATTTCAACAGCGCGCCCCCCCGAGTCATCAGGTAAAAGTTCGTCGTAGAGCGTGACTGAGCCTTGAGAACGCGGATGAAATAAGCCAGGAATGTCGGTTCGATAAAGTTGCTGTTCAGCGAATCATCCTCGGACGCCGCACTCTCGACGGGCGCCGTGTCCCGGTAGGCCAACTGCGCACCCACCACCCGGTACAAGTCCGGAAAATCCGGGTAAGGTACCGGCCCGCTCGCTGGCGGCGACATCGGCTGCACAGGCCCCGAAGGCCCGGTGTAAAACAGGCGGAACAGGCGCGTCGCATCCAGTCCCGGCCACAGCGGCAAGGTGGTGATGAACGATGAGTCGTTCGGGTTGGCCAGGACCGCGGCGACATAGTTATGGCCCTGGATTGCCGACAGCCGACGTTGAACGTAGCGGGCGGCATCGTCTGGATGGGAAAACAACGGACCGCAACCCATCGGGTAATCGAAGAATCCTTCTCCCGTTCCCGGCTGCCAGCCGGGCGTGATTCGTCGCGTACCCGCCCAGACCGATCCCTCGACCAGGACATCAAGGTTGCCGAGTCCAGCCAGCTCATGCACATAGTCAAGCAGCGTGATCTTGCCCTCGTGCAGTTGCTGGCGAAGCGTCGGGAAATGGCTGCGATCGTCCAGCGCCTCGTCCGTTTGCAGGTATTGATACCTGAGCAACGCCCCCTCCGGGCAGGACAGGTACAACGATAGCTGCTTGCCCTTCACACCATGGCGGGCGAAGCGAATGCCATTGTCGATGACCATGGGCGAATGAATCATTTGCCCATGGGGGTCGTGCCCCGGTGTCAGTGTTTCAAGGGCCGCACATAGATAGATACCTTCCAGGACATAACCCTGGGGCAGCAGGCCGCTTGGAAACACCTGCTCGAACTTCCAATAACTGCTACGCACCAGCGGCATCGTCACCATGTACTGCTCTTTGCGCGCGTCCTTGAACACGTAGCCGAACTGCAACGCGGGCCCGTACTGACAGCGTTCATGGGCATAACGCACAGCCGCCCGCTCTTGGGCAAACACCGGACTGAAGGCAGGATCCGCCAGGGCGTTTTCGATCTGAGCCCCAGGCAAGCGAAACGCTTTGGGAACAAACCCCTGAAGTAAACGCGGCGGCCCCCAAACCTCGCTGCCTTCCACAACGCGCAAGCGCCCCGCCTTGCTCAAGCGCTGGACAAACGCTTCTGGCGTGAGCTCTCCTGCGCGGATCTGTTGCTCAAGCGTGTTCTCCAGGCGGTCCTCCCGCACCAGATTCAGGGGCGCCAAATCGTCTTTCAACGTCGCTTCCAGCAACGAGTTGCTGCGGCTGTAACTGATGATGCTGCCGTCGGCGCCGAACAGGTACTCACGGCTCAGGGTGGCATGGGCAGTGGTCAGCACAGCACTGATCACCCGGGTCGAGAGCATATTGCGGTAGATGTCACGTTGCGTGGCATCCAGGGTAAACGGCAGTTCGCGCCCCGGGCTTGAACGGTAGCGCGCCACCAGGGTATGGGCCGCGGGAAAGCCGCCAACCGCTACCATCTCATCAGGGAAAATCCAGGTGTGCTCGAAGTCTTCACGGGGCACGCTGACCGGTTCAGTGGCAACGAACAGACCGTCAGGACGCTTGAGAATCAGGCCGCCGAACAGCCGCCTTCCATTGACAGCCTGAATGCGAGAATGGGCATACCGCGCCGCGTCATCCTGCTCGTTGAACACTGGCCCCAGACGGCGGCGGATAAAGTGGGCGTAGGGTCGCCAGCGCGAAGATTCCTTGCTCACCGTGCCCCGGCGGTCCCAGCATTGACTGGAGTACAGCACCGTCAAATCACCGGTTTGCGCCATCAACGTCACATAGCGGCGAATATCCAAAGTGCCGCTGCGCAGGCTCATCCCCTGCACGCTGACTTCGCCGCCATTCTCGCCGCCACTGAACAGCGAGGTCTTGGCCGGCTGATAGCGCAATAGCGCGCCTTCAAGCGTCGACAGATAAACCGGTAACACGTCGCCGGTATCCGCGCCCGGCAAATGACGGGCATCTTTCTCGGCCCGTTGCAGCAATTGCGGAGTCGCGAAAAAGCGGGTCAGCCAGGCTTCAGAAGAACTCACGCCGCTGGGCAACCATTGCTGGGAATAGAGCATCCCGGCCACCACGAAACCATGAGCGAAATCCCCTCCCTCAAGATAAGGCGCGCCAAGCGATGCGTTACTTAACCGCCCCTCAGACGCCTGCGGCGCCAGCTCGCTGACCACGTATTCATTTTTTTGCGGGTGCTTGAGCAAGTAAGCCGTATACCCCTGAGCCTCCAGGCTGCGCCCATGGCCGCGCTTATGGGCATTGATCGCCGCAGCGTCCAGGGTGGTGAAAATGGCGCTCAACGACGGCGTTTGCGGGGCTACCTGGGCGTATTCGAAATTTGGCGTCCAGTCGTCATAGACTCGCAGGCGCGGCCCCCACAACCGTGTATGGCTGAGCACCCGCAGTTCGCCTGCGTCCGCCAGGCGGATCACGATATCTTGCGGCTTGAGCGCACCGCGTTCCAGGCGAAGACGGTAGCTATCAACCCCCGGCGTTTGACGGGTATTGGCCAGTACCAACGCTTCCTTTTGTGAGCCGCTGGGGATGTAACAGATCAGGTTGTTGGGCGTTCCGCTCAAGTACGCCGGAAGCCCGGACTGGATCACCGAACGGATTTCCTGATCGGCGAACATCGTGACGGTGATCTCAAGATCGGTCAGTGTCCAACCCAGACGGCGCCAACGTTCCAGGTCAGCTTGGGACAGCGGTGGATGGGAACTGTAGCGCCCACAAATGACATGCTCGGCGGGCGGTACGACTAACCCATTGTCGGACGATGACAGCAGCAAGTCTGCGGCAAAGCCATTGCCCTGGAAACGTACCGGTTCGGTGAACGTGAAGCGCTGGTCGGGACGCCGCAGGATGTAGCCGCCATACCCCGCATCACGCCGTATGCCGATGCGCTCGTGGGCGTGCCGCGCGGCATCGTCGGCACTCAGGAAGGTTGCATCGACGCGATCACGCTTGGCCGTACCCAATGGCAGGACTTCACTGTCATACACCACCCCTCGCTCGGTCCAAAGCTGGCCTGTCTGGCGTACCGTCAGCTCGCCCGCACGAATAACACGACGCACAAACGCCCGGGGAGACAACGAACCGTCCATCAACGCTGCCTGGTTACCGTTATCCGTCACCGTGCCGTCAATGGCCACATTGAACAGTTCAGTGGCCGCCTTGGCTTCGGGCGCTTGCCATTGCAACAGCGCCCCGTCGTCGGTGTGCAAAAACAGCTTCAAGCCCATCTCGGCAATCTGCAGGCTCTTCGTGGCGGCCGCCTGATTCATCGCCGTGACCAGCAGTTGAGGGCTGACGAAACGCTTGTACAGCCAGGGTTCCGTGGCGGGTAACGGCGTGTCGGCCAAAGGCGCCGGGGAATAATAGAAGCCCACCACGCGATGATTGGAGGGCAGCCGGGGCTGGCCGTTGTTGCGTACCGGGAACAGCCCGGTCAACGCAGCGCCCAGGGCCGTGGGTTCGGTGGCGACATAGGTCGAAGCCGTCAGGTGCTTGAGGACAACCCCCTGATAGCCGGTCCGGGGCAAACCCGCCGAAAAGCTCAAGGCCACCAACACCGCCGCTTGCGCGGTACTGACGATCGGGGTGAAGAACGGTTGTGCCTGCGCAACCCCGTCGCTGCTCACTGGACTGCGCAAGGTCCAATCCAGAGGCACCTTGCCGCGTACACCGCCCCACACGGGCGAGGGCACCAGCACGTGTAACTCACCGGCTTTTGCCAACCGCCAGACAGCACCTTCGAACGCGGAGAATGGCACGACCGGCTCGGTGCCTGTCAGTTGAGCCTTGAGGCTTGTCTCCTCGGCCGAGCCGCTGCTCACATATTTGAGCAGCGAGTTGACCGTCCCAGACAGGTAATGCACGCGCGCAAAGTTACGATGGGTGATGACAAACACCTGGTCGGCGTTGGAATAAAAACTGTTGAACAGCTCAACCTGATCCACGGTGAAACCGGGGTTGAATTGTCTTATCGAGCCTTCGTCGGCGGGATGGGAATGGTAGAGCGCATGGCACTCGTAGGGATGGGGCGCGATAAAGTTGCCCTCATCGTCCACTGCCAGGATCGTGCTGAAATCGAACAGCACCTGCTCACCGCTGGCCGGATGCGTGGCGAAGTAGCGGTTGCCGCGTTTGAGAATGAGCCCGCCATACTCTTTGTCACGCCGTGTGCCGATCTGGTTGTGTGCCCAGCGCGCAGCGTCATCGGGCTGAATGAAGGCCGGCCCCACCTTCACCTCCGGGACACCGGCAAACGGTCGCCACGCTGCGGTGACCACACCCGCGCGGTCCCACATGCGGTTGGTGGCGAGCACGGTCAGCTCACCGACGGCCGCGACCTGCCGGACATAGTCCTGGGGTGTGAGGCTGCCTGTGAGCAGCGCGTTATCGGCCTCAGGGCTGCTACCGAGGAGTTCGATTTCTGCGGGCGAGAAGTTAAATCGGTAGCGCAACAGCGCCCCATCTGCGGTTTGCTGAAAGAGCCCAAGCGGCTGATCCGGCACCTGCAGGTTAGCGATAAGACCAGCCTGCTGTGCCGCGCTTCCCAAACCCAACGGCGGAAAAAAGCTGCGGTACAACCAGGGTTGGTTCACCGCCACGCGGCCGTGTTCGGCAGGAGGGTCGCAGTAAAAACCAACAATGTGGTGCTCGTCCGGCAACAGGTAATTGCCGTCCGCATCCGTCGATAACAGGTGGCTCACATAAAAGCGTGGCTCGTCGAGGAGGTGGGCCTGGGTCGCGACGAATTCATCCTTGCCATCGCGCTTGAGCACCAGCCCAAGGCGCCAGGACGTCTTGGCGCCGCTGCCGAGCGCCACGCCCGCTTGAATGGCATCGCTGACCGTGGCGCAGACGTGGGACAACAGCGGCAACAAACCCGGCGCTGGCGCAGCGAACGCCTGATAGGGCTGCCAGCTCTGCGGAACCACCCCCCGAGAGCCGCCCCACAACGGGTTGCTGGTGACAAAGCTCAACTCACCCACCGCGAGCATTTTTTTAACGTGACCTTCTATCGAACCATCCGTCCCCCACGCTGCCTCGCTGACCTTGCCCAAAATCCACTTGGCGTATTGCGCCTCAGCGAACGACCCACTGGGGCGATAGCGCACCAGAGAATCATCGGGACCCGACAAGTAAGACAATGCAAAGTTGTGCTGATAGGTGATATCCCCAGCGGCATCCCATGGAGAAAAGAAATTCAGATAGGCCTTCACCTGATGCTCGGACATCTTCGGGTTGGCACTGGCAACCTGTTCGTAATCCGCCGGATGGGAATGATAAAGCCCGGCGCGGCGGTAACCAGCAATCGGCAAGAAACTGCCATCCTCGCGGGTGCTGAGGACGTCGCGGATGTCAAACTCAAGCCCCTGACCACTGACCGGCTCTGTGGCAAAAAAATACCCTTGCAGGTTGCGCAGAATAACACCGCCGTACTCACGATCACGCCGTGCACCAATACGCCGGTGCGCCCACAACGCTGCGTCATCGGCATGAATAAAGGCCGGGCTCAATGCGGGCAGCGTCACCGATGTGCCGCCGGAGCCCGGCGTGGTGGTAGATGTGGGCTGTGTAACGGTCTTGTCCGGCACCCAGTTCTCATCGACGACACCGGCCACACTCCACAATGCGCTGGTCTGCTCCACGCTCAGTTGCCCGGTGCTCGCCACCCGCCGTACAAAGTCGCGCGGGCTCATCTGGCCGCTCAACAGCGCGGCGTCCAAACCGTCATCCACGACAGAGCCATCCGCCTCAACCTTGAACAGTGCCGCTTCGGCACTGGTCAGGGAGCAGCGGTATTTGAGCAACGCTCGCCCCTGGGTACGGTAATAAATCGACACGCCCAAGGCCTGATCCACCGTCTCCAGCGTGTGCGCCTGGTAGATGCCGAGCGCCAGCGCCCGTGGCGCGAAGAATGCCTGGTAGAGCTCTGGCTCCTGGACGGGGAGCACGGTCGCCGGTGGCGTTGGCCCCAGGTAGAAACCCGCTACCCCATAATCGGCGGGCAATGCGAACTTGCCCTCGCGACTGGGGAACAGTTGCCGCAAGAAAGGCTGGTGAGGGTCGAGGGTCCTACCGACAGTGGCGATATAGGCCTCCTTGTCGCGAGCCTTGAGCAACACGCCGCCAGCACCACCGCCGGCGAGGGCCGAGCGAATGGCCTTGGTAGCTTGATCGAAGACGGCGGTAAACAAGGGCAACTCGGTCAACGTGGAGGAACTGAAGGGTTCGAACACCACCCAGTTCGCCGGCACCTTACCGAAAGAACCGCCCCACAGTGCAGTAGGCACAATCAGGCTCAGCTCGCCCAGCGTGGAGACCTTTTTCACAAACTCATTGAAGGGCCCATACACCCCCACCCGACTGCCGGCCGGTTTTCCCGCCCGCAGCCACAGTGCGAAGCTGCGCTCCGGGGACGAACCGCTGGGCGCGTAGCGAATCAGTGAGCCGTCCGGCCCCGATAGATACGCCGCCGGAAAGAATTCGCGATCATCCACATCGTGGCTGAAATCCGAACTGGAAAAAAAACCGAGAAACGCCTTGGCCATTCGCTCGTCGAACGACGGATTGCGCTCGCGGATCAACGCGTGCTGGGCCGGGTGCGAATGGTAACTGGCGACGCAGGTGTAGCCCCTGGGTTGCTGGTAATAACCTTGGGCGCTGATGCCCAGAACGTTGAGCAGATCGAACTGCATGCCATCCCCTGGCACCGGATCGGTGGCGAAGTATTTACCGGCGGGGTTTTTCAGGATGACGCCGCCGTACTCGCGGTCACGGCGGTCGCCGATTTTCCGATGGGCCCAGTAGGCGGCGTCGGCCTCATGCACAAACGCCGGGCTTAACGGCGGCAAGCGCGACGCTCCCCTCCCGGCACCGGCAGCGCGTTCCTGGCGTGATAATCGAATAGCCATACACATTCCTTTTGACTGAGTGTTGGCGGCCATTCTTGTACCTCTGGGAAGGCGTCGAGCGGTAAGTAGTTAGCCCGCACCGTTAGCGTGCGCCAGCGCGCACATCATCCGGCTCAAAGCCCCGATCTGGTGCGCGAAATCCTGGGCAAAACGTCAAGCACGCGTGAATGCATCGCGTCAGCACTGATAGGCACAGCCCTTGCAGTTGCTCCCCCATAACAACATTGACCTATGGAGACCGCACCATGAAGCGTCGCAGCTTGATCAAGGCTTTCACCCTGTCGGCATCCATTGCCGCCATGGGCATGACCTGGACTATCCAGGCCGCCGAGACCATTAAGGTCGGCATCCTGCATTCGCTGTCCGGGACCATGGCCATCTCGGAAACGTCCCTCAAGGACATGGCGCTGATGACCATCGACGAGATCAACGCAAAGGGTGGGGTGAACGGCAAGATGCTTGAACCGGTGGTCGTGGACCCAGCCTCGAACTGGCCGCTGTTCGCTGAAAAAGGCCGCCAGTTGCTGACCCAGGACAAGGTCGCGGTGGTGTTCGGTTGCTGGACGTCGGTGTCGCGTAAATCGGTGTTGCCAGTGTTCGAAGAACTCAATGGCCTGCTGTTCTACCCGGTGCAATACGAAGGTGAAGAGATGTCGCCCAACGTGTTCTACACCGGTGCGGCGCCGAATCAGCAAGCGATCCCGGCGGTGGAATACCTGATGAGCGAAGAAGGCGGCAGCGCCAAGCGCTTCTTCCTGCTGGGCACCGACTACGTGTACCCGCGCACCACCAACAAGATCCTGCGCTCGTTCCTGCATTCCAAAGGCGTAGCGGATAAAGACATCGAAGAGGTCTACACCCCGTTCGGCCACGCCGACTACCAGACCATCGTTGCCAACATCAAAAAATTCTCCGCCGGCGGCAAGACCGCTGTGATCTCCACCGTGAATGGCGACTCCAACGTGCCGTTCTACAAGGAGCTGGCCAACCAGGGCCTGAAAGCCACCGACGTACCGGTCGTGGCGTTCTCCGTGGGCGAAGAAGAACTGCGCGGCATCGACACCAAGCCGTTGGTGGGCAACCTCGCCGCGTGGAACTACTTCCAGTCGGTGGAGAACCCGGTCAACCAGAAATTCGTCGCAGACTGGAAAGCCTACGCCAAGAAACACAACCTGCCGGGCGCGGACAAAGCCGTGACCAACGACCCGATGGAAGCCACCTATGTGGGCATCCATATGTGGGCCCAGGCAGCAGAGAAAGCCAAGTCCACCGACGTCGACAAAGTACGTGAAGCCCTGGCCGGCCAGACCTTCGCCGCGCCGTCCGGCTTTACCCTGACCATGGATAAGACCAACCACCACCTGCACAAGCCGGTGATGATCGGTGAGATCCAGGCGGACGGGCAGTTCTCGGTGGTGTGGCAGACCCAGGAGCCGATCCGCGCCCAGCCGTGGAGCCCGTACATTCCTGGCAATGACAAAAAACCGGATCACGCTGTGAAGAGCAACTAAAGCCGTACCACAAGTTAAATGTGGGAGGGGGCTTGCCCCCGACGGCGGTAAGTCAGTGACAGAAGTATCACCTGACACTCTGCTATCGGGGGCAAGCCCCCTCCCACACTGTCCACGCATGATCAGGACATTTGTTTATGCCCACTGCCCTCACACGCTACTTCCTGACGCTGCTGCTGTTGCTGCCCCTGGCCGCACACGCCAGCGACGCCGAAGACTTCCAGGCCGCCAACCCGACGCAACAAGCCAAGCTACTCCAGGACTGGGCTGCAAAGCCTGACCCGGCGCGCATCGAGTTGGTGGACGCCCTGCAACAAGGTCAGATTACGGTCAATGGCGAAACCAAAACCGTGCGCCTGAACAACCGCCTGCGCGGCTTGATCGATAACGTGCAAGCCAGCCAGCAACTGCTCGCCGCCGACCCCAAGGTGCGCTTGGCGGCTGCGCAAACGCTGCAAAAAACCGCGCAACCTGCGCAGCTCAAATTCCTCGACCAGCAAGTTGCCGCCGAAACCGACGAAGGCGTGCACACCGCCCTGAGCCTGGCCCTGGCCAACCTGCAACTGGTCGACACCGACCCGGCCGTGCGCCTGGCTGCCGTGCGCTTGCTTGGCAGCACCGGCGACCCGCTGGCCCGCACGCGCCTTGAAGCCCTGCTCGCACCTGGCGTCGAAACCGATGCCGCCGTGCACACCGCCGCCGAAACCAGCCTGGCCCAGGTCAAACGCAAATTGATGTTTGGCGAAATCCTCGGCCAGGCCTTCAGCGGCATGTCCCTGGGCTCGATCCTGCTGCTCGCGGCCCTGGGGCTGGCGATCACCTTCGGCCTGCTCGGCGTGATCAACATGGCCCACGGCGAGATGCTGATGCTCGGCGCCTATTCCACCTACGTGGTGCAACTGCTGATGCAGCGCTACGTGCCTGCGGCCATCGAGTTCTACCCGCTGATCGCGCTGCCGGTGGCGTTTTTCGTCACCGCCGCGATCGGCATGGCCCTCGAGCGCACGGTGATTCGTCACCTGTACGGCCGGCCATTGGAAACCCTGCTCGCCACCTGGGGCATCAGCCTGATGCTGATCCAGGCCGTGCGCCTGGTGTTCGGCGCGCAGAACGTCGAAGTGGCCAACCCTGAATGGTTGTCCGGCGGTATCCAAGTGCTGCCCAACCTGGTGCTGCCTTACAACCGCATCGTGATCATCGCCTTCGCACTGTTTGTCGTCGTCCTCACTTGGCTGCTGCTCAACAAGACGCGCCTGGGCCTCAACGTGCGCGCCGTCACCCAGAACCGCAACATGGCCGCCTGCTGCGGCGTGCCCACCGGGCGCGTGGACATGCTCGCCTTTGGCCTGGGCTCGGGCATCGCCGGGTTAGGCGGCGTCGCGCTGAGCCAGATCGGCAACGTTGGCCCGGACTTGGGCCAGAGCTACATCATCGACTCGTTCCTGGTGGTGGTATTGGGCGGTGTCGGCCAGTTGGCCGGTAGCGTCACGGCGGCCTTCGGCCTGGGTATCGCCAACAAGATTCTGGAACCGCAGATCGGCGCCGTGCTCGGCAAGATCCTGATCCTCGCGCTGATCATTCTGTTTATCCAGAAACGCCCGCAAGGACTCTTCGCACTGAAAGGACGGGTGATCGACTGATGAACCAGCCATTGATGCTTACGGCCGCGCAAAAGGCCGGCCCCAAGGCGACGATTGCCACCGGTGTGATCATCCTGATCCTGCTGCTGGCCTTGCCGCTGTGCTCGCTGCTCTCGCCGGAAAACCCGCTGCATGTCTCGGCCTACACCCTGACGCTGGTGGGCAAGATCCTCTGCTACGCCATCGTTGCCCTGGCCCTGGATCTGGTGTGGGGTTACGCCGGGATGCTGTCCCTCGGTCACGGTTTGTTCTTCGCCCTCGGCGGTTATGCAATGGGCATGTACCTGATGCGCCAGGCGTCCGGCGATGAGCTGCCGGCGTTCATGACCTTCCTGTCGTGGACCGAATTGCCCTGGTATTGGGCTGGCACCGATCACTTCCTCTGGGCGCTGTGCCTGGTGGTATTGGCCCCGGGTGTGCTCGCTTTGGTGTTCGGTTTCTTCGCTTTCCGTTCGCGGATCAAGGGCGTGTATTTCTCGATCATGACCCAGGCCCTGACCTTCGCCGGGATGCTGTTGTTCTTTCGCAACGAAACCGGGTTCGGCGGCAACAACGGCTTTACCAACTTTCGCAGCATCCTGGGTTTTGGCATTACCGAGCCGGGCACACGGGCAGCGTTGTTCCTGGCCACGGTGCTGCTGTTGGTCGCCAGCCTGTACATCGGCTGGCGCCTGGCCCAGAGCAAGTTCGGCCGGGTGCTGACCGCCCTGCGCGACGCGGAGAACCGCCTGATGTTCTGTGGCTACGACCCGCGTGGTTTCAAGCTGTTTGTGTGGGTGTTGAGTGCGGTGCTGTGCGGTTTGGCCGGCGCCTTGTACGTGCCACAAGTGGGCATCATCAACCCGAGTGAAATGTCGCCGACCAACTCCATCGAAGCCGCCGTGTGGGTGGCCTTGGGCGGGCGCGGCACCTTGATCGGCCCGCTGCTCGGCGCCGGTGTGGTCAATGGCATGAAGAGCTGGTTCACCGTGGCCTTTCCGGAATACTGGCTGTTCTTCCTCGGGGCGCTGTTCATCATCGTCACCCTGTACCTGCCCAAGGGCGTTATCGGCTTGCTGAAGAAATGAGGAACGTCATGCTCGAACCTATTTTTGACGCGGGCAGCGGCCGCGATGCCATCGGCATCGGCCAGGCCGCGGGCAAGGGCCTCAACACCCGCCATGGCACCATCCTGACCCTGGAAGACATCAGCGTCAGCTTCGACGGTTTCAAGGCACTCAACGACTTGAATCTCTACATCGGCGTCGGTGAACTGCGCTGCATCATCGGCCCCAACGGCGCGGGCAAGACCACGATGATGGACGTGATCACCGGCAAGACCCGGCCCAGCCACGGCAATGCCTGGTTCGGCGAAACCCTGGACCTGACCAGCATGAGCGAAGTGCAAATCGCCCAAGCTGGTATCGGCCGCAAGTTCCAGAAGCCAACGGTGTTCGAAGCCTTGAGCGTGTTCGAAAACCTGGAGCTGGCGCAGAAGACCGACAAGTCGGTGTGGGCCAGCTTGCGTGCACGCTTGAGTGGCGAGCAGAAAGACCGGATTGATGAAGTGCTCGATACCATCCGCCTCACTGCCTCGGTGCATCGCCCCGCCGGGTTGCTGTCCCACGGCCAGAAGCAGTTCCTGGAAATCGGCATGCTGCTGATGCAAGACCCGCAACTGTTGCTGCTGGACGAACCGGTGGCGGGCATGACCGACGCCGAAACCGAATTTACTGCCGAACTGTTCAAGCGCCTGGCGGGCAAGCATTCGCTGATGGTGGTGGAGCACGACATGGGCTTTGTCGGCTCGATTGCCGACCATGTGACGGTGTTGCACCAGGGCAGCGTGCTGGCCGAAGGGTCGCTGGAACAGGTGCAGGAAAATGAGCGGGTGATCGAGGTGTATCTCGGTCGCTGAACAGCTTCAGGCGGATGCGAAAATGTGTGTTGCGCAGGACTGACTATGTGCTGAGTAGGACTTTGTGGTTAGCAGGACTATTTGCTGAGCAGGACTATGTGGTGAGCGGGCTTGCCCCGCGCTGGGTCGCGAAGCGGCCCCAGAACCAGGCAATGAGTTTTACCTGATAGAACGCGGTGAATGGGAAAGGGGCCGCTTCGCGGCCCAGCGCGGGGCAAGCCCGCTCACCACAAAAAGCCCGCTCACCACAAAAGTCGGTTCACCATAAAAGCCAGCTCACCATAAAAGTCGATTCATCACAGAAGTCGATTCACCATAAAAGCCAGCCACCGGCACGATTTGAGGAGGGTTTGAACATGCTGCAAGTCGACAAGCTGCACCAGTATTACGGCGGTAGCCACATCCTGCGCGGGCTCTCGTTTGACGTGAAGATCGGCGAAGTCACCTGCCTGCTCGGCCGTAATGGCGTGGGCAAGACCACCCTACTCAAGTGTTTGATGGGGTTGCTGCCCGCCAAAGAGGGTGCGGTGAACTGGGAAGGCAAGGCCATCACCGGTTTCAAACCGCACCAGCGCGTGCACGCCGGTATCGCCTACGTGCCTCAAGGCCGGGAGATTTTCGGGCGGCTGACAGTGGAAGAAAACTTGTTGATGGGCCTGTCGCGCTTCCCGGGTTCCGAGGCCAAGGAAGTGCCGGCGTTTATCTACGAACTGTTCCCGGTATTACTGCAAATGAAGCATCGGCGCGGCGGTGACTTATCCGGCGGCCAGCAGCAACAGCTTGCTATCGGGAGAGCCCTCGCCAGCCGTCCGCGCCTGTTGATTCTCGATGAGCCCACCGAAGGCATCCAACCGTCGGTGATCAAAGAGATCGGCGCCGTGATCAAAAAGCTTGCAGCGCAGGGCGATATGGCGATTCTGTTGGTGGAACAGTTCTACGACTTCGCCGCTGAACTGGCCGACCAGTACCTGGTGATGTCACGGGGCGAAATCGTGCAGCAGGGCCGTGGAGAAAATATGGAAAGCGAGGGTGTACGCGGTCTCGTAACCATCTAATCTGTAGCGTCCTAACGATAAGCATAAAGACATGAACCTGCCCGTTACCCCTGCCCTGTTCACCCCCAGCTGGCACGCCGAGCTGGAACTCGGCTATGCGCGTTTCGGCGACACCACGCGCCCGGTGATGCGCCGCCACCTCGGCCCGCTGCGGGTGCAAAAGCACCTGTATGCCGAAGGCCCCGAGGTGTGCCAGCACATCATCGTGCACCCGCCCGGCGGGATTGCCGGTGGGGATCGCCTGGACATCAGCGCCCACGTCGCCGAGGGCGCCTGGGCCCAATTGACCAGCCCTGGCGCGGCCAAGTGGTACCGCGCCAGCGGCCCGGCCTTCCAGCAACTCGAACTGACTGTCGAAGCCGGCGCCACCCTGGAATGGCTGCCCCAGGAAACCATCGTATTCAGCGCCGCCCAGGCCGAACTCACCACGCGCATCGACCTACAAGGCGATGCCCGATTGTTCTACTGGGACGTGATCGCCCTGGGCCGTCCGGCCAGTGGCGAGCGCTTCGACTTGGGGCACTTTCAATCGCACCTGGATATCCGCCGCGACGGCCAGTTGCTCTGGCATGAACGCCAGCGCATTGTCGGCGCCGATGGGTTGCTCGACTCGCCCATCGGCCTGGACGGGCAGCCGGTATTTGCCACCCTGTTGGTGACTGGCGAAATCACCCCTGAATTGCTTGAGCAATGCCGCGCTCTGCCGAATGCAGTACGCGGCGACCTGACCCAATTACCCGGCTTGCTGGTCGCCCGCTGCCTGGCCAGTGAAGCGCTGCTGGCGCGGGGATGGTTGATTGATTTATGGAAATTGTTACGTCCCGCTCTGTTTGGGCGAGAGGCGGTCGCACCACGAATCTGGAGCACATGAAGATCAACATGTGGGAGGGGGCTTGCTCCCGATAGCGGTGGGTCAGTGACAGATGTATTGCCTGGCATTCCCCATCGGGGGCAAGCCCCCTCCCACAGGGGATCTGCGGTGTTTTTATGAATGATGTTTGAAGGACCTTGAACCATGGACCTGACCCCACGGGAAAAAGACAAACTGCTGATCTTCACCGCAGGCTTAGTGGCCGAGCGCCGCCTGGCGCGCGGTGTGAAGCTCAACTACCCGGAAACCATCGCCTATATCTCCGCCGCCTTGATGGAAGGCGCCCGCGATGGCCGCACCGTTGCCGACTTGATGCACTACGGCACCACCCTGCTCAGCCGTGAACAGGTGATGGAAGGCATCCCGGAAATGATCCCGGATATCCAGGTGGAAGCGACCTTCCCGGACGGCACCAAACTGGTCACCGTCCACCAACCCATCGCCTGAGGCCCGGTCATGATTCGTGATGCAATTGAAAGCGACCTGCCAGCCATCCGCGACATCTACAACGATGCGGTACGCAACACCACGGCGATCTGGAACGAACAACCGGTAGACCTGGCCAACCGCTTGGCATGGTTTAACGCGCGTCAGGCCCAGGCGTATCCGATCCTGGTATCGGTCGAGCACGATGAAGTCACCGGCTACGCCTCGTTTGGCGACTGGCGCCCTTTCGAAGGCTTTCGCTACAGCGTCGAGCACTCGGTGTATGTGCGTAACGACCAGCGTGGCAAAGGCCTTGGCCCGCAGTTGATGGCGGCCTTGATCGAACGCGCGCGCATAGGCGGCAAGTACGTGATGGTCGCCGCCATCGAAAGCGGCAACCAGGCTTCGATCCGCCTGCATGAGCGCCTGGGATTTATCACCACCGGGCAAATGCCGCAGGTGGGTATCAAATTTGGTCGCTGGCTCGACCTGACCTTTATGCAACTGGCCTTGAACCCGGGCGCCGAACCGCCCAAGGAGTGATCGATGAGCGCTGCGCAACTGCGTCGAGTCAATGCAGAGAGTTTTGCCCATTACCGCGAGGGCCTGATTGAGCTGTTGCTGGACGCGGTCAAGCACGGCGCATCGGTGGGTTTTATGGCCGACTTCGATGAAGCCCAGGCTCGCGAGTATCTGCGCGGCGTTCAGTCGAGCATCGAAGACGCCAGCCTGCTGCTGTGGGTGGTGGTGCGCGACGAACAGGTGCAGGCCAGCGTGCAATTGGCGCTGTGCCAGAAAGCCAATGGCCTGAACCGCGCCGAGGTGCAAAAGCTGCTGGTGCACAGCAGTGCGCGCCGCCACGGCCTCGGCCAACAACTGATGCACACCCTGGAACTTGCCGCGCGCCAGCACAAGCGCGGCCTGCTGTACCTGGACACCGAAGCCGGCTCCGGGGCCGAAGCGTTCTACCAGGCGCTGCGCTACACCAAGATCGGCGAACTGCCCGATTACTGCCAAAGCCCGGACGGGCGCTACAGTCCGACCGCCATCTACTTCAAGACCCTGGGGCAACCTGCATGATTCCTGGCGAATATCAGATCCAGCCCGGCGAGATCGAACTCAACGTCGGCCGTCGCACCATCACGCTCAGCGTGGCCAACAGCGGCGACCGGCCGATCCAGGTGGGCTCGCACTATCACTTTTTCGAAACCAATGACGCGCTGACGTTTGACCGTGCGGCAAGCCGCGGCATGCGCCTGAATATTCCGGCGGGCACGGCGGTACGGTTTGAGCCGGGGCAGAGCCGTGAGATCGAGTTGGTCGATTTGAGCGGCGGACGGCGGGTATTCGGGTTTGCCGGGCGGGTCATGGGCGATCTTTAGGGCCTCATCGGGGGCAAGCCCCCTCCCACATTTGAATGTGTTCACACATCAAAGGTGGGAGGGGGCTTGCCCCCGATAGCGATTTCACATTCAACACAAATATTTCAGGGCACACACATGAAAATCAGCCGCCAAGCCTACGCCGACATGTACGGCCCCACCGTCGGTGACAAGGTCCGCCTGGCCGACACCGAGCTGTTCGTCGAAGTCGAACAGGACTTCACCGTCTACGGCGAAGAAGTCAAATTCGGCGGCGGCAAAGTGATCCGCGACGGCCAGGGCCAGAGTCAGTTGCTCGCCCATGAAGTGGTGGACACCCTGATCACCAACGCGCTGATCATCGATCACTGGGGCATCGTCAAAGCCGATGTCGGCCTGAAGAACGGTCGTATCCACGCCATCGGCAAGGCCGGCAACCCGGACATCCAGCCCGGCGTGACCATGGCCATCGGCGCCAGCACCGAAGTGATCGCCGGTGAAGGCATGATCCTCACCGCCGGCGGCATTGACTCCCACGTGCATTTCATTTGCCCGCAACAGATCGAGGAAGCGCTGACCAGCGGCGTCACCACCATGATCGGCGGCGGTACCGGCCCGGCCACCGGCACCAACGCCACCACCTGCACGTCGGGCCCGTGGCACCTGGCACGCATGCTTCAGGCCAGTGATTCATTCCCGATGAACATCGGTTTTACCGGCAAGGGCAACGCCAGCCTGCCGGAGCCGTTGATCGAGCAGGTCAAGGCCGGCGCCATCGGTTTGAAGCTGCATGAAGATTGGGGCACCACGCCCGCCAGCATCGACAACTGCCTGAGCGTCGCCGACCAGTACGACGTGCAGGTGGCGATCCACAGCGACACCCTCAACGAGTCCGGCTTCGTCGAAACCACCCTCGCCGCGCTCAAGGGTCGCACCATCCACACCTACCACACCGAAGGTGCCGGTGGCGGCCATGCGCCGGACATCATCAAGGCCTGCGGCTTCCCCAACGTACTGCCAAGTTCGACCAACCCGACGCGGCCGTTCACGCGCAATACCATCGATGAGCACTTGGACATGTTGATGGTCTGCCATCACCTGGACCCGAGCATTGCCGAAGACGTGGCCTTCGCTGAAAGCCGCATCCGCCGCGAGACCATCGCCGCCGAAGACATCCTGCACGACCTCGGCGCGTTCTCGATGATCAGCTCCGACAGCCAGGCCATGGGCCGCGTGGGCGAAGTGATCACGCGCACCTGGCAAACCGCCGACAAGATGAAAAAACAGCGCGGCCCGCTGCCGGGCGATGGCGCCGGCAACGACAATTTCCGCGCCAAACGGTACATCGCCAAGTACACCATCAACCCGGCGATCACCCATGGCATCAGCCATATCGTCGGTTCCATCGAGGTGGGGAAATGGGCTGACCTGGTGCTGTGGCGGCCGGCGTTCTTTGGCATCAAGCCGACCCTGATTCTCAAGGGCGGCGCAATTGCCTCCAGCCTGATGGGCGACGCCAACGCGTCAATCCCCACCCCGCAACCCGTGCACTACCGCCCGATGTTCGCCAGCTTTGGCAGCTCGTTGCACGCCACCAGCCTGACCTTTATCAGCCAGGCCGCGCTGGACGCCGGATTGCCCGACGCTCTGGGGTTGAAGAAGCAGATCGCGGTGGTTAAGGGCTGTCGCGACGTGCAAAAAACCGACCTGATCCACAACGATTACCTACCGGAAATCGAAGTGGATCCGCAGACCTATCAGGTCAAGGCCGATGGTGTGCTGCTGTGGTGCGAACCGGCGGACGTGCTGCCGATGGCACAGCGTTACTTCCTGTTCTGAATCGTCACCCGCTCATGGGCTCAAGCTTCGCTGCCCTGAGCGGGTTGCGGGCTGCGGCCCATGATTTGATCGGTCATGGTGTAGAGCAGTTGCAAGCGCTCCTTTTGCACGGCGCTGATGTCGGAGAAATACTCCTCGTCACTCATCACGTACCCCGGCACGGAGTTCACCGACGATTTGCCCAGCGCCAGCACCGTGGTATCGATCGTCTCGCGCAGCGCTTGCTTTTGCTGCGGCGAAAGATCGCCGTCATTCGCCCATTCCTGTTGGGCGACCTGCAAACTGATCAAGTCATCGCCCCTGACCTGCAGCACCTTGAAGGGTTCCGGGTTCAACGACTCGACGAAGTTGGCCCAAAAGGGTTCCTCCACGATCTGGTTGCGTAGCTGGTCGCCTTCCTCCAACGCCCGCACACGCAGGTAAGCCTCGTCCACCATCGCGCTTGTGACATCCGGCTCGTTGAACATCATGCTCTTGGACTGCCAGGGTAAATCCAGACGCCCGGCCAGCCGTGTGGCATAGGCCAGGTATATCTCGACTTCGTCGATGCTGCGCAGCGCATTTCCCTGGGCGTCGTACTGCCGCACCAACTCACCCTGCGCGTCATATTGAGGAAAATTGCGACCCTGCGCGAGCAGTTCGTTGACTCTCGCTTGAGCGATCCGGCCCAACTCATGGAGCCTTGCGCGCCCCCTGGCCAGGTCCAGCAGTTCGATTTTTTTCAGCTCGACATTGGGAATTGCGTTGGCTTGGGACACCAGCACCTCCCCGCCCATAGCATTGAACAACTGGGCCCCGGCGTCGACACACGTGGTAGGTGCAGCGGCCATTTTGAACAAGGTGTCACACAGCACACTGTCTTCATGCATGGCCTCGATCATGCGCCACACCTTGGCTGTCAAATCGTTCCTGTATTCAGGCGTTCCCGCATCGGAAGATTCGTTCAGTTTGCGCAGTTCATTGAAAAACGGCTCGCTGCCTTCGAGCTCCTCGACCGCGTCCCAGTAGCGGGCTTTCACCACCCACTCCTGTTGCGTCAGGCCGGCCATCCAATGGGCGCTGTCCTGCACGCCCCTGGGGGGAAAACGTCGCCCCGCATCCATCCCGATGGACTCTATATAGAGCTTGAGCCGATCGAGTGCCTCAGGCGCCAGCAACTCACGGGTCACCACGATTCTGGCGATGATCTCTGCCCTGTCCGAGCCCGGCGCCACATCAGGCATTTCAGTGATTGGATTGCCGGTCAGGTCCAGAACAAAACCTCGCGGCCTGGGGTGGGCGAAAAGGCCCGCCGGCAGTGCCTTCAAACCGCAGCCCGCCAGTTCCAGCCATTGCAGAAAACGCAGGCGCTTGAGGTTCAACCACTCACCGATGGGGTTACCGGCCAGTGTCAGCGAAATCAGTCGGGTCATATTGTTGATGTGCTGCGCGGTCTCTGCCGTCAGAACCAAGGCGTTATCGGCCAGGTCCAGCCCCTCCATGAACGGCATGTTCGCAAGGGCGGGCGGCAGGACAGTCAAGCGATTTTCGCTCAGGTCCAACAGCCGCACCCTGCGGAACGCCGACAGAAAACGCGCGCCCTGGTTGGTCAGGTCGCACCGGGTCACCTGCAGGTTGGTGACATGATCGAAGTTGCCTGGCAGCTCTGGCAGGGTTGCCAGCTGCGCCCCGAGCATCCGCTGCTGGTCGCGAGCGCCGCCTCGCAGATTGATCCGCTGCCCTCGCACGTTACCGAGGGGATCTATGTCCGGCTCGCCGGTCATTCTCCAGGCGTTCATGATGGCATCCACAATCCGATACCGTGCGCGCAAAATCGACGGCGTTCTCGGCCCCTTCAAAAGCCAGTTGTAAAACGTCTCTTCAAGGTCTGCGAAATCACGCTCCAACGCACGCAGCCAGGCGTCGTCGGTGAGGCTGCGGTCCTGCAGAAAGGCCTCAACCTGCTCCTCCGTCAAACTGGGGTAAAGCGTTCGCAGCCGACGACGGAAAGTGCCCTCAACTCCGCCCACCCCGCGTCCGCTCAACGGATAGCCCGGCTGGCCGCTCGGTGCGCGCTGCGGGAACCTGAAGAACGGCTTGTTCCGCGGCGCCATGCGCAAGACGTTGCTTAAGGCATCCCGTGGCAGCGCCCGCTGAATGACCAACGCATGCAACTGATCACCTTGGCCGACATGGGGCAGGCTGATCGCGTTGCGATGGGCATCGGGCAAGGCGTGCTGCAACGCTCTATACAAGCTGTCGGTACCGTGTAGTTCATTGCCCTCTTCATCGAAGGGTTGATAAAGCCCATCAGCCACACGCGCCAGCACTTTGCGCTGGCCTGCGTCCTCGGGGCCAAACACCGCGCGCAAGCTGCCATCGAACGAGCCCTCGCGCACTTCAAGCCGGATGTTGTCGTGCCAGCCGGGCAGGTTTTCCAGGGAGTGCAGCACCAGGGTTTCGGTATCCGGGTTGTCCAACCGCTCCAGATACAACCCTTCATAAGCGTGCAACAGACGCATCTGCGCCTGCAGCTTGCGCGCCTCTTCGGCCAGCCGTAAGGGGAGTCGCCCCTTGGCAGTGATGAATTCCAGCTCTTTGGGGGAAGCCGAGTCCAGCAGTTCCTGGGCGATCAGGCTCGGCAAGCGCTTGAAGTCGCGCTGCAAAACCTGCACGGCGGGGCTTTTAGGCGCAAGGCGTTCGCTGTACAGGCTTTTGAAAAGCCGGGTGTGCTGGGTGGCCGCATACTCCGCCAGGCGGCGAGTCAATTCCGCCGCACGCGACGGGGTGTCGAGCCCTATACGCTCACCCAACAGTGGCGTTAACTGTTCGTGGCTGAGGTGCTCGACAATGCGCCTGGACAGCTGGCCCTGCATCAGCTCGGCACGGCTGATCCGGATCAGGTCCCGCCCCGTCGCCAGCCGGTTGCCGTAGCGCACCGCCGAAGTGTCGAGCCCGTCCTCTCCCAACACGTCAATACCCGTGCTGGCCGGCCAATGGGCAAGCTCTGTGACCAGGCTGGCGGCATAACCGGTCAACTCGGCAGAGAGACGTCCAGCCGTGATCTGCCGGTTGAGTTCCTTCGCCTGCCCGTAGGCGCGAAATTGCTGCGCGGTGTCCAGCAACACCGCCGGTACCGGCTCACTTTGCGCGTGCACTCTACGCAACTGGTCCTCGTGGACATCGCTGACCTGACGGATCTGCTCAAGCTCCTCGTCGCTGAAGCCCTCCATCGCAGGGCCGATACGCCGCATCAGCGTCGCCCCTGTCCACTCCTGGGGCCGGTCGGCCTCATGCAGCCACCTGCCCTGGTTGTTGTGGCGCAGCAACGGCTGGTAGGCCTCTGCTCGCGTCGGGTGCTGGATACGGTAATGCCCGGTGGTGGCGTCCTCGACAATACGGTAATGCTTGCCCTCAATAGCGAGCACCGGTTGTCCATTCTGGCGGTACACACCGTGCTCGTCTGCTTGCCCCTGCGGCTCGTAATCCGGTAGTTCATAACCGTCGAGTCGTGGACGCCAAAGGGTCTTCCCGCCTGTGGGCAGGCGTACGTTTCTCAGGCTTTCGACCTGGCCCGACCATTGAACATGCGGCAATACCGCAGCGCCCGCGGCAAAAAATGCAGCATTGAGCGCTACCGAGGAAAAGCAGCGCCACATCTCTTTGATTTCACCCTGTTCATACGCCTCGATGCCATGGAACACGTCAGTCATCATCTGCCCAGCGCCCACCGCCAGCATGATCGGTCCAAGCCCCGGCACCACAAACGCCGCCAGGTTGAATACATTGAGCACCGCGTCCAGGAAACCTGCCATGCGCCTGGCCCGCGCCTGCGCGTCCTCGTCGCCGGTGGGCACGGCCACCGCCCTGGCATAGCTGAGCAGCTTGCGCATATGGGCCTGACGCTGTTCGATCCACACGTCACCGGTGATCTCGAACGCTTCGATCGGCAATCTGGCGGGCTCGGCTTGCAGTACGAAATCCGTCTGCGTGTCGTCGCTTTCCTTTGGTTGATAGAGCTTGTTGAGTTGCTGAAAGAACTCACCTTGATGCTGCACGGGGATGAACTGGCTGAAGAAACGGCGGTAGGCGATGCTGTGCAGGCGCGCTCTCAAATCGGCCATGAACGCGTCGCCGGAGGCATATTCGCGCATCGGCTGCTGCGGATCGTTGGGGATATACACCACCACCCGCTCGGCATCGACACTGCTCAGGCGCTCTGGCCCGATCAGCAATGGCCCGACGAGCACAATGCCGAAGATTTTCAACGCCGCAAACGTGACCGGGCTGCCATCGAGGTAAGCGTTGCGCGAGCCGCTGAGCACCTGATCGAGCATCCGCCGTGCGCTGGCACTCACACCCGCTCTCCCGTTGGCGTCAGCCAACCGTTGCCGGCTGGCAATATCGAGACTCAGGGTAAATTGCTGGCGTTGGTGCGCATGCAATTGGTTCTCCAGTGCGGTGCGCTGGGTTTGATCCTGCGGTTCAAGCACCGCCTTGAGATGCTCCTGATACAACTTACCCACGTTCAGCGAGCGACACAGCTGGGCAAACTCGTGAGGCAGGATGGCCACGGCCTGACCCTCCAGAACGTCGAACCCCGGGATCACCTCCCCTTCGAACGCGCTGAATCGAGTGATGATCGAGCAATCGCGGCAACTCAAGGGTTGTTCTTCAGAAGGCTCGAAGTTGGCCAAGGCGGCTTCAAGCAGTGTTACGCCGCGATAACGGTAATTGGCATCCGGACTGCTGGTTTGATCGACGGTAAAAAATCCACCAAAGGCAGCTTGCTCTTTTCCGGGAGTGTACTTGCGGGCGAAGTACACCTGCCTGACATCCAGGTCCAGGTTGAAACGTTGCTGAATCTGCGCTTTAAGCAGCGGCTCGGCGAAATCGAGCACGTCGTCAATGCGGGCAAGGTTGTCTTCGAGGTCGCGCTGAGCGGCGCGAAAGCGGGTGTGAGCGACCGCGAGGCTGGCTCGACCTGCCGAGTCGGCTTTCAGGTACCAATCCGGCAGTTGCAGCGAGTGGTCGGCCAACTCTTGCTGGCGCTGCTTGGGCGCCTGCAGAAACCAGGAAGGGACGCGGCTTTTCAGGAAGTCGTAATGCACTCCGCTATAGCCGGGCGAGGAAGAAGCGGGTGAAGGTATGTTTGGCATTTGGGCTCATCCGTGGCCAGGAATTAAGCCCTCAGCCTATCGAACGCCCTTGCGCCAAAAGGCACATATAGTTGTGCCGTTTGGCGCTTTTGCGTCAGTTCAGAACTGTTCGCGCGGGTTGAACGCGGCTTTCTCCGCCAGCGCCTGCCACAAGGCCTTGACCTCGTCGTCGGCAGCTTTGGGCATCACAGCCTTGAGCTGCACGAACAGGTAACCGCGCTGGCCCGCCTTGTTCAGCAAGCCGTGGCCCTTGGCGCGCATGCGCTGGCCGTTCTGGCTGCCCGCCGGCACCTTGAGGTTGATCTTGCCGGTCAGCGTCGGTACGGCCACTTCAGTGCCCAGCGCCAGTTCCCACGGCGCCAGCGGCAGGTTGATGATCAGGTTTTCGCCATCCACTTCAAACTTGCTGTGGGGCGCAAACTTGATGATCAGGTACAGATCGCCGTTGGCCCCACCGCCGATGCCCGGCGCGCCCTGAGCCTTGAGGCGGATGCGCTCGCCGTCGGTCACACCGGCGGGGATCTTCACGTTCAGGCTCTTGGTGGTGTTGCTCACATGCCGGCCCGAGGCGTCGTATTGCGGCACCTGGAAGCTGATCTGCTTGGACTCGGTGGACAGCGTTTCTTCAAGCGACACCGTCAGTTGCATCTCGACATCCTGGCCTTTGCGCCCGGCCGGACGGCGCTGGCCGCCGCCGAAAGCATCGCCACGGTTACCGAAGATCGAACTGAAGAAGTCCGAAAAGTCCTCCCCCTGCCCGCCGCCGCCAAAGCCGCCACGGCTCTGCCAGCCCGGTGGCCCCTGGAACGGCTGGCCGTGCTGGCCGTATTTGCGCAGTTCATCGTATTCGGCGCGCTTATCGGCGCTCTTGAGCGCTTCATAGGCTTCGGACGCGTCCTTGAACTTGGCTTCGGCGTCTTTTTCCTTGCTCACATCGGGGTGATATTTACGCGCGAGTTTGCGATAGGCGGCCTTGATTTCCTTGTCATCGGCGCTCGGCTCGACACCCAATATCTTGTAGTAGTCTTTGAAATCCATCGGCGGTTCACCATCCTTCATCGAGATCGCACAGCCCTGGGCACAACGTGCGCTGCTTTGCACCTGTTGAGTCTTGTGGCCTGGGGGTACGTCAGAGTTTTATCGGCACTTGCCGTATGCACCAGATGTGGGGGCAAATCCCACACTTTCAAGCACGATTTAACGGATGGTCGGCCTACGCATCCGCCTTCGACTGGCATACACTGCGCGGCCGTTTTTCGACCGGAACCCGATAGACATGAAAAACCCATCCCCAGCCCGTGCTTGTGGTATCGACTTTGGCACGTCCAACTCCACCGTCGGCTGGATCCGTCCCGGCGAGGAGACGCTTATCGCGCTGGAGGACGACAAGATCACCCTGCCGTCGGTGGTGTTCTTCAACTTCGAGGAGCGCCGCCCGGTATACGGTCGCCTGGCGCTGCACGAGTACCTGGAAAACTACGAAGGCCGCCTGATGCGCTCGCTCAAGAGCCTGCTGGGTTCCAAGCTGATCAAGCACGACACCAGCGTGCTGGGTACGGCAATGCCGTTCACCGACCTGCTGGCACTGTTTATCGGCCAGCTCAAGAGCCGCGCCGAAGCCAACGCCGGCCGCGAGTTCGAAGAAGTGGTACTGGGCCGCCCGGTGTTCTTCGTCGATGACGATCCGATGGCCGACCAGGAAGCGGAAAACACTCTGGTGGATGTGGCGCGCAAGATCGGCTTCAAGGATATCTCGTTCCAGTACGAACCAATTGCGGCCGCGTTCGACTACGAGTCCACCATCGAGAAAGAAGAGTTGGTGCTGATCGTCGACATCGGCGGGGGTACGTCCGACTTCTCCCTGGTGCGCCTGTCGCCCGACCGCCGTCACAACGACAACCGCCATGACGACATCCTCGCCACCGGCGGCGTGCATATCGGCGGTACCGACTTCGATAAGCAACTGAGCCTGCAAGGCATGATGCCGCTGTTCGGCTACGGCAGTCGTATGAAAAGTGGCGCCTACATGCCCACCAGTCACCACATGAACCTGGCTACCTGGCACACCATCAACTCGGTGTACTCGCAAAAATCCCAACTGGCCTTGGGCAGCATGCGCTATGACATCGAAGACACCGGCGGCATCGACCGCCTGTTCAAGTTGATCGAACAGCGCGCCGGGCACTGGCTGGCGATGGAAGTGGAAGAAACCAAGATCCAGCTGACCCACGCAGACAGCCGCCATGTGGCGCTGGACCGTATCGAAGCGGGCCTGAGCGTCGACTTGAGCCGGGCGCTGTTCGAATCGTCCATCGACGCCCTGCTGGAGCGTGTGCGCGGCAGCGTGACGCAACTGCTCAACGACGCTTCCGTGACCGTGGCGCAAGTGGACACGGTGTTCTTTACCGGTGGTTCCAGCGGCATTCCGGCGCTGCGCCACAGCATCTCAGCGATGCTGCCGAATGCGCGGCATGTGGAAGGCAATATCTTTGGCAGCATCGGCAGCGGTCTGGCGATTGAGGCGAGCAAGCGGTACGGCTGCTGAGTTTCACCTGAAATACGGTGGTGACTTCATCGGGGGCAAGCCCCCTCCCACACTGACTGTATTCACAAATCTATATGTGTAAACACAGTAAATAGGAGGGGGCTTGCCCCCGATGGCGCCCACCCAGGCACAACACGCCTTAAACCATCCCTCCGAGTTTCAGCTCACTCTTCAGATACGCATAGTAGATCGGCCCTGCCACCACGCCCGGCAGACCGAATGCGGCTTCAAACACCAACATCGCGAGCAGCAATTCCCACGACTTGGCACTGATCTGCCCGCCAACAATGCGCGCATTGAGGAAGTACTCGACCTTGTGGATCACGATTAAATAGCCCAACGCCGCCACTGCCACCCAGATCGACAGCGACAGCGCGACGATGGTGATCAGGGTGTTGGACATCAGGTTGCCGATCACCGGCAGCAGGCCGAGCAGGAAGGTCAGCACGATCAGGGTTTTGGTCAGCGGCAGGTGAATGCCACACAGCGGCAGCACCACGGCGAGGAATATGGCGGTGAAGGCGGTGTTGAGCGCGGCGATCTTGATCTGAGCGAAGACGATGTTGCGAAAGGCCTGGACCAGCAGGTGCAGGCGGTCGAACAGCGCCGCCGCCAGGGGCTTGCGCTTGGTCAGGTCAGGCACGCGCTGCAGGGCGATGATCGCGCCGAGCACCATGCCGATCAGCAGAGTGACGAACATGTGCGCGGCGTCTTTGCCCACCAGTTGCAGCTCGCTCAGGTGTTTGCTCAGCCACTCACCGATGGCCACACGGAATTCGGCGGCGCTGGCCGGCAAGTAGGCGTCGAGGAATGGCGGAAGTTGGCCCCGCGCGCGGTCGACCACGCCCATGAATTTGTCGAGGGAAGCCCCGGGATTTTCCGCTTCGTGGAGCAGGAAGCTAATGGCGCCGGCGAAGATCAGCGCAAGCACGCTGACAATCAGGGTCCCGAGCAACGCCACTGCCAGCCAGCGCGCGCGGCGGCCTTCGATCAGCCGTTGCAGTTGGGGGGTGAGCATGTTGACCAGTTCATAGACCAACAAACCGGCCAGCAGGCTGGGCAGCAATTTCAGCGGCAGCACCAGCAGCAGTCCGCCGAAAATGATGATGTAGCTGGCCAGCAACAACACATGACGCTGAGAAAACGTTGGCATACAGCCTCAAAACGAACGGCGTTAAAGGATGGGCAGTCTGCCAGCCTTCAGAGAATCAAGCGAGTGGATAGGTTGTGAATGCGATCAAGTGTGAGAGGGGCACCTCCCCTCCCACATTTAATCTTCAGCACCTACGAAATCGTGATCAACCTTTGAGGCAGGTGCTCATGAACGTCTTGCGCGCATCGCCGGTCAGCGCTTTGGTTTTCGCCGACGCATTGCAATCCTTCATCTTCTGCTGCTGCGGCGTCAGGGTCTTGGCGTCATTGGCAGCCGGGGCCGACAGGCAGGTTTTCATGAACGCCTTGCGCTCGTCGCCCTTGAGCGTCTTGGTGGTGGCCTCAGCATTGCAGGTGGTCATTTTGTTTTGCTGGGCAGTGGCGGCAAAGCCTTGGGAACACAGCAGCAAGCCCATCATCAATAACGGAATACGCAGCATCTTCATGGAGTTTTCTCCCTGTTACCACGCCGATGGGCATGGCCTATCCGCAGTGTAGTCAAAGCCTGTTACATCTTCATCCACAGCGAATATTCGTCCGGCGGTACTGCTCCGGCGTGCAGCCAGCATGGCGCTGAAACATCGCGATAAACGCCGAGGCGGTGCTGTAGCCGAGGTCGAACGCCACCTGCTGCACGCTGCGTTCGCTGTCGAGGGCTTCGATGGCCGCCAGGTAGCGCAGACGCTGGCGCCATTCACCGAAGCTCATGCCCAACTCGCGCACAAACTGGCGCGCCAGGGTGCGTTCGCTCACATGCACCTGTTCAGCCCATTGCGCCAGCGGGCGGTTATCGCCGGGGTCGGCCTGCATGCCTTCCAGGACGCCAAGCAGCCCTGGGCGGCGGGCGTAGGGCAGGAAACCGTCGTGGATCGGTGCCTGCCGCAGTTGATCCACCAACACTTGGGCCAGGCGGATATCGGCTTCGGAATGCGGAATATTCACGTCACGCCGGGCGAAGTCGCGCAGGATCGCCTTGAGAATGTCGCTGATCGCCAGTGTGCAAGGCTGTTGTGGCAGTTGCTCGCAGAGCTCGGGGGCCAGGCCGACCGAGTGATAGACAATCGCCTGGGCGTTGTAGGAGCTGTGCTCAGTATTGGGTGGGATCCAGACCGCGTACTGCGGCGGCGACATAAAGCGGTTACCGGCCACTTCCATGCGCATCACACCGCTGGCGGAGTAATCCAGCGAGCCCCAGAAGTGCTGGTGCGGCGTGCACTCGGTGTCAGGGGCAAAGTCGGAATAACGGAAGTAGACCGGGCTGGGCAAGCTACGGAAATCGGCGAGGCGTACGGTGTGTCGGGCCATATTGTCTGGATGCAAAGGTGAGTTGTCTGGATCGAAGTATAGGCTTCGATCCAGACAGGGGATAATCCCCCTTCATCAACGCACTTGGTTTCTTTCGATGCAGTACGCGTATCCCCTGCTGGCCATTTTTATCTGGGCCGGCAACACCGTGGTCAACAAACTGGCCGTGGGCTCGATTTTCCCGTCGGAGATCGGTTTTTACCGCTGGCTGCTGGCGGCGCTACTGTTCACGCCGTTCATGCTCAAGCCGGTGATCGCTCACTGGGCGCAGATCCGCCCGAATCTGGGCAAGATCGTCATCCTCGGCGTGCTGGGCATGGCCGTGTACCAAAGCCTGGCGTATTACGCCGCCTCCCTGACCACCGCCACCAACATGGGCATCATCCTGTCGCTGATGCCGTTGATGGCCCTGACAGCAGCGATCATCAGCCTCGGCCAACGCCTGACCTTCGGCGCACTCACCGGGGCTGTGCTGTCGTTTGCCGGTGTGGTCGTGGTGGTGTCGTCCGGCAGCCTGGGCGCGCTGTTGCAACACGGGGTCAACCTGGGCGACGCCATGATGCTGGTCGCCACCCTGGCCTACGCGGTCTACAGCACCTTGCTGAAAAAATGGCAGCTGCGCCTGCCGCCGTTGGTGTTGCTGTATTTGCAGATACTGGTGGCGGTGGTGGTGGTGTTTCCGCTGTTCCTGTTCTCGGCCAAAACCGGCCTGAGCTGGGCAAATATCCCACTGGTGCTGTACGCGTGTTTACTGGCGTCGATGCTCGCGCCGTTGGCGTGGATGCACTCGGTGAAGACCTTGGGACCAAGCCGTACCACGCTGTTTTTCAACCTGCTGCCGTTGATTACCGCGTTGATTGCGGCGGTGGTATTGAAGGAGGAGCTGGCGTTGTATCACCTGGTGGGCGGTTTGCTGACCTTGGGCGGGGTGATCTTGTCGGAGCGCTGGACCACACCGGTGCGCCGACGGGCTTAAACACCCGCCGCTTTCAAGCGCAGGGCATGCTCCACAAACAATCGGATCGGCTCGGCGCCCTTGCCCACCAGCCCCATGGACTGATTGACGATATCAAAATGGTCCAGGGCAAAATCATCACCAATCACCGTGCCCAGGTGTGAGCTGTAGCGCCCGACCATGCCATCACACTGGCCCTTTTCCCGCACAAAGCTGCGGGCGAACAAGCGGCAACTGCGGTGGGTACCATCAAACAAATTACGGCCCCGATCCGTGATGCCCGGCTGCAACGTGCCGGACCACGAGTAATAGCGCACGCCGTTGACCACCTCCGCACCCTGCCCGCCCCATGTCTCGGGTAAGCCTTGGGGATACCGGCGATTGAACAAAGCCACACCTTCACTGGTGAGGGAATGGTGAGACGCCTGCAGATCCGCCTTGAAGCGCGGCCCGCGATAACCGGTTTCCAGCACACCCATCACCCAGGCGACCAGGTGAAACAGCGAGCTCATGATCCGGCCCTTGGCGCCGTCGATGGGGTAATGGATGTGGATATGGTCCGCCAGCTCAGAACCGTGGTTCGGCCCGGCCACCGAAGTCACCGACGCCACCCAATCCGGGCGCAGGGCTGCTGCATAGCGCGCAGTCAGTGAGCCTTGGCTATGGCCGATCAAGTTGACCTTTTCCGCCCCAGTCTCGCGGCGTATGCGCTCGATCTGCACCAGCAGTTGCTCGCCACGCACCTCGCTGGAGTCCAGCGGTGCCACCTGTATCGGGAATACCAGGGCCCCGCCAGCCCGCAAGGCCGGGACGATGCCATACCAGTAGGGAAAAAACCCGATGCGCACAAATCCGAGCATGCCGGGCACCAATACCAGGGGATAGCGTGTGGCCAACGACTGTGACATGAAGCGAATATCCTCGCAGCGCGTTTGATGCAATGCAGCCTAGCCCAGTTGCAAGTCGGGCTCGTGACGCGAGAGGTAAATCCGATAAAACTTTTTGCGCTGCCCGGCACTCACAACTTGGAGCGATCACGCCGACAGAGCGTGGCGTAACCCGGATTAGCCCCAGGAGATTGAGATGACTGAAGCAAACTTGACCGACGTTGCGACCCTGCGCAGCCGCGCCCGCCAGAACGTCGAAAACGGTGCCGTGACCGAAGGCTACGACGCCGACCGCGAAGAAATTATCCGCCTGCTCAACGCGTCGCTGGCCACCGAACTGGTGTGCGTGCTGCGCTACAAACGCCACTACTTCATGGCCAGCGGCGTTAAAGCAGCCGTCGCTGCAGAGGAATTTCTGGAGCACGCCACCCAGGAAGCCGAACATGCCGACAAACTGGCCGAGCGAATCGTGCAGCTGGGCGGCGAGCCGGAGTTCAACCCCGATCTGTTGTCGAAGAACTCCCACGCGCAGTACGTGGCCGGTAACAGCTTGAAGGAAATGGTCTACGAAGACCTGGTCGCCGAGCGCATCGCGGTGGACAGCTACCGCGAGATCATCCAGTACATCGGCGACAAAGACCCGACCACTCGCCGCCTGTTTGAGGAGATCCTCGCTCAGGAAGAAGAGCATGCGGACGATATGGCCGACATCCTCGAAAGTCTTTAAATAGCGTAAATCCCATGTGGGAGGGGGCTTGCTCCCGATAGCGGTGATTCAGTCTCAGAGGTACAGACTGACATACCGTTATCGGGGGCAAGCCCCCTCCCACATTTGGTTAGCCTTTAACGGTCTTCGGCGCCTTGCCTTCTTTCATCTGCTGCAGCAGCGGCGCGCACTCATTGGGCTCGCCACCACTTGGGGCGACCAACGCAAGCAAGCCGGCAGCAGGACCGGCGATCACGCCCAGCGCCACCATGCCCGCGCCGCGTAGGGCTAATGGAATGGCCTTGACCCCGGCATTCGGCTTGATAAACGGCCCGTTCACATACAGCGGCGAGCGCAGGGAGAAGAGACGGAAGCCTTTGGATTCCGGGGTGACGGTCAGGTCCAACTGCTCAGTGGCCATGTTCGCGGTGCCATCGATGTAGATGATGGCGTTCTCGGTATCGAACACAAACAGCCGCGTAGTCGCCAAGCCGGTCTTGATGCCGAAGTCCGCGGCGGCACAGTTGATCTTCACTTCCTTATCGCCGAACAAGCGGCCCACCACGTAGTTGCCCACGTTGAGCCCGGCGATTTCCATCAGGCCACGGCTGATGGCGCCGTCGTTGATCAGCATCTTCAGGTCACCATTGGAACTGCCCAGCAGCGCCGCCACGGAGTTACCTCGCCCGGCAATATCGGCATCGCCGTTGAGTTCACCGAAGCTGGTTTTCATCGGCTCGAAGCTCGGGAACAGCTGCTTGAGCTTGAAATTGCGCGCGGTCAATTTGGCGCGACCTTCCATCGGTGTGATGCGGCCATTCAGGCGAATCTGCGCATCGAGCTTGCCACCAGCGACGCCGAAACGCAGTGGTTCCAGGCTCAGCTCGCCGTCGTTGAGCACCAGATGGGTATAAAGATCGGTAAAGGGTAATTCGGCACTGTGCACGATACGTTTACCGGTGAATTCCACATCGGCATCCATGTCGCGCCAGCGTTCGGTGCGGAACTCTTCCACCGGCAGCACTTTGGTCGCCGGCTGTTTGCTTTCGCCGCCACGGGCCTTTTGCTTGGCGTTGGAGTCGGCGCCGATCAAGGGTGCAAGGTCAGTCATCAGCAACTGGTTGGAGACCAGCGCGCCGCTGAGCTTGGGCCGTGGCTGGCTGGCGACGTAAGCGAGGTTGCCGTGAATGTCGCTGTTGCCGATCTTGCCGTTGAAGTTGTCGTAGCGGAAGGACGCGCCGCTGGCATCGTGCAGCTTGGCGATCAAGTGGCCGTCGGTGGCGTAGGCCGGCGAGTCCGGCAGCGTGACGCCGGTCAGTGGATACAGGTTGCCCAGGCTGCTGCCGGACAGCTTCAGGCGCAGGTCAAGAGCGCCGAGGTTGAGCGGGTCGGTCAGGGTGCCAGCCAAGGCGATGTTGGTGTCAGCGATCTTGACTTGGGCCTGTAGCGGGAACGGCTTGGCCGCATCCTGCAGGGCCAGCAGGCCGCCGATCTTGCCGGTGCCATCGAGCTTCTGGCCGTGATACTGGCCTTTGACCTTGAGGGCGAACGCATAGTCCTGGGGCGCCGAGCCTTTCTCCAGAGCCTTCTTGGCATCGGCATCGCCGACGATTTCACCAAAGGGAATCGGTTTGCCCAAGGGGTCAATGATCACGTCGAGCTGGGTCTTGAGGGTCTGGTCATCCAGCGTCACGTGGCCTTTGTCAAAGCCGATGGCACCGATGTCCACCACCCAGTTGGAGGGTTCGGCATTGGGGTCTTTAGGGTCGAACGTGAAGGTCCAGTTGGCGCGACCATCGGCTAGGCGCTGTAACTCTGCACTCGGTTCGGTGAGATCGATACGCGGGATAACCACACGCTGTGCCAGCAGAGCCAGGGGCGAAATACGCAGCTCGACTTTCTTCAACGAAACCATCTGCGGTTTTTTCGACCAGTCCGGGTTACCCAGGGTCAAGTCTTCGGCAATCACGTGGGGCCATGGCACCCAGGCACGCCAGCCGCCTTCATCGGGCTCTCGCTGCCACACCACGGCGAGGTTGCCGTTGATGGCAAACGGGCGATGCAGTTCTTCGGAGACTTTGGCATTGAGGGGCGGTTTGATGCGATTCCAGTCAAAAAACACCAGGACCAGGACTGCAACGGCGATTAACAGAACGAAGCTGGCGCAGCTCCAAGCGACGATTTTACGAGTGCGCGTCATTGCACAGGACTCCTCAACACGAATAGCTGAACTACAGCTCATAAGAGTACGACTGGCAAACCGTCCGGGGGTTTAACCCAGTGGTCAATTTAGTCGCAAAAAGCCATTTTCCTGATCGATCAGACAAATCCAATCATCAACGGCGCACCATTGTTACCCAGGTTCGTGTCGAAAATACCCACCACGGTGCAAAACCGCGTGCTTGAGAGGTCCGGTCTAGAGCCTCTGCGAGGAACAATCAATTCTGTTGATTATTACCATTGTGTTTATGAACTTTTATATCGACATATCGAGAGTAGCATTAGCCCTGTACCCACTTTATCGCCCTCCCAAGGAGCAACCATCATGAAACGCCAAGTACTCGCTACCGTCCTGTTGTCCATCATGGCTTCCAGCGCCTTTGCCCTGCCAGCCGCCGAACAAGTGACCCCACAAGTCAAAGCCGACGCCGTGCACGCCAGCCAAACTCTGGCCCGCAGCGGTTCGCAAGAAGAAGATAGCCGTGACTACGCCAAAGGCGCTGTTGCAGAAAACGGTTCGGATCAGATCAGCAAACGCGCTCACGCCGAAGGCCTGACCGAAAACGGTCGCGATCGCCTGCAAGAGAAAGGTCTGGTTGAAGACGGTGCCGATCAAATCAGCAAGCGCGCTTACACTGAAGGTGTTGCCGAAGACGGTTCTGATCGCCTGAAAGAACAAAACCAAGCACAGAGCTAACCCTGTGGTAGCCCAGAAAAAAGCCCGATCACCCGACCGGGCTTTTTGACTTTTTGTAGAACCTGTCACGCAACGCGCCCCCGCCAAGTTCGACGCCAACAGAGCTGTTTTGCTAGAGTGCGTCGCTGTACTTGCCGACAAAGCCCCCCGCCCATGCTGCCCCGCGCCGAACAGAAGCAACAGACCCGCCTTGCCTTGATGGACGCTGCCCGCCATCTGATGGAGTGTGGCCGTGGGTTTGGCAGCCTGAGCCTGCGTGAAGTAGCCAAGACGGCCGGCATCGTTCCCACTGGTTTCTATCGCCATTTTGCCGATATGGACCAGCTTGGACTTGTCTTGGTGAGTGAGGTCGGCCAGACCTTTCGCGCTACCATCCGCCTGGTGCGCCACAACGAATTCGTGATGGGCGGCATTATCGACGCCTCGGTGCGGATCTTTCTCGATGTGGTCTCAGCCAACCGTTCGCAATTCTTGTTCCTGGCCCGCGAGCAATACGGTGGCTGCCTGGCCGTGCGCCAAGCCATCAGCGCCCTGCGCGAAGACATCACCCGCGACCTAGCGGCGGACCTGACGCAGATGCCCAAGTTGCAGCACCTGGACCCCGATGGCCTGCACGTGATGGCAGACCTTATCGTCAAAAGCGTGTTTGCCACCCTGCCCGATATCATCGACCCGCCGGCTCATGCGTTGCCGGCTCACCTCACGCCCCAGGCGAAAATCACCCAGCAACTGCGCTTTATCTTCATCGGCCTCAAGCACTGGCAGGGCTTGGGCAGTACCGAGTAAACCGGTCACCCGGCCGAATGGAAACGCTTGGCGGTGGTGTAGTTTTTGCTCCAATAGCGATTGCTCAGTGAATCGATACGCACCGTCTTACCGGTACGGGGTGAGTGAATGAATTTGCCCTCGCCTATATAGAGGCCGACATGGCTGACCTGACCGCGCCCATTACCTTTGAAAAACACGGCATCCCCAGGTTTCAGCGCATGACGCTTGATCGTCATCGCATCTGAACGGTGCATTGCCGCCGTGGTGCGGGGTATACGGATATTGGCCTGGGTCTTGAACAGATAAACCAGAAAGCTACTGCAGTCGAACCCCTGCTCTACCGTGCTCCCTCCCCACTTATAGGGTGTGCCCAGCAACTCATGGGCGCGGTCGATCACATCGTTGATGGACGGTTTGGACGGCAAGGCCTGTAGGGCTTGCAGGGGAGTGCTGGCCGCCATCGGAGCCACCGCACGCTTTTGGACATTGGCCGAGGATGAGGGCGTAACCAGATAAAGACTGAACACGAATAAACACAAAATTGATCGAAACATGATGGAACCCGTCGTGAATGTTTAGCACGCGGCGAATCCTAAAGATCCTGCGCGTAAGCCGACGAACTCCAAATCCTCAATTCCCGTAGGACTAATCCGAAAACACCCAGAAACGAAAAGGACGAAAGGAACTTCATACACGCCGCATCGCCCTCGACGCCAAAACGCCCCTCTTTGGCGCTATAAAGGTGTCAACGCACCAATTTGAAACACTCCCACCAAGCACTAACGCCCTATTCGGTAGCACTCCCCCGCGTACCGACAGAGATTTCCTACATCAACCCGTGATTGGCAAGCCACTTGCTCTAGCTGTTTCATCGCTCATAGCTGGAAGCTTCCTGATGCTGGTGATCCACCGCCGAATCGCCCCCCAAGCCCTCTGGGCCGCTGAGTTGCTGCTGACTTTCGAAGCGCGCAGCAAGAGCCGCCTGCGCTGTTTCAGTACTGACGGCGAAGACGTTGGCTTGTTCCTGGAGCGCGGCCAGCCGCCGTTGCACGATGGCGAATGCCTACAGGCTGAAGACGGACGTGTCGTACGTGTATGCGCACGGCCTGAACAACTGCTGCACGTCACCTGCGCCAATGCCTTTGAACTGACACGCGCGGCCTATCACCTCGGCAACCGCCATGTGGCGTTGCAGGTTGGGGATGGCTGGCTACGCCTGCTCGACGACTACGTGCTCAAGGCCATGCTTGAACAGCTGGGCGCCACCACGCAGACCCTCGAAGCGCCATTCCAGCCGGAGCACGGCGCCTATGGCGGCGGCCATCATCATTCGCGCCATGGCGATGAAGATTTCAACTACCCGCCCAAGCTGCACCAGTTCGGCGTGCGTTTATGAACCCAGCCTGGGCGTTGCTGCGTCTGGCCAGTCCGCAATTGCCGATTGGCGGCTACAGCTATTCCCAAGGGCTGGAAATGGCCGTGGAGAACGGCCGCGTGAAGGATGCGGCCAGCGCCCGCCGTTGGATCAGCGACCAGTTGCTGCTGAACCTGGCACGTTTCGAAGCACCGTTGCTGCTCGCCCATTGCCGCGCCGCTGCTGCAGAGGATTGGCCGACACTCTCGCAACTGTGCGAAGAGCACCAAGCCAGCCGCGAGACCCGCGAGCTATATCAAGAGAGCCGCCAGATGGGCTACTCCCTGCAACAACTGCTCAACGGTCTGCCGGAACTGGACAGCCAGGCCCGCACCTTTCTTGAGCAACGCAGCGAACCTCATCTGGCTCTGGGCTGGGCCCTGGCCGCACGCGCCTGGACCATCAACCCCGACGACGCCCTCGCCGCCTGGCTGTGGAGCTGGTTGGAAAACCAATTGGCGGTGCTGATGAAAACCCTGCCCTTGGGCCAACAAGCCGCCCAGCGCCTGACCAGTGAACTGCTGCCGCTGCTGCAACAAGCCCAGCAGGACGCGGGCCGCGTCGACCCCCACCATTTCGGCAGCGCAGCGTTCGGCCTGTCACTGGCGTGCATGGCCCACGAGCGCCAATACAGCCGCCTGTTCCGTTCCTAGGAGCTCTTTATTTTGGAGAAGCAAATGAACACACAACCCCTGCGCGTCGGCATCGGCGGCCCGGTCGGCTCCGGCAAAACCGCCCTGACCCTTGCCCTGTGCCTCGCACTGCGCGACCGCTACAACCTGGCAGTGGTCACCAACGACATCTACACCCGCGAAGACGCCGACTTCCTGGTACGTAACGAGGCCCTGGCGCCCGAACGCATCATCGGTGTGGAAACCGGCGGCTGCCCGCATACGGCCATCCGTGAAGACGCCTCGATCAACCTGGAAGCGGTGGACCAACTCAACCGTCGCTTCCCGGGCCTGGACCTGATCCTGGTGGAGTCCGGCGGCGATAACCTGTCGGCCACGTTCAGCCCGGAGTTGTCAGACCTGACCATCTACGTGATCGATGTCTCCGCTGGCGACAAACTGCCGCGCAAAGGCGGCCCAGGTATCTGCAAGTCAGACCTGCTGGTGATCAACAAGATCGACCTGGCGCCCTTGGTCGGCGCCTCGCTGGAGCTGATGAACAGCGACACCCAGCGCATGCGCAACGGCAAACCCTTTGTGTTCAGTAACCAGAAAACCGGCGTCGGCCTGGACGAGATCGTCGCTTTTATCGAGCGCCAGGGCCTGCTGACCACTGCCGCCTGATCAACCCATAAGGAACCTGTTTATGAGCCTCAACAAACTCTTCGCCGCCGCCGCTCTGCTGCTTGCCCCAGCTTTGGCTTTCGCTCACCCCGGCCACGGCGACAATGGCCTGATGGCCGGTATCAGCCACCCGCTGGGCGGCCTTGATCACCTGCTGGCCATGGTTGCAGTCGGCCTGTGGGCAGCCCAGCAAAAAGGCGCCGCCCGTTGGGCCCTGCCGTGCACCTTCGTCGGCACCATGTTGATCGGCGGCGTGCTGGGTTTTGAAGGGCTGGCATTACCCGCGCTGGAAAGCGGGATTGCCGCGTCGGTGCTGGCGCTGGGCCTGGCAGTGGCGCTGGCGGTGCGTCCACCACTGTTCATGGCTGTGGGCGCTACGGCGTTGTTTGCGCTGTTCCACGGGGTGGCGCATGGCCTGGAGCTGCCGGACATGTCCAGCCCTTGGACGTATGCGGCCGGTTTTGTCGGGGCAACTGCTGCGTTGCACGCTGCCGGCTATGCCGTGGTGCGGTTTCTGCCTGCGGCGGCGGCCCCGTTGGTGCGGGTTGCCGGTGCTGCTTCAGCGGCGACCGGGGTTTGGTTGCTCGCGGGCTGAGTTGCGGGGCTATTGAGGGCCTCATCGGCCCCCTCCACATTTTGATGCGTGAACACCTTCAAAGGTGGGAGGGGGCTTGTCCCCGATAGCGCTGGCACAGACACCACAGAACGCAAGCCTGCTACCATGCGCGCCTACACCCCTGCCGTGACGACGCCAGCCAATGCCCATCGCTTCCCAGCCCACGTTGAATTCTGTGCTCACCCACTTCCATACCTTGATCGTGCCGCTCTGGCAGGGCCCGGGCTGGAATGCCGAGTTGGCGTTGCCCTATGAGGCGCTGGATGCCGATCATCGGCCTTTGCCGCCGCAACGCTACCGCGCCATGGCCTGCGCTCGACAGCTGTACCTGTTCGCCAGCCTGATCGGCGAGCCCGGTGCTGCCTTTGCCGAAGAACGCGCCGCCGCGTTGTTCCGTTCCCTGCAACGGCACTTCCACGACGCCGAATACGGCGGCTGGTTCTACAGCGTCGACCCCGCCGGGCAGCCGCTGGACAAGCGCAAAGACCTCTACACCCACGCCTTCATCATCTTCGCCTGCGCCCATTACTGGGCCAAAGTGCGCGAGCCGCTGGTGGAATCGGTGCTCAATGCCGCCCTTGAAGTGGTCGCCGAGCGTTTCGCCACGGGCGATGGCCTGTATGAAGCGGTACTTGAGCGTAACTGGTCTTCCCTCAAATCCGGCCCCCTACAAAATCCCTTGATGCACCTGGCCGAGGGCTTCCTCGCCACCCTCGCCGTGCGTGAAGACGCCGACGTACAAGCGGCCCTGCTGGGCTTGGCGACGGCCATGCAGCAGCGCTTCATCGACCGCCAGCATGGGGTAATGATGGAAAAACCGCTGGGTGCTGTGGATAACTGGTTTGAGCCAGGGCATCAATTCGAGTGGTTCTTTTTACTGGAGTCGTCGCCCGCCTTACGCGGCACGCCGTTGCATGCCTCACTGACCCGGGCGTTTACCTACGCCGAGCAAAAGGGTGTGGATCCGTTAAGCGGCGCGGTCAGCGGCATGCTTGCCCTCGATGGCAGCGTGCGTGACGCCACCCAGCGTATCTGGGCCCAGGCCGAATACCTGCGGGCACTGACCTTGCGGCCCGACAGCGAAGCGGTGCTGCAACGCCAATTGCTGGCGCTGCAACAGCATTTCCTGCATGAGAAAGGCTGGCATGAATGCCTGGATGCCAACGGCGCGGTGAGCCGACGGGATATGCCGTCGACCACGCCTTACCATCTGGCGACCTGCTATCAGGGCCTCACGCAATCCATTTACGGTCGCCCGTAAAACTGATCGTTAACCAGCGCGCCGCATCCGGCGTGCCGAGCCCTGTGGATATCTCTTCGCGCAACCTATCCAGGGTGGCGACGTTATCCACCGGGTAATCCGCCGGCAGCACCACGTGAATCTCGATAAACCGCGCCCGCCCGTGCTTTTGCACGTAGGACACGTAGTCGTCGAAACCATGCCTGGCGCGGACCGCATCCATGACTTCGCGAACCTTGTCGTCCAAATGGTCGGGGGCAATCCCCAGCACCTCGCGTAACGCTGGGCGCAGGATCTTGAAGGCCGGCGCCAGCATGCTCAGGGCCAGCAGGATCAGGATCAAGGGGTCGACATACACCGCCCACTCGCCATAGCCCTGGGACTTGAGCAACAGCGCGGCCAGAAAGCTGATCAGCAAGCCCACCGACAGCATCGCGTCCACCAGCCAACTGATGTTATCGAACTGGATCAACGACGATTTGAGCGCGCGGTTGCGGTAGCGCACATAGAAGAAGTAGGCGAACTCAACGACGGTGAACACCGCCGCGTAGATGATCACCAGGCCCAACTCGATCTCGCGCCCGCCATTGATCATGCCGAACACACCGTTGAGGAATGCGTAGATGGCGATCAACAGCAGAAAGCTGCCTTCGATCAGCAGCACCAACGGCTCAGGTGCCAGTAGCCGAACTGGAAGCGCGCGTTGCTTTTCTTGGCGATCAACTTGGCCGTGATCAGCATCAACACCTTGATGGCGGTGGCGATCAGCGAGAAAAAGCCGTCGAACAGAATAGATTGGGCGCCGGATATCACACCCGTGACAATGCCGGCGATCGCTACCGCGAACATCAGAATCGTCGATTGTTTGAGCAGTGCCTGCTCACCTCGGTTACTCACATTTCCTCCCGTCAAAACCTTTGAACCGCACGATGCGGTGGGGTTTTCAGGAGTGGAGTGTACCTTATGGCCTGTTTTGGCCGATTTGACGCCATCGGGAGCGAACCCCCTCCCACATGGGATTGGGTTCCCACGTTCCGACTTGTGAACACAGTCAAGTGTGAGAGGGGCTTGCTCCCGATAGCAGCGACGCGGTTTAAAGCCTTACTTACCGCCCCGCTCAATCGCAAACCCGGCCCAGGTCTGGCTCACCGGCATCAGCTCCAGGCGGTTGATGTTGACGTGCGCCGGCGTGTTCATCACCCAGAAGATGGTGTCGGCAATGTCCTGCGGCTGGATCGGCTCAGCGCCGGCATAGGTCGCGTCATAACGCGCCTGATCACCGCCGAAGCGCACCAGCGAGAATTCACTCTCACACAGGCCTGGCTCGATGTTCGTCACGCGCACGCCGGTGCCTTGCAGATCGCAACGCAAGTTCAGGGAGAACTGCTTCACAAACGCCTTGGAGCCGCCGTACACGTGGCTGCCAGGGTACGGGTAGTTACCGGCGATGGAGCCGAGGTTGATGATGCCGGCGCCACGGCCGTGAGCGATCAAGCGCGGCAGCAGCAGGTTGGTGGTGGTCAGCAGGCCCTTGATGTTGGTATCGACCATGGTCTCCCAATCGTCGAGGCTGCACTTGGGCGCAGGATCAGTGCCCACGGCCAGGCCCGCGTTGTTGATCAGGCCACGCAGTTTGGCGAACGACGGCGGCAGACTGGCGATGGCGTCTTCCATGCCCTTGCGGTCACGCACGTCCACGACCAGGCCGTGCACTTCGGTCTGCTTGGAAAGCTCTTCAACCAAGGCATTCAAACGCTCGGCGCGGCGGCCAGTGAGCACCAGTTTCCAACCGGCTTCAGCAAAACGACGGGCGCAGGCTTCGCCAAAACCTGAAGTTGCGCCAGTAATAAACAGCGTGTCGGACATGGTGTTCTCCTTGCGGGCATCGGGAAAAAAACAGCCAGCAGAATGCCCTTACACCGCCGTCGCGGCAACCGCTAAGCACACCCTTTCATGTAAAGCTGATCACTTTTTGATCATATCAAGCAAAGCCTTATGAACCGTGGCCTGCAGCCATATGCGCGCAGGTTATCCACAGCTGCGCCCACAGTCTTTGGGGGCAAGTACAAAATACCGAAAGCCTCTGTGTACAAGGCCTGCAGGCGGTTTTAGAAAGTTTTTTGCTTGACCTTGGCGAGGTCGTATGTAGGCCCATCGACAGAGTGGAAATCCGGACGATGGCTCCAGGCCAGTCATTCCGGCCTCTGCGGAGGTCTTTCCAGAGTTTAATCACAGACTTATCCACAGGCTGAAGAGTCATATTTCGGTCATATACCTGTGTCTTTAAACAGGTTGACAAACCCCTTGGCCGGTCGCCAAAAAGCCGCTGATCAAAAAACAACCACCACGCTGTAAGCCACGGTTTTAAAGGCGTTCAGGCACGTACTCCCACGTTACCCACAGCCGGTTCCACAGTGGATGGGGACAAGTCAAAAGCGTGACAAAACAGGTATTTGCGGCGGCTATATGTCGCGCTTTGGAGGGGGGCTGGATTTGTTTTCCACAATTTGGGATCGGCCTTATGAACACCGTAAAACAAATGTGGGAGCGGGCTTGCTCGCGAAAGCGGTGGGTCAGTTCCAGTCTATGGACTGATACACCGCATTCGCGAGCAAGCCCGCTCCCACAGGGGGTTTGCGTCAGGCTTTAGATCAGTGCCCGCCGAGGTAGGCGTTGCGCACTTCCTCGTTCACCAGCAGCTCCTTGCCGGTGCCTGTGAGGCGAATCTCACCGTTGACCATCACATACGCCCGGTCCGACAAGCGCAGTGCGTGGTTAGCGTTCTGCTCCACCAGGAAGATGGTCATCCCGGTGGCTGCCAGCTCGCGCAGGGTGGAAAAGATCTGCTTCACCACAATCGGCGCCAACCCCAGGCTCGGCTCATCCAACAGCAACAGCTTGGGCCGGCTCATCAGCGCGCGTGCGATGGCAAGCATTTGCTGCTCACCACCGGACATGGTCATGGCGCGCTGGTTGCGCCTTTCCTTGAGGCGGGGGAACAGCTCGAACATGCGCTGCATGTCTTCCTGAGCGTATTTGTCGCCAATGGGGATAGTGCCCATCAGCAGGTTTTCCTCGACAGTCATGTCGGGGAACACCCGCCGCCCTTCCGGCGACTGCGCGATGCCGTTGGAGGCGATGTAGTGGGATGACTTGTGGGTAATGTCGACACCGTTGTAGATGATCTGCCCCGACTCAGCCCGTGGCTGGCCGAAGATCGACATCAGCAGCGTGGACTTACCCGCGCCGTTGGAGCCGATCAGGCTGACGGTTTCGCCTTCGTTGATGTGCAGCGAGACTTTCTTCAGGGCCTGGATCGGACCGTAGAACACGTCCAGGTCCTTCATTTCGAGGATAGGTGCACTCATACCAGCTCCTCTTCGTCTGCGCCCAAGTAGGCGGCAATCACTTTAGGGTCGTTGCGGATCGCTTCCGGCCCGCCCTCGGCGATCACGTTGCCGTGGTCCAGCACCACGATGTGGTCGGAAATACTCATCACCATGCCCATGTCGTGTTCGATCAGCACCACTGTGAGGTCGTGTTCGTCGCGCAGCAGGCGAATCATCGCGCTGAGGGCTTCGGTTTCCTGGGGGTTCAGGCCCGCTGCCGGTTCGTCCAGGCAGATGATCTGCGGCCGGGTGCACATGGCGCGGGCGATTTCCAGGCGGCGCTGTTGGCCATAGGAAAGCTCACCGGCCAGGCGGTTGGCGCAGTCCACCAGGTCGACAACTTCCAGCCAGTAGAACGCGTGGTCGAGCGCATCGCTTTCGGCCTTGCGGTAGCCCTTGGTGTTAAGGATGCCTGCGAGCATGTTGCGGTTGACCCACATATGCTGGGCCACCAGCAGGTTTTCCAACACCGACATTTCCTTGAACAGGCGAATGTTCTGGAAGGTCCGCGCCAAACCGGCACGGTTGACCAGGTGGGTGCCGCCGAACATTTTGTAGTACACGCGGCTGAGGAAGCTTTTCGGCGACACAAAGTCGACGGCCTTGAAGCGCTCGCCCAGCAGTTGGATCACGTTGGTCTGTTTGCCACGAATGTTCAGTTCGATCTTGCCGCCACTGGCTTTGTAAAAACCGGTGAGGCAGTTGAATACCGTGGTTTTGCCGGCGCCGTTAGGGCCGATCAGGGCAAAGATCGAGTTGCGTTCGACCTTGAGGCTCACATCGCTCAAGGCCTTGATGCCACCGAAGTGCATCATCAGGTGTTCCACGGAGAGGACGACTTCCTTGCTCATGGCGCCACTCCTTTACGTGGGGTCACACCGGTACGGCTGATGCGGATCAAGCCGCGTGGTCGCCAGATCATCATCACCACCATCAACACACCAAACAGCAGCACGCGGTATTCGCTGAAGCTGCGCAGCAATTCAGGCGCCACGGTCAACACGAAGGCCGCGATGACCACGCCGACCGTCGAGCCCATGCCGCCCAAGACCACGATGGCCAGGATCAGTGCCGACTCGAAGAAGGTGAACGACGACGGGTTGACGAAGCCCTGGTAACTGGCAAAGAACACCCCGGCCAAACCCGCAGTAGATGCGCCGATGGTGAATGCCGAAAGCTTGACCAGCACGTGGTTCAGGCCCATGGAACGGCAAGCGATCTCATCTTCACGCAAGGCTTCCCAGGCGCGGCCAACCGGCATGCGGGTCAGGCGGTGCTTGATGTACAGCACGGCCAGCACCACCAGGAACAGCACGATGTAGATGAACATGAACTTGATGTTGGGGTTGTAATCGAGGCCGAAGAATTCGTGGAACGGAATCCCACCCTCCTTCGCCTTGCGCCCGAACTCCAGGCCGAGGAAGGTCGGTGAAGGCACCGGCATACCGTTCGGGCCACCGGTGAACGACAGCCAGTTGTTGAGCACCAGGCGGATGATTTCACCGAAGCCCAGGGTCACGATGGCCAGGTAGTCCCCGTGCATTCGCAATACCGGAAACCCGAGTATGCACCCCGCCAGTGCCGCCGCGATGGCGGCCAGGGGCAGCACGCTCCAGAAGCCGAGACCGAGGTACTGATAACCCAATGCCAGGCCGTAGGCACCGATGGCGTAGAACGCCACGTAACCCAGGTCGAGCAAGCCGGCCAGGCCGACCACGATGTTCAGGCCGAGGCCGAGCAACACGTAGATCAGCCCGAGGATCACCACGGTCAGCAGGTACTTGTTGGCGAAGATCGGGAACACGATGGCGATCACGATCAGTGCCGGAATGATCCAGCGCAGCCGCGACTTGTAGTCCGGTGGCAGTACATGCACGCCGGAGCCACTGCTCTCGAAGCCCTGCAGAATCTTCACGCCCTTGGGGGTTTGCAGGAACAGGCTGAGGGCAAAGCGCCCGGCCATCACGATGGCGACCAGGATGGCCACGCGCGCAGGTTCCAGGTTGAAGCTGTAGCCGTCGAGGACCACGCCGACGATCGGACCGAACACGATCAGCGAAATCAGTCCGGCAAGGATCGTATCGACGACACTTTTCTTGATATCGATAGGTTTGGCAGCAGACATGTTTACACCTTCGCCACGAGTGGGCGACCAAGCAGGCCCTGGGGACGGAAAATCAGAATCACCACCAGCAGGGAGAAACTGAACACGTCTTTGTAGTCAGAGTTGATCAACCCTGAGAACAACGACTCGGAGATGCCGAGGATGATCCCGCCCAGCATCGCCCCAGGCAGGGAACCGATGCCGCCGAGTACCGCTGCGGTAAATGCCTTGATGCCGATGATGAAGCCGGCATAGAAGTCGAAGGTGCCGTAATTGAGGGTGATGAGCACACCGGCCAGTGCGGCCATGGCAGCACCGATGACAAACACGTAGGAGATCACGCGGTCGGTGTTGATGCCCAGGATCGAGGCCATCTTGCGGTCTTGCTGGGTGGCGCGGCACATGCGGCCGAGCTTGGTGTACTTGATGATGTAGGTCAGCAATGCCATGCCGGCGAATGCCGCGACCAGGATGAACACTTTGGTGTACGTAAGCTGCACGAAGCCTGTGCCGATATCGACACGCCAGGCCCCGGCCAGCAGGGTTGGGATACCTTGTTGCTTGGCGCCCTGGGCGATCTGCGCGTAGTTCTGCAGGATCAGGGAGATACCGATGGCGCTGATCAGCGGAGCCAGTCGGGTGGAGTTGCGCAGCGGTTTGTAAGCGACACGCTCAATGACCCAGCCGTAAACGCCGGTGACGACCACGGTGAAGATCAGAGTGCCGAGAATGAGCAGCGGGAAGGATTCGATGCCGAAGTAAGCCAGCAGTGCCAGACTGATCGCCGCGAGGTAAGCGGAAATCATATAAACCTCGCCGTGGGCGAAGTTGATCATGCCAATGATGCCATAGACCATTGTGTAGCCGATGGCGATCAGGCCATAGACCGACCCGAGGGTCAGGCCGTTGACCAGTTGCTGCAGGAAAATACCATCCATAACGCAATCTCACGCGGTGAGCACCTGCACACCGGCGGGTGTGCGGCGCTTCTGGAGGAAAAAACAGATCTCGATAACAACACGGGTCCCAATGTGGGAGGGGGCTTGCCCCCGATGCGGTGGGTCAGCTGAACACCTGTTGACTGACACTCCGCTATCGGGAGCAAGCCCCCTCCCACATGGATTACTTCTGCTTTTCCAACTGATGGTATTTGCCGTCTTTATCCCACTGGTAAACCACGTAGTCGGAGATTTTCAGGTCGCCCTTCGCGTCCCAGGTCTTCTCGCCCATCACGGTTTTGACCGGGTGCGCTTTCAGCCATTTGGCCGCGTCTTCGCCCTTGTTGGACTTGGCGCCGTTGAAGCCGGCGGCCAGGGCCTGCAGCGAGGCGTAGGCGTACAGGGTGTAGCCTTCTGGCTCGTAGCCGGCCTTGCGGAACTCTTCCACGACAGCCTTGCTGTCGGGCAGCAGGCGCGGGTCGGCACCAAAGGTCATGTAGACGCCATCGACGTATTGCGCGCCGCCAGCGGTGGCCACCAGTTCATCAGTCACCACGCCGTCATCGGACATGAACTTGACGTCTTTCAGGCCAGCTTCACGAATCTGGCGAACCAATGGACCGGCTTCCGGATGCAGGCCACCGAAGTACACGACGTCTGCGCCCAGGGAGCGGATCTTGGTGACCAGCGCACTGAAGTCCTTCTCGCCACGGGTCAGGCCTTCTTCCAGCACCGGCTTGACGCCGCGCTTGGTCAACTGGGCAGCGGTGGCGTCGGCCAGGCCTTTGCCGTAAGTGTCCTTGTCGTTGATGACCGCGACTTTCTTGCCCTTGAGCACATCGACGATGTAGTCGCCGGCGACGATGCCTTGCTGGTCGTCACGGCCGCACATACGGAACATGGCGCCAAGGCCACGTTCGGTCACTTGTGGGTTGGTAGAGCCTGGGGTGATCGCGATGATGCCCGCTTCGTCGTAAACCTCGGAGGCCGGGATAGTGTTCGACGAGCAGAAGTGCCCGACTACGCCAATCACTTTGTCCTGGTCAGCCAGGCGGTTGGCCACGGCAACGGCCTGTTTCGGCTCACAGGCATCGTCGCCTGCCACCAGCACAACTTTCTCGCCGTTGATGCCACCGGCCTTGTTGATCACCTCGGCTGCCGCCTGGGCACCCTTCATGTACTGCTCACCGAACGAGGCGTTGGCGCCGGTCATCGGCCCCGCTACACCAATCTTCACATCAGCTTGAACAAACGTAGAAACACCCAGCGCCGCTGCAACGGCGAGGGCCAGAAAACCTTTCTTGTAAAACGTCTGGGACATGAGTGGTGCTCCGATATTTTTGATTTTTGGCACTACAACTTGCGTTCAAACTTTTCACTGAAAGCTCAGAGCAAGCCCCGTGCCATTACGTTTTTATTCTTCAAAAAGACACGGTGTCATTGTTATTACAGGCGTTTCGACGCCGCTTGCCAGGACGTGCAACCCTCTAGCCTCGACAGGTGCAACCAGCCAGTTAAAAAAGTACAACCGTGACGGGTCGCACCTGCAACCGAATGGATAAACACCCCGCTCCACACCTGTAACAGCGTGCGTAACGGAACTGCACATTTACAGTGCGTGATTGCTACGACCTGCACCAATACAGATTAGTAGCCTGCTAAGAAAATGCAGGCTTCTGAGCGGTATTTCGCTGATCAGATCACGATCCTCAAGCATTGCCCGGCGTGATACAGCGAGAATCCCGCCTCGTACAGGCAACTGCGCAGACCCACTCCGGCCAACGGTTGCATGGGCGCGAAGGGAATCGGAAGCGCTAGGGGATCCTGGTGACACAAGTAGTCGGCGAACGCCTTGCCGACCACACTGCCGGTGGTCACGCCGCGTCCGTTATAGCCCGTAACAGCGACCAGTCCAGGGGCCGGTTCGAACAGGCGCATCAAGTGATCGGGGGTGAACGCGATGCAGCCGGTCCAGGTGAATTCCCACTGCACCGATTTGAGGTACGGGAAGTAGTGTTGCTGCACCCGATCGGCCCACGCCTTGAGGAACCACGCCGGTTTCTGGTTGCCATTGCCCAGGCTGCCGAGCAATAAACGACCATCGGCATCGCGGCGGATACTGCTCAATACCTGACGCGTGTCCCACGATCCCTGGCCGCCAGGGAGAATCTGCTGGGCGGCTTCGTCGGTGAGCGGGGCCGACGCGACCTGATAGTAATAACCGGGGAAAAAGTTACGCCGCAGCTCGGTCCATTCGCCTTCGGTGTAGGCATTGGAGGCAACGACCACTTGTGCAGCCTGCACTGCCCCGTGCTGGGTCTGAACCGACCAAAGTGGACCTTGGCGCTCCAATTGGGTGACCGGTGAATGGTCAAACAACTGCCCGCCGAGCCCGACCGCAGCATTGGCCAGCCCAGAGGTGTAGGCCATGGGATTCAAGGTGCCCGCACGCCGATCCAGCAAGGCGGCGGCAATTTTTTTAGTGCCGGTGGCTTGCTCGCAGGCCTGACCGGTGAGCAACTCAACTGGCGCGCCACGGCGCTTCCATTGTTCTTCACGACTGCGCAAATCCGCCTCGCCACGGGCGTTGTGCGCCATGTGCAAGGTGCCCTCGCGGCGCAGTTGGCAATCGATGTTGTATTTGTCGATGAGGCTGAACACCAGAGACGGTGCCGCGCCCAACATGCGGTTGAGCTGGCTGCCCACCGCTTCGCCGAAACCGGCTTCGATGTCGTCCGGGGGGATCCATAAACCGGCGTTCACCAGCCCGACATTGCGCCCCGAACCGCCGTGGCCAGTGCGATGAGCCTCCAGCACGGCGACGCTTTTACCCTGTTCCAGCAAGTGAATGGCGGCCGACAATCCGGTGATGCCGGCGCCGATCACGCACACATCCACCTTGACCTCGCCCTTGAGCGCGGCGCGATCCGGCCGGCCAGGGGTGAGGTGTTCCCACAAACACGTTTCGCGTAATGCCATTGCCAGACTCCGGTGAGACCCAACAAACATCTATTCCGAACTGTAAATGAGGTCACATGTGGGAGGGGGCTTGCTCCCGATGGCGGTGTATCAGGCAACACTTCAAACCTGATTCACCGCCATCGGGAGCAAGCCCCCTCCCACGCTGACCTCACTCCGACTTGAGGAAATCAGTCGAAGGTGATGCCCTGGGCCAGCGGCAGTTCCAGCGAGTAGTTCACGGTATTGGTCTGGCGGCGCATATACCCGCGCCACGCATCCGAACCCGACTCACGACCGCCGCCGGTCTCTTTTTCACCGCCAAACGCGCCGCCAATTTCTGCGCCGCTTGGGCCGATATTGACGTTGGCAATGCCGCAGTCACTGCCGACTGCCGACATGAACTGCTCGGCTTCACGCACGTCAGTGGTGAAGATGCACGAGGACAGACCTTGGGGCACCGCGTTGTTCAGGCGCAGGGCTTCGGCGAAGTCGGTGTAGCCGACGACATACAGAATCGGCGCGAAGGTTTCGGTGCACACCACGTCGCTTTGCTCAGGCATCTCCACAATGGCCGGCGACACGTAGTAGGCGTTGGGGAATGTGTCTTCCAACTGGCGCTTGCCGCCGAACACTTTGCCGCCTTCGCTCAGCGCTTGCTCCAGCGCGTCCTGCATGTTGTCGAAACCGTGCTTGTCGATCAGCGGGCCGATCAGGTTGCCTTCCAGCGGGTGGCCGATGCGCACTTTGGAATAGGCGGCCTTGAGGCGAGTGACGATTTCTTCCTTGACCGATTCATGGGCAATCAGGCGGCGCAGGGTGGTGCAGCGCTGGCCGGCGGTCCCAACGGCGCTGAACAGAATGGCGCGCACGGCCATGTCCAGGTCGGCGCTTGGGCCGAGGATCATCGCGTTGTTGCCGCCCAGTTCCAGGATGCTGCGGGCGAAACGTGCGGCGACTTTCGGCGCCACTTCGCGGCCCATGCGCGTGCTGCCGGTGGCGCTGATCAACGCCACACGCGGGTCATCCACCAGCGCGGCGCCTGCATCGCGACCACCGATGATCACTTGGCTCAGATACTCAGGGGCGCCGTCGAATTTCTTCAGCACGCGCTCGAACAGCGCCTGGCAAGCCAGGGCCGTGAGCGGGGTCTTTTCCGAGGGTTTCCAGATCACGGCGTTGCCGCACACCAGGGCCAGGGCGGTGTTCCATGCCCACACGGCGACCGGGAAGTTGAAGGCGCTGATGACGCCGACCACGCCCAGCGGGTGCCAGGTTTCACGCATGTGGTGGCCTGGGCGCTCGGAAGCGATGGTCAAGCCGTACAACTGACGCGACAGACCGACCGCGAAATCGCAGATGTCGATCATTTCCTGCACTTCACCCAGGCCTTCCTGGGTGATCTTGCCCGCTTCCCAGGACACCAGTTCGCCCAGGTCGGCCTTGTATTCGCGCAGCACGTCGCCGAATTGGCGCACCAGCTCACCGCGACGCGGCGCCGGTACTTTGCGCCAGGCGTCGAATGCATGCTCGGCGCGACTGACCTGTTGCTCCACCTCGGCGGCACCTTCCCAATGCACACTGCCGATTTGGCTGCCATCAATCGGCGAGTGCACGGGCTGTTTGCCCGTCTGGTACAGCGACGGGTTCACCCCGAGACGATCAAGCAATGCGGCAACCATAGGTCACTCCTTCAAACTGCAAACAGAAAATTCGCGCCGCGGCGCGCACGGCGATCCAGACCTTATTTGTAGCTGGCTCAAGACTTGCCAACAAACGACGATTAGGCGAGATATCATTCCGTTTATTCATGCAAAGCATAAAAAGAGGCACGCCGTGCTGAACAAAAGACATTTGCCCTCGATCACCGCCCTGCAGTGTTTCGAAGCAGCCACCCGCCACCTGAGCTTCACCCGCGCCGCCGAGGAGTTGAACCTCACGCAAAGCGCGGTCAGCAAACAGGTGGCGCAGTTGGAAGAGCTGCTGCAACACCTGCTGTTTCGCCGCGTGCGTCGCCGCTTGCAGATGACCCCGGCGGGCGACCTGTACCTGGTGGAAGTGCGCAAGATCCTCACGCAAGTGGAGATGTCCACCCACTACCTGCGCTCCTACGGCGGCGAGACCGAAGTACTGCGCGTGTCCACGCCTTACACCTTCGGCGCGCGCTGGCTGGTGCCGCGCCTCAAGGGTTGGCGGTTGCGCCATCCGCAGATCCACCTGGACCTGTGCAACGAGCAGGAGCCGGACGAACTGCTGCAAGGCAAGGCCGACATGGCCTTCTACTTCGGCCAGGGCTCGCGCCCCGGCACCGAGAGCCTGAAGCTGTTCAGCGAAGAACTGGTGCCGGTGTGTGCACCGGAAAGTCTGCCCGCGAAGCCCTTCAACGACCCCACGCAACTGAGCGAACTGGTGCTGCTGCAAAACGCCTCACGCCCCCAGGGCTGGCATGACTGGTTCGCCGATCAGGGGTATCACACCGAGCACAGCTACCACGGGCCGCGTTTCGACACCTTTTATATGTGCATTCGAGCGGCGCAGGTAGGCTGCGGTGTAGCGCTGCTGCCGCGGTTTCTGGTGGAAGAAGAACTGGCCGACGGCAAGTTGGTGATCCCCTGGCAGCACGCGATGCCGAGCCAGGATGCGTATTACCTGGCCTATCCCGAGCATTCGGCGGAAGTGCCCAAGGTGCGCGAGTTTGTGAAGTGGATGATGGAGCAGGTTCTTTAGTGCCTGGAATACCGCCATCGGGGCAAGCCTCCTCCCACATTTGAAACACATTCCAAGTGTGGGAGGAGGCTTGCCCCCGATGACGCCAGTGGCCTCACTGAAAAAATCACTGGCAAAACCCCACAGGTCTATGCGCCACTAGCCCCCTTCCTTAATTGTGCGTAAAGGCCGGCGTCCATCGCCGACCCGTCTGGAGATTCCCGTTATGAGCGAGAGTGTGTTTGCCGATCGCATCGTGCAGAACCTGCTCGACACCGACTTCTACAAGCTGACCATGATGCAGGCGGTGCTGCACAACTACCCCAACGTGGAAGTTGAATGGGAATTCCGTTGCCGTAACAGCGAGGACCTGCGCCCGTACCTGGCGGAGATTCGCTACCAGATCGAACGCCTCGCCGAGCTGAGCCTGAGCCCGGACCAACTGGGCTTCCTGGAACGCATCAGCTTTATGAAGCCGGACTTCCTGCGCTTCCTCGGGCTATTCCGCTTCAACCTGCGTTATGTGCAGACCGGCATCGAGAACGGCGAGTTGTTTATCCGCCTGCGCGGGCCGTGGCTGCATGTGATCCTGTTTGAAGTGCCGATGCTGGCCATCGTCAGCGAAGTGCGTAACCGCTACCGCTACCAGACCGTGATCCTCGAACAGGCCCGCGAGCAGTTGTACCGCAAGTTCGATTGGCTGACGGCGAATGCCAGCAGCGAGGAACTGTCGGAGCTGCAAGTGGCCGACTTCGGCACGCGCCGACGCTTTTCGTACCGGGTGCAGGAAGAAGTGGTCAATGTGCTCAAGCATGACTTCCCCGGGCGCTTTGTCGGCACCAGCAATGTGCATCTGGCCCGCGAGCTGGACATGAAGCCCCTGGGTACCATGGCCCACGAATGGATCATGGCCCACCAGCAACTCGGCCCACGCCTGATCGACAGTCAGATCGCCGCCCTCGATTGCTGGGTCCGCGAATACCGTGGCCTGCTGGGCATCGCCCTGACCGATTGCATCACCACCGACGCGTTCCTCGGCGACTTCGACTTGTACTTCGCCAAGCTGTTCGACGGCCTGCGCCACGATTCTGGGGACCCGGTGCAGTGGGCGGAAAAAGCCATCGCTCACTACCACAAGCTGGGTATCGAGCCGATGAGCAAAACCCTGGTGTTCTCCGACAGCCTGTCGCTGCCCAAGGCCTTGGAGATTTTCCGTGCGCTGCGCGGTCGCATTAATGTGAGCTTCGGCATCGGCACCAACCTGACCTGCGATATTCCAGGGGTGGAACCGATGAGCATCGTGCTTAAAATGACCGCCTGCAACGGCCAGCCCGTCGCCAAAATCTCCGATGAAGCGGGCAAGACCCACTGCACCGACCCGAATTTTGTCGCCTATTTGCGTCACGTTTTCAAAGTACCTGCCATTTCCAGCAAGGAGTGAATCATGCAAGCCGTACAGCGCGAGATTGCTGAACAGCTCAAGGTGCAAGCGCCGTTCAACGACCAAGCCGCCCTTGAGGCCGAGGTTGCCCGACGCGTGACCTTTATCCAGGACTGCCTGCGCAATTCCGGACTCAAGACATTGGTGCTGGGCATCAGTGGTGGCGTCGATTCCCTGACCGCCGGCCTGTTGGCCCAGCGCGCGATGCAAGAACTGCGCGCCAGCACCGGTGACGAGGCCTACCGCTTTATTGCCGTGCGCCTGCCCTACGAAACCCAGTTCGACGAAATCGACGCCCAGGCATCGGTGGACTTTATCGAGCCCGACGAGCGCCACACCGTGAACATCGGCCCGGCGGTGAAAGCCCTGGCCAGTGAAGTGGCGGCGTTTGAAGGCAAGGCGGCGGTGTCCCGTGACTTCGTGCTTGGCAACACCAAGGCGCGCATGCGGATGGTGGCGCAATACACCATCGCCGGCGCGGCCGGTGGTTTGGTGATCGGCACCGACCATGCGGCGGAAGCGGTGATGGGGTTTTTCACCAAGTTCGGTGACGGTGCATGCGATCTGGCGCCGTTGAGCGGGCTGGTAAAAAACCAGGTACGCGCGATTGCACGGCACTTTGGCGCGCCGGAGTCGTTGGTAGAGAAGGTGCCGACGGCCGACCTTGAAGACCTGTCGCCAGGTAAGCCGGATGAAGCGTCACATGGCGTGACGTATGCCGAGATCGATGCGTTCCTGCACGGTGAGCCGGTGCGCGAAGAGGCGTTCAGGATTATCTGCGAGACCTATCGCAAGACTGAGCACAAGCGGGTGATGCCGTTTGCGCCGTGAGGTGAGCCAGATATTTTTGTGTTGATTGGCAGGCCGCTATCGGGGGCAAGCCCCCTCCCACATTTGATCGCATTCTCATGTTGGAACTCGGTCAAGTGTGGGAGGGGGCTTGCTCCCGATAAACGATAACCCGGTCTTACTTGACGACCACAGTGCCTTTCATCATCGAGATGTGGCCTGGGAACGAGCAGAAGAACGCGTAGTCCGTACCAGCAGCCAGCTTGGAAACATCGAAAGTCACCGAATCTTTCTCGCCGGCACCGATCAGCTTGGTGTGGGCGATGATGCGGTCGTCACCCTCTTTCAGGTAGTTCTTGTCGATGCCAGCGGCCATGCCGTCAGTGGCAACCGGTTGCATGTTGGCGGCAGTGGTCAGCACCCAGTTATGGCCCATGACGTTTTTCGGCAAGCTGCCCGAGTGTTCCAGGTTCACGGTGAACGTCTTGCAGCTCTTGTCGATCACGATTTCCTTGGTGTTGAAGGACATCTGATCGGTGGAGTCGACGGTGACATTGCACTCTGCGGCAAACAACTGGCCACTGGCCAAAGTCAGCAGGGAAACAGCAACGAGTTTGGCAAACATGTGAATCTCCAAGGCAGGGTTTATAAAACGCGGATTGCGGTAAGGGTGCCTCAAGCAGGCTTGAATTCTTATGATCTGAATCAACAGATTGTATACAACTTTAGGCTATCAGACTTATCAACACAATCTACCAGCCAAAGTAGCAGTACCTGCCTATGATCGGCCCATCACCCACTGGAGTCCGAACCATGCGCCTCAATCACCTGTTCAATGGCCTGCTGGCCGCGTACGCCTGCGGTAAGTGAAGGCAAAGCGCCCCTTGAAGCTGCTACCATGTCGTCACAAGGCAGCTGCGCGCCGCCACCCTCACCTTCGACCCTAGAGGATCGCCCATGGCCAAACCTAATTACTCCTTCGCCAAACGTCAGAGAGACTTGGCCAAGGAACAGAAGAAAGAGGAAAAACTGCAACGCAAGAAAGCCGCTGTCGATGAAGAAGCGGGCGCACTGAACCCGGACGCGGAAGGTGAAGTGGCAGCAGACGAGACCGAAACCCCGAAAGACCCGGCTGAATAAATTCTGTTGTGGTGAGCAGGCCCCCCCTGTCTCACCACACTCCACCGTTATTCCAGCGGCATCACCGTCACCCGCACCTCCGGGTCATGGTTCCCTCCCCCCAGAATTACCCCACGCAACGGCGACACATCGGAAAAGTCCCTGCCCCAGGCCAAGGTGATGTGCTCCAGTGCCGGCTGCACATTGTTCGTCGGATCAAAATCCACCCAGCCTGACACCGGGCAAAACACTGATACCCACGCGTGGGACGCATCAGCACCGATCAGCCGTGGCTGGCCGGGCGGTGGCTGGGTGAGCAGGTAGCCGCTGATATACCGCGCAGCCAAGCCCCGCGAGCGCAGGCAGGCGAGCATCAGGTGGGCGAAGTCCTGGCACACGCCACGGCGGCGTTCCAGCACTTCCACCAGCGGTGTGGCGACTTGGGTCGCTTCGGCATCGAAGGTGAATTCACTGAAAATCTTTTCCATCAGCGCCTGCACGCCCAACAACAAGGGTTCGCCAGGGGGAAAACAACTTTCGGAGAACTCGACGAAGGTTTTTTTCAGGTGCACGTAGGGTGATTCAAAGCGATACCGACAGGCTTCGATTCGCTCAGGGGTCATCGGCTGGCTGCTGTAGGTCAGACTGTCACGGGTCTGATCCCAGGCCGGCGACTGCCGAAAATCCAGTACAGGCCGCGCCAGCACCTCCACGGTCAGCCCAGCGTTGACCAGCAATTCATCGTGAGGCCGCTCGAACGCCAGGCGGGTGATCGGGTTGCCGTATACATCCAGCTCATCGCGGCGCGAGGTCGGCTCCGGGCTGATATCCAGTTGTTGCGACGTGCAGCGTTGCCAGGCACAGGGTCGTGGCCATAAGTGCGCCAACTGCTGGGCCAGGGACACCGGGCTGTCGTAGTGGTAGTGGGTATCGTGGAAAATCTGATAGCGCGCGCTCATTACACCGACACCGTTTGCTGGCTGACATCATCCACATGGGCAAAATGGCGCAACGCGAGGCGATCCGACACTTGCCCGCTTTCATCGGCCACCGCTTGCAGCAGGTCGGCCAGGCCGTCCAACGCAGCACGTACGCTGGACTCGCCAAACAGCGGGTTCTCCAGGCAACCCAAGTCGAAACGCGCCAGGCGCTCCACCAAGGGCGCCAAGCCTGTTTCCCGTGGCACACCAAAATCATCATTAAGGCGACGCAAAGTGCGACTGACCAATTTGAGCTGGAACAGCACGGCATGGGGGTTCTGCTCGTCGAGCAGCAACAGGTCGAGCACCGGAATCAACTGCGGCACCGCCAAGTAGCGCGAGCGGTATGTGATGCTGCTGTTGCCCAACTCCAGCAACCACTCCAGCCCCGCCTGATCGAACACCGCGACGCCACGCAGGAATGCCGCCAGGCTGCTGCTTAAGAATTGCAGGCGTTCTATGCGCCGCCCCATCATCAGGAAACGCCAGCCTTCGTCGCGGGTCATGTCGTCCAGGGCAAACCCGGACAGCGCCGCCAAGGACATCACCAGGCGGTTGAGAAAATCCAGCAACTCGCCAAAGTCCGGCGCTTCACTTTCCAGCTCCATGGCTTCGCGTTGCAGCTCCACCAAGGCCTGCCAGTTCTCGCGGGACAACTTGCCACGCACCTGGGACGCCGCCCACTGCAAGCGTTGCAGGTTGGCGCGCAGGCTCGATGGCCAGTCATCACCGAGCAACGCTGCGAGCAGACGCTCCGGCAGTTCGCCCTCTTCCGGCAGCAGGCGCAGGTTTTCGCCCAGCTCCACCGCCGCCAGCAACGCCAAGGGATCGTCGCCGTCGACATAACGCGCCAGCACGATTCGCAACCAGCGCGCGCTGTCATCGCAGCGCTCGCAGTAACGGCCAAACCAGAACAGGTTTTCCACCACCCGCGACGGCAGATAAGGATCGCGGCGCACCAGGTCATGGGCACCAATCGTGCGCTGGGCACGCCACTGCTCACCACCGGGGGCGCGTTCGCCGAGCACCCAGGTGTCTTTGCTCGCACCGCCGCGTTGCATCGACACCACTTCGGCATCGGCTTCAGCGGCCACACGGGTCAGGCCGCCGGGCAATACGCGATAGCCCTCGTTACTGGCCACGGCGTAAACACGCATACCAATGGCACGGTGCTGCAGGTGGTCATCCACGGTGTGCCACACCGGCGCCTGGGACAGTTGCGCCAGCTCCTGGGCGACGTAGGCGTACGGCCGCGCACGCATGCGTTCGGCCAGGGCCTCGCGTTGCTCATCGTTCAGATCGCGGCCAAACACCGGGGCGAAACTCTGCGAGGGGAACGCGGGTTTGATCAGCAGCTCCGGCAGTTTTTCCAAGGCTTCGGCGAGCACCGGTGCTTCACCGCACCACCAGGTGGCGATGGACGGCAGGATCAGTTCTTCGCCGAACAAAAACTCGTTGATTTTCGGCAGGAACCCCAGCAACCCGGGCGACTCCAGCACGCCGCTGCCCAAGGCATTGGCCACCAGCACATTGCCCTGGCGCACCGCATCCAACAGGCCCGGCACGCCCAGGGCCGAGTCGGTGCGCAGTTCAAGCGGGTCGCAGAAGTCGTCGTCCAGGCGCCGCATGATCGCGTGCACCCGGCGCAGACCGCTGAGGGTTTTGAGGAACACGGTGCTGTCGCGCACGGTGAGGTCGCCACCTTCCACCAGCGGATAGCCGAGCTGGCGCGCCAGGTAGAGATGTTCGAAGTAGCTTTCGTTGAAGCGGCCTGGGGTGAGCAGCACGATCAGCGGTGTCTGGTCATCGCCGGGCGCCTGGCGGACCAAGGTTTCCTGGAGCGTGCGGAAGAAACCGGTGAGGTGCTGCACCTGCAAGTCACGGTACAAGTCCGGGAAGGCGCGAGACACGATGGTGCGATTTTCCAACGCATAACCGGCGCCCGATGGGGCCTGGGTGCGGTCGGCCGTCACCCACCAACGACCATCCGGAGTGCGCGCCAGGTCAACCGCGTACAGATGCAGGAAAGCACCGTCTGGGGGCTGGATACCCTGGCACGGCCACAGGAAATTGTTATGCCCGAACACCAGCTCCGCCGGCAGCAAGCCTTCTTTGATCAAGCGTTGCGGGCCATACAGATCAGCGAGCACGGCATTGAGCAGGCGCGCCCGCTGGGCGATACCGGCCGACAGGTGCTGCCATTCATCCGCCGCCAACACATGGGGCAGCAGGTCCAGCTCCCACGGACGATCGGCGCCCTTGGGGTCGGCATAGACGTTGTAGGTCACGCCGTTTTCCTGGATCTGCCGCGTCAGCAGCGCCTGGCGCTGGGCCAACTGCGCGGGGGTGCTGCGTTGCAGGTGATCAAGCAAGCGCCGCCAATGGGCACGCACCGCGCCGCTGTCATCCAGCAGTTCGTGATAAGTGCCCGCAGTCAGCGGGTAACGGTCGAGCAAGTCGGACATGGAACGCTCGGCAGAGGCAAAGGGGCTCAGATTACCCTAACAAACACTGCAAATCCCTCTGTGGTTTCCAGGCTTTGTGGTGAGCGGGCTTGCCGCGCGCGAGGCATGCTCGCTCACTACATAATCTGGAGTCACAGCTGGATAGGGCTCAGTCATTTTTATTGGGGAAACGCCGCAGATCCAGGGTCATAGGGAATTCGTCATTGATCACAACACTCGGTACGGTGAGCTTCCCAGGCGTGTGGCCGAGACGGAAAAACCGCGCCATGCGCCGGCTCTCAGCCTCATTGGCGTTCACCGGTAAGCTGTCGTAATTGCGTCCACCCGGATGCGCGACGTGGTACTGGCAACCGCCCAACGAGCGTTGCATCCAAGTGTCCAGTAGGTCGAACACCAGCGGCGCATGGACCGGGATAGTCGGCTGCAAACAGTTGGCCGGTTGCCAGGCGCGGTAACGCACGCCAGCGACAAACTCGCCGACTCGCCCGGTCGGTTGCAGCGGCACTGGGATGCCATTGCAGGTCAACAGGTAACGTTGCGGTGGCAACCCACTCAACTTCACTTGCAGGCGCTCCAGGGACGAATCCACATAGCGTACCGTGCCGCCCACCGCGCCCTCTTCGCCCAGTACATGCCAAGGTTCCAGGGCCTGGCGCAGTTCCAGTTCGATACCGCTGACGGCATAGTCGCCGACCTTGGGGAAACGGAACCCCAAATGCGCGGCGAACCATTCGGCACGCAGTGGGTAGCCGGCGGCGTTGAGTTCGACGATCACGTCGGCAAAGTCCTGCTCGATAAAGTGCGGCAGCAAAAAGCGGTCATGCAACTCGGTGCCCCAGCGCGCCAGTTTCGGCGGTGCGTAAGGCTCACGCCAGAACCGCGCCACCAGCGCCCGCAGCAGCAGTTGCTGAGTCAAACTCATGCGCGCGTGGGGCGGCATTTCAAAGGCGCGCAGCTCCAACAGGCCCAGCCGGCCGGTGGCGCCGTCGGGCGAGTAAAGCTTGTCGACGCAGAATTCGGCGCGGTGAGTGTTGCCCGTCACGTCGATCAGCAGGTTGCGCAGCAGGCGGTCCACCAGCCAGGGCGGGCAGTCCTCGCCGGGCTCGGGCATTTGCGCGAAAGCGATTTCCAGCTCATACAGCGCGTCGTTACGCGCCTCATCCACTCGCGGCGCCTGGGACGTCGGGCCGATAAACAAGCCAGAAAACAGGTAGGACAGTGACGGGTGGTTATGCCAGTAGCTGATCAGGCTGCGCAGCAAATCAGGGCGACGCAGAAACGGTGAATCCTTGGGCGTCGCGCCCCCGAGCACAAAGTGGTTACCACCACCGGTGCCAGTGTGGCGCCCGTCGATCATGAATTTTTCGGTGGTCAGGCGGGTCTGTCGCGCCTCTTCGTAGAGAAACTCGGTGCGCTCGACCAACTCATCCCACGTGGCGGACGGCTGCACGTTGACCTCAATCACACCCGGATCCGGCGTCACCCGGAAGTTGCTCAGGCGCATATCGAACGGCGGTTCGTAGCCTTCCAACAGCACCGGGCAGTGCAGCTCTTCGGCAGTGGCTTCGATGGCGGCAACCAGTTCCAGGTAATCCTCGACGCGCTCCAGCGGCGGCATGAACAGGTACAGGCGCCCTTCCCGTGCTTCGGCGCACAGTGCGGTGCGGGTCAGCCAGTCAGCGGACTCGTCGACCTCGGGCACTCGCTCATCGCTCGGCGCTGCTTCGCCGTGGCTTTGCAGTTGGGCACTGGTTGGCAGTTCCGGCTGGTCCTGATTAGGGTCGGTGGGGTGCACGAACGGATACTCCGCCGCCGTCACCCACGGCTGCGAGGCCAACGGCAGGCGATAGCCAAGCGGTGAATCCCCCGGTACCAGGCGGCAGTGGTTATCGCGCAGGTACCAACGCCCACTTTGCCAGCGGTCATTCGCGGCCGTACGTGCCAGCGGCAGCACCTGGCCGATGACTTTATCCAGGCCCTGGCTGAACACTTTGCGCAGGCGTTCGCGCTCTAGGTCGTCGCTCAAGCGCGGGTCCTGGGCGGTGACGTTCTGAGGCAACGCACCTTCGCGCCACAGGTAGTAAAAATTGTCTTCGAAGGCCGGGAATACAAAACGCGCCGGCAACTTGAGGCGTTCGGCAACACTGGCCAGGAAGCGCCCGGCCAGCACGCCATCGGCACCGTAGTCCTCTTGCTCATCGGCAATCAGTGCACTGTTGTGCCAGATCGGCACGCCGTCGCGGCGCCAGTAACAGTTGAGCGACCAGCGCGGCAGTTGCTCGCCGGGGTACCACTTGCCCTGGCCAAAATGCACCAGGCCCTTGGGCGCGTAGTGCTTGCGCATGCGCTGGAACAGCTCGGCGGATAAGCGGCGTTTGTCGGGGCCAAGGGCCGCGGTGTTCCACTCGGCGCCGTCGGGGTCGTCGATGGACACAAAGGTCGGCTCACCGCCCATGGTCAGGCGCACGTCGTCCTTGAGCAGGTCGCCGTCGATCTGCCGGCCCAGGGCCTGGATCGCCAGCCACTGCTCTTCGGTGTAGGGCTTGGTGACCCGTGGCGCTTCCCAGATGCGCTCCACCGACATTTCGTGGGTAAATTCGCACTCGCAGGGTTCCACCAGCCCACTAATCGGCGCGGCGGACGATGGATCAGGACTACAGGCCAACGGGATATGCCCTTCACCGGCAAACAATCCGGAGGTTGCATCCAGCCCGATCCAGCCGGCGCCGGGCAAATACACCTCGCACCAGGCATGCAGGTCGGTGAAGTCCACCTCAGTGCCGGACGGGCCATCCAGGGCTTTGACGTCGGCGGTCAGTTGGATCAGATAGCCGGACACAAACCGCGCCGCCAGCCCCAGATTGCGCAGCAATTGCACCAACAACCACGCCGAGTCTCGGCAGGAGCCGGAGGCGTTTTCCAGGGTGAACTCCGGGGTTTGCACGCCAGGTTCCATGCGGATCAGGTAACCGATATCGGTGGCCAAACGCTGATTGAGCCCCACCAGGAAGTCCACGGCGGGCAGTGGCGTGCGGTCGATGCCGGCCAGGTAGGCGGCAAACTTCGGCGTCAGCGGCAGGGTTTCCAGGTACGGCGCCAGCTCGCGCTGCTCATCGGCGGCGTAGCTGAAGGGGATTTTTTCGGCGTAGGGCTCAAGGAAAAAGTCGAACGGGTTGAACACCGCCATCTCGGCGACCAGGTCAACCTCAATGCGCAGTTCATCAGTCTTTTCCGGGAACACCAGACGCGCCAGGTAATTGCCCTGGGGGTCCTGCTGCCAATTGATGAAATGCTGCTCGGGCAGCACTTTCAGTGCGTAGGACAAAATCCGCGTGCGGCTATGGGCCGCCGGACGTAAGCGCACGATCTGCGGCCCGAGTTCGACGGCACGGTCGTAGCGGTAATGCGTAACGTGGTGCAACGCGACATGAATCGACACGGCGGCCTCCTGCGAGCCAGGGCATGAACACAACGCGCGCAAGACTTATGCCAGAGCGGCAGCCATTGCGCTTTATCGTAAGACCCGGTGCAGTACAGCACCAAAACGGCGCCATCGTAGGTGCCGTGGTGCGAGGGTTGCACATATTTGTGGCGAGCGTGTGCAAACAGGTGGCGAATCTACCCAGTCAGCCGCGCTTACCCTTCGCGATCACCGCCTGGCGCAGGTGGCGTATTTCGAAGAGCTTTTGGCGCATTTCACGATGGCGCTTGCTGTTGAGCAGCAATAACCCCAGCAACGGAAACAGCACGGCCGAGCCATAGACCCAGCCATTGAGGCCGTATTGAATCATCGGCAGTACGAACAATAGGCAGGCGCCCAAATACCCCGCGACGAGCCGCGTCGCCCAGGGATACCCGCGCGCAATCATGACATTGCCAAAAACCAGCACCGTCACCAGCACCAGGATGGCGCCTCCCGAATAGCTGGACTTGAGGGCAGGATCGACACCGCGCAGATACGTCACGCCGGCCATGGACACCGCAGCCGAACCGGAGAAGATCGCCATAAAAATAGTGCCCATGAACACCGGGAAATATCGGGCCAGAAATCCGCCCATATCGGGAAAGCCGTTCATTCCGTCAGATCCTCGTACAGGCCGATAGCAATAGTTTCGGCCGTGCCCACGTGGCCGGTTCGATGGCTGCCCCAGATCCCCAACAGCCCCCCGATGGCATCCTTGAGCTGAGTCAGCGTGGCATGCCGGATTTCGGTGGAGCTGTAGCTCTTGGTCAACGTGCCGGCGCGCTGCTGCAACTTGAGCAACTTGGGGGTCAGGCTGGGGTCTTTCAGGCTCAGCAGTTCTTTGGTCAGCTTCTTGCGTTCCTGGCGGCTCAGGCCCTTGAGCAACTCGTACCAACTTTTGCCCAACGCAGCTGCTTTGTTGGCCTTGAGCAACCGAATCGTGGTCAAGGCACCTGTTCCGATACCCACCAACGAAGCCGCATCGAGAAGGGGGGAAACGGCGCCGTACCATGCGGCGTCATCCATGCGGTCGTTGGCATCCGGATCAAGCACTTCGTTATAAGTGCGCGCCACGCCAAACCCGCATTGAGCGCTGCTGGCCAATGCCGCCGTGATGCCAATGCCGACCACAAACGCGCTGGCACCGGCGGTGAACGGCACCGCGACGCTGCCGCTGAATACCACGATCCAACCGATCACCGCGGCGCTACAGGAAAGGCCCATGTCAAACGCTTCCTTCTGGAGGCGCCCTTCCCGGGGATCGGTCTTCACCTGCTCCACAAACTGTGCGGGCGAGATGTACTTCTGCGCCTCGCGCAAGATGATGCGCTTGGGTTTGATGCTGCAGATCGGCTTGAATTCGCGCAGGGTGATGACGTTGAAGTCGGCGTCGATGTACACAACGCCCGCGCCGACGATGCCGGGGTCGGCGTCGATGGCAGCGAACAGGCGCGGTAGGTTGATCTGGCTTTCGATGCGCTGGCGCGCCATGAACTGCGAACGGTTGAAGTCCATGCCGATGCCGGCCAGGGGGTTGCCCATGGGGTGTTCTTCCTTGAAGGGGTGGAGACCGAACTGACGCTATCGGGGGCAAGCCCCTCCCACATGTGATGTGTGAATACATTCAAAAAGTGGGAGGGGGCTTGCCCCCGATAGCGATTTAATGGGCGCCACCTTAACAAACAGACTCCCCACCGCCTAGAAAGCAAAACGCCAGCACGAGGCTGGCGTTTTACATAGTCAAGCGGCGATCAACGCGGCACAACCGGCTTACGCGCGGGCTTGCCGCCCTTGCCCTTGGCCGCATCGCTGCGCTCTTTGGCCGCCTGTTTGTTACGTGCCTGGGCCGCGGCCTTGGCTTGCTCACGCTTGTCCCACGGATTGCTGCCATCGCTGCCACGAGGCGGCAGGCCAGTATGCTGGGTGAGGATCTTGGTGGTGGTTTCCTTGGCGACCTTATGGCTGCCGACCGGCGTCGAATTCTTGCGACGAGCGCTCTGGTAGCTGTCGGTGCTCGGCTGGTGCAGCGGGATCAGTTGGTCCTTGCCCGGCCCGATCAGGTCGGCACGGCCCATGCGGGTCAACGCTTCACGCAGCATCGGCCAGCCTTTCGGGTCGTGATAGCGAAGGAATGCCTTGTGCAGACGGCGCTGCTCCTCGCTCTTGACGATGGTCACCGCGTCGCTCTTGTAGGTGACCTTGCGCAGCGGGTTTTTGCCCGAATGGTACATCGCGGTGGCAGTGGCCATCGGCGACGGGTAGAACGCCTGCACCTGGTCGGCGCGGAAGCCGTTCCCCTTGAGCCACAGGGCCAGGTTCATCATGTCTTCATCGGTGGTGCCTGGGTGGGCGGCGATGAAGTACGGGATCAGGTACTGCTCCTTGCCCGCTTCCTTGGTGTACTTCTCGAACATGCGCTTGAACTTGTCATAGCTGCCGATGCCCGGTTTCATCATCTGGTTGAGCGGACCTTCCTCGGTGTGTTCCGGGGCGATCTTGAGGTAGCCACCGACGTGGTGCGTTACCAACTCTTTCACATATTCCGGCGACTCGACCGCGAGGTCGTAGCGCAGGCCGGAAGCGATCAAAATCTTCTTCACACCCGGCAAGGCTCGGGCGCTGCGATACAGCTGGATCAACGACGAATGGTCGGTGTTCAGGTTCGGGCAGATACCAGGGAACACGCACGACGGCTTGCGGCACGCGGATTCGATTTCCGGACTCTTGCAGGCGATGCGGTACATGTTCGCGGTCGGGCCGCCGAGGTCGGAGATCACGCCGGTAAAACCAGGCACCTTGTCGCGGATCTCTTCGATCTCGCGGATGATCGACTCTTCGGAACGGTTCTGGATGATGCGGCCTTCGTGCTCAGTGATTGAGCAGAAGGTGCAGCCGCCGAAGCAGCCACGCATGATGTTCACCGAGAAGCGGATCATGTCGTAGGCCGGGATTTTTTCCTTGCCATACGCCGGGTGCGGGACGCGTGCGTACGGCATGCCGAACACGTAGTCCATTTCTTCGGTGGTCATCGGGATGGGAGGCGGATTGAACCATACGTCCACTTCACCGTGCTTCTGCACCAGGGCGCGGGCGTTGCCTGGGTTGGTTTCCAGGTGCAACACGCGGTTAGCGTGGGCATAGAGCACCGCGTCACCACGGACTTTTTCCACCGATGGCAGGCGGATCACGGTCTTGTCGCGGGTCATGCGCGGGCTGGCCAGGATCTGCACGACCTTGGCTTCTTCCGGGTCATCAACCGGACCCTTTTCCTGCTCGATGGCGCAGGCCTGGGTGTCCTGGGTGTTGACGTACGGGTTGATGATCTTGTCGACCTTGCCCGGACGGTCGATGCGGGTGGAGTCCACCTCGTACCAGCCTTCGGGCGTGTCACGGCGAATGAACGCGGTGCCGCGCACATCGGTGATGTCTTCGATCTTGTGACCCCACGACAGGCGCTGGGCGACTTCGACGATGGCCCGCTCGGCGTTGCCGTACAGCAGGATATCGGCGGTGGCGTCGATCAGGATCGAGTTGCGCACACGGTCCTGCCAGTAGTCGTAGTGGGCGATGCGGCGCAGGGAGGCTTCGATGCCGCCGAGTACGATCGGCACGTTCTTGTACGCTTCCTTGCAACGCTGGCTGTACACCAGGCTCGCACGGTCCGGGCGTTTGCCGGCCATGCCGCCTGGAGTGTAGGCGTCGTCGGAACGGATTTTCTTGTCGGCGGTGTAGCGGTTGATCATCGAGTCCATGTTGCCGGCCGCGACGCCGAAGAACAGGTTCGGCTCGCCGAGCTTCATGAAGTCGTCTTTGGACTGCCAATTCGGCTGGGCAATGATCCCGACGCGGAAGCCTTGGGACTCCAGCAGCCGGCCGATGATGGCCATGCCGAACGACGGGTGATCCACGTAGGCATCACCAGTGACGATGATGATGTCGCAGGAATCCCAGCCAAGCTGATCCATCTCCTCCCTGCTCATGGGCAGGAATGGCGCAGGACCGAAACATTCGGCCCAGTACTTGGGATAGTCAAATAACGGCTTGGCTGTTTGCATGACGGTGACCGGTGTTGAGATGAAAAATCGCGGGCGCGGAATATAGCACAAATTTTGACCAATTCCGACGGTAATGGTCGGCTTTTAAACCGGCGATCTGCCGCTCCCGTATTCACCCCAGTTAATCAAGCACATACGGGGCTATTCCACTAACTCATCGGCAAAAACATCCTCGATAGGCTGGTTTCAATCAACCACAGCCCCTGGTGGCCCAGCCCATGAATACACGCCCCACCCCACCACCACGCCGCCCTCTCCTGGCGGCACATCACGCGATGATAGGGCCTCAGTTGCCGTCCTGGCTGCGTCAGGCACCCGCCTCGCAGCTCAAGGATTTTCGCGACTGCCTGATCAACAGCAACCCGGCCCGGCACGACCTCAAAGCGCTGCTGGGCGAGATCCAAAGCCCTGAAGACTTTGCCCGCCCCCGCTTGCGCGCGGCACTGACTGCGCAGTTTTTCACGCTGATTGCCGATGAAAACGCGATCCTAGTGCGCGAATGGAAAAACCATCACCTGCTCGGGCTGATAAAAACCCATGCCAGAACCACCCGGCAGACGCTGCTAGAAGCGGCCCTGCAGAACTTCGAAGCCTCTGAAGCGCAAGAAGGCGGCATGGAAACCGGCACGGCAATTTATAACGTCACGGCAACCGGCGAGGTATCCAGTTCGATCACTGGCCCGGCATTCGCCAAGTTCTGCCGCAATCTGGACCTGGGCGGCCAATACCTTGCGCATATCTTCAGCGCGCTTGAGCCGTCGTCGAGCTCCGCCTCGGGGCGCACGCCGCAAGAGGTGCGAAGGGTATTTCGCGCTCAGGTGCAGCATGCCTTTGGGGTCGCGATACATATCGCTTATATGAACCGCCGCCTCACCGCCAAGCAGCATCTGCAACTGAACAGTCTGTACCGGTCGGGGTCACCCCCGGATATGCAGTGCCATCACCTGACGATCAACGAGGTGGTATTGCCGGGCGTGCTGGTGATTGAGGCGCCAAAGATCGGCCTCCCGTTCATCCTCTACACGCCCGACGATCCAAGCGCTGCGCTACGTCCGCACGCGAGCCTAGCCGAACTCAAGCGCAAGCTGGCCGAACGGCTGCTGGATGAAAACTACCGCGCCGTCTTCGAGCGGCTGGTGCCCTTGCAGCACCAGGGCAGTCTGCTGGACGCAACGCCGGAGCAATCCGGCTCAGACAATATCGAAATGGGAGGACGGATCTACACCGAGCCGGCCCATCTGAACCTTCCTGTGGACCTCACCGCATGCAGCGCAGATGTGTTCCTGTCCATCGCCGAGCACACCATCGCGCAGATCAAAAGTGATGCCCAAACCCTCGCGGCACTCACCGCAAACGTCGACGTGCTGAGCCGGCAAAAGCGTCTGCAGGGCTATATCGATGCGGGCAAATCCCTGCTGTTCTTTGCAGCGTCGTTCATTCCGATTGTGGGCGAAGTGCTGCTGGTGGTCAGCGCCGCCCAGTTGATCGACACGATTTACGAGGGATTCTCCGCCTGGAGCCGCGGCGACAGTGACGAGGCGCTCAACGATCTGCTGGATGTGGCGGACAATCTCGCCCTCGCCGCTGCAACAGCCGGCGCGATCAAGACCGCAGGTTTCACCGCCGGCTTGATAAAAGTCCGAGTGCGCAACAAAGGCTGGCGCCTGTGGCACTCGGACCTCACGCCGTACCGTCATCCCGACGGGCTGCCGGAACATCTGGTTGCCGACAGCCAAGGCTTGTATCAGCACGGACAACAGCAGTTCCTGAAGCTGGATGATCACGCCCACGCCGTACGCCGTACCGCTGAGGGCAAGCAATGGGAACTGGCGCACCCGACTGACCCACACGCCTATTCACCACCGCTGCTTAGCAACCAAGTGGGCGGCTGGCGCCATCTGCACGAAACGCCCGGCGAGTGGGAGGACATCAAGCTCATTAAGCGTCTGGGCCCAGATGCGACGCAGATCAGGCAAGCGACGGTGGAGCCGATCCTGTTGCTCAGCGGCGTGGATAAGGCGGCGCTGCGTCAGATCCATCAAGAGATGGTGCGCCCACCGCCATTGCTGCTAGATACCCTCAACCACTTCAATCTGGAACAAGAAATCAATGACTTCGACCTGAGTCGCGCCGAGGGCACGACGCTCAGCCCGCATTCGCCGCAGATTCAATTCCACCTCCTCACGTCACTGGCCCAATGGCCCGCCAACCGCGTGCTGAAAATTGTCGATGAACAACAGCAGGAGGTGCTGAGCCATGGCACCGGTACAGCCGAAACCCGTATAGACGCGGCGCGTTTCCGGCGTGGCGAGTTGCTGCACGCACTGCAAGAGCAACTGCCCCAAGACGAATTCAACGCGCTGCTGCCACCGGTGTATATCGACTACTTCACCAAAGTCGAAAACCTGGCGCGGACCTTGGAAGAACAAGCCGTAGGGCAAAAGCAGCGGCTGTTTACCTTACTCACTGCGCCGAATGAAAAACTGATGTCTCCGACCGAAAAGAGCCTTCACACCGCCGCGCCGACACTCTCCAAACGCCACCTTGAAGACATGCAAGGCACACTCTCGCAATCCGAGCGCCAGCAGCTGGAGGGGCTAACAACCTTACCGAACGCACAGCGCTGGGAAGCCGAGCAATACGCCCAGACCCAACAGGCAACGCGTTTGGGTGAAAGTATTTTTCTTGAATGCCTACGCAGCCGTGAGAGCGTGCCACTTGTTCTGCACACCCTGGAGCGCATCCCTGGCTGGCCGAAGGCGCGCCTGATCGAAGTACATGACGTAAGCCACGGCGGCCCGTTGCTGGGTCGGATCGGCACCGCGGAGGTCACAGCCCGCGATGTGTTGATTCGCCAAGGCGAGCTTTACGCCCTCCACAATGACAAAAGTGCGCCCATGCCTTTGCTCGGGGCTATCGAGCGCATGCTGCCGGAGTCAGAGCGCAGCGTAATCCTGCAACGCTCAGGAGCCGATTCGCTCGAGCAGGCGCTTTATAAAACCGGCTTGTCGGTGATGAACGAAGGCCCGCCACCCATTCGCACCCGAGTCGCCTCCGCACAGACATCAAGCGCAGTCGGCTTACCCTTAGACCCCTTATTCAGCGACCCCTCGCCGCCGTTGGGCCTGACACAACGCGCAGACGGCATTCATCAAGCTCCCCCGCTGGCCAACGGCAACTATCGCTATTACATCCAGGACAACCAGAAATATTACCAAGTCAAATACGACACCATGGGATGGCGCCTGCTCGATGCCCGCAGCCGCTTTCGTGCCTATCAGCCCTACCTGCGCCAGAAAGCCGAGGGCGGCTGGGAAATTGATCAGGCCAAAGGCGCATTGCTCGGCGGCAAGGACTCACCTGTACGGCTGGAGGAAGGCATGGAATCCGGTGAGGAGTTTGAGTCGGCCGAATCGGTTAGTTTGAGCAGCGACTACGAGTCAGCCGAAGAGGGCGTGGTGAGGGCGCACTATTCTGCAACCGAGCTTAGCCAAATGCGCACCCACCGCGGCTACCAGTACAGCCAGAACTACCGGCGCATCTATGACCGAGCCAACAACGGCCGATACCCGTTGCGCGACACTCTGGGCCGGCCTATGCGAATCCGGCAGATACAGAGCCACGGCAAATCGTTGACCACAGAAGCCGTCTTCGCCGCCAGCGAATTGCACCCCTACATTCGGTGGCAAGGTTACGAAAATGTGGCCCGCCTGTATGAAGACAAGCTTGAGGTCACCTCCTTCACCGCAGCTCATCAGAAGTGTGCACAGGAAGCGTCGCTGATTGGCGAGGCCACAGTCGTCACCCGCCGCGCCCTGAAAAAAGGTCAAGCATTGGGCGTCTACGGTGGAGAACTCTTGCCGCTATACGTCGCCAGGGCAAGGCAGGATCCTTACCTGATGCCGATCAAAAACCTCAGGCCTACTACCCCGCACGCCGTGAATATGCAATTGGTGCTCTCGGGAGACAACGCGCTCTCAAGGATAAACACGATTTTCGAGTACGAAGGCGAATTGCCGATCCGGCAGGCGAGCGTGGGCTATAACGTTGAGGCCGCGCAATTTCGTATCCAGGCGCAAGTGGACGACAACACACACGAACAACTGATACTCACGGGTCTGTTCGCCAGCGAGGACATAGCCGCCGGCGCCGAATTACGCTGGAACTACCAGTACGACGAATCTACCATCCGGGAGCTGTTTCCTCGCCCTTAGTACGGTTACTCGTCTTCGAAGTTGTAACTGCCCGGCGCCAGGTTTTCGAAGCGGGTGTATTTGCCGATAAAGGCCAGACGCGTGGTCCCGATCGGGCCGTTACGCTGCTTACCGATGATGATTTCAGCGATGCCTTTATGCTCGGTTTCCGGGTGATACACCTCGTCCCGGTAAACGAACATGATCACGTCAGCATCCTGCTCGATCGCTCCAGACTCCCGCAAGTCGGAGTTGATCGGGCGCTTGTTCGGGCGTTGCTCCAGGGAGCGGTTGAGCTGCGACAGGGCAACCACCGGGCAGTTGAATTCTTTGGCCAGGGCTTTCAACGAGCGAGAAATCTCGGAAATTTCGTTGGTACGGCTGTCGCCGCTTGAGCCTGGGATCTGCATCAATTGCAGGTAGTCGATCATGATCAGGGCGATATCGCCGTGCTCGCGCACGAGACGTCGGGTACGCGCGCGCATTTCCGACGGACTGATGCCCGCTGTGTCATCAATAAACAGCTTGCGGTCGTTGAGCAGGTTGACCGCCGAGGTCAGGCGCGGCCAATCATCATCTTCCAGGCGACCGGCACGCACTTTGGTCTGATCGATGCGGCCCAGGGACGACAACATACGCATGATCAGCGATTCACCTGGCATCTCCAGGGAGTAGACCAATACCGCCTTGTCGCTGCGCAACACAGCGTTTTCCACCAGGTTCATGGCGAAAGTAGTTTTACCCATGGACGGCCGGCCGGCGACGATGATCAAGTCAGCTGGCTGCAGCCCGCTGGTCATACCATCCAGATCGGTATAGCCGGTGGACAGCCCGGTGATGGCGTTGTCTGTGTTGAACAGGGTATCGATGCGGTCGATGGCTTTGGTCAGCAGGTCGTTGACGCTGACCGGACCGCCGGTTTTCGGCCGGGCCTCGGCGATCTGAAAGATCTGCCGTTCGGCTTCGTCAAGAATCTCTTCAGCGGTACGGCCTTCCGGGTTGAAAGCACTGTCGGCGATCTCGGTGGCGATACCGATCAACTGGCGCAACGTGGCCCGTGCACGAACAATCTGCGCATAGGCCTTGATGTTGGCGACCGATGGTGTGTTCTTCGCCAGCTCACCCAAGTAACCCAGGCCGCCCACTTGGGAGGTCTGGCCCTCCTTGTCCAATTGCTCGGCCAGGGTCACCACGTCGATCGGCGAGTTCTGGTCGGCCAGCTTGGCGATGGCACGGAAGATCAGGCGGTGGTCATGACGGTAGAAATCGCCATCCGAGACTTGATCCAGCACACGTTCCCAGGCGTTGTTGTCCAGCATCAAACCACCGAGCACGGCCTGTTCGGCCTCGATGGAATGCGGCGGCACCTTCAGGGCAGCGGTTTGCAGATCGTATTGCTCAGGAGCTGAAATATCGTTCATGGCCACTTGGAATTTGGGGTTTGTAGAAAAACAAAAGGCACGACCTGTAAACAGGATCGTGCCCGATGTTAACCGTCCGGCACACGAGGTGCCAGCCAGTTAGGTGTTGCTTAAGCTGCTACCACGACAACGCGTACGGTGGCTTCAACTTCAGCGTGCAGGTGCACGGCTACGTCGAATTCGCCTACGTTGCGGATGGTGCCGTTCGGCAGACGAACTTCGCTCTTCTGCACTTCAACGCCGGAGGCGGTCAGTGCATCAGCGATGTCGTGGGTGCCGATCGAACCGAACAGCTTGCCTTCGTCACCGGCGGTGGCAGTGATAGTCACTTCCAGCTCAGCCAGTTGGGCAGCGCGAGTTTCGGCCGAAGCTTTTTTGTCTGCTGCTGCTTTTTCCAGCTCAGCACGACGCTCTTCAAACGCAGCCAGGTTGGCAGCGGTTGCAGCGGTGGCTTTGCCGTATGGCAGCAGGTAGTTACGACCGTAACCGGCCTTAACGTTCACTTTGTCGCCCAGGTTGCCCAGGTTGGCGACTTTTTCCAGAAGGATCAGTTGCATGTGAAAATCCTCTAACTTTTAACCTTCACCGTTCGCGTTATCGGCGTCTTTCGGCGCAGAACGTCCGCGAAAATCAATCAGGCTGTCGACAATGGCCAAGACCACGAGTAACGGACCAATCAAGTGCATAAGCGGCAAGACAGTGACGTAAAACCCCACCAGCCAAAAACTGGCCAATTTTTTCTGCACAACCAACCCATGAATCAAGGACAGGCCAGCGAAGAACAGCGGTACACCGCACAACGGCAACAAGATCAAGGTATGCCAACCGATAAACGGAGCGACACACATGACGGCCAGCAGTGACAGCGCAACGCGCTTGGGGATTCGGATTGCGCGAAACTCGCTTCCGAAACCTCCGGGGTTATACAACAACGCTTGCCAGTAGCGCCCAAGAATCAGGCACAACACACTAAAGATCTGCACCGAAACCGACGTTGAAATGATCAACAGCGGGACTGTCAACGAAGCGAGAACTGCTTTCTGGTCCGCCGAGAACTTCTCGTAAGACTCACCCATCACCAGCGGCAAAACGTGTTGAAACGTCTGCGCCAATGACTCGATGAAAGAACCGAATACGGTCCCCAGGCTCACCGCACACAACAACCCCACGGCCGTGCTGACCAGCAGCACACGATTCCAGGAATGACCAGCGCGCAAAACCAACGCCAGACTACAACTCCCAAACAGCACAAGAAGCGCTGTCGGGTCTTGCAGGAAATGCCAGCTCACCAACACTGACAACAACCCTAGACCCAGGACGCTCAAAGCGTCCGAACCGCGCCGCAGAAGCACAAGGCAACCTGCAGCAGCACTCAACCAAAACAACATCGGCAACACTGCACATCCAGCCACTACCAGAGTGGCCTGCACACGACCGCGCATGATGAACTCAGCTAAGGCGCGCATGCATTCAATCCCTTACTACTTGTCGACTGCCCGGTCTCAGCGGCCGTGGCTGTCGGTGTAGGCCAGCAGGGCCAGGAAGCGGGCGCGCTTGATAGCGGTGGCCAGCTGACGCTGATAACGTGCTTTGGTACCGGTGATACGGCTTGGAACGATTTTGCCGGTCTCGGATACGTAGGCTTTCAGAGTGTTGAGATCTTTGTAATCGATCTCCTTCACTTCTTCAGCGGTGAAGCGGCAAAACTTACGACGACGGAAGAAACGTGCCATTTGATAGGCTCCTTAATAAGGTCCGTGGATTACTCGTCAGCGTTATCGCTGCTGTCGCTGTCATCACTATCAGCGCTATCAGCGCCTTCGTGCTCAGGACGGTCGCGACGCTCACGGCGCTCACTGCGGTTTTCTTCAGCCTTGAGCATCTCGGATTGGCCGGTAACGGCTTCTTCGCGACGGATGACCAGGTTACGGATCACTGCATCGTTGTAGCGGAAGTTGTCTTCCAGCTCGGCCAGGGCCTTGCCAGTGCACTCAACGTTCAGCATCACGTAGTGAGCCTTGTGAACATTGTTGATTGCGTAGGCCAGTTGACGACGACCCCAATCTTCCAGACGGTGGATTTTGCCGCCGTCTTCTTCGATCAGCTTGGTGTAACGCTCAACCATGCCGCCGACTTGCTCGCTTTGATCCGGGTGGACCAAAAAGATGATTTCGTAATGACGCATGAATGCTCCTTACGGGTTGTAGCCTGCCGCTCAAAAACGGTCAGACAAGGAGTGAATGACACTTATGGATCTTGCCGCAGGGAGGCACATGCGTGCCTGCCGAGTGGGCAAGGGGCGCAATTGTAGAGAAGGGGAAGAACGGGCGCAAGGTGATTGGTGATTATTTGAACAATCTCCCACACCTCACAAAAACAAATGTGGGAGGGCGCTTGCTCCCGATTGCAGCGGGCCAGTCACAACAGCTGTAACTGAACCACTGCTATCGAGGGACAAGCCCCCTCCCACATTTTGACGCTATATCAGGATCAGAATTACTTCTTCACCTTGGCCTTGATCTGGGCACCACGCTGACGCTGAGCTTCAAACAGGCACACGCCGGTCGCAACCGACACGTTGAGACTGCTGACGCTGCCTGCCATCGGCAAATGCACCAGATAATCACAATGCTCACGGGTCAAACGACGCATACCCTTACCTTCAGCCCCCATGATCAGAATGGTCGGCCCAGTGAGGTCCTGGTCATAAATACTGACCTCGGCCTCCCCCGCCGTACCCACGACCCACAGGCCGCGCTGCTGGAGTTTCTCCAGAGTGCGCGCCAGGTTGGTCACGGCCACCAGCGGAATCACTTCCGCCGCGCCGCAGGCGACCTTGCGCACAACCGGCGTCAGGGTAGCCGACTTGTCTTTAGGCACAATTACTGCCAACGCGCCGGCAGCATCCGCCGAACGCAGGCAGGCACCAAGGTTGTGCGGGTCGGTCACGCCGTCCAGCACCAGCAACAACGGCGCGTCTTCGGTGCGGTCGAGCAGTTCGTCGAGCATGGCTTCGCCCCAGACCTGGCTAGGACTCACGTCCGCGACCACACCCTGGTGAACGCCTTCGACCCACACGTCCATTTCACGACGCTCGGCCTGGCCGATGGCAACCTTGTTTTGGGTGGCCAACTCAACCAGCGCCTGCACGCGAGGCTCGCTGCGACCTTCCGCCAACCACACTTGTTTGACGCGTTTTGGGTGATGACGCAGCAGTGCTTCTACGGCATGGACGCCGTAGATTTTTTCCAGACTCATGACTTGGCCTTAGGTTTGCGCGACCCGCCGCTTTTCGCGGGGGCCGAACCCGCTTTTGGCGGGCCTTTACGATGTTTACTGGGTTTGCTCGACGGCTTTTCCGCCCCTTGGGACTTTCCCCCAGACGCCGCCTTACCACCGCTTTTGGCTTCGTTGAGCAACTGCTGCTTCAGCTCGCGACTCTTGCGCAGCTCGGCGTTTTTCGCCGCTGCGTCACTTGGACGGTAAGCTTCGGGGGCCTTGTCCTTGACGGAGGACCGGCGACCAGCCTTGGCTGGCGCAGGCTCGGCGGCCGCTGCTTTCGCAGGAGCTCCTTTGCCTTTGGCGGTCGGCGCTGCGGTTTCGACGCCGCGCTTTTTACGACCCGCCGGTTCGGCTGGCTTGTCTGGCATACCGAAGTCGATCTTGCGCTCGTCAAGGTCGACGCGCATGACCTGCACTTCCACCGTGTCACCCAGACGGAAGCTGCGACCGGTGCGCTCGCCCGCCAGGCGGTGATGCACGGGATCGAAGTGGTAGTAATCACCCGGCAAGGCCGTGACGTGCACCAATCCTTCGACGTAGATGTCGGTCAGCTCGACGAACAGGCCAAAGCCTGTCACGGCGGTGATTACACCCGGGAAGGTTTCGCCCACGCGGTCTTTCATGAACTCGCACTTGAGCCAGTTCACTACGTCGCGCGTGGCTTCGTCAGCACGGCGTTCGCTCATGGAGCACTGCTCGCCCAGCTGTTCCAGGGCCGCCTCGTCGTACGGATAGATCCGTGCTTTCGGTATGGTCATGGCGCCAGCGCGCTTAACGTGCGGGGTGTTCTGCTTGGAATGGATCACGCTGCGGATCGCGCGGTGCGTGAGCAGGTCAGGATAACGGCGAATTGGCGAGGTGAAGTGGGTGTACGCCTCGTAGTTCAAGCCGAAGTGGCCCTGATTGTCGGCGCTGTACACCGCCTGGCTCAACGAACGCAGCATCACGGTCTGAATCACATGGTAATCCGGACGGTCCTTGATGCTGGCCAGCAATGCCTGGTAGTCCTTCGGCGTCGGACCGTCCTTGCCTTTGTGCAGGGACAGGCCGAGCTCTCCGAGGAACGCGCGCAGTTTTTCCAGACGCTCCGGCGGAGGACCATCGTGCACGCGGTACAACGCAGGAATCTCATGCTTCTTCAGGAATTCAGCGGTGGCCACGTTGGCCGCCAGCATGCACTCCTCGATCAGCTTGTGCGCATCGTTACGGGTCGTCGGGGTGATTGCGGCGATCTTGCGCTCGGAACCGAAGACAATACGGGTTTCCTGGGTTTCAAAATCGATCGCGCCACGCACATGACGAGCACCCAACAGCACCTTGTACAGCGAGTAAAGCTGCTTGAGGTGCGGCACGACATGCCCGTACTCACCACGCAAAGCCTTGGCTTCGCTTGTTTTCGGCTGTTCCAGAATGGTACTGACCTTGTTGTAGGTCAGGCGCGCCTGGGAGTGGATCACCGCTTCGTAGAACTGGTAGTCGGTCATTTCGCCGGTTTTCGAGATAGTCATCTCGCACACCATGGCCAAACGGTCGACTTTCGGGTTCAGGGAGCACAGCCCGTTGGACAATTGCTCAGGCAGCATCGGGATCACGCGCTCCGGGAAGTACACGGAGTTGCCGCGCACCTGGGCTTCGTTATCCAGTGCAGAACCGATCTTCACATAGCTGGACACGTCGGCAATCGCGACGAACAACTTCCAGCCGCCAGAGAACAGACGCAACTTGCCGGGCTTGGCTTCGCAGTAGACCGCATCGTCGAAGTCGCGAGCATCTTCGCCGTCGATAGTGACAAACGGCAGATGGCGCAGATCGATGCGTTTTTCTTTGTCTTTTTCTTCAACTTCAGGCTTGAGCTTGGCGGCTTCTTTCAGCACAGCTTCAGGCCAGACGTGAGGAATATCGTAGGTGCGCAGCGCGACGTCGATTTCCATCCCCGGCGCCATGTAGTTGCCGACAACTTCAACGATGTCGCCCTGAGGCTGAAAGCGCGCAGTAGGCCAGTGGGTGATTTTCACCTCAACGAACTGACCGACCTTCGCAGCGCCATTGCGGCCCGGGGTAATCAGCACTTCCTGCTGGACCTTTGGGTTATCCGGCACAACAAAGCCAATACCGCCTTCTTCGAAGTAACGACCAACGATGGACTCGTGGGCACGGGACACCACTTCGACGATCACGCCTTCACGGCGACCGCGACGGTCCAGGCCGGAAACGCGCGCCAAGGCACGGTCACCATCGAACACCAAGCGCATTTGCGCCGGGCTCATGAACAGGTCGTCACTACCGTCATCCGGGATCAAGAAGCCGAAGCCATCACGGTGACCGGCAATGCGGCCAAGGATCAAGTCGAGCTTATCCACAGGCGCGTAAGTGCCACGGCGGGTGTAGATCAGTTGAGCGTCGCGCTCCATGGCACGCAATCGGCGGCGCAGGGCTTCAAGCTGGTCTTCGGTGGTCAGACCGAATTCTTCAACCAACTGCTCGCGGCTAGCAGGCGAACCCCGATCGGCGAGATGCGCCAGGATCAGTTCGCGGCTAGGAATAGGGTTTTCATATTTTTCCGCTTCACGAGCGGCCTCGGGATCGAGGGACTGCCAATCGGCCATTAGAGAGTTTTCACCTTGTCTATATGTGGGTTAGTTTGGCATACGCGTATTGAAACGGGAAATTTCAGGCATCAACAAGCGTTTTAAAGCCCTTAATGGCCCTCGCTGCGCACCTTGCACGACCATTGGCGAAATATTCCAGGCTTTTTTCATAGCAGGGGTTTACAGCTTGTAAGCCTCTCCGTATAGTGCGCGCCATCGACGACGGCAACGTTGTTGATGATGCCCAGGTGGTGAAATTGGTAGACACGCCAGCTTCAGGTGCTGGTGATCGCAAGGTCGTGGAAGTTCGAGTCTTCTCCTGGGCACCAAATTCAGATCAAACCCGCGAAAGCGGGTTTTTTCGTTTCAGGCTTCTGATTTTTAACGTAAATCCCGATTTATTTTATTGAATCAGGGGTTTACAGATCAAAAAGCCCGCCGTATAGTTCGCCCCATCAACAGCGGCAACGTTGCTTGATAAAGCCCAGGTGGTGAAATTGGTAGACACGCCAGCTTCAGGTGCTGGTGATCGCAAGGTCGTGGAAGTTCGAGTCTTCTCCTGGGCACCAAATTCAGATCAAACCCGCGAAAGCGGGTTTTTTCGTTTCTGGGGCTGAAACTTTGCAGGTGATTCCCTCCTGGGTCGCACTTGAGAAGTTTTATCGTTTATCCTTGTAAGAATTTGTTGCTTACAAGTGAGGAACACCCCGGATGATGATCCGCGATACCCGCCCCAAGACATCCCTTCTGCGTGGCCTTACCATCACTCTGCTCGGCCTGGCCCTGCTCTCGCCCGCGGCCTACTCTACCGACAAAGTTTCCCTGACCCTATACAACGGCCAGCACAAAGAAGTCGGCGACGAACTCGCCAAGGCTTTCGAAGCCAAGACCGGCATTCACGTCAACGTACGCAAAGGCAGTAGCAACCAACTGGCCAGCCAGGTGGTGGAAGAAGGCGACCGCTCTCCCGCCGACGTCATCTACACCGAAGAATCCCCTCCCCTGAACAAACTCGGCGAGCAAGGCCTGCTGGCCAAGATCGACGGGAGCACCCTCGACGTGCTGCCCAAAGATTACGTCGGCAGCAACGGCGACTGGATGGGCGTGACTGCGCGCACCCGCGTCGTGGCCTTCAACCCGAAACTGATTGCCGAAAAAGACCTGCCCAAATCCGTGCTGGATTTCGCCGGCCCCGAATGGCAGGGCAAGGTCGGTTTCGTGCCCACCAGCGGCGCGTTCCAAGAACAGGCCGTGGCGATCATCAAATTGCACGGTCGAGAGGCAGCTGAAGAATGGCTGACCGGCCTGCGCGCCTTTGGCAAGGTTTACAGCAACAACATGGTCGCCCTTAAAGCCGTGGAGAACGGCGAAGTGGCCACCGTACTGGTGAACAACTATTACTGGTTTGCCCTTAAGAAAGAAAAAACCAACCTGGACTCCAAGCTGCATTACTTCACCGACGGCGATGCCGGCGGCCTGATTACCGTGTCGTCCGCTGCCGCATTGAAATCCAGCAAGCACCCCAAGGAAGCCCAACAACTGCTGGCGTTCATGGCCAGTGAAGAAGGCCAGCGGGTCATCACCAACACCTCCGCGGAATACCCGCTGCGTAAAGACATGGAATCCAACCGAGGCCTTAAGCCTTTCAGCGAGCTGCAACCGCCAAAAGTCACGCCTGCGGACCTTGGCAACGCCGAAGAAGCGCTGGAGCTGGAACGTGATGTTGGCTTGAACTGATGAACCCATCGCTACCCGCCACCGCCCTGCGCAGGGGATTGAGCCCTCGACGCAAACGCCCGTCAATCTGGCTGCTGCTTCCAGTGCTGTTTCTGGTTGGCCTGAGCCTGCTTCCATTGGCCTATGTCGGCCTTAAAGCCTGGCAAGCTGGATGGGCGGAGGCGGTGCATCTGCTGTGGCGGCCTTATGTGTTCGGGCTGCTGCGCAACACCTTGGCGTTGATGGTTGGGGTAACGGTAACCTGCGGCGTGATCGGCCTGTCCCTGGCTTGGCTGCTGGAGCGCAGCAACCTGCCAGGGCGACGTATATGGGGCGTGACCCTGTGCCTGCCGTTTGCGGTCCCTGCGTTTGTCAGCAGCTTTACCTGGGTGTCCCTGAGCGCCAACTTTGAAGGGCTGGGCGGGGCGATCCTGGTGATGAGCCTGTCCAAATACCCGCTAGTGTTTCTGCCAGTGGCAGCAACATTGCGTAACCTTGACCCCTCCCTTGAAGAATCTGCTCGCACGCTGGGGCTCAATCGCTGGGCAGTTTTTCTGCGCATTACGTTGCCGCTGCTGTGGCCATCGCTGCTGGCCGGGGCACTGCTGATCGCGCTGCATATGCTGGTGGAATTCGGTGCGCTTTCGATAATCGGCTTGCAAACCTTCACCACCGCGATCTACCAGCAGTTCGAGCTGGAATTCAGCAACGCCAACGCTGCGATGCTTTCAGCGGTACTGCTGGTGATGTGCCTTACCCTGCTGTGGCTGGAACTGCGCGTGCGCGGCAAGGGCCGACATGTACGTATCGGCCAAGGCGCGGCGCGGCATGCCGAGCAGGTTCGATTGGGCAAGTGGGCGCCACTCGGCCAGGTGTACTGCCTGGCATTGGCGGTCATCGGTAGTGGGATTCCGCTGGGCATGCTCGGCTACTGGCTGGCCGTGGGTTCGTCGGCGGCTTTTCCAGTGGCAGAAATTGGCGAAGCGCTTCTGTCCTCGCTGGCGCTGTCCCTGGGCGGTGCAGCGTTGTGCCTGGTACTGGCCGTGCCGGTCGGCCTGCTGGTGGTGCGCTATAAAGGCAAACTGGCGATCTGGGCTGAGCGTATGCCGTACCTGCTGCACGCGCTGCCCGGCCTGGTGATTGCGCTTACGCTGGTGTATTTCGCCTTGCATTACGTGCCTGCGCTGTACCAGACGTCTGCGTTGTTGCTGATCGCCTATGCGCTGTTGTTCTTGCCACTGGCTCAGGCGCCGATTCGCACCGCCTTGAATAAGGCCGCGCCGCAGCTGGAGGAAGCAGCGCGCACACTGGGTGCTTCGTCGTTCAGTGCGTTTTGCCGAGTGACTTTGCCGATTATCTTCCCGGCGCTGGGGGCAGCGTTTGCGCTGGTATTCCTGGATGCGATGAAGGAATTGACGGCGACGCTGCTGCTCAGCCCGACTGGGCTGAACACACTGGCCACGGCGGTATGGTCGCATACGTCGAATGTAGAATTCGCGGCGGCAGCCCCTTATGCGGCGTTGTTGATACTGGTGTCGGGGCTGCCGGTGTATCTGCTCACGACGCGGATGTATCTGAGTCGCTGAAACCGCTATTGAGGCAATGCTAAGCGCGAAACTGCCCCAAGCTCGCCTTCAACTGCGCCGCCAAGCCATCCAGGACTTTGCCACTGGCGGTCGTTTCCACCACCGCCTGCGCGGCACGCTCAGCCTGGGCATGGATCACCTCCACCCGACCACGCACCGCATGGGCGCCCTGGGCCTGATGCTCAGCCGCACGGGTAGCCAAGCCGATCGCGGCATGCACCTGTTCTACCGAAGCCTGCACCGTCTGCTGCAAGCGCTCGCTCTCACGCAGCACCAGTAAACCTTCGCTGGCCTGGCGCCCGGCCTTGCCAATGGTTTCCACAGCCTCACGCGCGCCCTGTTGCAACGCCACGATATGCGCCTGGATATCACCGGTGGAGCTCTGGGTTTTACTGGCCAGCGCACGCACTTCGTCCGCCACCACCGCAAAACCGCGCCCGGTCTCACCAGCGCGTGCCGCCTCAATGGCCGCGTTGAGCGCCAGCAAGTTGGTTTGCTCGGCGATACCATGGATTACCGTCAACACCACTTCGATCTGCTCACTTTGCTGAGCCAGCCGTTCGATCACCTGGGAGCCGGCCTGTACCTGCCCCGCCAACGCCTCGATCAAGCTGCCGACTTCAGCCGAAGTGCGTGAGTTTTCATCCGTGGCCTGGCGAATATCGACGACCTGTTGCAATGCCGCCTGCATGGCGTGGCTTTCGGCCTGGGCTTCGTCGGCCATTTGCGACAACGCGCGCAAGCTCTCGGCCACTTCGTCGCGCTGCAAGCCAGCCGCCGCATCAGCACCGGCATTACGCAAGGTCATGGCACCAATCTCCACACCGGTACGCTGGGCCACATCGCCCGCCTCGCGCACGATGGGCTGCAACTTATCCACAAAGCGATTGACCGCTGAGGCCATGTCGCCGATTTCGTCCTTGCTGCTGATCTGCACGCGTTTGGTGAGATCCCCCTCGCCCGCCGCCAGATCATCCATAGCGGCAATCAACAACTTCAGGCGATTGACCACGCGGCGACCGAGCACGACAGCGATCAACACCAATACGCCGAAACCCACCACCGCCAACCCCATGCCGATGCGCCAGCGTAGCGTGCCCGCCGCCTCCTGCACGGCCTCGGTGGTGTTGGCAGTCATCTGGGTCGCAGTGGCCTGTGCAGACTGCAGGCGAGCGCCCATGGCCGCCGCACTGTCGGCTGCGGCGCCTTTGAGACTATCGCCGACCAACTGATCACCACTGGCAATCAGGGCGGCAAAGCGCTTGTCCAGTGCTTGCAGGTCGGCCTCTACCGAAGCAGTCGACACGCCCATGAGCACTTTGCCGATTTCTACGCCATTGGGGCTGATGGAGGCCTCAACGTAGAACACCGAAGGGTCGTTTTTCGCGGCATTTAGCACTTTGTCCAAGGCGCGGTCGCCTTGGCCTTTTTCCAGCAGCGCCTTGTTGATCGGATTTTCGCGATTAAGGTAACGGGTTAGATGCTCACCCGCTGCGTCGTCGTAGACCACAAACAGCACGTTGGGATTGCGCTGGGCGCGTCGGGCAAACTCGGACAATGTAGGTACGTCGCTGTCCCACATGGCGCGGGGCGCCACCGAAGCCAGCAGCTGCGCCATGTCGTTGGCGGAATCCTTCAAGTCTTTTTCCAGGGTCGCACGCAGCTGCTTCTGCTCTTCCTGCAGGCGTGTGGAAAGCCCTGCCGTCAGACGTTGCCGAGTGCTGGCAGACAAGCTATCGAGGCTTGACGTGACCTCCTTACCGGCTTGGGCCAACTCACCAGACAGCTTCTGGCTATCGATACCCAGACGATTACCCAAATCAGCTTCCAGTGCAGTGACGGTGCTCCGGGTTAGAGCGACCGCCACCAGCACTTGCACCAAAAGGGCGATACCCAAGGTAACGAAGACCGGTCGCAACAGACGACTTTGTAACAACGACAGAACGGCAGACATCAAGAATCCCTCCACCACGGGTGCCATTAATTTGATAGCACCGCGAAAAAGAGAAACACAGCAAGGGTCGTGCCGCTTGGCAAACAGAAACGACAAAGGGCTCCCGAAGGAGCCCTTTGCTTTTTACATCAACAGCTTATTAAGCGAACGGATGACGCAGAACGATAGTTTCGTTGCGGTCCGGGCCCGTCGAAATAATGTCAATCGGCGCACCGATCAGCGCTTCGACACGCTTGATGTAAGCGCGGGCGTTGGCCGGCAGCTCTTCCAGGGTCTTAGCACCCACGGTCGATTCGGTCCAGCCCGGCACTTCTTCGTACACAGGCTGCAAGCCTACGTAGCTGTCAGCATCAGTCGGAGCAACATCATTGCCTTCCGCATCTTTGTAGCCGACGCAGATGTTGATGGTTTCCAGACCGTCGAGTACATCCAGCTTGGTAAAGCAGATGCCCGAGATGCTGTTCACATCGATAGCGCGACGCAGGATAACGGCGTCGAACCAGCCGCAACGACGGGCACGACCGGTGGTAGCACCGAACTCGTGACCTTGTTTGGCCAGGTGCGCACCGACTTCGTCAAAAAGCTCAGTCGGGAATGGGCCCGAACCTACGCGCGTGGTGTAAGCCTTGGTGATGCCCAGGATGTAGTCCAGGAACATCGGGCCAACGCCAGACCCGGTCGCAACGCCGCCAGCGGTGGTGTTGGAGCTGGTCACGTACGGGTAAGTGCCGTGGTCGATGTCCAGCAACGAACCTTGGGCGCCTTCGAACATGATGTCTTTGCCAGCGCGACGCAGGTCGTGCAGCTCGGCCGTCACGTCCAGCATCAGCGGCTTGAGCAGCTCAGCGTATTCCTTGCACTCGGCCAGGGTCTTGTCGAACTCAATGGCTGGCTCTTTGTAGTAACCGACCAGCATGAAGTTGTGGTAGTCCACCAGCTCACGCAGCTTGTCTTCAAAACGCGGCATGTTGAGCAGATCGCCCACACGCAGGCCACGACGTGCAACTTTGTCTTCGTAGGCTGGGCCGATGCCGCGACCGGTCGTACCGATCTTCAGCTCGCCACGGGCCTTTTCACGGGCCTGGTCCAGCGCAACGTGGAAGGACAGGATCAGCGGGCAGGATGGGCTGATACGCAGGCGCTCGCGCACCGGTACGCCCTTCTCTTCCAGCTTGATGATCTCGCGCAGCAGGGCGTCAGGTGCAACCACCACGCCGTTGCCGATCAGGCACTGCACACCTTCGCGCAAGACGCCCGACGGGATCAGGTGCAAGACGGTTTTTTCGCCATCGATGACCAGGGTATGGCCAGCGTTGTGGCCACCTTGGTAGCGCACTACGGCGGCAGCATGTTCGGTCAGCAGATCAACGATCTTGCCTTTGCCCTCATCACCCCATTGGGTGCCCAGGACTACGACATTCTTACCCATAACACTTGTCCTCATTCGCGCAAACTTGGTGCCGGCGATGGCCGGCAGGAAAACTCAAGAAGCCAGTGGCGATACTTGCCAAAGCCCGTTCTGCAGAATCAATTGCCGGTCGCAGTCCGCTTCACGGGCGGCGGCCAATGGCTGGCCAGGCAAGGCCTGGACAACACGCTGACCCTCACTGCGCAACTGGCAAACCTGCTGCCAGAGTGCTGCGTCCGTACTGTCGGGCATCCAAATGCCACCAGACGGCAGCTCGACCTCAGCACGCCCCAGGGTCACCAGGGTTTTCAAATCGGTGGAGAAGCCAGTCGCCGGACGCGCACGACCGAAGTCGGCGCCGATATCGTCGTAACGACCGCCTTGGGCGATGGCCTGGCCAACGCCCGGAACAAACACCGCAAACACCACACCGGTGTGGTAGTGGTAACCGCGCAGCTCGCCCAAATCAAAGTACAGCGGCAAATCAGGGAAACGTGCCGACAGCTGCTCGGCAATCGCCAGCACATCATCCAGCGCCGCCAGTACCGGCGCAGGCGCATTGGCCAGGCGTTCACGCGCAGCTGCCAGCACTTCACGGCCGCCGCACAGATTCACCAGCGCGCGCAGCATGCCAGCCAGGTCGGCAGGCACACCTTCGGTCAGTGCGATTACTTCATCGATAGCCTTACGCTGCAGGGCATCGAACAGCTGTTGCTCTACCTCACCGGACAAACCGGCCGCACGGGCCAGGCCACGGTAGATACCGACGTGACCCAGGTCCATGTGGACATCAGGCACGTCAGCCAGTTGCAGCATGGCCAGCATCAAGCTGATCACTTCAACGTCGCTGCTCGGGCTGGCATCACCGTACAACTCGGCGCCCAGCTGGATAGGGCTACGGGAAGACGACAAGGCACGCGGCTGAGCATGCAGCACGCTACCGGCGTAGCAAAGACGGCTAGGGCCTTCGCGGCGCAGGGTGTGCGCATCGATGCGCGCCACCTGCGGCGTGATGTCTGCCCGAAAGCCCATTTGCCGGCCCGATTGCGGATCAATGACCTTGAAGGTGCGCAGATCCAGGTCCTGGCCCGCGCCGGTCAGCAGGGATTCCAGGTACTCGATATGAGGAGTTACGACAAACTCGTAACCCCAGCTCTGGAACAGATCCAACACCTGGCGACGCGCTACTTCAATGCGCGCAGCTTCTGGTGGCAGTACTTCTTCGATGCCATCTGGCAGCAGCCAGCGGTCTACCGTTGCCATTACGCCATTCCCCTTTGATCCGGGCGGCCAGCCCTCGGCCGAGCCTTGAGTGAAGCAGAAAATACCCGCCCCCTGCATAAACCACGCGCAAGAGCGACGTGACGAACGGCCTGTAAACGGCCTCGTCGGGCACTTTCCTCGAAAAACCTGTCACGCCTGCCGAATCAAACATGCAGACGCAAAAAAGCCGGGAATTTCCCGGCTGCCGCATCATACACCCGTTTTCTGAAAGGATCACCCCGCCAGGCATTTTAGCCGCCCGACGGAGTGCACCCTACAAAATCACAGGCTGATTACTTGGACTTTTCCAGGTAGCGGAAAAAGTCGCTGCTTGGGTCCAGCACCATGACGTCGGTTTTGTTTGCGAAGCTTTCACGATAGGCGCGCAGGCTACGGTAGAACGCGTAGAACTCCTGGTCCTGGCCGTACGCCTTGGCGTAGATCGCCGCAGCTTGAGCATCACCATCACCACGGGCCTCTTCAGACTCGCGATAGGCTTCTGCCAGCAGTACGCGACGCTGACGGTCGGCATCCGCGCGGATACCTTCAGCCAGCTCGTTACCCTTGGCGCGGTGCTCACGAGCCTCCCGCTCACGCTCGGTGCTCATTCGCTCGAACACGCTGCGATTCACTTCTTTAGGCAGGTCGATAGCCTTGACCCGAACATCGACCACTTCGATGCCCAGCTCTTTTTCCGCCATCGTGTTGAGCGAACGCGTGATGTCAGCCATCAGTGCGTCACGCTCACCGGATACCACCTCGTGCAGAGTGCGCTTACCAAACTGGTCACGCAGGCCCGATTCCAGACGGCGCGACAAACGCTCGTCGGCAATCTGCTTGAGGCCGGAGGTCGCAGTGTAGAAGCGCTCGGCATCCTTGACGCGCCACTTGGCGTAGGCGTCAACCATCACGGCTTTCTTTTCCAGGGTCAGGAAGCGTTGTGTTGGTGCATCCAGGGTCATCAGGCGGGCGTCGAACTTGCGCACTTGGTTGACGTAGGGCACTTTCACATGCAAGCCCGGCTGGACATCCGCCTGAACCACGCGACCGAATTGCAGCAGCACCGCACGCTCGGTCTGAGCCACGATGTAGAAGCAGTTCCAGGCAGCGATGACCACGACGACGCCCACAATCAGGGCTGTCAGCGATTTATTGCTCATCAACGACTCTCCCTGGTACGTGATTGCTGTTGCAGCAAGTCAGCGGCGGCACGGGCGCTCGCTTCGTTGGCAGCGGCATTGGAGCCGGAGGCCGGTGCGCTGGTGCTGCTACGACCACCTTCGATCATCTTGTCCAACGGCAGGTACAGCAGGTTGTTCTGCCCACCCTTGCTGCCGGTCACGAGGACCTTGCTGGTGTTGCTGAAGACTTCCTGCATGGTGTCCAGGTACAGACGCTCACGGGTGACTTCAGGAGCTTTGCGGTATTCGGCGACCAGTTTGGTAAAGCGATCCGCCTCACCCTTGGCGCGGGAAACCACTTCGTCACGGTAACCGTTGGCATCCTCAAGGATACGCTGGGCCTGACCACGAGCTTCCGGCACAACGCCGTTGGCATAGGTTTCAGCCTGGTTGCGCGAACGCTGCTCGTCTTCACGGGCGCGGATCACGTCATCGAAGGCTTCCTGCACTTCGCGCGGTGCAGCTGCGCTCTGTACGTTTACCTGAGTGACAGTGATGCCGGTGCGATAGGTATCGAGGAACCGTTGCAGGCGCTCCTTGATCTCGCTGGCCATCAATTCACGACCTTCGGTCAGCACCTGGTCCATCGCAGTAGAACCCACCACGTGGCGCAGGGCGCTTTCGGTTGCGTGCTGCAGGCTGATTTCCGGCTGATCAACGTTCAGCACGAAGTCCTGCAGGTTGCTGATCTTGTACTGCACGGTCAGCGGCACTTCGACGATGTTCTCGTCTTCGGTCAGCATCTGGCCCTGCTTGGTGTAGGCACGCTCACGCGTGACATTCTCCATGTACTTCTTGTCGATCGGCGGGAAGTAGATATTCAGACCCGGCCCGACCGTTTCGTAGTACTTGCCGAAGCGCAGCACCACGGCCTGCTCCTGCTCGTCCACGACGTAGACTGCGCTGTACAGCCATACGGACGCCAGCACGACAAGACCGAGGCCCAGCAGGCCATAGCCGCCGCCCTTGCTTGTGCGACCACCGTCGTCACCACCACGTTTTTTTCCACCACCGAACAACCCATTCAGGCTTTCCTGCAGCTTTCGGAAGGCCTCGTCGAGATCTGGTGGCCCCTTGCGGTCGCCATTATTGCGGCGCTTACCACCCCAAGGATCCTGATTATTCGAGTTGCCACCCGGCTCATTCCAAGCCATAGCGCTCTCCATCTGATAAAGCAAAGACGCGCCCACGGCGCGCCGACCAATGCTACAGAATGCCTGCTACTGCGGCACAACCGCTTTCGGAGGCTTTTATTGCAAAGTGTGTTGTTCGATGAACTCTGTCGGGACTACACCTTCACGGCTGACCAGCCGATTGAGCTCCGAGCGTGGCAACCGAACGGCCAGCAAGCTGACACCTTCTTCGTCGTGTTCTTCTTTCTGTACCGCGCCCAGCTCGAAAAACTGTGCACGCAGTCGAGCAAAACGCTGAGGCAAGCGCAAGGTGCCGACAAACAAATCGCTGCCGAGCAATTCGGCAATAGCCTGTTCAAGCAGCTCCAAACCACTGCCATCACGCGCCGACAGCCATACCCGTTGGGGCCTGCCATTCTCGTCGCGCTGGATTTGTGGCTCAACGCCTTCAAGCAAATCGAGTTTGTTATACACCTCAAGGATCGGCAAGTCCTGGGCACCAATCTCGCCAAGCACCACCATCACCTGCTCAATCTGCAACATGCGATCCGGTTCGGCCGCATCGATCACGTGCAACAGCAGGTCGGAATTGCTCGACTCTTCGAGCGTAGACCGAAATGCCTCGACCAGCTTGTGGGGCAAGTGACGAATGAAACCCACCGTGTCAGCCAGGACGATCGGGCCGAGGTCGTCAATGTCCAAACGGCGCAAGGTCGGATCGAGGGTGGCGAAGAGTTGGTCGGCTGCGTAAACGTCGGATTTGGTCACGTTGTTGAACAACGTGGACTTGCCTGCGTTGGTATAGCCCACCAGGGACACAGTAGGGATATCCGCTCGGGAACGCCCGCGTCGCGATTGCTCGCGCTGGCTGCGCACTTTTTCCAGGCGCCCCTTGATCTGACGCAGGCGAACCCGTAACAAGCGTCGGTCGGTTTCGAGCTGGGTTTCACCCGGGCCGCGCATGCCTATACCACCACCTTGACGCTCAAGGTGAGTCCAGCCGCGAACCAGCCGGGTGCTCATGTGGTCAAGCTGGGCCAGTTCTACCTGGAGCTTGCCCTCATGGGTACGGGCGCGCTGGGCGAAAATATCGAGGATCAGGCCGGTACGGTCGATCACGCGACACTCGAAAACACGTTCGAGGTTACGTTCCTGACTGGGCGTGAGGGTGTGATTGAAGATCACCAGATCGGCTTCTTCGGCGTGGACCAGGTCGCGCAATTCCTCGACCTTGCCGCTGCCAATCAGAAATTTGGCGGTTGGCCGATGACGCGGCACGTTAAAAAACGCAACGGTCTCGGCGCCGGCCGAATTTGCCAACTCCTGAAACTCCTGCGGATCTTCGCGCGCCTCAGGGTCCTGTCCATCCAAGTGAACGAGGATTACTCGCTCACCACCACCGTGGCGCTCAAAGAACAAAGGAGACTCCTATCAGGCGTTACCTGGCTCAGCGTCACCTTGTTCGTCACCAGCTGCGCTAGGCAGACGGATTGGACGAACTGGAACGACTGTCGAGATAGCGTGCTTGTAAACCATCTGGCTGACGGTGTTTTTCAGCAGGATCACGAACTGGTCGAACGACTCGATCGTGCCTTGAAGCTTGATACCGTTGACCAGATAGATGGAAACCCCAACTTTCTCTTTACGTAAAGTATTCAAGTAAGGGTCTTGTAGCGAATGCCCTTTTGACATGTGCCGCACTCCTTTAAGGATCAATAATAAAAAATCGGAAAATAGATAGCTCAAGGCCGTCACACCCCCAAGGATAGACGGCAATTGCAAGGACTCAGCTCAATATGGAGACCGTTCCCAAGTATTTCAAGGCGCGTGACAGATTGTCGCTGTCCAGGCTGTCCAACCAGTGCAAATCGCTCCAGCTGCGCAGCCAAGTGAACTGGCGTTTCGCCAATTGGCGCGTGGCAATGATTCCGCGCTCCTGCATTTCGGCTGACGTCAGCTTGCCATCCAGATGATCCCAGACTTGGCGATAGCCTACAGCACGTATCGAAGGCAACCCTGGATGCAGGTCACCTCTGGAACGCAGTGCTACGACCTCGTCGATAAACCCCTGTTCCAACATAATTGTGAATCTTTGTGCAATTCGTTCATGCAGCACCTGGCGATTTGCCGGAGCGATGGCCAGATTCGCCACAGTATAGGGCAATTGTGACTGTCCAGATGCGCCTGCGTCAGCACTTTGCGCACTTTGTTTGAGCCGCAGTTCAGTCATGGTCTGGCCGCTGACACGCCAGACTTCCAGGGCGCGACTGAGACGCTGGGGATCGTTAGGGTGAATGCGCGCGGCCGAGACTGGATCAACCGCAGCCAACTGATCGTGCAGAGCCTGCCAACCGAAGCGTGCAGCTTCTTCTTCGAGCTCCGCACGCACTTGAGCGTCGGCCGGCGGCATATCCGCCAGACCTTCCTGCAAGGCTTTGTAATAGAGCATCGTGCCGCCCACCAGCAGCGGAATATTGCCCCGCGCGGTGATCTCGGCCATGGCGACCAAGGCGCCGGTACGAAAGTCAGCGGCCGAATAGCTCTCGGCCGGGTCAATGATGTCGATCAGGCGGTGCGGATGCTGAGCCAATTGCGCTTTAGACGGCTTGGCCGTGCCGATGTCCATGTCCCGGTAAACCAGGGCAGAGTCGACACTAATAAGCTCGCAAGGCAACACCTTGGTCAGCTCAATGGCCAGGTCGGTCTTACCGGCGGCCGTAGGGCCCATCAGGAAGATCGCGGGGGGCAGGGCACTCATCAACGGCCGCGCAAGAACAGTTTGTCCAGATCGTCCAGGCCCATCTGGGTCCAGGTCGGCCGGCCATGGTTGCATTGTCCGCTGCGCTCGGTGTTTTCCATGTCGCGCAACAGGCCGTTCATTTCCGGCAAGGCCAGGCGCCGGTTAGCGCGGATGGCGCCGTGGCAGGCCATGGTGCCGAGCAATTCGTTGATGTGTGCCTGAATACGGTCACTGGTGCCGTACTCCATCAGGTCAGCCAGCACGTCGGCCACCAGCCGGTTGGCTTCGGCCTGCTTGAGCAGCGCGGGAATCTGGCGGATCGCCAGGGTTTCCGGGCCCAGGCGTTGCAGTTCAAAGCCCAGTTTCTGGAACACGCTGTGATGCTCTTCGGCGCAATCGGCTTCACGCTGACTGACGGAAAGAGACTCCGGTACCAGCAGCGGCTGACCGCTGAGGCCTTCGCTGGCCATGGCGATTTTCAGACGTTCGTACATGATCCGCTCGTGGGCGGCGTGCATGTCCACCAGCACCAGGCCATGAGCGTTTTCCGCGAGGATATAGATGCCTTTGAGCTGCGCCAGCGCATACCCCAGCGGAGGAATATCACCGCCACCCTCCGGCAAGGCGACTGCGCCCGGCTCGGCGCCTGGCAGAGGCGCGAAGAATTCGCGGTAGGCCGCCTGGGCCTCGGCCACTGGCACGGTCGATTGCGGGCGCGGGGTGTATTGGTATTGATAGCCCGCGCCAGCCCCAGAGCCCGGTGCGGTGTAAGCAGGCTGCGACTGCGGCGATTGCAGCAGGTTGGCCGCCAGGCTCATTTCGCCCTGGGGGCCGAACTCACCCGCTTCGGGACCGCTCGGACGCACCACAGCGGTCACTATCGGAGCCGACAGTTGATCGTCCGGGCGCACATCGCCCAGCGCGCGGTGCAAGGTGCCATAGAGGAAGTCATGCACCATGCGCCCATCACGGAAACGTACTTCGTGCTTGGTCGGGTGCACGTTGACGTCGACGACCGAGGGATCGACCTCAAAAAACAGCACAAATGTCGGATGACGCCCGTTGAACAGCACGTCGCGATACGCCTGACGCACCGCGTGGGCCACCAGTTTGTCGCGCACCGCACGGCCATTCACGAAAAAATACTGCAAGTCAGCCTGGCTGCGGGAGAAGGTCGGCAAGCCAACCCAGCCCCACAGACGCAGGCCATTGCGCTCGATCTCGATCGGCAGCGCCTGCTCCAGGAACCCGCCGCCGCAAATCGCAGACACTCGCCGAGCGCGCGCGGCGTCGTCATGAGCCTCGTGCAGGCTGAGGATGGTCTTCCCGTTGTGCCGCAGATGGAAGGCCACGTCGAAGCGGGCCAGGGCCAGGCGCTTGATGACTTCTTGCAGGTGATCGAATTCGGTTTTCTCGGCCTTGAGGAATTTGCGCCGCGCCGGGGTGTTGAAAAACAGGTCGCGCACTTCCACCGAGGTGCCCACCGGGTGTGCGGCCGGCTGGACCCGAGGTGCCATGTCGCGGCCTTCGGTTTCCACTTGCCAGGCCTGCTCGGCATCGCGGGTGCGCGATGTCAGGGTCAGGCGCGCCACGGAGCTGATCGAAGCCAAAGCCTCCCCGCGAAAGCCCAGGCTCATGACCCGCTCAAGGTCTTCCAGATCGCGGATTTTGCTGGTGGCGTGACGGGCCAGGGCCAGGGGCAGGTCATCGGAAGAGATGCCGCTGCCATCGTCACGTACCCGCAACAATTTGACACCGCCCTGCTCCACATCGACATCGATGCGCTTTGCACCAGAGTCGATGCTGTTTTCCAGCAGCTCCTTGATCACCGATGCAGGGCGCTCAACAACCTCACCCGCTGCAATCTGGTTAGCCAGGCGTGGGCTGAGCAACTCAATGCGCGACCCGCTGTTCAAGGTAGATTCGCTCATTACTGCGCCGCCAATTCTGTGCCTGGGATGGTCAACACCTGACCGACTTTCAACTCATCGGTCTTCAGGTTGTTGGCACTGCGCAACGTCGCGGCCGAGACTTGGAAACGCACCGCAAGCATCGCCAAGGTATCGCCGGGCTGCACGCGATGGTCACGCGGGCCTTGGGCGATCTTGCCGGAGTCACGCAGCCAAGCGACGTAAGTGCCCGGCGGCGGGTTCTGCTGAAAGAACTGGCGCACGCCGGCACTGATGGAGCGCGCCAACGCCTGCTGATGGCTGGCGCTGGCCAGCTTGGAGGCTTCGTTGGCGTTGGAGATGAACCCGGTTTCCACCAGAATCGATGGGATGTCCGGAGACTTCAACACCATAAACCCGGCCTGCTCCACACGCTGCTTGTGCAGCGAAGTCACGCGACCGATGTTGCTCAAGACCTTCTGGCCGACATTCAAGCTGGAAGTCAGCGAAGCGGTCATCGACAGGTCGAGCAGAACGCCAGCGAGCATCTTGTCCTTGTCATCGAGGGACACGTTGCCGGCACCACCGATCAAGTCGGAACGGTTTTCGCTGTCCGCCAGCCAACGAGCAGTCTCGGACGTGGCCCCGCGATCAGACAACGCAAACACCGAGGCACCGAACGCAGCGGACGACGGCGCAGCATCGGCGTGAATCGACACAAACAGGTCGGCACCTTTCTTACGGGCGATTTCGGTACGGCCGCGCAGCGGAATGAAGTAGTCGCCGGTACGGGTAAGTTCGGCGCGATAGCCTTTCATACCGTTGATCTGACGCTGCAACTCACGGGCGATAGCCAGTACCACGTCTTTTTCATGCTGGCCGCGTGAGCCGGAAGCACCCGGGTCTTCACCACCATGGCCGGCATCGATCACTACGATAATGTCGCGTTTGCCAGCCGGGGCCGGTGGCGGCGGTGGCAACTTGACCTGGGGTTGCGACGGGCTGACGGGCACGGCAGGCACCGTTGCCACGCTCGGGGTTGGCGCAGGCGGCGGTGCGGCATCGGCAGCGTTGTCGAACAAGTCGACCACCAGTCGGTTGCCATATTGGGCATTCGGCGCCAGGGAGAAGCTTTTCGGCGTCACGACTTTTTTCAGGTCGATGACAACGCGCAAATCGGTGGGCGTGCGCTGGGCCGAGCGCATGGCGGTGATCGGGGTGTTGGCAGTAGACACTTTGAGCGGCGCGGCCAGGGTCGCACCGTTGATGTCGATCACCAGGCGATCAGGCGCCGTGAGAGTAAAGACGCTGTGCTGGACCGGGCCAGACAGGTCGAACACCAGTCGCGTGTTATCCGGTGCTCGCCACAGGCGAACACTTTTCACCTGTGAAGCAGCCAGAGCATTGACAGTCATTGCCGCAAGCAACACTCCTACGACAGCAACCAACGCGCGAAAGCGCATACCTAACCCCACCAATTATTTAAATTCCAATGCCAAAGCGGCGCACCACGACTCTGCGCGCGCACTCTGGGGCAACAACTTCAGCTGACGTCCTGATTCACGCGGCGTAATGGTAATGGTCAGGTCCGGCTTTGGCAAAAAGCCTGTGCCTTTATCTGGCCACTCGATCAAGCACAGTGCGTCTTCGTCAAAGTAATCACGGATGCCCATGTACTCCAGCTCTTCGGGATCGACCAAACGATAGAGGTCGAAGTGGAAAGCACGCAACGCACCGATCTCATAGGGCTCGACCAAAGTGAACGTTGGGCTTTTCACCGCCCCTGCGTGCCCCAAACCGCGAATGATGCCTCGGGACAACGTCGTCTTGCCCGCCCCCAGGTCACCTTCGAGAAAGATGAGCCCCGCTGCGCCCGTGACCTGCGCAATACGATGACCGAACGCGACCATGGCGTCTTCATTGGCCAGGAAAAGGATTACTTCAGGCACGGCGACTGCTCCTCCAACAATTGACGAATGGCCGGTATCAGGTCGCTGGCCGCCAAGCCGCGACCCAGGCTGCCCTGGCGGTCCCCCGCCGTAGCGTGCAACCACACAGCCAGGCAGCTCGCTTCATAATCAGGCATGCCTTGGGCCATTAACGCGCCCACCAGCCCGGCCAGTACATCGCCAAGGCCCGCTGTGGCCATGGCAGGATGCCCCTGATCACAACGGGAAACACGTCCATCGGGGCAGGCAATCAAACTGCCAGCACCCTTGAGGATAGCCACTGCACTGAATTTCTGGCTCAACGCGCGCGCCACCTTAAGGCGATCGGCCTGAACCTCGGCTGTAGAAATGCCCAATAAGCGCGCAGCCTCGCCCGGATGCGGCGTAATCACGCTACCGCTCGGAAGACTCACATTGCCGGTAGCCAGCTGATTCAGCGCGTCTGCGTCCCACACCTGCGGCAGCAGCGCGTTGGCGGCAACCGATAGCAGGCTTTTACCCCAGGACGCCTCACCCAACCCCGGACCAATAACGATTACCGAGATTTTTTCCAGCAAGCCCATAAGCTGGTTCGCCGAACTCACGCCCACGGTCATGACCTCAGGCACGCGGGCCAACGCGGCAGGCACGTGTTCAAGGCGAGTGGCCAGGGACACCATGCCGGCGCCGCTGCGCAAGGCACTTTCCGCGCTCAACAGCGCAGCGCCGCCAAAGCCGCGGTCGCCACCAATGACCAACAAATGGCCGAACTGGCCTTTATGGGCGTCCGAGGAACGCGCAGCCAGTTGCGGCAAATGGCCGGGCAACAAGGACTGAACGTCGGTTATTTCGTGTTTTGTCTGCGGCATGCGTCTTCAAGCTCCGATGTCTGGCAGAATTATACGCATCTAACCTGTGGTTTCCCGTGTCTCATGCCCGCTATTACCTCTGATCTGCCCGCCCTCGCCCAATCGATCAAAGACTGGGGCCGCGAACTGGGCTTTCAACAAGTCGGCATCAGCGGCCTGGACCTGGCCGAGCATGAACAGCACCTGCAACGTTGGCTAGACGCGGGTTACCACGGCGAGATGGACTACATGGGCGCCCATGGCAGCAAGCGCTCCCATCCCGACGAGCTCGTGCCCGGCACGTTGCGCGTGGTGTCGCTGCGCATGGACTACCTGCCTGGCGACACACAAATGGCGCAACTGCTGGCCCAGCCGGAAAAAGCCTACATCTCGCGCTACGCCCTGGGCCGCGACTACCACAAGCTGATCCGCAAACGCGTACAGCAACTGGCCGACCGCATTCAGGCACAGATCGGCCCATTTGGCTTTCGTGCGTTCGTCGACAGCGCCCCCGTACTGGAAAAAGCCATCGCCGAAAAAGCCGGCCTGGGCTGGATCGGTAAAAACACCCTGGTACTCAACCGCAAGGCCGGCAGTTATTTCTTCCTCAGCGAACTGTTCGTCGATTTGCCGCTGCCGGTCGATGAGCCACACAGCACCGAACACTGTGGCCGCTGCACCGCCTGCCTGGATATCTGCCCAACCAATGCCTTCGTCGGTCCCTATGTGCTGGACGCCCGGCGCTGCATTTCCTACCTGACCATTGAACTGAAGAACGCGATCCCTGAAGACCTGCGCCCATTGATCGGCAATCGGGTGTTCGGTTGTGATGACTGTCAGATCGTTTGTCCGTGGAATCGTTTCGCTCGATCCACCGCCGAGGGCGATTTCAAGCCACGGCATAACCTGGATAACGCAGAACTGGCCGAACTGTTTATGTGGGACGAAGATAAATTCCTCAGCAGCACCGAAGGTTCACCCCTGCGCCGCGCGGGCTACGAGCGCTGGCTGCGCAACCTTGCGGTGGGCCTGGGCAATGCGCCGTCGAGCATTCCGGTGCTGGAAGCCTTGAAGGCACGCCGGGATTACCCGTCGGAGTTGGTGCGCGAACATGTGGAATGGGCGCTGAACCAACACGCTACGCGCTAGTGCACGTCGTCGTTGTAGACGAACTTAGGCATTTCCCAGTGAAAACGGATCGCCAGCAGGCGCAATAGAAAGCCGCTGAACAGGGTCAGCAGAATTGCCTGCTCGCTGGGCAATTCCAGATACAGACAGAGCAAGTAGAACCAGGCGGCCAGGAATGACACGCTGGCGTACAGCTCACGGCGGAAGATCAACGGAATGTCGTTGCAGAAGATATCCCGCAGAATGCCGCCGAAGACGCCGGTGATCACCCCGCTGACCGAGGCCACCAGCATGCCGTGGCCCATTTCCAGTGCAGTCATGCAGCCGATCAGCGTGAAGGCCACCAGGCCTACGGCGTCCAGCGCTAGAAACAGCGAGCGCAGCTGACGCATCAGCGGCGCGATAAAGATCGTCACCAGCGCCGCGACGGAGGTCAGCACCAGGTATTCCGGGTGCTTGACCCACGTCAGCGGGTAATGCCCCAACAGCACATCGCGCACCGAGCCGCCGCCCAGCGCCGTTACGCAAGCGATCAGCACCACACCAAACCAGTCCATGCCGCGCCGACCAGCCGACAAGGCACCGGTCATGGCTTCGGCGGTGATGGCGATGAGGTAGAGCATCAGCAGCATGATGGCGATCCTTGCAAAGAGGCCGGCAGTCTAATCATTTGCTGATGGCACCAAAAGGGGGCGCTTGGCGATAAAACGAGTTGCCTGCATCGGGGGCAAGCCCCCCTCCCACATTTGGACCTGGGAATACATTCAACTGTGGGAGCTGGCTTGTCTGCGATGGCGCCCGGTCAGCCGCCCCCATTTCAAGCCTTGATGAAATGCTTGCGGTAATGCTGCAGCTCGGCGATCGACTCGCGAATATCATCCAGCGCCAGATGGGTGCTGCCTTTATGGAAGCTGTCTTTGACTTCCGGCGCCCAGCGCGCGGCCAGTTCCTTGAGCGTGGAAACATCCAGGTTGCGATAGTGGAAGTAGCTTTCCAGCGCCTTCATGTGGGTATAAAGGAAGCGGCGGTCCTGGCAGATGCTGTTGCCGCAGATCGGCGATTTGCCCTTGGGCACCCACTGTTCCAGAAAGGCAATGGTTTCGGCTTCGGCTTCGGCCATGCTGATTCGGCTGTCGCGTACACGCTGAGTCAGGCCGGAGTTGCCATGGGTGCGGGTGTTCCACTCGTCCATGGTGGCGAGCACGGCGTCGCTGTGGTGGATGGCGATCACCGGACCTTCGGCCAAGGTGTTGAGGTTGCTGTCGGTGACAATGGTCGCCATCTCGATGATGACGTCGGTGTCAGGGTTCAGACCGGTCATTTCCAGATCGATCCAAATCAGGTTCTGTGGGTTTTGCATGGCTTGATTCTCTTGGCACCTTGGCGTAGCTGCGCAGTTTAGCAGGCGGGGCCGTGCTAGACTCGCGACCGTTTCACCCAACCTTTGCATTATCGACACGGAACACCAATGGCCAAACGCCAGCTCAACCGTCGCCAAAACTGGCGCATCGAAAAGATTCAAGGTGAGCGCGCCGCACGCGCCGCCAAACGTGAATCCTCCGCCGTGGAAGCGCTCGAGGGCGGCGACCTGGGCCCCGAGCAAACGGGCCTGGTGATCGCGCACTTTGGTGTGCAGGTCGAAGTCGAGGCGCTGGAAGGCGAACTCGCAGGCCAAGTATCCCGCTGCCACTTGCGCGCCAACCTGCCTGCACTGGTCACCGGCGACAAGGTGGTGTGGCGCGCCGGCAACCAGGGCATCGGCGTGATCGTCGCCCAACTGCCGCGCACCACCGAACTGCGTCGTCCTGACAGCCGCGGCCAACTCAAGCCGGTAGCGGCCAACGTCGACATGATCGTGATCGTGTTCGCACCGTTGCCCGAGCCCCATGCCAACCTGATCGACCGCTATTTGGTGGCGGCTGAGCATGCGGGTATTCGCCCGCTGTTGCTGCTGAACAAATTCGACCTGATCGACGAACAGAACGCCCCAGCGCTCAATGCGTTGCTGGCGGTCTACCGCACCTTGGGTTACCCAGTGCTGGAAGTCTCGGCTCACCACGGCAACGGCATGGAACAGCTGCAACAGCAGTTGGACGGACGCATCAGTGTGTTTGTCGGCCAGTCGGGCGTTGGCAAGTCATCGCTGGTCAACAGCCTGCTGCCGGAAGTCGACACCCGTGTAGGCCCGCTGTCGGAACTGTCCGGCCAGGGCACTCATACGACCACCACCGCGCGATTGTTCCACTTCCCCGGCGGCGGTGAACTGATCGACTCCCCGGGCATTCGAGAGTTCGGCCTCGGCCACGTCAGCCGCAGCGATGTGGAAGCCGGCTTTATCGAGTTCAACGACCTGATCGGTACGTGCCGCTTCCGCGACTGCAAACACGATCGCGAGCCGGGCTGTGCGTTGCTCAAGGCCCTGGAAGATGGCCGTGTGCAGCAGCAGCGGATGAACAGCTATCGGTCGATTATTGCGAGCTTGCCCGAGAGCAGTTACTAAACCGCCCGCCCGCCGCGTTGCGGGTGAGCGGGCTTTTGGTGATGAGCGGGCTTGCCCCGCTCATCACAACCGCAAAAGAACTTACGAGCCCGTCTTAGGCGCCGTAGGATCCTTCATCCCACCATCGTCAAACAGGTTCAGCTTCTGCCGCAGTTCATGGGCCGGCAACGGCTCCTGCCCTGGTGGAATGGCATTCGGGTCAACCGGCACTTCGCCCGGCGCGCCCGCACCTGGGGTTGGCACGACAGGTGGCTGATCACCTTCTATCGCACGCTGAGCCTTCTTGGTCAGCACGACGATATCAATGCGACGGTTGATCGGATTGAACGGATCCTTGGGTTCAAATAGCTGCGAGGAGGCAAAACCCACCACGCGCGCCACTTGCGGGTCGGGGTAGCTGCCTGCCACCAACGCACGACGGGCAGCGTTGGCGCGGTTGGCCGAGAGTTCCCAGTTGCCGAAGTCACCCTGGCCGGCATACGGCTTGGCGTCCGTGTGGCCGCTGATGCTTATCTTGTTCGGCACTGCCTTGATGGTGTCAGCCATGGCCAGCAGGATGTCTTCGAAGTACGGCTTCAGCCGCGCACTGCCGGAATCGAACATCGGCCGGTTGGCGGCATCAGTGATCTGGATGCGCAAGCCTTCCGGAGTGATCTCGAACGAGATCTGATCCTTGAATTTCAGCAACTGCGGATTTTCATCCACCTTGGTCTGCAACTCTTGCAGCAACAGCTCCAGGCGTTCCTGCTCAACCTGTTCAGCCATGCTCTCGACGGTGTCGCGCTCGATCGGGATGTTCTCCTGAGGCGATTCGGTCTTGACCTCTGGATTGATGGTGCGCTCAGGGGCCAACTGCGGTGAGCCGCCCAGGTCGATCACAAAGGGCGTGCCACTCTCCGAGAAGCCAATCGGGTCTTTGAAGTAACCGGCGATGGCGATCTTCTGTTCGGGCGTGGCGGTCGACATCAGCCACAGCACCAGGAAGAACGCCATCATCGCCGTCGCAAAGTCGGCGAAGGCGATTTTCCAGGCGCCGCCATGGTGCCCCGCAGCGAAGCGCTTGACGCGCTTGATGATTATCGGCTGGTTGTTTTCCATGGCTTAGCGACCGCGAACCGCTTGTTCCAGCTCGGCGAAACTTGGGCGATGCTTCGGGTACAAGACCTTGCGACCGAACTCCACTGCCAACGATGGCGGCATGCCGGACGCGGACGCTACCAGACTGGCCTTGATCGATTCGTACAGGTTGATTTCTTCCTTGGCATCGTGAGCCAGGGAGGTGGCCAGCGGGCCGAAGAAACCATAAGCGGCGAGAATACCGAAGAAGGTACCCACCAGCGCCGCACCTACGTGCATACCGATGGCCGCCTGATCGCCCTCGCCCAGGGAGGCCATGGTCACCACGATACCGAGTACCGCCGCGACGATACCAAAGCCGGGCATGCCGTCGGCCACACCGGTCACGGCGTGGGAAGGATGCTCCAGCTCTTCTTTAAGGCTGAACAATTCCATGTCGAACAGGCCTTCCAGCTCATGGGGAGCCATGTTGCCGGAGGACATGATGCGCAGGTAATCGCAGATATAGGCGGTCATGCGCTCGTCTTTGAGCACGGCCGGGTACTTGGCGAAAATCGGGCTGGCAGAGGCGTCCTCGATGTCGGCCTCAATGGCCATCATGCCTTCGCGGCGGCTCTTGTTGAGGATCTCGTACACTAGGCCCAGCACTTCCAGGTAGAAGGTATGAGTGAAGCGCGAACCGAACATGGCCAGCGATTTCTTGACCACGTGCATAGTCATGTAACCGGGGTTGGCCTGAAGGAAAGCGCCCAGTGCAGCACCGCCAATGATCATCACCTCGAAAGGCTGGATCAGTGCCGCAATTTTACCGTGGGACAGGACGTACCCGCCGAGCACGCTCGCGAAGACGACGATGATGCCGATAATTTTAGCCATAGGAGATGAGTACTTGCGCCGTCGGGTTCATGGACATATTTGGGGGAACTGGAAAACTCTTGTTCCTCTTATCGGCAAAACTGCGCCAGACTATAGCCCGTTAAGGCGAAAAGCCAGTTCGGCCCGCTCCGGGTGTGTTGACCGCAAGTGATGATCGCGCCCCAATCATGGCTAATGAAACGACAGTCCCATCTGTAAGACCTATCTCTCTCGCCGCTTGGATCAAGCGCCTGGACGACGTGCTGCTGCCAGTTCCCCAGGCCAGCCACGACCGTGTGTGCAAAGCCATCCGCGACAGCCGCAGTTCGTTGCGAGATATTGCCGAGCTGATGCAAAACAGCCCGGCTTTGGTACTCAGCGTCATGCGCGAGGCCAACAGCCATAACCATGGCAGCCTGGCGGAGCCGGCGGAAAACCTCGAAGTAGCGCTCAATCGCCTGGGCCTCAAGCGCGCCGAGGAACTGCTGGCGCGTCTGCCCTCGGTGCCCGCACAAGAGATTCCCGTAGCATTGCGTCAACTGTTGCTGGTGAGCCAGCACGCGTCGCAGCAAGCCAACGGTCTGTTCGGCAGTCGTCTGGCGCGGCTTTGGCAAGACATCCACTGGGGTAGCCTGCTGTTTCTGTCGCCGCTGTGGCCGATGGCCGTTGCCTACCCCAAGCTCCTTGAAGAGTGGGAACTGCGTGTCATCCACAAGGGCGAGCCTGCACGCAAAGTCGAGCAGGAGCTGTTCGGCGTGCGCCTGCTGGACCTGTGCCTCGGCCTGACCGAAGCCTGGCACCTACCGATCTGGGTATCCCAGGGCTATAACCTGCTGTTGAACGAGCAACGCTTGCTGGTCAAGGCACTTCATATCGCCCGTGAAGACGACTCGTTGCGCCATCAGCAATTGCTAGACGCCGAACCCAACCTGCGCCGTTGGCTGAACCAGCCGGCCAATACCGTGCTGCTAGCCAACGGCCTGGCGATGTCAGCCCAAGAGTCCTGGACCTGCCCGCACACTCAACGCTGGCAATACCTTACCGCGCTGTATTTGCAGCAACCGCTGGCTGAAGTGCAGCAACAATCTCACCAACAAGCCGTCACCAGCGCCCGCAGCACTCTAATGCCCGACCTCTGGCACCCGGCGCTGTCGCTGATCTGGCCGTGGAATGTGCAGAAGATTCATCGCGGCCTGCTGCCGGCGCCGCCACCGACTGCCGAAGCCCTGGCCGTGTGGCGTAACCGCTGCACCGAACTGCTGTTAGAGCCGAGCCGCTTCGCCAACGCCATGCATTTGACCACCTGCGCCAAGGAAGCTCTGGTGGCCAGCGGCATGCAGCGAGTCTTGTTGTTCATGGCCGATCGCGCCCTGAGCACCTTGCGCGTGCACCAGGCCGACGGTCTGCCCAAAGACGCCGCCAACCTGAGCCTGGACGTGGTCAACAGCACGCTGCTACAGCGCCTGCTGGAGAAATCCGCCCAAGTACGCCTCACGCCGGACAACCACGCGCAGTTCTCGGCCTTGCTGCCGCCGATCCTGCGCCGTCTGTTCACAGGCGAACACCTGCTGTTGCGTTCGATGAGCTGCAACGGCCGTGTGGTAATGCTGATGGTCGCCGACCAGGGCGGCGGACCGTTTTCGGAAACCACCGTGCAGGCTTTCGGCAAAACCGCCCAGTGCATAGAGAAAGCCCTGCACAGCTTTACCAACCGCAGCGCCTAATGCTTGCGCTACAATCGCCGTCCTTTATCGCCAACATTTGTGCCCAGGAGACCTCACATGCCTGACTTCTCTGGCTTGCCGCTGGTGATCGAATCCAGCGACCTGCTCGGTCAACTGGATGCCGAACACCTGATTCTGGTGGACCTCACCAGTGCCGCCCGCTACGCCGAAGGGCATATCCCCGGCGCGCATTTCGTTGACCCCAAGCGCACCCAACTGGGCCAGCCGCCGGCTCCCGGCCTGCTGCCCAATAAAGCCGACCTGGAAAAACTCTTCGGCGAATTGGGCCACACGCCCGACGCCACCTACGTGGTGTACGACGACGAAGGCGGCGGCTGGGCCGGGCGCTTTATCTGGCTGCTCGACGTAATCGGCCACCAGAAATACCACTACCTCGACGGCGGCCTGCTGGCCTGGCTGGAGGAGAAATACCCCGTTTCCACCGAAGTGCCCGGCCCCGTCGGCGGCCCCGTCAGCCTCACGCTGCATGACGGCCCCACGGCCACCCGCGAATACCTGCAAAGCCGTCTCGGCGCGGCCGACCTGGGTATCTGGGACGCACGCGGCCCGCTGGAATATTCCGGCGAGAAGGTACTCGCCGCCAAAGGCGGGCACATCCCCGGCGCGGTAAATTTCGAATGGACTGCCGGCATGGACAAGACACGCAGCCTGCGTATCCGCCGCGACATGCCGCAGATCCTCGAAGACCTCGGGCTGACGAAAGATAAAGAAATCATCACCCACTGCCAGACTCACCACCGCTCTGGCTTCACCTACCTGGTGGCCAAGGCGCTCGGTTATCCCCGAGTCAAAGGTTATGCCGGTTCCTGGGGCGAATGGGGCAACCACCCCGACACCCCCGTTGAGATTTAAGGTTTAAGGACAGTTATGAAAAAGCAGTTGTTTATCCTCAGCCAGTACTTGCTGCCGCACCATTTGCTGTCGCGCCTCGCTGGCTGCATTGCCGAGTGCCGCGTGCGTTGGTTCAAGAACGCTTTCACCACCTGGTTCGCTAAACGCTACCAAGTAGACATGTCCCAGGCGTTGGTTGAAGACGTGACCGCCTACGAGCACTTCAACGCCTTCTTCACACGCGCCCTCAAAGATGGCGCGCGCCCGCTGGATCAAACCCCAGGCGCGGTGCTCAGCCCCGCCGATGGCGCGGTCAGCCAGCTTGGTCCGATTGAGCATGGGCGTGTGTTCCAGGCTAAAGGCCACAGCTTTAGCGTGCTGGAGTTGCTGGGTGGCGATGCAGCCTTGTCGGCACCGTTCATGGGCGGGGACTTCGCAACGGTTTATCTGTCGCCGAAGGACTACCACCGTGTGCACATGCCACTGGCTGGCACCCTGCGGGAAATGGTCTATATCCCAGGCCGTATCTTCTCGGTGAACCAGACCACCGCCGAAAATGTGCCGGAGCTGTTTGCGCGTAACGAGCGTGTCGCCTGCATCTTCGACACCGAGCGCGGTCCGATGGCCGTCGTGTTGGTGGGTGCGATGATCGTCGCGTCGATTGAAACCGTATGGGCTGGCCTGGTGACCCCACCGAAGCGCGAACTGAAAACCTTCCGCTACGACGAAGCGGCGCGTGCGCCTATTCATCTGGAGAAAGGTGCGGAGCTGGGTCGCTTCAAGTTGGGTTCGACCGCGATTGTGCTGTTTGGGCCGGATCAGGTGAAGTGGGCTGAAGAACTGGTGGCGGGTTCGCCAGTGCAGATGGGCCAGGGTATCGCTTTACCTAAAGCCTGACACCGAACCCAATGTGGGAGGGGGCTTGCTCCCGATAGCGGGGAATCAGTCAACACATCAGTGACTGAACCACTGCCATCGGGGGCAAGCCCCCTCCCACATTTAGTCAGTTACAGCTGACCGTCGCGGTCGCGAAAGCCCAGCAGATAGAGCACGCCATCCAACCCCAAGGTCGAAATCGCCTGCTTGGCCGATTGTTTGACCAATGGCTTGGCGCGGAACGCCACGCCCAAACCGGCGATTGCAAGCATCGGCAAGTCGTTGGCGCCGTCACCGACCGCAATGGTCTGCTCCAGACGCAAACCTTCCTTGTGTGCCAATTCCTTCAGCAGATCCGCCTTGCGCTGCGCGTCGACAATCGGCTCGACCGCGACGCCGGTCACCTTGCCATCGACCACTTCCAGCTCGTTGGCGAACACATAGTCGATGCCCAGCTTTGCCTGCAATTGCTTGGCAAAGTAGGTGAAGCCGCCGGACAGGATCGCAGTCTTGTAACCCAGACGCTTGAGTTCAGCGAACAGGGTTTCGGCACCTTCCGTCAGGCGCAGCGAGGCGCCGATGGAGTCCAGTACGCTGACATCCAGGCCTTTGAGCAGTGCCAGGCGCTCCTTGAAGCTGGCGCGGAAGTCCAGCTCGCCGGCCATGGCGCGCTCGGTGATCGCGGAAACCTGCTCGCCCACGCCAGCGGCCTTGGCCAGTTCGTCGATGACTTCGGCTTCGATCAGCGTGGAGTCCATGTCGAATACCGCCAGGCGACGGTTACGACGGAACAGCGAATCTTCCTGGAACGCGATGTCGACATTCAGCTCCTGGGCCACGCTAAGGAATTCGGCGCGCAGGGCCTGCGGATCGGCCGGCTCGCCGCGAACGGAGAACTCGATGCAGCCCTTGCCCTGATCTGCCGGCGTGTCCAGCGGCATGCGCCCCGACAGACGGTCGATATGGTCGATATTCAAACCATACTGCGCGGTAATGGAGCTGACGCGCTGCAGTTGTTCGGCGGTGACCTTTCGGGTCAGTAACGTGACGATATGGCGTTTCTTCCCTTGGCCAGCCACCCAATGCTGGTAGTCGTCTTCGGAAACAGGGGTGAAACGCACCTGTTGATCCAGCTTATACGCCGTAAACAGGATGTCCTTGAGTACGGACGAGGCCTGTTCGGTGCTGGGGATTTCCACCAGGATGCCGAACGACAGGGTGTCGTGGATCACTGCCTGGCCAATGTCGAGAATGTTCACACCACCCTGGGCCAGAACACCGGTAATGGCGGCGGTAAGACCCGGGCGGTCTTCACCGGTGATGTTAATCAGGACAATTTCGCGCAAGGCGCACCCCCAGGCTGGAAAAAAACCGCATTCTACCCACTTTCAGTGACCATCGGGCACAGCCAGCGCTTTGCCGGTCCTAGGCCTGTCGCTATACTGCGCGTCAACTTCACGGACCGAGAGCCGAGCGCAAGTGAACCGGCCCACGCCAGTAAAAACCGATAACTTCTTCCTGCTGATCTTCCGGGCACTGCGCCACCGCCGTGTACCGATCGCATTACGCATCGCCAGCCATAACGTGATCTTGGTGGCCTTGGCCCTGGTGATCTACGCCTGCGTGATGGGTTTGCAGTTCAAACAGGCCATGCACGAGCAAGCCGACGCCCTGGGCGAGAGCTTGACGACCCAGACCGCCACCTCGGCGACTGAGCTGTTGGTGTCCAACGACATCCTCAGCCTCAACGTGCTGCTCAACAACCTGACCAAAAACCCGCTGGTGGCCCACGCCGCCATCTACAGCGTGGACAACCGGATCATGGCCGAAGCCGGGCAACGCCCGAAAAACGGCCTGCTGGGTGAAGCCGAAGGCCTGTACCAGAGCAACATCACGTTCCAGGATGTGAAGGCCGGCCAACTGCGCATCAGCCTGGACATGCAGCAATTCCAGCAGCCGATGACCATCAGCCTGCAAAGCATGGGCATCCTCAGCGCAATCCTGCTGGCACTGGCCTTGGCCTTAAGCCTGCGGCTGGGTCGGCACATTTCTACGCCATTGATGCAACTGCGCATCTGGTTACGGGATATCGACGAACACACGCCAGCCACCGACCGCCAGGACGAAATCGGCGACCTCGCCCGCCAACTCCACGCCAGCTTCGCCCCGGAGCCAGTGGTTCGTGAAGTGGAGCCGGAACCTGAGTTCGACGACACCGATTACGACGACGAGCCCGAGTTTGAAGTGCGCGACCTGCGTGATCCTGGCTTCGACGAAAGCACCCCGGTGGCAGGCCTCAAGCCTGCAACACGCAAGGTCATCCAGGCTGAAGAAGACGAGCTGGATGATGAAGACCCGTTCGCCGACCTGCGCGACACCTCGGCCAACAGCCCGGCCGTCGCGCCGAAACCGGTACCTGCGAGGAACACCGAGCCCCAGCACAGCGCCGTATTGGCCGTGCAACTGGGTGCCCAGGACCAACTGCGCCGCCTGCCCCGCGCACGCCTGACGGAACTGCTGGAACGCTATCGCGATTGCCTCGACCAAGCGGCCTCGCTGTACCAGAGCGAACTGCACACCCTGAACGATGGCAGCACGCTGATGCTGTTCCACAGCGAAGACAGCGGCGAAGACTACCTGACCAACGCCATCTGCTGCGGCGAACTGCTGCGCGCCCTGGGCCATGCCCTGCAGATCGAAGTGGCGGACAGCGGCATCACCCTGCAACTGCAACTTGGCTTGACGGTAGGTGACGACCTGTTTGGCATGAGCCAGATCGACCTGCTGCTGACCGAAATCGCCCAAGACGCCCTGGCCCTGTCGCAACACAGCCGCAACCTGCTGCTGGTGGAGCGCAAGATCAGTGAAGACACGCTGATCCGCCAACGCGCTCGCATCCGACCGATTGCCAGCCCTGAAGGCGCAAGCTGTGTGGAGCGGTTGATGGAGCCGTATCCCTCGATGCTTGAACGCCAGTTGGCGCGCATGCATGAGACTCGCTCCAAGCCCTGAAGAACACCGCCGAACTAATTGGGAGGGGGCTTACCCCCGACTGCGGAGCATCAGTTAGCACATCATTAACTGAACCAACGCTACCAGGGACAAGCCCCCTTCCACACTTGATCTGCGCCGTGACTTATATCTCCACAAACAAAAAGGCCCGCTAAGTCAGCGGGCCTTTTTTGTTGAAGCTGTTTCAGATCAGAACCTGAACACTTCCATATCCGTACGAATGGGCGTAGCCATCGGCATCTTCGGCTTCTGCGGCTCTGCTGGCTTGGCCTGCACCGCCGGAGCTTGCTTGCGCGGCGCCTCGGCAATCGGCGGCTGGTTGGCCAGTGGCTTGAGGGCCACCGACAACTGCTGTGCCAAGTGCTGCAACAGCACGCCCTGGGCCTGGACCTGGGATGCCGTGGAACCGGTGTGTTCTTCCTGCAGGTGCACGATACGGTTATCGCGCACCTGGCCACGACGGTCGATCAAGCGCCACTGTGCATCCAGGATTGCCGGTTGCGACACACCCGAGTCGAGGCGCGTAATGGTCAGCAGCACCTGCACATCCGGGCTGAAACCCGTCGGTGCGGGTGCCAGCACCACGCGCTGGCTATCGAGATGGCCCGCGACTTGGCGCAATACCAACTGGTTGATATCCGAAGACAGGCTACCCGCCCAACGACCATCGGTGGAACCTTGCAGGCTACCGTCATTCTGACGCTGCAGCAGGGTTTCGCGTTGCAGGTAGTCGGCAACGACCACCGGGCCCAGCAGAACTGCCATACCGGCACTTTGTGCAGGTTGCGCCGGACTTCCGCTGTCCAGCTGGTACAGCGACACCGGTTGGTGTGTGCTGCAACCCGCCAACCCCAAAAGGCCAGCGAGCATCAAAAATAAAGGAAGGCGTGGAGCAGTCATCATCCCATCCAGGTGGCTGCCACAAGGCGAACCACAATGTAATACTAAAAATAACCTAAACACGCTCGGCCACGCCGGCGCTGGAAAGGCCATATCATCCGTGAATATGCGCCATGACTCCAGCGCCAAAGAGTCGATCTACGCTTTAAATCGTAGATCGAGGGCTCTAATACGCCTTAAACCGGCGTTTCCACCAGCAAAGCATCCACACGCTGGAAGCCGCGAGGCAGTTTATTACCGCGACGACCACGCTCGCCCTTGTAGTGTTCAAGGTCGTCAGGGCGCAATGACAACGTGCGCTTGCCGGCCTGGAGCACCAGGGTGGAACCTTCCGGGATCACCGCGATGTCGGTCACGTACTCTTCGCGACTGGCCACCCGCTCCCCTGGAATACCAATAATCTTGTTGCCCTTGCCTTTGCCCAGCTGGGGTAGATCGCTGATCTTGAACACCAGCAGACGCCCTTCGGTTGTCACCGACGCCAGCCAATTGCTCTCACGGTCATCTACCGGTCGCGGCAGGATCACCTTGGCGTTATTCGGCAGGCTCAACAACGCCTTGCCCGCCTTGTTCTTGGCCTGCAGGTCTTCACCCTTGACCACAAACCCGTAACCGGCGTCGGAGGCGATGACGTACAGCGAGTCATCGTCCGGCAGCAGCACGCATTCAAAATTCGCCCCTGGTGGCGGCGTTAGACGCCCGGTCAACGGTTCGCCCTGCCCCCGTGCTGACGGCAAGGTGTGCGCCGGCACTGAATAGCTGCGCCCCGTCGAGTCGATAAACACCGCAAACTGGTTAGAACGCCCGGCCGCGGCGGTTTTAAACCCATCACCCGCTTTGTACGACAAGCCAGTGGCGTCAATATCATGCCCCTTGGCAGAACGAACCCAACCCTTTTCCGACAGAACGACGGTAATTTTCTCGTTTGGCAGCAGTTCGGTTTCTGTCAGCGCCTTCGCTTCAGCACGCTGCACGATTGGCGAACGACGGTCATCGCCGTAGGTTTCGGCGTCTTTGATCAGCTCGGTACGCACCAGCTTTTTCAGCTTGGCTTCACTGCCCAACAGGGCTTGCAGCTTGGCTTGCTCCTTAAGCAACGCGTCTTGCTCGTCGCGCAGTTTCATTTCTTCCAGTCGCGCCAATTGACGCAAGCGGGTGTCGAGGATGTAGTCAGCCTGGATCTCGCTCAGCTCGAAGCGCGCGATCAATTCGGCTTTCGGGTGCTCGGCGGTACGGATGATGTGAATCACTTCATCCAGGTTGAGATAGGCAATCAGCAAGCCGTCCAACAGGTGCAGGCGGCGCTCGACCTTGTCCAAACGGAATTGCAGGCGGCGACGAACGGTTTGTACGCGGAACTCCAACCACTCCACCAGCAGGTTGCGCAGGTTTTTCAGCTGCGGCTTACCGTCCAGACCGATGATGTTGATGTTGACCCGGTAGCTGGACTCAAGATCGGTACTGGCGAACAGGTGCTGCATCAGCACTTCGTGATCGACCCGGCTGTTGGTCGGGATGATCACGATACGGCATGGGTTTTCGTGGTCGGACTCGTCACGCAGGTCGGCGACCTGGGGCAGTTTCGACGGTTTGGCCTGCATCAGCGCAGCAATCTGCTCCAACACTTTGGCGCCCGACACCTGATGCGGCAGAGCGGTGACGATAATGTCGCCGTCCTCAATGTGGTACACAGCGCGCATGCGCACCGAGCCCTTGCCGGTTTCGTACATCTTCAGCAGATCGGCGCGCGGCGTGATGATTTCCGCTTCGGTCGGGTAGTCCGGGCCCTGGATATGCTCACAGAGCTGCTCGACGGTCGCCTTTGGCTCATCCAGCAAGCGTACGCAGGCGGTGGCGACTTCCCGCAGGTTGTGCGGCGGTACGTCGGTGGCCATGCCGACCGCGATACCGGTGGTGCCATTGAGCAGGATGTTCGGCAAACGTGCCGGCAACACCAGAGGCTCGTCCAGTGTGCCGTCGAAGTTCGGGCCCCAATCCGCAGTACCCTGACCCAGTTCGCTGAGCAGCACTTCCGAGTAACGAGACAACCGCGCCTCGGTGTAACGCATCGCGGCGAAGGACTTGGGATCATCCGGCGCACCCCAGTTACCCTGGCCGTCCACCAGCGTGTAGCGGTAGCTGAACGGTTGGGCCATCAGCACCATGGCTTCGTAGCACGCCGAGTCGCCATGGGGGTGGAACTTACCCAGCACGTCACCGACGGTACGCGCCGATTTCTTGTGCTTGGAATCGGCATCCAGGCCCAACTCACTCATGGCGTAGATAATGCGCCGCTGTACGGGCTTGAGGCCGTCGCCGATATGCGGCAACGCGCGGTCCATGATCACGTACATGGAGTAGTTGAGGTAGGCATTTTCGGTGAAGTCAGCCAGCGACCGGCGTTCTACGCCGTCTAAGCTGTCTGCGAGGATGTCACTCATGCGGGCCTCATCATTGTTTGGTAAGGCGCAGCGGAAATGCCGCTGCGCTGAGTCAATTCAAGTGTTTGATCATTCACGGCTGGGCACTCCAGCCGCCGACCGGGGCGGCAAAACGATAGACCACCGGGCGTTTTTCACCATCGGCGCGAGGGCCGAAGTTGTTGTCGATACCCAGCCACGCGCCTTCAGCATCAACCACAAGGGCTTCGGCAAGACCATAGGGCTGGGCATAACGCCGCTCGGGCACCAGGGTTTCGTCGGCAAACGACCAGCACAGCTCGACCTTGGCGGTGACCGCATCGCGCCGGCAAATCTGGAACGCGTTGCGCTCCAGCGTAAACAGCTTGCCGTTGAACAGGGAGAGATCAGCGAAATCCTTGGACACGGGCTTGGCGTCGGTGAATTTAGCCGGTTGTACCTCCTGGCCGGCCTCACTTAACAACACGCAAGGGCCCTCACAACTCCACAGGCTTTGCCCACGCTTGATGGAAATTAAGCCACGCCGCTCACGCTCGGCCGCCAGCCAGATTTGATTGCCTTCAGGGTTCACCGCCAAGCCTTCAAACAGCGCATTGAAGTGCAGCAACATGCCACTGGCCCGGGCCTCACGCACCATGCTTGGGGCAATCTTCAGCCATTCAGGTGCGCCGGTGGCCGGCACTTGCAGCACTGCCGCATGGGCTTCACTGACGATGTAGCGATTACCGGCAACATCGCAGCTGATCCCTTCAAAGTCCAGGTCGCCACCGCGAATAAACGAAGCAGCCGTGGTGCGCGAACGCAGCCCCCAAGGCAGACCGGACTCTGGCACGGGCGGGACTTCGATTTTCACTGTTTCTGCCTGCCAGGTCGGCGCGCTGATATCCAGACGGTAGATCTGATCGTCGTCACGGTCGGAAACCGTCCACAATTCCTTGCCGCACACAGCCAGACCCGACAAGTTGCCGCCGCGCATGCCATCCACCGGGTGCTCGGACACGAGTTTGAGCTCTGCCACGGGCGCAGCAACCACCGGGGTGGCCGCCAGCCCGCTCATCATCAGGATCGCCAGGGCGACGCCTGTGCGCATCAGCCCACCACCTCGGCCAGGTTGCCTTTGGATTCCAGCCAGGACTTGCGGTCCGGCGCGCGTTTCTTCGCCAGCAGCATGTCCATCATTTCCGAGGTGGCGGCGTAGTCTTCCAGGGTCAACTGCACGAGGCGCCGGGTGTTGGGGTCCATGGTGGTTTCACGCAATTGTGGCGGGTTCATTTCACCCAGACCTTTGAATCGCGTGACCTGCGGCTTGCCACGTTTCTTCTCGGCCACCAGGCGGTCGAGGATGCCATCGCGCTCCGCTTCGTCCAGGGCATAGAAAATCTCCTTGCCCAGGTCGATACGATACAGCGGTGGCATGGCGACGTAGACGTGACCGGCATCCACCAACGGGCGGAAATGCTGCACGAACAGGGCGCAGAGCAACGTGGCGATGTGCAGCCCGTCGGAGTCGGCGTCGGCGAGGATGCAGATCTTGCCGTAACGCAGTTGGGCGATATCCGCAGAACCTGGGTCGACACCAATGGCCACGGCGATGTTGTGCACTTCCTGGCTGGCCAGGACTTCGCTGCCGTCGACTTCCCAAGTGTTAAGAATCTTGCCGCGCAACGGCAGGATCGCCTGGAATTCCTTGTCCCGCGCTTGTTTGGCGGAACCGCCGGCGGAGTCACCCTCCACCAGGAACAGTTCGGAGCGCATCGGGTCCTGCCCCGCGCAATCGGCCAGTTTGCCTGGCAGTGCCGGGCCTTGGGTGATGCGCTTGCGTTCAACCTTCTTACTGGCTTTGAGGCGACGGCCGGCGTTATTGATCGCCAGTTCAGCCAAGGCCAAGCCCAGCTCAGGATGCTCGTTGAGCCACAGGCTGAAGGCGTCCTTAACCACACCAGAGACAAACGCCGCCGCCTCGCGGGACGACAGACGCTCTTTGGTCTGGCCGGAGAATTGCGGTTCCTGCATTTTCATCGACAGCACGAACGCAATGCGCTCCCACACGTCTTCCGGCGCCAGCTTCACGCCGCGCGGCAGCAGGCTGCGGTATTCGCAGAATTCGCGCATGGCATCGAGCAGGCCCTGGCGCAAACCATTGACGTGGGTGCCGCCCTGAGCCGTAGGGATCAGGTTGACGTAGCTTTCCTGCACGCTGTCGCCGCCCTCGGGCAACCACAGCAGCGCCCAGTCGACGGCTTCTTTATTGCCGGCCAGACTGCCGCAAAACGGCTCGTTGGGCAGGCGCTCGAAGTCGCTGACGGAATCTTCCAGATAAGAGCGCAGGCCGTCTTCGTAATGCCACTCGACCTTCTCACCGGTGCCTTTGTCTTCAAAGGTCACCAGCAGGCCCGGGCACAACACGGCCTTGGCCTTGAGTACGTGTTTGAGGCGGCTGATGGAGAATTTCGGCGAATCGAAGTATTTAGGGTCCGGCGCGAAGTACACGCTGGTACCGGTATTGCGCTTGCCCACGGTGCCGATCACTTCGAGGTCGGTGGCTTTGTAGCCATCGGCGAAGGTCATCTGGTACTCGTTGCCGTCGCGCTTGACCTTGACCCGCACCAGCGTCGACAGGGCGTTGACCACGGAAATACCCACACCGTGCAAGCCACCGGAAAACTGGTAGTTCTTGTTGGAGAACTTACCGCCAGCGTGCAGCTTGGTGAGGATCAGCTCGACGCCTGACACGCCCTCTTCCGGGTGAATGTCCACGGGCATGCCGCGACCATCGTCGGACACTTCGAGGGAGTGGTCAGCGTGGAGAATGACGTGCACCGACTTCGCGTGCCCGGCCAAGGCTTCGTCAACGCTGTTGTCGATGACTTCCTGGGCAAGGTGATTCGGCCGGCTGGTGTCGGTGTACATGCCGGGGCGTTTGCGCACCGGGTCGAGGCCCGAGAGGACTTCGATGGCGTCGGCGTTATAAGAGCTAGCGCTGGGAGTGGCCATGGGGTCTCGTCGTGAGTCGTTCGATTAAAAAGTAACCTGCGGTTTTCAAGGCAATTACAGTGCCGAAAAATCGAAGGATTGATACTGATCTGCACCAATGCCGGCAAAGCTCAACAGCGCCGGCAGTTGCTGGGCGAACCCCTGGTAACCATGGTCGCCACCGGCCTGGATGCGCAAGGCGCAGGCCCGGTAATACTGTTGGGCGAGGCGATAATCCAGGGTTTCATCCCCGGTCTGCAACCACACCTGATAACGCGCAGCATCCTGGGGTGCCGGCACTTCCAACTCGGCGAGTGCCGTGACGTGGTCGTGGGTCAGTTCCCAGGTTTCATCGGTGTAGAGGTTCTTCTGGGTGCCCAGGTAGCCGTCGAACATCCGATGGGGGCTCACCGCCGGGTTGACCAGCAGCGCCTTGAGGCCATGGCGCTCGGCAAGATGGGTTGCATAGTAGCCGCCGAGTGAGCTGCCGACCAGCAGTGGCCGCCCTAGTTGGGCAATGGCTTGCTCCAACTGAGGAATTGCCTGACGGGGGTGGTGATGCAGCGCCGGCACGCGCAGTTGGTCGGCCAGGCCGAGGCTGTTCATCACGGTGATGAGCTGGCTGGCCTTGTTGGACGCCGGCGCACTGTTGAAACCGTGGATATACAGGATCGAAGCAGACATACCGGGCTCTCCGTGCTTGCGCCAAAAGCGCGCAGTTTACAGGTAAATCTCAGTAGCCGTTGCTACCGTAATCCACCGTAAACGCGAACCCGACCAAGCGCTCTACCCCGGTATCCAGCCGCCCGTCGGCATGCAAACGCAACCAACGATACCCCGGCGCCTGCTCACTGACCTTGAAGTCCTCGCTGCCCGGCGCGAACTGGATGCACGTAGACGGCGACGCTAGCAAGCGCACGCCATTACGTTCGCGGTCGATTTCCTGGTGCACATGCCCCCAGAGCACTGCCCTGACTTGGGGAAAGCGGTCCAGCACGGCAAACAACGCTTCGGGATTGCGCAGGCCGATGGGGTCCATCCACGCACAGCCGAAAGACACTGGGTGATGGTGAAAGCACACCAGATGATGACGGCCGGGGGCTTCACTCAGGGCTTGGGCCAGCAATTGCAGTTGCGAGTCCTGAAGGTAGCCTGGCACCGAGCCCGGTACGGCAGAGTCCAGCAGTGTGATGCGCCAGTTGCCCACATCCACCACCGGTTCAAGCAGGTCGCTGTGCGCAGCGGCGTGCGCCATGATTTGCGGCTCGTCGTGGTTACCGGGAATCCAGCGGGCAGGGGCGCCGATGGATGCGGTCATGTCGCGAAATTGCTGGTACGACTCCAGCGTGCCGTCCTGGGACAAGTCCCCGGTAGCCACTATCAGGTCGATTTGCGGCTGTTGCTGGCACACCAACTCAATTACACGCCGCAGGCTCTCACGGGTATTCATACCCAGCAGCGTGCCGTCGGCCTCGGCAAACAGGTGGCTGTCGGACAGTTGCACCAGCAACGCCGGCGCATCGGGGTTCACGGTGGATACGCTCGGCAAGGCGCTCTCCCAAGGCAATCACAGGAATAGACAATTGGGGCGATTATGCTGGGGCAGAACGCAAAGAGGAAACCCAAGGAAGCAGACGCAGTTCACATCTACCGCACGACCTCAAACTCATGACCCAGAGCCAGGCAATGGCTCAACCACTCGCCGAGGAACACATTGAGCTGTGCTTTCTCATCGGGCTGGTGCATGAACACATTTGGGTAAGGATAGATGCTGCGGAAGCGTCGTGCATGTTCGGCGCTGATCACTTCGGCCATGCGGGCGTCGTGGTAAACCTGCACTTCCAGTTGCGGCACCGGCAGCCAAGGCAGGCTGTGCTCCTGACGAACGCGCAGGGTGGTGGTGTACGGACAGTTGACGATAACTTCCAGGGCCAGTACGCCGAGCATTTGGTCGCCATGGGTTACGCCGATGCGCCGTGCCTCGGGGGCGTGGCGCATATCGGGCAACAGGCGCATCAGCCGCGCATAGTTGGCTTCGCAGGCGGCTTGCAGCCCGATCAGGTCGACTCGATAACGTTCCCGTGCCTTTACTGCCATAACCCCCTCACTTCCGCGCGATTAAGCGCAAGCCATTGCAGGGCGATAATGCTGGCTGCGTTGGAAATCTTGCCGTCGCGCACCGCTTGCAGGGCATCTTCGAAGGCCCAGACGGTGACGCGGATATCTTCTGCCTCTTCTTCCAATCCATGGACACCACCTGCACCGGCGCTCTCGCAACGGCCCAGGTACAAATGCACAAACTCGGTACTGCCACCGGGCGACGGGAAATACTTGGTAATCGGCCACAGCGCGGAGAACGTCAGCCCAGCTTCCTCCTCGGCTTCGCGGTGTGCAACCTCCTCCGGCTCTTCATCCTTGTCGATCAGGCCCGCGACCATTTCCACCAGCCAAGGGTTGTTGCTGCGGCCCATGGCGCCTACACGGAACTGCTCGATCAACACCACTTCATCGCGCTGCGGGTCGTACGGCAAGACACACACCGCGTCGTGACGGACGAAGACTTCGCGGTTGATCACCCGGCTCATGCCGCCATCGAATTTTTCGTGGCGCAGTTGCACGCGATCAAGCTGGTAGAAGCCCTTGTAGGCATTGTCGCGCTGAACAATTTCGATTGTGCTCGGCGTCGATTTTGCTGTGTCCGTCATATCCCTTCCTCGTTATGCCTGAGCAATTCGCGCCATCCTAACGCGCTCCCGCCCTCGGATGCAGCCCCTTTCCGGTTGCCGGGATAGACGGCGGGCGTCAAACTCACTCTAATCAGCTTAGTGGCGAACTGACTGCCTTGCTGGTAGTCGAAGCTGCACAATTTCGCTCTTATCGATAGACGAAGGACACCCATGTCGCTTTTAAAAATCGCCTCCGTGGCCTGCATCGCCTTGACCCTCGGCGCCTGCCAAAGCTTGTTCCAACCCAACTGGCGTACCCCGCTGGAAGCCACCCGCGACACCACTGAACAAACCCGGCCGGGCTGCGCCAGCGCCGATTGCGCGCTGGTGAATATCGACACCGTGCACTTCGCCAAGGAACCCAAGCTGGACGCGCTGATCGAACAGCGCCTACTGGAAATGACCGGCGCCAACCCGCTGCCGACCAGCCTTGAGACCTATCGCGAGCAATTCCTGAAAACCGCGGCCCCAAGCAACAGCATGTATTTGCAGGCCAAGGTACGGGAGCAGCATGACGGCTTGGTGATCATCGAACTGTCCAGCTATCTGGACCAGGGCGCCACCCATGGCGAGCCGGGCCGCGCATTCATCAACTATTCGCGCCAGCAGCAAAAGGCCCTCTCGCTCACCGACATGCTACTGCCGGGTAAAGAGGACGCCTTCTGGAAAGCCGCCCAAGTGGCACACAACAGTTGGTTGATCAGCACCCGCCTGAGCCTGGAGCCGGAGTTTGTGAAAACCTACCCCTTCCAGAAAACCCCGAACGTTGCGCTGACCTATGGTGGCGTGGTCCTCAAGTACCCCACCACCACCATCGCGCCGTATGCCTTGGGCCATGTCGAGTTGCAGATTCCCTACTCGCGGCTGGACGGCATTCTCAAGCCTGAGCTGGTACCCGCACGCCGCTGAAGGCCCGACCCAGGATGAACTGCAGCAGCCCTGCCAGCACCAGCGCCGGCAGGGTTGCGCCGACATCCGGGTACAGATTGGCCAACAGATGGTAAGTGGCAATGCCACCTAACCAGGCCAACAGCGCCGGCCAACGCAGGCCGGCAACCACACCCTGACCACGACGGCGCAGGATGAAATGATCCACCAGCACCACGCCGAACAACGGCGCAAACACTGAGCCGATCAATAGCAGGAAGTTCTGGTACTGGGCCAACGGCGCGAAACAGGCGATCAAGGTGCAGATGACACCGATGGCCAACGCCAGATGCTCGACTTTCAAGCGCAACAGAACCCCGCTGGACACCGCCGCCGAGTGAATATCGGCAAAAGCATTTTCCGACTCGTCCAACAGGATCAGCAGCAGCGGAATCCCCAGGCCGGCGCCAGCCAAAGCCAGGAGCAGCGCGTTCACTTCACCGCTCGGCGCAAATGCCAGGGTGTAGGCCACGCCCAGGCTCATCAGCCAGAAATTACCGATAAAGAAGCCCACCGCGGTGCCGCCGAACACGCTTTTAGCGCGCTTACCGAAACGGGAGTAATCGGCAATCAGCGGTAACCAGGACAGCGGCATGGCGATGGCAATATCGAAGCCCACGGCGAACGGCATCGAACCATCACCGACCTGAGCCCATAGCGCGGCCAAATCAGCCTTGGCGAACAAGTTCCAGGTGAGCCACAGACAGGCGGCGAGCAGCAGCCAGATGCCCCATTTGCGCAGGATCTGACGCACAAAGGTCAATGGACCGCTGACTGCCAGCAGCGTCGCCAAGCCGCCGAAAAACAGCGTCCACAGCAACGGGCTGGCCAGCAGGCTACCCTCGCTGAATGCTCGCGTACCCAACAGGCTGGCCGCATCGCGCATCACAATGATTTCGAATGAACCCCAGCCGATCAACTGCAGCAAGTTGAGCAACGCGGGCAGGCTCGCGCCTTTGGCACCGAGGCTGAGCTTGAGCGCCGCCATGGCGGACAGGCCGGTGTCGCTGCCGATCACGCCGACGGCGGCCAGCAACAACACGCCGACCAGAGTGCCGAGGAAGATTGCTAGCAATGAACCCGACAGGCCCAGCCCCGGCGCAAGCAAAGCGCCGGTTTGCAGGACCATCAGGCCAATGCCGAGGGAGAACCATAGGGAGAACAGGTCGCGGGCGCCGAAGACACGTTTGTCTTGGGGGACTGCGATGTCCGGTGAGTAGGTGCTCGGTTGAATGTTCAAGGGTGTTATCTCTGAGGGGCATGTGTTGTTTGAAAGATTGCTATCGGGGGCAAGCCCCCTCCCACATTTTGAATGGCGAACACGTTCAAGTGTGGGAGGAGGCCTGCCCCCGATGAGGCCCTTAAAAGCACCTGCAACCTCGGATCAGACCTTCTTATAAAGCTGGCTGCCTTCCTGCTTGAACCGCTCCGCCTGCTCCGCCAAGCCCTTGGCCACGTCCACATCCACCGCTTCAATGCGCTGGTTGGCCGCGTATTCACGCACTTCCTGGGTGATTTTCATCGAGCAGAATTTCGGCCCGCACATCGAGCAGAAATGCGCGACCTTGGCCGAGTCCTTCGGCAGGGTTTCATCGTGATAGGAGCGCGCGGTATCTGGGTCCAGGCCGAGGTTGAACTGGTCTTCCCAGCGGAACTCGAAGCGCGCCTTGCTCAAGGCGTTATCGCGGATCTGCGCGCCCGGGTGGCCTTTGGCAAGGTCGGCGGCATGGGCGGCAATCTTGTAGGTGATGATCCCGGTCTTCACGTCATCCTTGTTCGGCAGGCCCAGGTGTTCCTTGGGCGTGACGTAGCACAGCATGGCGCAACCGAACCAACCGATCATCGCCGCACCGATACCGGAGGTGATGTGGTCGTAACCCGGCGCGATGTCGGTGGTCAGTGGCCCGAGGGTGTAGAACGGCGCCTCGTCGCAGCACTCCAGCTGCTTGTCCATGTTCTCTTTGATCAACTGCATCGGTACGTGGCCGGGGCCTTCGATCATGGTTTGCACGTCGTGCTTCCAGGCGGTTTTGGTCAGTTCACCCAGGGTTTCCAGCTCGCCGAACTGCGCGGCGTCGTTGGCGTCGGCAATCGAGCCGGGGCGCAGGCCGTCGCCGAGGGAGAAGCTGACGTCATAGGCCTTCATGATTTCGCAGATTTCGTCGAAATGCGTATAGGTGAAGTTCTCTTTGTGGTGCGCCAGGCACCACTTGGCCATGATCGAACCGCCACGGGACACGATACCGGTGACGCGCTTGGCAGTCAGCGGCACGTAGCGCAGCAGCACGCCGGCGTGGATGGTGAAGTAGTCGACGCCCTGCTCGGCCTGTTCGATCAAGGTGTCGCGGAACAGCTCCCAAGTCAGGTCTTCGGCGGCGCCGCCGACTTTTTCCAGGGCCTGGTAGATCGGCACGGTACCGATTGGCACTGGCGAGTTACGGATGATCCACTCGCGGGTTTCGTGGATGTGCTTGCCGGTGGACAGGTCCATCACCGTGTCCGAGCCCCAGCGAATGCCCCAGGTGAGTTTCGCCACTTCTTCTTCGATGGACGAACCCAAGGCGCTGTTGCCGATGTTGCCGTTGATCTTCACCAGGAAGTTACGGCCGATGATCATCGGCTCCAACTCGGTGTGGTTGATGTTGGCCGGGATAATTGCGCGGCCACGGGCGATTTCTTCGCGCACAAACTCGGGGGTGATGATTTTCGGCACGCTGGCACCGAAGCTGTGGCCGGCGTGTTGCTGGTCCAACAGACCGCTGGCGCGGGCTTCTTCGAGCTTCATGTTTTCGCGGATGGCGACGTATTCCATCTCGGCGGTGATGATGCCTTTGCGCGCGTAGTGCATCTGGGTGACGTTGGCGCCGGCCTTGGCGCGGCGCGGATTTTTCACATGGGCAAAGCGCAGTGCGGTCAGTTCGGCATCGCTCAGGCGCTGCTGGCCGAAATGCGAGCTGAGGCCGGACAGGCGCTCGGTGTCGCCGCGTACTTCGATCCACGGCGAGCGCACATCGCCCAGGCCTTTACGCACGTCGATGATCACATTGGGGTCGGTGTACGGGCCGGAGGTGTCATAGACCACCACGGGTGCGTTGATTTCACCGCCAAAGTCGGTAGGGGTCACGTCCAGGCTGATCTCACGCATCGGCACACGAATGTCCGGGCGAGTGCCTTGCACGTAGATTTTTTGCGAGCGGGTAAACGGCTGCACAGAACCGGAGTCGACCTTGGCCGATTCACTTAAATGCACAGTGTTTTTTAGTTTTGTAGTCATCACGGGCTCCAACTTATCCAGGCGGTGGATTTTTGTCGGAGCGAACCTGTGACGGATGGACGCACTGAAACCAGTGCTGTGCTTGGCGCACGAGGACTGTTCGATTGTCGAACAGCATCCCGGACGAAGCACAAGAGGACTCGCCGGGTGACGAGAAATCTTGTTCCCTACGCAGGCGTTAACCTGATCAGGTTCAACGGGATCCGGTATTTACCGATCTCAGCCTTCCAACAAGGCACCCCGACAAGAACGCGGCCAGTCTAGACCATGGCGTGGGCAAATTGCCAACAGTGGAGCATTCAGCGTGATGAATGGCGCAATTACAGGATTGTTGTGCCGGGGTCGCGCCACTACACTCGGATGCCGCCTCAAGGCTTGACGCCAGAAATGACCAGCCGTAGCCTTGGGCGCTAAATTATCGCCGTAATATTCACACTAGGGATCGCCTCATGCTGCGCAAACTTTCACTGGCTGTTGCCGTGTCTTGTGCGACCAACGGAATGGTCTGGGCAGCTGAAGCGCCCTTGTCTGCCAGAACCGATCTGGTCAGCGTCTATCAGGAAGCGGTGGATAACAACGCCGACCTGGCCGCCGCCCGGGCCCAATACGGTGCGCAAAAAGAAGTGGTACCCCAGGCCCGCGCCGGGTTGCTGCCGAATCTGTCGGCTGGTGCCGATATCAACAATGTGCGCACCCAGATCGACACGCCCTCGGCCACCGCCAACCGTGACGCCCATTCCTGGCGCGCGACCTTGAGCCAGCCACTGTTCCGCGCCGACCGCTGGTTCCAGCTACAAGCCGCCGAAGCCGTCAACGAGCAGGCCGCATTGCAACTGTCGGCCACCGAACAGAACCTGATTCTGCAGAGCGCCGAAAGTTACTTCGCCGTGCTGCGCGCCCAGGACAACCTGGCCTCCACCAAGGCCGAAGAAAATGCATTCAAGCGCCAACTGGACCAGTCCAACGAGCGCTTCGATGTGGGCTTGTCGGACAAGACCGACGTGCTGCAATCCCAGGCCAGCTACGACACCGCTCGCGCCAACCGGATCCTGGCTCAGCGCCAGGTGGAAGACGCCTTTGAAGCGCTGATTACGCTGACCAACCGCCAATACAACTCGATCCAAGGCATCGTGCACACGTTGCCGGTGTTGCCGCCGCTGCCGAACGACGCCAAGGCGTGGGTCGAAACCGCTGGCCGCCAAAACCTGAATCTGTTGGCCAGCAACTACGCCGTCACCGCCGCTGAAGAAACCCTCAAACAGCGCAAGGCCGGTCATGCGCCGACTCTGGACGCAGTCGCGCAATACGAAAAAGGCGACAACGACGCGCTCGGTTTCAGCAACCCGAATGCTTTCGGCACGCCGTATCGCGGCGACGTCGAGCAGCGCACCATCGGCCTGCGCCTGAGTATCCCGCTGTACAGCGGCGGCCTGACCAGCTCGCAAGTGCGTGAGTCCTACTCGCGTCTGGGCCAGACCGAGCAGCAGCGCGAGGGCCTGCGCCGCCAGGTGGTGGAAAATACGCGCAACCTGCACCGCGCGGTGAACACCGATGTGGAGCAGGTGCAAGCGCGCCGCCAGTCGATCATCTCTAACCAGAGCGCGGTGGAAGCCACGGAAATCGGTTACCAGGTGGGTACGCGCAATATCGTCGACGTGCTGGATTCACAGCGCCAGCTCTACTCGTCGGTGCGCAACTACAACAACAGCCGCTACGACTACATCCTCGACAACCTGCGCTTGAAGCAGGCGGCGGGCACCTTGAACCCAGGGGACTTGCAAGACCTGGCACGCTACCTCAAGGCGGACTACAACCCGGACAAGGACTTCCTGCCGCCAGACCTCGCCAAGGCCGCTGCCGAACAACTCAAGGCCCGCCCGGGATACTGAGCACACTACAAAACAACTGTGGGAGGGGGCTTGCTCCCGATAGCAATCTTTCAGGTCAGTCGTTTTGACTGACACTCTGCTATCAGAAGCAAGCGCCCTCCCACCTTTGGATCGGCGCGGAGTCAGCGAGCGATCAATCGGCCCAAACCATCCAGCAACCGCTTCAGCGCGCCCTGATTAGCCTGCATCACTTTGAGCCCCGCCTGCGCCATTTTGCGCGCATCCTGCGGCAGTTCGAACAGCTGTCGCACGGCTTCGGCCAATCCTTCAGCGTCATCCACCTCACGCAACGCACCCGCTTCGCGCATCATCGCGGTGATTTCGAGGAAGTTGAACACATGGGGCCCCATGATCACCGGCTTGGCCAGTGCCGCCGGCTCCAGAGGATTGTGCCCACCGGTCGCCACCAGGCTGCCGCCGACGAAGGCGCTGTCGGCGAGGGCGTAGAGAAACAGCAACTCGCCCATGGTATCGCCGAGCAGCACTGAGGTTTGTGCGCTTACGGGCTCGCCTGTAGAACGGCGCACCGTGGTAAATCCTTGCTGCTTGCACAGCTCGAACATCGGGCCGAAGCGTTCCTGATGACGCGGGACCAGAATCAGTAACGCGTTGGGATAGTGGCTGAGCAACTGACGATGAGCGGTCAACACCACTTCATCTTCACCTTCGTGAGTACTGGCGGCGATCCACACGGGACGCTCGCTGGCGCCCCATTGCTCGCGCAAGGCGGCGGCACGCTCAAGTAGCTGTGGGTCGATGGTCAGGTCGAACTTGATAGAGCCGGTCACTTCCACAGTCTCCGGCCGCGCGCCCAGGCTCAAGAAACGTTGGGCCTCGGTGTGCGTCTGCACAGCAAACAAGCTCATTTCAGCCAGCATCGGCGCCGTCAGCTTGGCGAAACGCCCATAGCCCTTGGCAGAGCGCGCCGACAGCCGCGCATTGGCCAGCGCCACCGGAATTCGGCGCTGGGCGCAGGCGTGGATATGGTTGGGCCAGAGTTCGGTTTCCATGATCACCGCGAGCTTGGGCTGCACGCGATCGAGAAAACGCTTGGCGGCGCACGGCAAGTCATAGGGCAAATAGCAGTGCTGGATACGCGGCTCGTTGGCGAACAACGCCTGGATCCGCTCGGAACCGGTGGGCGTCATGCAAGTGACGGTGATCGGCAGCTGTGGATAACGCTCCAGCAGCCCACGGATCATCGGCGCAGCGGCAATGCTTTCGCCCACTGACACGGCATGCACCCAGATTCCGCCAGGCTGCATCACCGGCAAGCCATAGGAAAACCGCTCGCCCACGCGCCTGGCGTAGGCCGGTGCCTTGCGCGCGCGCAGCCACAGACGTAAAGCCACCAACGGCAGCGCCAGGTAAAACAGACAGCTGTAGAGAGTTCTATTCATGGCGGCGGAGTTTATCCACTTTTTCAATCAATCGCCCGCAGGCACTCGGCAAAACGTTCGGCAAGGAAACGCGCAGCAGGCCCAAGGTGCTCGTCGCGACGCCATACCAGCTCCACGACCAGGGCCGGCGGCGTCCATTCGCTGTCCAGCTCCACCATTTGTTGCTGATAGGTCGGGTATTGCACGATATGCCGCGGCAACCAGGCCCAGCCCAGCCCACTCATCAGCCACTCGGCCAATACGTAGAAACTGTCGGCGCGCCACACCAGCGGACTGGCTGCTTCGCTGCCGGGGTAGACACTGGTCTGAGTCGACATCAACAGCTGCCGGTACTGGGCCAAGCGCTGGCACGTCACGTACCCGTTCTTGGCCAGCGGATGGTTCACGCCGCAGACGGTGACCATTTCCACACTGCCCACCACGCGCCGCTCTAGGGCCTCGGGAATCTGGTCGTGATAGAACAACAGGCCCAGGTCTGCCTTGCGCTCCACCAATTTGCGCGCCACATCGCCTTGGGCGGCACTGGACAGTTGCACTTCCAGCAACGGGTATTGCACCGCCAGCGCCTCAAGGCTATCGAGCACCGGCTGGAACAACATCGCCTCGTCCTGAGCCAATCGCAGGCAAGCTTCTTCACCACGGGTCAATGACAGCGCGCGGCCATTGAGCCGCTCACATTGGCGCAACACTTCGCGCGCTTCCTCCAGCAACACGCTACCGGCTTCAGTCAGGCGCGGCTGGCGCCCGCTGCTACGCTCAAACAGGCTCACACCCAAGTCCGCTTCCAGCAATGCAATCCCATTGCTTACCGCCGATTGCGCCTTGCGCTGCCCACGCGCCACCGCTGAAAACGAACGCTGCTCGGCGACGTCGACAAATAGACGCATCTGTTCAAGATTCCACTGCATGGCCAACCCATCTTCAAATCGGATAGGTAATGACTTTACCCCATCTGGTAAAGCCCTAAAATGCCGACCTTATCAAGTGCGCTGTACACCGAGGATTGACGCCATGAACCCTGCTTACTACTACCTGGCTATCGCCATTTGCTCGGAAGTGATCGCTACCGTCTCGATGAAAGCCATCAAGGGTTGGAGCACGCCGATCCCGTTGTTGCTGGTAGTCGTCGGCTACGGCGTGGCCTTCTGGATGCTGACGCTGGTGGTGCGCACGGTGCCGGTGGGTGTGGCCTACGCCGTGTGGGCCGGGATGGGTATCGTGATGGTCAGTATCGCGGCGCTGTTTATCTATGGGCAGAAGCTGGATGTCCCGGCGATGCTGGGGATGGGGCTGATTGTGCTGGGCGTGGTGGTCATCCAGTTGTTCTCGAAAACCGCCGGGCACTGACCGCTACTCAACAGCCTGTATACTGCGCCTCTTGTCTTGAACACTGAGGTCGCCCATGCCATCCGTTATTTCCACCGACGTTCTGATTGTCGGCGCCGGGGTTGCCGGCCTCTGGCTGAATGCGCGGCTGCGCCGCCAGGGGTTTTCCACGGTGGTGGTGGAGAGCGCCACCTTGGGTGGCGGGCAAAGCGTGAAGTCCCAGGGGATTATTCACGGCGGTGCGAAATACGCCCTGCATGGCGCCCTTACCGGCGCCTCCGAAGCGATTGCCGACATGCCGCGCCGCTGGCGTGAAGCCTTGGCGGGCAACGGCGAACTGGACCTTTCGGGCGTGCGTTTGCTGTCCGAAGCCCATTACCTGTGGTCCCCCGGCACCCTCGCCGGCAACCTCACCAGTTTTTTTGCCAGCAAGGCCGTGCGTGGCCGTGTCGATCAGGTCAAGGGCGACGACCTGCCACCGGCACTGCAAGACCGCCGCTTCAAGGGCAAGGTGTATCGCCTGGCCGAGTTGGTGGTTGATGTACCAAGCCTGATCGAACGCCTCGCGCAGCTTGCCGGTGACGGCTTGCTTGCAGGTCAACATATCGAACCGCTGCTGGACGCCAACACGCTGGTGGGCTTGAAGGTGGATGGCCGTGAAATCCGCGCCCAGCGCATTGTCTTGAGCGCTGGCGGCGGCACCGCTGAACTGCTGAGCACCCTTGGCCTGAACAATCCGGCCATGCAAAAACGTCCACTGCATATGATCATCGCCAAAGGCCCAGGCCTGAAGCCGCTGTACGCTCACTGTCTGGGCGGCGGCACCAAGCCACGTATCACCGTGACCACCCACCCGGCTGCCGATGGCAACTGGGTGTGGTACATGGGCGGTGATATTGCCGAGGCCGACGGCGTTGCACGTACGCCCGAGGAACAAATCGCCACCGCCCAGAAAGAACTCGCGCAATTGCTGCCCTGGATCGACATGAGCCAAACCCGCTGGGCCACTCTGCGCGTCGACCGCGCCGAACCGCTGCAATCAGGCCTCAGCCGTCCCGACAACGCCTTTGTCGCCGACGAAGGTCGCCTGCTGGTGGGCTGGCCGACCAAACTGGCCTTGGCGCCTGACTTCGCCGATCGCGTAATTAACAGCCTCGAACGTGCCGGCATCCGCCCAAGCGCAGCTGAACCGCTGCCGGACCTGCCAAAACCCGCCCTCGGCGTTCCAGCTTGGGAGCAACTGTTGCCATGAGCCTGCCAACTTTGCACGACCTGCATCGCCCTTTGGGCAGCACCGGCATTCTGGTATCGCCGCTGGGCCTGGGCACCGTCAAGCTGGGCCGCGACCAGGGTGTTAAATACCCCAACGGTTTCCAGATTCCGGATGACGACGAAGCGCGAATGCTACTGCGCCAAGCTCGTCAGCTTGGCATCAACCTGATCGACACCGCGCCGGCTTATGGGCGCAGCGAAGAACGCCTGGGGCCGCTGTTACGCGACCACCGTAAGGATTGGGTGATCGTCAGCAAGGTAGGCGAAGAGTTCGAAAATGGTGTCTCCCAGCACGATTTCAGTGCCGCCCACACTCGGCTGTCCATTGAGCGCAGCTTGAAACGACTTGAAACGGATTTTATCGACCTGGTGCTGGTGCATTCCGATGGTAACGACCTGCACATCCTCAACGAGTGCGAGGTCTACCAGACCCTCGCAGAGCTGAAAAAAGAGGGCAAGATTCGCGGTTTCGGCTTCTCCGGCAAAACCGTCGAAGGCGGCGTGAAGGCTCTGGAACAAGGTGATTGCGCGATGGTTACCTACAATTTGAACGAACAGGCGGAGAAAGCCGTCATTGATTATGCAGCGGCCCATGGCAAGGGCATCCTGGTCAAAAAGGCGCTGGCCAGCGGCCACGTTTGCCTGGAGCCCGGAATGGATCCAATACATGCCAGTTTCATGCTGTTGTTTGCGCAAACCGGCGTCGCCAGTGCTATTGTCGGGACCATTAATCCGCTGCACCTGGCCCATAACGTGGCGACCGCTGCCAAGGTCATTCGTCAACTCTGATGCCGCCCACGCGGCCGACCCCGTCGCAAAAAGGAGCCGACATGCCGCGAACGCTCATAAGAAAAAACCCCAGCAACTTTAAAACACTGCCGCTGCACGTCGAAGCCACCCCTGAAGGCCTGAGCTATCAGAGCGTGGGCATGCCGCTCAACTTCGCCCAGACCCTGCAACGGCGCAAGCCGGTGGAGGTGGCAGACTCGGAACGTTTCGTGCTGGAACTGGCCAACCTCGGCGTGTCGGTACGCTTGACCCTGCACTGGCAAAACCGCGATTACTGGGTGCTGGTGCGCCAGCGTCGCCAGGACCGTGGTGATGTGGTGCTCAAGCTGATCTCCGGCTACGTCCCGGCCCACGAGCTGAACTTGCCACTGCACACCGCCATCCAGGAGATTGCTGAAGAGTGCCTGCTGGAAACACCCGAAGGCTGGCTCGGCGGGCGCTTCAATGACACCTGGCTGCCGGCGCCCTACTCCGCGGCGCTGCATTACCGCGAAGCGCTGCCGTTTCGCCTGAGCCCGCTATCCGGTGCGGCCCGCCCGGTGCGTTGCGCCACCACCCAGTTGATCGAACGACCACGGGCCTATGTGCATTTGCCCACGGCATCGCTGCAATTGATCTACGACCTTCGCCTGGAAGTGCCGAAGGAAGCCAAGTCGCTGAGCCTGTTCCATGTGGATGAGCGCCTGGAAGGCGACCAGTTGGTCGCGCGCCTGGACCGCAAGCGTCCGGACTTGTACCTGATGCCGCTAAAAGACGGCCAGCCCCTTCCTGAGTTGTACACGGTGAAGAAAGACCAACTGTACCCGGCCAGTACGCGGGGTTTGTACCTGGCGGAAAGCTTCGCCCAGCAGGAAGGCTGGCTGGTGCGGGAAGAGCGCATTCGCTGGAAGGATTGGCTGAGACAGCAAGGTCTGGCGGAGCCGGAGAAGGAGTCGAAGTTGAAGGGATTGGCGCGGCGCGTGTTGCGCAAGATCGTGCCGAAGAAAAAGGCCAAGGGCTAAACTGCAATCTAAATGTGGGAGAGGGCTTGCCACTCCCACATTGAATTGATGGTTAGCCGTTAAGCAGTCGTTCCAGGCCGACTTTCAGCGGGGTAGGTTCCGGCAACGTGAAACTCGCCAACAACCGCTGGTTGTTCGCCCGTGAATGCCGAATATCCCCCGACCGCGCCGGCCCGTAAGTCACGGATGGCAAGGAGCCCACCGCTTCTTCCAGCGCCTGCAGCACTTGCTTGAGCGTAGTGGTACGGTTCCAGCCCACGTTGATCGCCCCCAAAGGAGCCTGCGGCGCTTCGATCGCCTGCACCAACACGTCAACCAGGTCTTCCACGTACATGAAGTCGCGGGTTTGCTCGCCATCGCCAAACACGGCAATCGGCAAACCCTGCTGTGCACGTTCGCTGAAGATACTGATCACGCCGGAGTATGGCGACGACGGGTCCTGACGCGGCCCGAAGATATTGAAAAAGCGGAAAATCACCGGCTCCAGACCATGCTGGCGGCGATAGAAATCAAAGTAGTGCTCGCCGGCCAGCTTATCGGACGCATAGGGCGTCAACGGCGCCTTGGTAGTCTCTTCGTCAATCGAAGCACCTTCGCCGTTGTTGCCATACACCGCTGCGCTGGATGCAAAGACCACGCGCTTGACGCCTGCCTTGCGCATGGCTTCGCAGACATTCAGGGTACCGACGAAATTGCTCTGGTGCGTGCTGACCGGATCATCCACCGAGGCCTGCACGGACGCGACCGCCGCCAGGTGCACCACCGCCGTTGCGCCAACAGCGGCACGCGCCACCAGCCCGGCATCGGCGACATCACCTTCGAGCAGCTCGACAAGCGGGTTGTGCAACGGCAGGTTGCTGCGTTTGCCTGTGGACAAGTTGTCCAGCACACGCACCGCGTAGCCCTTAGCTAGCAAGGCATCCACGAGGTGCGAGCCAATAAAGCCCGCGCCACCGGTGATCAGAACCAACGGATCAGCCTTACTCATTATTGCGGATCTTCTCGACAATCGCCGTGGTCGAGCTGTTCTCAACCAGACCCAACACTTTGACCTTGCCGCCGTAGGCGCTGACGATATCCGCACCGACCACCTGGTCGACGGAATAGTCGCCGCCCTTGACCAGGACGTCCGGCTTGACCTGAGCCAGCAGATTTTCCGGGGTCGCTTCAGGGAAACTGATCACCCAGTCCACTGCACCCAACCCAGCCAGCACGGCCATGCGCCGGTCGACGCTGTTGATTGGACGGCCAGGGCCTTTCAGGCGGCTGACCGAAGCGTCGTCGTTGACCGCAACGATCAGGCGATCGCCTTGGGCGCGCGCCTGCTCCAAGTAAGTCACGTGGCCGGCGTGCAGGATGTCGAAGCAGCCGTTGGTGAACACAATGCTTTCGTTATGCGCGCGAGCGTCGTCTATCGCCAGCAGCAATTGCTCGATGGTCAGCACACCGCGCTCCGAGCCTTCGGAGCGTTGGATGGCGCGGCGCAGCTCAGGTGCGCTGATGGCAGCGGTACCCAGTTTGCCGACCACGATGCCCGCCGCCAGATTGGCCAGGGCCACGGCGTGAGGCAGCTCTTCGCCGGCCGCGATGGAAGCGGCCAGGGTAGAAATCACGGTGTCTCCGGCGCCGGTGACGTCGAACACTTCACGGGCCCGCGCCGGCAGGTGCATCGGCGGGTGGCCTGGACGCAGCAGGGTCATGCCGTGCTCGCCACGGGTTACCAGCAAGGCACCGAGGTCGAGATCGGCCATGAGTGCCGCGCCTTTGGTCACCAGTTCGTGCTCATCGGCACAACCGCCGACGATCGCTTCGAACTCGCTGAGGTTCGGCGTGATCAGGCTGGCGCCCCGATAAATCGAGAAGTCCTTGCCCTTGGGATCGGCCAACACCGGGATGCCCTTGGCCTTGGCGGCCTGGATCAGCACTTGGTGATTCTTCAATGCGCCTTTGCCGTAGTCGGACAGCACCAGCACCTTGATGCCTTCGAGCAACTCGTCGACCTGACCGCTGAGGGCCAAGGCGTCGGTGGCGAAGGGTTCTTCGAAATCGATACGCAGCAACTGCTGGTGACGGCTCATGACCCGCAGCTTGACGATGGTCGGCTGGTGGGCAATGCGCTGGAACAGCGCACGCACGCCAGCACCGCGCAGGCTGTTGGCCAGGCTGTCGGCGGCTTCGTCGTCGCCGGTCACACCCACCAGGGAGGCCGGGGCGCCGAGGGCGGCAATATTGAGGGCAACGTTGGCAGCGCCACCCGGACGGTCTTCGATTTGCTCGACCTTGACTACCGGTACCGGCGCCTCAGGGGAAATCCGTGAGGTACCGCCATGCCAGTAACGGTCGAGCATGACATCGCCGACCACCAAGACAGGGGCTTGATCGAATCGCGGCATGGACAACTTCATGGAGCAACCCACATACAAAATGAACAGGGGCGCGATATTAGCACAGGGTGAGCGCTGCCTAGTTCGAGAGCTTTATCCGCAATGCGCCATGCGCCAAAACTGGTTATTTTTTAAACAAAACCGCCAAGATATGCTCAACGGCATCGGCCAGCTCGACCTCATCGGTATTGATCTCACAGTCAGCCGCGCTCGGCGCTTCATAGGGGCTGTCCAAACCGGTGAACGCTTTGATACGCCCATCCAACGCCGCTCGGTACAAGCCCTTGGGGTCACGCCGAGCACACACGTCGAACGGCGTGCTGACGTAAACCTCAAAGAATTGCCCCGGCCCGAACAGCGCCTTGGCGGTTGCTCGGTCGACGCTGAACGGCGAGATCGCTGACACAATCACAATCAATCCCGCATCGACCATCAACCGCGCTACTTCGCCAATGCGCCGGATATTTTCCTTGCGCGCCGCATCGCTCATGCCCAAGTCATTGCACAACCCCGTGCGCAAATTATCGCCATCAAGCACAAAGGTGTGCCGGCCCTGCTCGTTGAGTTGCACCTCAAGGGCATTGGCCAGGGTCGACTTGCCGGAACCGGACAACCCCGTCAACCACAGGCAGCACGGCTGTTGATGCTTGAGCGCGGCCCGTGCCGCCGCCGACAACGACAGGGCAAAGGGACGAATGGCAGCGGATTCACTGGCAAGCGACTGGTTATTCATAACCCAACACCTCGTAATCACGCTGATAGGCGCGCCTGACCAAACGGCGCGTACGCACCGAGCAGAACGCCCTGACCGGCTCGCTGCGCCGCCCCAGTGAAACATTCAGATGTGGCAGGGATGAGGTCACGCCGAGACGCTCGCACAGGTGCTGGAAATCTTGTTCCAGCGATTCCTGACGGCCGAGAAAATCCATAGCCATCCCGCCCAGGTGATCAACCAGAAAGTCGGTCTGGGGCGCGAAATGCAGTTGGCGGCGCAGGTTGTCCGGGTGCAGCCAGCCGGCCACAAATTGGTCGAAGTCACGGTAGCTGCTGACCAGTGCCTGGGCTTGCACGTCGCGGGCACCCATGTGGTTGCCGCGCAAGTACGTGTAGGCCGAGTAAGCCCGCTCCAGCGGGTCACGCACAAAGGCAAACTTGAAACTGCGCTCGCAGTGTTCGGGAAACTGCTGCTGATACCAGTAATACGGCAGATGCCCCGGCCAGCGGCCATCAAGAAGCGCCGAGCACACGCTGCTGCCGGCGCATTTTGGCACATGGATAAACACGCATTTGTGTCGCTCGAACGCGGGATTAAGGGTGGTCACCCCAGACAGGGATTTGTTCACCGCCTGACGGTCAACCACCGACAAACGCCCCAGCAGAAACACCCTCTGGTGCTTGGGAAGCATTTTCCAGAACAGACGTTGCAACATTCCATTACCCACGCAAGAAGGTTAGCCCTCTCGTTCGTCATTCGAATCGAGAAGGCCAACATAACAAACGATAGGCAACGAATTATTTGGCTTTGGTCAAGCCCTGTAAGGAACTCGATACAAACAACGGGGCGCATTGCGCGCCCCGTCGGATCAGGTGATGTTGTTCGCGACCGGCTCGTCCAGCCCCATCGCATGCAACCGCGAGTAGTAGCCGCCTTTGGCGAGCAGTTCGACATGCGTACCACGCTCGACAATTTCACCGTGGTCCATCACCAGAATCAGGTCGGCTTTCTCGATAGTGGACAAACGGTGCGCGATCACCAGGGTGGTGCGACCTTTCATGACCTTATCCAACGCAGCTTGAATGTGCCGCTCGGACTCGGTATCCAACGCCGATGTCGCCTCATCCAGGATCAGCAGCGGGGCATTTTTCAGCAGGGCCCGGGCGATTGCCAGACGCTGGCGCTGACCACCGGAGAGCAGCACGCCGTTTTCACCGACCTCGGTGTCCAGGCCTTTTGGCAGCTCCGAGATGAAGTCCATGGCGTAGGCATCGGCCGCAGCTTTCTCGATGTCGGCACGCGGCGCGTCGGCCAGGTCGCCATAGGCGATGTTGTTGGCCACGGTGTCGTTGAACAGAGTCACGTGCTGGGTAACCTGGGCTACATGCCGGCGCAGGTTGCGCAGGCGGTAGTCTTCAATCTCGACCTCGTCCAGCAGGATTTCCCCGGTTTCATGATGGTAGAAACGCGGGATCAGGCTGGCCAGGGTCGACTTGCCGCTGCCTGAGCGGCCAACCAGAGCGATCATCTGCCCAGGGGCTGCGCTGAAGCTGATGTTCTTGAGCACCTCGCGTTCAGTACCTGGGTAAGTGAAGCTCAGGTTGCGCACGTCCAGGCGACCGCTGACGCGATCACGCTCCACGGTACCGCCGTCGACTTCAGGCACTTCATCCAGCTGTTCGAAGATGCTCTCGGCACCCGCCACGCCTTTCTGGATCGTCGAGCTGACTTCCGACAACTGGCGGATCGGCTTGGGCAGCAGGCCCGCCGCGGTGATGTAGGCAACCAGATCGCCTGCCGTGGCGTCACCGCGCAACAGCAGTACCAGGAACATCAACACGGCCATCGCTGTGTAGATCACCAGCTGCAGCATCGGCGTATAGACCGCACCGGTCTTGTTCATGCGCAATTGCTTGTCGGTGTTGCCCTGGCTGGCGGCGGCAAAGCGACGCTGTTCATAGTCTTCGCCACCGAAGCTGCGCACCACACGGTAGCCCTGGATAGTCTCGGAGGCGACGTGGGTCACGTCACCCATCGCCACCTGGATCTTCTTGCTCTGCTTGCGGAATTTCTTGCTGGTGCTGCCGACCATGATTGCGATCAGCGGTAGGATCGCCAGCATCACCAGGGTCAGTTTCCAGTTCATCCACAGCAGGTAACCGAACAGGAACACCACTGTCAGGCCTTCGCGGATCACGACCTTGATCGCATCCGTGGCAGCGCCGGTGACCATGGTCACGTTGAAGGTGATGCGTGAGATCAGGTGCCCCGAGTTATGGGTATCGAAGTAGCGGTTAGGCAGCACCAATAGCTTGTTGAACAGCTGGACCCGCAGGTCATGCACCAGCCCCAAGGAAACCTTGGCCAGGTAGTAGTTGCCCAGGAAAGACCCGAGGCCTTGCCACGCGGCGATCAGGATGATCAGCAGCGGCACGGCCATCAGCAACTTCAGGTCCTTGAAAAACGGAACCTTGGGCAGGAACACCACATCGGGATTGCTCAAGCCATCCACGAAGTACTTGAGAATCCCGGCGAGCATTGGCTGGGTCGAAGCAAAGATCACGAAGCCCACGATACTCAGCAGGAACATGCCGAGGTACGGTTTCACATAGCCCAGCAGCCGGAAATAAATTTTCAGGCTGGATTCCTGGTCCGCTTTGGGCGGTGCGTCACTCATGTGTCGAGCTCACTGATTGGGTAGGACGCGAACTTTATCACACACGTCGGGTTTGGCCCGCGCCCAGACCAAAACACTGGCCAGCGCAACCGGCAACCAGGTGATGAACCACTCGGCCCGAGGAGTGCCTGTGAGGCTTGCCGCATCGAATTGCATCGCCAGGGACGAGAACACCCACATGCCGATAATGCCCTTGCCGTACGGGGTGTCGCGCATTTTCAAGGCTTGCCACAGCACGCCGAACCATACCGCCGACCACAGGATCAGGCCTGGCAGGCCCAGCTCGATGGTCACATGGGTGAACAGGTTGTGGGAGTGATCGAAACGGTGCTCATCCCAGAACAGATTGTAATCACCACCCAGGCCCAGGCCCGTCCAGGGACGCTCGCTAATCATCTGCATCGCTGCCATAAAAATCTGCGGCCGGAACGACGCGCCACGAGACAGCATCAACGACTGCATCGACAGGAATACCAGCACTGCCGCCACCACTGACGCAATGGCAATCAGGGTGCTGCGCCGGTCTCGGCACCACAGCGGCATGGCCACCACACTCAAAAACAGGGCCAATGCGGCGCCGCGGCTTTGGCTGGCTACCACAAACAGGCCGAGCAAGCCGATCGCCGCCATGCAGGCTACTTGCATCCAGCGCTCACGCGGCATCCAGTGCAGCAACCACACGGCAGCCAGACCAATCACATACGCGCCCAGGATCGGGTGAGACAACTGACCCAGCCCTTCAAGACGCGCGTACCAAACGTTCCCTTCCATGCCATAGAACTTGATCATGGCCAGCAGCGACGACAAGGCAAGACCAAAGCCTCCCCACTGCATCAAACGAATCACGCGCTGGGGCTGAGCTTCAGCGAGTATCGGAAAGAACAACAGGAACACGCCGATATAGAGCAGGCGCTTGGCCTCGCGGGAGCCGTCTTCGGCATTGGTCCACCACAGGCTGATCAAGCCCCATGCCGCCAGCGCGGCGAGTGCCAGACAGATCCAGCGCTGAGCGCGCCAGACTTGTTTGAGTTGCTCACGGGCAGACCAGGCAAACACCAGCGCCGGCAGCCACAGAAAGAGCGCCAGCCCCTGTTGATAAACTTTGTTGGTCGGCGCGAACGCTATCGCCAGCAAAAACCACAACAACCCAAAACACATCCATCCGCGCGCCCAACGACCTGCTTGCATCACCCGCTCCTAATACGGCCAACCTGCCAACCTGGCATGGTTAAAACTAAAAACTTTCGGCATCATTGCCGACCACTGTGCCCGTGACTCCAACAAGGCTTTCCGACGATGCAATGTTCAAGGCTCCCCCAAACCACGCTAAACACGATGATTGAAGGCGCCAGAATCCTGGAAAAGGACAGCTACGGGCCCAAAGTCTACCTGCTGACGGACGGGAACATTCTTAAACTGTTTCGTCGTAAACGTTTTTTTTCGTCGGCACTGTTGCGCCCCTACTCCAAGCGCTTCATCGATAACGCGGTCAAGCTGCAAGAACGCGGTATTCCAACCCTGACCGTCCTTGAGTACTTCCAACTGGACGCTGCAGGCATGACCGCTGTGCTGTATAGCCCGCTGCCGGGCGAGACACTGCGCCAGATTGCCAACAAAGAAGGCTTTGACTGGGAGCAGAACCTGGACCCGCTGGTGGCGCTGATTCGCCGCTTGCACACTGCCGGCATCTACTTTCGCTCCCTGCACCTGGGCAACATCGTCGTCACGCCGGACAACCAGATGGGCCTGATCGACGTAGCAGACATGCGCTTCCTGCGCGCGCCGTTGAGCCCGGCACTGGCGCGGCGCAACCTGCAGCATTTCGCCCGCTATATTGCGCGCGAGAAGCTGAACGAACGCTTTCCAATGCAGGCACTGGAGCAAGCGCTGCTAGGTGCATGAGAACAGACGCCGGGTGGTTTCACTGAATTCATTCCAGGCTTGCTCCGGCGCCAACGCCCGCAACTGAGCCTCGACAACCTCCTCACCCGAACTCGCGAACGCGCGGGTCAGGAGCTCGCCCCAAAACGCGGCATTGTCTGCCGGGGCGTACCAACCGGCATCCCCCAGTTGCTCGCGGAACACTGCCAGTTCACTGGTCAGTACGGGCACGCCGACCATCACCGCCTCTTGCAGAATCAACCCCAGGCCTTCTTCCGTCGAAGGGATGGCAACCCAGTCAAACGCCCGGTAAAGGCTGGCCGCATCAGGCAGATGCCCAGGCAGCGACACTTTGTCCTGCAAGCCAAGCGCTGCGATACGTGCCTCAAGCCCGGGCCTCGCTGGCCCTTCGCCGAGGATCACCAGCCGCGCATGGGGCTGATCAGCCGCCGCACGGGCAAAGGCCTCCAACAAACAGGCAAACCCCTTGCCGTCTACCAGTCGACCAACCGCACCCACTACGGGCGTGCCAGACAACGGCAAGCCCAGACGGGATCGCGCCTGCTCACGGGAAAGCGCCGCAGCGCGAAAAACGGCCGGGTCAAAGGCGCTGCGCAGCACCGTCACTGGCCGTTGCAGAGAACGCTCCAGCGAGTGTGCAAGGGTTTTCGAGACGGCCGTCAGCGTCAGTTGGGACGCCGGGAATTGATCGAACAACTGTTGATCAGCACGCCGCAAGCGCGTGGCACCATGAAAAATCACCACCGCACGCACGTTCGGTAAACGCTTGAGCACGGGCAAAAGCACCCGCGCAACACCGACCCCATCAAGAAGCACAACCTGTACATCCTCAGGCAGGGCCTTCTGGAAACGTGCACGCATCAAGGGCATCAACCATTTCCAGAAGTGCCGCCCCTTGAGCCTGGCGGAAGAGAGGTTCCACTCCACGGCCTGTTCAACCAGGCCGTCACTCGAATCAGCACTGCCTTGAAGCAACCAGGTGTGAATCGGTACGCCGCTGTCGGCGCGGGACAGTATCTGCCGATGAACCTTCTGCACCGAAGCAAATGCAGAACCACCGGCCCACATGATGTTGAGAATACTCATCGCAAAACCTTATGAGGCGTTGTTGTCGCGTGTTGGAATTACCAGGGAATCGCCCACCCGATAACCAGCCCCAGGCTCAGCATGACTGCCAGCTTCACCCGCTCTCTGCGCTTACGCCGTGCTTTGGTCGCGCGCTCTTCTGATGTCGACACATGCAAGCCAAAGCCAGTGTGCAACACCGCATCGCCTTCCAGGGTAACGGCAGGCAGATTCAACTGGGCGTACCGCTTGGAAAGCCCCTTCTCACCCTCGAACCCGGCGTAAGGTGCGCACAACCAGTATTCCTTGATACGCCGCAGGCCGGGGTTGAGAGAAAACCCCTGCCATTCAGGTTTCTCAGACAACAACGGATAACACGGTACGCCACCAATCACCTCGCGTGGCCCACGGTGGATATAGGGGCTGTGCACCTGCAAATCGTAGACAAAGTTACGCAACCAGACTTGCAGGATATCGGGACGCTGCTCCAGCACCACCTTGGAATCTTCGACAAACCCAGGCCGGTAAAACGCCCAGTCATCTTCGCAATGGAAGATGTAGGGGGTTTTGACCGATCCATAGGCCAGGTCGATGGAAGCCAGTTGCCCAAGCTTCGGACGGTTGATCAAAAAAGTGCAATGACTGTGCCAGTGCTCGGGAATCGCGAGACGTACCGCTTCATCGCCAGAGTCTTCAGTAATGAAGACTTCGCGTATGTCTGCGGTATTGAACAGGTCGAAGCTCTCAAGCGTACGCTTCAACAAATCGAAGCGACCGCAACTGGTCACGACGAGGGTTATGTCGCTCTGATCGGAGAATTGCATTCAAGTCTCGATAGGTTGTTTAGCCATCATTGGCTGCCATGCGTCCGATGTCACACGCCCAGTTTCAGGCGCAGCGTTTCCAGCAAACTCAGTGGAGCACGCGGCCGCAACGGCGGCTTCAGGGCTTCGACAATACGCTGCCCGATGCGCGCAAAGCTGAACTGGCTGACGGCGAGGTCTTGCCCGTTGCGCGCAATCTCTGCAGCCAGTTGCGGGTTGGCGCGCAGTTGCGAGAGCTTTTGCTGCAACTGTGGAATGTCCTTGTAGAACACCACATTGACCATGTCCTTGAAGCCAAGGGCCTCGTTCTCCGCAGCCCCTTGGTCAAACGCCAGCAGCACACACCCGCAGGCCATGGCTTCGAAGTTCTTGATCATGTACTCGCCCATGCCCACGTCGGCGCTGACGAAAAAGCGAATCCGGTTGAGGGTCGCGCAGTACTCCTCACCCGACTTGGTGCGCGTGACCACCAAAGGCTCAACCCGTGCCAACTCATCGAGCAGTGCTTTGCGTCCGCTATAGGCCACGCTGTTGGTGCTGCCGACAAATGCCAGCTCGATGTCGCGCTCAAGCCCCTGGGGCTGCAACAGCGCCTGGTCGTAACCCTTGGGCACAAACACCGCATCAAAGCCTTCGGCACGCAGGCGCTCGGTCACCATGTGGCCCGAGCTGATCACCCGTGCCCAGGGCAAACGACGGTAGTGGGCACTGAATTTACCGGTGTACTTGCAGGGAATGTAGTTCTGGTAGGCATCGTGTTCGAGGATCACCAGATTCGGGATCGTACGGATGAACCCGGCCTGGCGGATTTCCTGCTTGAAGCGCAGGAAAAACACGATGCGGTCATAGCGCGTCACGTCGACTTCGCGCTTGAAGTAACCGCGCAGGTTGCGCTGCTCATCACTGCTCAGCCAGCGGGTATCACACTCGCAGTGCTCGGCAATGCCTTCGTACAAGCGATCCAGAATCGCACGCTGCTCTTTCTGCACCAGAAATAAAACTTTCATGACTTTCCCTTTCACAAATGCCTTCACAAACGCCAGAACAACTCATGCCGTCGTACGGCCTTGCGGAAAAATTCGTTCTCACCATAAGGCGACCGCGCCCGGCCCGCCAACACCCGCTGCAGCCAGCGGCGCATACGCCGCTTGAACGGCGGAGCAGGCTGCAGGTCATGCATCATGCCCAGCGCCATGGCTTTGTCACGCTGCTGCGCCAACGACAGTGGCAGGCTGCACGGGCGTAGCTCAAGCGTATCGTCGAACAGCGGCGGCAAGGCAATACCGGCGCCCGCGTCACCCATGGGCCAGCGGTCGTTGTCATGCAGATGGTTGGCGTAACCCAGTACGACGGTCGGCTGCCATTCCAACCCTTGCAACGCCTCGACCACCGCTTGCTGCGCGCAGATATGGTCTGGGTGAGGGTCGAGCACTGGATGCGGCAATACGATCACTTCGGGACGTGCCGTCAGCAGCAACTGGCGCAGATCGGCCAGCAGGTTGTTCCAGGTCGGCAGGCCGTCAACATCCGCCGGCAACGGGAACGGATTGAACTGGCGAAACAGGCGGATATCCGACAGCTCAGCTTCGCGCGAGGCCACTGGCTGATCAGGCGTTGCGCGCATCGCCGGCAATTGCAGGCAGAAGTAGCCCAACTGCACGCAATGCGCCTGCGGCACACCGGCCCAAAGCGGCACGGCAATGCTGTCCCAGGCGCGCAGTCGGCCCTTGATGCGCGAGGCTTCGACCGGGTCCAGACCCATTTGCTGATAATGCTCGGCTTCGATTTCACCGGCGGTGAGGGTCACGATCCACGGTTTTTCAGCTTGGCTGTATAAGCCAAAAGCGGCCAGCTCGGCGTCGTCGGCATGGGGCGCGATGACCATCACCCGCTGTTTTGAATACTCCGGATTGCCCCAGGCCCACAACCGGGGCGCGCCGTGCAACGTGCAAAAGCGCCCGCGCAAACGCAGCTCGCCCGCCGCCAGGGCGGGCGCCAGATCACTGAGATTGAGATAACGAATGCCGTTCACACCGCGCTCGAAAGCCTGGCGATCAGTGCTGTCACCGCCTGTAATCTCAACGGCCGGATCCAGAAAGCGACCTAACCAACCGCTCTTGATCTTGATCGCCAATACCAAGGTCGCATCGGCTTGCAGAGGTGAATCAACCCGCAGCTGCCCGCCTTCGAAGCGAACCCCAGCCACTTCGGCTTCCGCCGAAAAACGGTATTGATAGTCTTCGCCGGGGGCATAAAACAAATGGTCGGCAAACCACGCCTCATGGGCGATCCAGGCCAGCACTCCGAGTACCAGCGGCAGCCACCAGGCAACCCAGACACCGATCACCACCAGCAGCAACAGGCCGATCAATACGGCGACACGTTTGTTGCGCCGATGGCGCTTGAGCAATTGTTGTTTGCGGCTCATACGGTCAGCACCGGCACGGGGTTGCACCAACGGTCCTTGTACTCACGGTCGGCACGCCCGAAGGAAAAGCGCAGCGGCTTGCCGACTTCACGCGCCTGTTCCCAAGCGCTTTGGGTGTTGAGGAAACTTAGGACGCTGCCCGGGCTGAACGCGCGGGTTTCAGGGTCGACACCGCCGTTGACGTACTCCACGCTGATCCACTCGGGCGATTCGACCCGGTACACCAACTGGACAGCGATGGGCGCATCGTTGAGAAAAACAACCGAGCCGATCAGCCACTCGCGCAGCAGCTCGATCACTTCAGCCATACGCTCGGCCCCCGTGGCGACAAATCCCCAGCGGCGCAGGAACAGATCGCAGTAGATCGCGGCCAATTCCTGACTGGAAAACTCACTGACCGGGCGCACGACACCGCCTGCCTCTTCGAGCAAACGCAGTTCGCGGCGCTGGTTATAGCGGAATTTCTTCGACAGTTCTTCCGGGGTGCGGGCCATGGCCAGTTGCTCGGCCTGGGGCTTGAGGCCGCTGAAACGGCCTTCGTTCAGGACCGACAGGTAGCGTGCGCGGTGGCGCAACGGTGCCTGGGTGTTCGCGGCAGCCGGCAGGATCAGCTCGGCGTTACCCAAGTCAAACAGACCTTTCTTGCCCTTTTGTTTGAGTACGTCCTTGGACAACGCAAGGTCGCGGCCCCAGGTGGCGATGCACGCCTGCAGTTCACCGCCCTGCTCCCAGGCCAGGTAGCGCACCGGGATATCGGCCAACCCGGCCAGACGTTCGATCACTTGAGGATGGGTCGCGACACTGCCGCCAAAACGTTGCCAGGCGTCGTTGTACGCACGCGCGTCGACGACGGACCAGCCGCGCTCGCGCCAGCCTTGAAATCGATTGAGCATCAAGCCCCCGCGGTCAGTTCAATAACGTGCGGCAGTTGCCAGAAGGTATCGCGTACCGCCTGATCCGAGAAACGCGTACGCAGGCGTTCCAGCATCATCTCGGCACACTGCCGTTGCTGGTGCTGATCCATCCCGGCCAGGTGCCGCAGCCCCTGCGCGAGATGTTCGGCGTCGCCGAAGGGAAACAGAATACCGACGCCTTCGACCACTTCCTTCGCGCCGCCACAGGCCGTGGCCAGCAACGGTACGCCGGCTGCCATGGCCTCCAGCAGCACCATGCCGAACGGTTCGTGATCGGAGCTCAGGGCAAACACATCGAATGCGCGGAAATACCGACGCGCATCCGGCACCTGGCCGAGGAACAGCACCTTGTCGGCAATCCCCAGCTCACGAGCCTGATCCTTGAGCGCTTGTTCAAGGCGTCCGGTACCAAGGATCGCCAAGCGACTCTCGGCCGGTAAGTGCGGCAATGCCAGGGCAAAACCCTTGAGCAGCGTGGCCTGGTCTTTATCCGGGTGCAGGCGGCCGACATTGCCGACCACCCACTCATCCGGCGACAGGCCCAAGGCATCGCGCGCCTCATCCACAGGCACCTGGATGGCCTGCAACGCGTCGACATCAATGCGGTTATACAACGTCTGGATGCGCGCAGCGGGCCAGGCCGGCAGGCAGCGGCGCATGTCGTCACGCACCGCGTCGGAAACCCCCAGCAAGCTCAGGCGCTTGCGAAAGATCCCGGCAAACAGCTTACGGCTGCCGCGCAGGTAATCACCGAACGCGTGATGCACGCCGATGACCGGCAACCGCGTGCCAAGCAAGGCGATATAGATCGGCTTGAACCGGTGGGCGATACAAAAGCTGAAATTGCGCGACGCGGCGATCTTGCGCAGTTCACGGATGGCACCCAGCTTCAAGCCACGAATGGCTTTGGAGCTGAATTCCATGAACAACACTTCATCGGACGCACACCCGGCCGCTACAGCAGGGTCAGCGACCCCGGTGAGAAACACCGTGGTCACTTTGTAGCCAGAGCCTGCGAACAGACTCGCGTACTGCCGTGCGCAGTCCAGGAACGGCCCGTCATAGCCATGGCAGAACTGCAGGACGTGGCGGTCAGCCGAGTGCGTCATAAGGGTCCACGCCGTCTTTGACGACCAGGATGTCTTCCATGATCAGGTACTGCAGGTCGGAGCCGAAGAACATGTCCAGCGCGTCTTTCGGCGAGCAGATCATTGCTTCGCCACGACGGTTGAGCGAGGTGTTCAGGGACACGCCGTTGCCGGTCAGCACTTCGAGCTCTTTCATCATGTCGTAGTAGCGCGGGTTGTATTCGCGCTTGAGGACCTGGGCGCGGGAAGTACCATCTTCATGGACCACTTCCGGCACTCGGGTCTTCCATTCTTCCGACACTTCAAAGGTGAAGGTCATGAACGGCGCCGGGTGATCGACCTTGATCATCTGTGGGGCCACGGTGTCGAGCATCGACGGGCAGAAAGGCCTCCAGCGCTCGCGGAACTTGATCTGGTGGTTGATGCGGTCAGCCACGCCGGTCGCGCTTGGGCAACCGATGATCGAACGACCACCCAACGCACGCGGGCCAAACTCCATGCGGCCCTGGAACCAGGCCACGGGGTTGCCATCGACCATGATCTTGGCAATGCGCTTGGGCATGTTTTCGATTTTGCGCCACACCGGTTTGCTCTCGTGCTTGGCGCACGCAGCAATCACCTCTTCGTTGCTGTAGGACGGGCCGAGGTAGACGTGCTCCATCTTCTCCACCGGCACACCACGGGCGTGGGACACATAGGCCGCCGCGCCAACCGCAGTGCCGGCATCGCCGGACGCAGGCTGCACGAACAGCTCTTTCACGTCGTCGCGGGCAATGATCTTCTGGTTCAGCTTGACGTTCAGTGCACAGCCGCCGGCGAAGGCCAGCTTGCCGGTGTCCTTGAGGATGTCGCCCAGGTAGTGGTCGATCATCTGCAAGGCCAGTTTCTCGAACAGCGCTTGCATGCTCGCGGCGTAGTGGATGTAAGGCTCGTCGGCGATGTCGCCTTCGCGCTTCGGACCCAGCCACTCGATCAGTTTTGGCGAGAAGTAGAAGCCCTTGCCCTTCTCTTTATACCGGCGCAGGCCGATGACGTTGGCGTAGTCGGTGTTGATCACCAGCTCGCCGTTCTCAAAGGAGGCCAGGCGCGAGAAGTCGTACTTGCTGGCGTCGCCGTACGGCGCCATGCCCATGACCTTGAACTCGCCGTCGAGCATCTCGAAACCGAGGAACTCGGTGATCGCGCCGTACAGGCCGCCGAGGGAGTCCGGATCGTAGAACTCCTTGATCTTGTGGATCTTGCCGTTTTCGCCGTAGCCGAAGAACGTGGTGGCGTACTCACCCTTGCCGTCGATCCCGAGGATCGCGGTCTTCTCCTGGAAGCCGGAGCAGTGGTAGGCGCTGGAAGCGTGGGCCAGGTGGTGTTCAACCGGTTCGATCTTGATTTTCTTCGGATCGAAGCCCAGTTGCTCCAGGCACCAGACGATCTTGTTGCGATAGCGTTTGTAGCGACGGTTGCCCATCAGGATCGCGTCGAGGGCGCGGTCCGGGGCGTACCAGTAACGCTTGGCGTAGTGCCAACGTGCCTCGCCGAACAGGCTGATCGGGGCGAACGGGATCGCTACCACGTCAACGTCGGAAGGCTTGATACCGGCCTGTTCCAGGCAGAACTTCGCCGATTCGTAGGGCATGCGGTTCTTTGCATGTTTGTCGCGTACGAAGCGCTCTTCTTCGGCGGCCGCGATCAGCTTGCCGTCGATATACAAGGCTGCGGAAGGATCATGGCTAAGGGCGCCGGACAGGCCAAGAATCGTCAATGCCACTGGGGTCTAGCCTCTTTTAGTCTGCATGCAGGCGGGTTGCGCCTGAAAAAAGTGTGCTTCCCACCTGGGCAGGAAACAGCTAAAGGGCGGGATTATAGCTTAAAAATGATGGGAAACTGCTAGCCGCAAGGGGTTAGCGAAGCTCAACACTCCCGTCAGCACGTTGCCGGTAGATCGTGTAGGGCAGGATGAGCGTATCGAGAACACCGGATACCGGCACATCGAGAACTGCCCAGGGAATTCCGTTCAGCGAAAGCCCATCTGCAGAATTCGCCGGCCCATGCAGCACGCACAAGTCATACGCCACGCCGCTGTAGACACGCGGAACAGACTGACAATAGGTTTTTTTCCCCTTGAGTTCCCGCACGGTGACGTCATCACCACGAAACACCGTGGTGACCGTTCCGCAGCCGCCCATGATTAACGTCATGCCCACCAACACCAACAACCGCACGATAGGGGTCCGCATATCTAATTCTTCTTTTAAATTCAGGGAGCGAGAAGCTAGCACTGCGAAACCCGCGGCTCAGGCATCCGGAACCGACGCCTAGCGTAGGACGCTTCCGGTTCTGACCAGTTGCAACGAATTCGGCAAAACAAGGGTTGAATCGTTAAACTCGCACTTTTTACGCCTACGCCAATCACTCGCGTTGCGCCATAGACCCGGCCTCATCATGACCCCAATTATCCCCACTCGCCTTGCCGTTCTGCTGCTAGGCCTGTGCACCACCGCCCTGGCCGACGATGCGCCCCTGGTCCTCGATCCCAGCGTGGTCACCGGCTCGCGCAGCGCCAGCCCGACGTTCGACCTGCCGTATTCGGTGGACAGTGTCAGCCGCGAACAGATCAGCGACGGCCAATTGGGTATCAACGCCTCCGAAGCCCTGTCCCGCGTGCCCGGCCTGATGGTGCAGAACCGCCAGAACTACGCCCAGGACCTGCAGATTTCCTCACGCGGCTTTGGCGCCCGGTCGGCCTTTGGCGTACGCGGCATCAAGTTGATCGCCGACGGCATCCCCGCCAGCACCCCGGATGGCCAGGGCCAGGCGGCCACATTCAACCTCGACACCGCCGAACGCATCGAAGTGCTGCGCGGACCGGCCGCCACCCTGTACGGCAGCAACGCCGGCGGCGTGATCCAGATGTTCTCCCGCGACGGCGAAGGCCCGCCACGTATCGGCGCCGAAACCCTGATCGGCAGCGACGGCCTGAACAAAAACCACCTGAGCGCCGAAGGCGCGACCAACGGCGCAGGTTTTGTGCTCGACGCCTCGCGCATGGACACCAACGGCTACCGCGACCACAGCAGCGCCCGCCGGGACCAGACCTTTGCCAAGCTCAATGTCCAGCCCGATGACGACAGCAAACTGGCGCTGATCTACAGCAGCCTGGAACAGAACGGCACTCAGGACCCGCTGGGGCAAACGTGGGAAGCGTACAAGGCGGACCCGCGCTCGGTGAGCATTAACGCGCTGACGTACAACACGCGCAAAAGCATCGATCACCAGCAATTGGGGATGAATTACGAGCGCTACATCGGCGATGCGACGTTGCAGGTAAATGCCTACACGGGCCGTAGGAGTGTGATTCAGTACTTGTCGATTCCAGGCACTATCCCCGCGGGCAAACGCGGCGGCGTAGTAGCATTCGACCGCAAGTTCTACGGCGGCTCTGTCCACTGGCTGCAACCTATCAACAGCGCGCCCGGCGACCTGACCCTGATCGCCGGCCTGGACTACGATCGCAGCCAGGATGATCGCCAAGGTTATTCCAACACCGTCAACGGGGTGCAAGGCGTCAAAGGCGCCTTGGGCCGCGATGAAATCGACACCGCCACCAGCCTCGACCCGTTCGTGCAAGCCAACTGGTTGCTGGGCGACTGGACTCTGCAAGCCGGTTTGCGTCACAGCACCATGAAAATGGAGGTGGATGACCGCTTCCTCAGCGACGGAAACGACAGCGGCAGCAAGACTTACCAGAAGAACACGCCGTCAGTCAGTGTCATGTACGCCTTCACCCCCGACTTGCACGGCTATGTCAGCGCGGGCAAAGGCTTCGAAACCCCGACCCAGGCCGAATCGGCGTATTCCAGCACATCCAGAGGCTTCAACTTCGCGCTCAAGCCTTCAGTCAGCAAGCAATATGAAGTAGGCCTGAAGGCACGCATCGGCCAGGACACACGCCTCAACGCCGCCGTATTCCAGATCACCACCGAAGACGAATTGGTGGTGCAGCAATCCAGCGGCGGTCGCACCACCTATCAAAACGCCGGCCGCACCCTGCGCCGCGGCTTCGAACTGGGCCTCGAAAGCCAACTCGCCGAACACTGGACCACCAGCCTCGCCTATACCCGCCTGCAAGCCACCTACGACAGCGACTTCGTCAGCGGCACCAGTACCGCCGTCGATAAGGGCAACTACCTCCCTGGCGTACCGCAAACCACGCTGTTCGCCGAACTCAACTGGAAACCCCGCGACTGGGTGAGCACCGCCATCGAGGGCATGTACCGCAGCAAGGTCTACGTCGAAGACACCAACAGCCAGCACGCCGCGCCGGGCTACAGCGTGTTCAACTGGCGCGCGCGCTTCGAACAGAAAGTCGAGCACTGGACCTTCCACCAGACCCTGCGCCTGGACAACCTGCTGGACCGCCAGTACGTCGGCTCAGTCATCGTCGGCGACAGCAACGGTCGCTACTACGAAGCGGCACCGGGCCGCTCGTGGTACGCCGGCGCAGGTGCTGAGTACCAGTTCTGATCAGCGGGATTCCAGCAACCGGCGACTGGCAAAGCTGAACGCCAGCACCACAAAAATCAGCACACCGGTCGCCACTTGCTGCCAGTAGAAATTCCAGCCGATCAGCAGCAAGCCGTTGGCGATCACGTTGATAAACAACCCCCCCAGCAGGGTTCCGGGAACATTCGCCCGCCCCTGCCGGCTCAAGGTGGTGCCGATAAAGACCGCGCCGATGGCATTGAGCAAAAACGCATTGCCCGACAGCGGCACATAGGCGCTGACCGTCGAACTGAGCAACACCCCCGCCACGCCACAGGCCAAGGCAGTCGCCAAGGCCACGACGGTGACGATTCGCTGCACCGATAAGCCTGAGTAATACGCCAGCAGCGGCTGGGTGCCCTGGGCCAGGAGTTCGCGGCCCAGGCGTCCGCGCGCCAATACCAGGCCATAGAACAACGCCAGTCCCAGCACGATCAGCAAAGGCGTAAGGCCGGTCAGTTCAGGCTTCACACCCTGGCTGATGTAGATAGGCTGGCCGCCGTCCGAGAGCAATTGCTGGGCACTGGTGCCGATAAACAGCGTGCCCAAGGTGGCAAGGAATGGACTGATCCGCAGGCCGGCGATCAACCCGGCATTCACCACACCGACCAACAGGGCCGCGACCAACGCCCCGGTCGCGGCAACTGCCCAGCCATGCCCACCATTGAGCAACACCACAAAACTGAAACTGGCGAAATCCAGTGCCGTGCCCACTGACAGGTCGATGCCACCCGCCGCCACGGCGTATGTCATGCCGATGGCGACAATCGCCAGCAGCACGAAGTTATTCAGCACCAGGCTTTTGAGGTTGCCGCCGCTCAGGAAGCCCGGCGCCTGCAAGGCAAACACCAACACGATCACCCCAAACACCAGCGGCAACGTCAACGGCAGTAAGACGCGTGGGTTCATGAGCCGGCTCCCCGATTCAATGCGCTGGACGCGGCCACCACCAGCAGGATCAGCACGCCCTGCACACCGTTGACCCAGAAATTCGACAAGTTGAGCAGCTGAAATCCATTGATCAGAAAACCGATCAGCAACGCCGCCAACAACGTCCCAGGAATACTTGCCACCAGCCGCCGCGAAAACACCACGCCCAGAAAGGCAATCGCTACCACCGACAGCAACATGTCGCCGGAGCCCGTGGTGCTGCCGCTGAAAAACGCTGCTGAACACAATGCCGCCACCCCAGCGCACAAGCCAGACAGCGCGTAACTCGACACCCCATAAGCCCGTACGCGAATGCCCGCTGCTTGCGCCGCCTGGGGATATTCACCCACAGCATGCAGGCGCAGGCCGTAGGCCGAATGCTGGACCAACAGGGTCAGCAACCCGGCCGTCAGCAGCAACACCCAGGCCAGTGCCGGCACCGCCAGCCAACTGCCGCCGCTGAGCACGTCCAGCAACGGCGAGTCGGTGGAAACCACGGTATTTTCCGTCAGCACCAACTCCAGTCCCGCCAGCACATTCATGCTCGCCAGTGTGGCCAACAACGGCGGCAAGCGCAGCAACACCACGGCCAAGCCGTTGACCAGACCGACTGCCAGGCCGCAGCCCAAGGTCAGCAGCAGGGTGAGCCAAAGCTCCAGCCCGGCATTGTTAAGGCGGCTGAACACCGCCGCGCACAACCCCAGATTGGCCGCCAGCGACAGGTCGAGCCCACCGGCCAGCACATTCGAGCCGCCGCCGATAATCACGCAGGTCAACCCGAAGGCCAGCACGCCGAGAATCGCTGATTGGCTGAACACATTGGCCAGGTTACCCAGCGACAGAAACCCCGGCGCCGCCAGGGCAAACCCCAGCAAAATTGCCAGGAATACGCCCACCGAACCCCGTCTCAGTAGTACCTCAAGCATGCTCGACCTCCCGCACCGGCACAGCAGCAGCGGGCACGGCGCCTGTAGCACAGGCGAGCAACTGATCGCTGTCAGCCTCCCCCGCACGAAATTCACCCGCAATCTCGCCGCGATGCAGCACCAGTATTCGATCAATGATCCCCAGCAACTCCTGCAAATCCGATGACAGCACCAACACCGCTGCGCCCTCTTCTACCAGGCGCCCAATCAGGCGATAGATTTCCACCTTGGCGCCCACGTCCACGCCCACACAGGGCTCATCCAGCAGGTACACCGCCGAGCGGCGGCTGAGCCATTTACCCAGGGCGACTTTCTGCTGATTACCCCCACTCAGTTGGCTAACGGCGGCGTGAGGCCCAGGCGTCTTGATCGCCAGCTCTTCAATCAACCGCGCGGTTTCCGTCTGCTCGCTGCGCCGGCTCAGTAAGCCCCAGCGGCTGAACCGCGAGAGCCCCGCCAGTGTCAGGTTTTCCAGCACCGACAACACCGGCGAGATGCCCTGACTACGCCGTTCCTCGGGCACCAGCGCGATGCCGTCGGCAATCGCCTGGCCCGGTGAACGCAGGCGCAGCAAGCGCCCGTCCAGATGCACACTGCCGCTGTCGGCCCGCTCGACACCAAACAGCGTCTTGAACAATTCCTTCGCGCCGGAACCGACCAACCCGGTGAGGCCGACGATTTCTCCGCGCCGCACCTCCAGGTCAATTTGCCGATAACGCCGTGCCAGACTCAGCCCGCGCACCTGCAATAGCGGCGCCCCCAACTCGACCTTGGCCTTGGGGTACATCTCCTGCACGTCGCGGTTGACCATCAGCCGTGCAATCTCTGCGCTCGACGTATGCCGTGGCTGCACCACCGCCACATCCCGACCGTTGCGCAGCACCGTGACGTCATCGCACAGGCTGTCGATTTCCTGCAGGTAGTGGGAGATGTAGAGGATCGACAGCCCCTGGTCGCGCAGGCGCTTGACGATGCGCAGCAACTGGTCGACCTCGCGCTTGACCAGCGCCACGCTGGGCTCGTCGAACACCAGGATCTTCGGCTGGCGAATCAGCGCCCGGGTGATTTGCAGTACCTGGCGCTCGGCGCTGTTCAACTCGCCGACCAAGGCACCGGGCGGCAGTTGCAGGTCAAAGTATTCCGTCAGCAGGCGCTGCGCTTCACGCTGTTGCCGCCGCCGGTCCACAAACGGCCCCCGGCGCAACTCATGCCCAAAAAACAGCGCTTCGCCCACGGTAAAACTGGCGGGCAGCAGGCGTTCTTGATGGATGAACTGCACGCCCAATGCGTCCACTTGACGCGGCGACAGCGTTGCATAGGCCTGGCCGTCGATACTCAGCTGCCCGGCGTCGGCCGTGTGGATACCGGCGAGTATCTTGATCAACGTCGACTTGCCCGCGCCGTTCTCGCCCACCAGCCCATGGATGCTGCCGCGCTCGACCTTAAGGCTCGCATCATCCAGCGCCTGGGTGGCGCCAAAGCGCTTACGCAGGTGTTGCAGGTGCAATGCCGCCATCAGTCACCCCGCAACTGTTGAACCTGTGCCAGGTTGCCGGCGGTGGTCAGCAAGGTGGCGACATGGGTTTCCTTAGGCAGGTCACGTTGCCCGGCCAGGTAGCGCGCCACGTTTTGCACCGCCGTCTTGCCGATCAGCGCCGGTTGCTGCGCGACCACTGCGCCCACCGGCGAGTTCGCCTGACCGAGCAGCGCCAGCACTTCGGGGGTGCCATCGACGCCGTAGGTCTTGATCTCGGTGCGCTTGGCATCGATCAACGCTTTGCTCGCGCCCAACTGCGGAATGTCCCAGGCCGACCAGATCGCCGACACGCTGCCCGCCGGGTACTTGTTGAGCAACGCCGACACTTGGGAGTAGGCGTCCTGCACGGTATTGGGGATCACATCGCGCAGCTCGGGCTGGATGATTTCCAGCTGCGGATAATCCTTGAGCGCCAGCTTCAACTGGTCATAACGAATCGCACACACCGGCACACCGTAGAAGCCGTTGAACACCAGAATCTTGCCCTTGCCGCCAGCGTCCTTGATCAGTTGATCGGCCAGGGCTTTGCCGGTGGCGACGTTGTCCGAAGTGGTGTTATTGAGGCTGTACTGCGACGGCGCATCGATGGTGAACAGTGGAATCCCGGCCTTGCTGATGCGTTTGAGCCACGGGTCGATCACGATGAGGGTGCCGAGGGTCTGGATCACCGCGTCGGGCTTCTGGGTGACCACGGTTTGCAGTTGGGTCACCAGGTTCTTGTCATTGCGCCCGGCGTCGAGGGTGATCGGCGTACCCCCCAGGCGCTTGATCTCATCCACCTGGGCCTGGAACGCCTTGATATCGAAATAATGACTGGTGCCGGTCATGCTCACCGCAATGCGCTTGCCGGCCAGGGACGGCACGGCATCATCGCCTTCGGCAGCGTGGACGACGGCAGCGTGGCCCAGCAGCACAGCAACGCCGAGGCAAATCAAACGGGTAAGCGAGGAAAGGCTGGAAGGCATACAAGGCTCCGCGGGCGGCTGGTGAAAGGGTTCACCAGGAGACTTTGCAGAGGCCATGCCAGGTTTTTTATCTATAAAAATCAGTCAGATAGAAAATACTGAGTGCGTAAGCGCTGTCGTTCTTCACTCACAAATGCCCAAGCACTGTTGCTGACACAACACTTAAGAAGAGCACCATAACTGTGGTGAGCGGGCTTGCCCCGCGCTGGGCTGCGCAGCGGCCCCAAAACCAGCCGCTGCGATTTACCTGAAGCACTGCGGTGCTTCTAGTGGGGCTGCTGCGCAGCCCAGCGCGGGGCAAGCCCGCTCACCACAAGAAGACCGCTCACGACGTGTAAGCGCTGTCGCTCTTCACTCACAAATGCCCAAGCACTTTTGCTGACACAACACTTAAGGAGAACACCATAACTGTGGTGAGCGGGCTTGCCCCGCGCGTGTA
>NZ_LJSA01000353.1:0-191818 GCF_002742505.1 Pseudomonas sp. 2995-1 | reverse complement strand
TTTGCTGACACAACACTTAAGGAGAGCACCATAACTGTGGTGAGCGGGCTTGCCCCGCGCTGGGCTGCGCAGCGGCCCCAAAACCAGCCGCTGCGATTTACCTGAAGCATTGCGGTGCTTCTAGTGGGGCTGCTACGCAGCCCAGCGCGGGGCAAGCCCGCTCACCACAGGAAGACCGCTCACCACGTGTAAAGCGCTGTCGTTCTTCACTCACAAATGCCCAAGCACCTTTGCTGACACAACACTTAAGGAGAGCACCATAACTGTGGTGAGCGGGCTTGCCCCGCGCTGGGCTGCGCAGCGGCTCCAAAACCAGCCGCTGCGATTTACCTGAAGCATTGCGGTGCTTCTAGTGGGCCTGCTGCGCAGCCCAGCGCGGGACAAGCCCGCTCACCACAGGAAGACCGCTCACCACGGGAAGCACGTGTTCAGTCGATGGTTTTGGGCAGTCGCTGATCAATCAGTTTGTACAACGCACTGTCCTGCGGCCAATTACGCATAAACCGCGCACGATCCTTCGCGTATGCCGTGGCGAAGCTGGCGGCGGAGGTGTGTTGGCACATTGCATCGAGGTCGATCAGCGACCAGCGGTCCTTGTCCCAGAACAGGTTATGGCCCTTGAAATCGCCATGGCTGATGCGTTCGCGGATCAGTTCGGCAAACAGCTTGTCGAGTGCCAGCAGCTCACCTTCCGGTGCATCACCGTGTTCAATATAGGGCGCGAAACGCTCGATGATGTCCGGGCCCGGCAGGTATTCGGTGATCAGATAAGCCCGACTGCGCAGCCACAAAAAGCGCTTTTCCAACACAGCCAAAGGCTTCGGCGTGGCGATACCAAGGAACGCCAGGCGATTGCCTTCGCGCCAGGAATGCCAGGCCCGACTTGGGCGCCAGAAGCGCTTGAGCCAGTGGGCAAAGCCCTTGATGTTGTAGCGCTTGATAACCAGCGGGCGACCGGCTACCTCGACCTTGGCCACGCTCGCGGCACCACCGGTCTTGTACAAGTGGCCCTGATCGAGCAGCGCATCGGCCTGTTCCAGCACCGGCAGCATCGCGGCCTCTTCTTCGCGACGAATCGCGCGCAAGCCAAAGGCGCCGCGTACCACGCTGAACAACGTGCATTCGCGGCCGACCTTGTTCAAAAAGTCCTTCAAGCGCCAAGCGCTGACCTTGCGCACCTGCTTCTCCAGGGCTTCCAGCGGCAAGGCGTGTTCGCCGTTGCTCAGCAGGTAATACACCAGCAACTCTTCGGTAAACGGCTCAAGGTTTTTCGGCAACTGGGCGAAAAACACGCCGAGGTTTTCCAGCACGCGGTTACGCGACAGCGGCTTGCCGGCCTCTTCGACGCGGATACCGGCACCGTCGATCAGGTACAGCTTGCCGTCCTGGCGCAGCAGGTTGTCCAGGTGCAGGTCTTCCTGCCACAAGCCTTTGGTGTGCATCTGGGCAATCGCGCCCAGTGCTTCGGCGAGCACGGCGGTTTGCTCGTCAGCCAACGGTGGCAGGCCTTCGACGGCATGCCAGGCATCGGCCAGGCTTTCGGCGCCTTCGATAAATTCAAACAGCAGCCAGCCGCCTTCGCCTTCCTGCAGGCCATCGGCGAGCAACAGCGGCGTGGTCAGGCCTTGTTCGGCCAGTAGTCGTACGCCATTCAGTTCACGCTGAAAGTGCCGCGCGGCCTTGCTGCCCACCAATAACTTGGCCAGCACCGGACGCCCGCGCCAGACTGCCGCGCCCACGTAACGCTCGCCCGGTAACACGCGCAAAAGGCTCAGCAGTTGCAGTTGGCCGGGGCCAGCGGCATCCGCCAGGTCAAGGGTCAGGGGCAGGCTCGGTGTGCGGCCGGCGCTTTTCAGCTCGGACAGGCGCATCAGCGGTTCTCCTTGTGGCTACGCCGAACCGTCAGGCGTTGCAGCCAGGTCGCGACCAGCGCGCTGTCTTCGGGCTGATCGAGGTAGGCCGCCAGCAGTTGACGCACCTGCACGTCCGACCACTGCCGTGCACGACGCAACAACGGTTCCAGGTCTTTGACCCGATCACGCCAGCCGAACAGCAACGGGCGGGTTTTTTCCAGGTCGATCAACTGCGCGGCATAACCGTCGCCGGTCGCCTGCAGGAAAATATGCTTGGGGTAAAAGCAGCCATGGACCTGGCCGAGGCTGTGCAACCGGCGCGCCAATTGGCCGCACGCCAGCAGGATCGCGCGGTGCTGGGCGTCGCTCAGTTGCGGCCACTGCTCCAGCAATGAATCCAAGTCATTCCAGCCGTCGAGGGCGCGGGTCAGCAGCATTGCGCGGTGTTCACCGGCGACCTTGCGCTCCCCGTAAAACGCCGCCTGCAAAGCCGGGATACCCAGCGAGCGGTAACGACTGATATTGCGAAACTCACGAGAGAAACTCGGCTCGCCCAGCGGTCGGTGCAAGCTGCGCGTGAGGTAGTTGCTCTGGCGCTTTAGGTAATACCCGTGGCCATCGAGCTCCAGACGAAACACGCTACTCCAGCCGCCACGGCTGGTGTTGGGCTCGTCCACCGCGTCCAGTTGCTTGGCCCACAGCGCGTCGAATGTCGCGAGGCCGTGGCGCTCCAGCAAGGCACGGTCTTCAGCCGCCAGAAAATCACTCATTCGCGTCCCTCGAAAAACTTCACTACGTGGCGGATCCGCCGCTTGTCCGAATCGCTCAGGTGCCGACACCCACGGTACTGCATGTAGAAACGCAGACGCTGGGTAGCCGACAGGTGATACTTAGCCACCTTGTCGAGGCAGGCCAAGTCCTTGGTGATGCGGTACTTGAGCCAGAAACCGCGCCAGAAATCGCCGTTGGGGCAATCGATCAGGTACAGGGTCTGCTGGTCGTCGATCAGCAGGTTGCGCCACTTCAAATCGTTATGGGTAAAGCGCTGGTCGTGCATCGTGCGCGTGTACTCGGCGAGTTGGCGGCTGACGACATCGACCCACTTGGGGTCGCGCAGGCGCGCATCTTTACGCTCGGCCACCACCGAAAGATCTTCGGTATTAGGCAACTCACGAGTGATCATCGCACCACGGTCGTAGGCCAGGCCACTGCGCTCCAGGCCCCAAGCCACCACATCGGCGGTGGGAATGCCCCACTTGGCGAAGCGCTTGAGGTTCTGCCATTCGGACTTTACCCGCGGCTTGCCCAGATAACGCCGCAGGCCCTTGCCGGCGCCGGTGTAGCGCTTGACGTAGTAATTGACCCCGCCGCGCTGCACCCGGATCACTTCCGATAACGGATCGCGGGTCAGCCGCTCGCCTTGCAGGGCGAACACCGCGTCGAGGCTTCCAAAATCATCCGCCAGGGCGGCATAAGCAGGTTCCAGGTTCCAACCCGCCATCAGATCGCATCCCCGTAGCGTTGCTTGCGTGCGTACAGCTTGTCGGCCTTGCGCTGCATCAGGCTCAGGGACGCCGATTGCTCGGTCAGGATCTGGCGCAGCGGCTGGCGGAAATAGCCCTTGAGGAAGCGCAGTTTGTCGCGACGGGTCAGGCCGATGTCCAGCGCTGAGTAATACAGTGCCGACAGGTCCTTGTCGCGCCAGCGCAGCGGCAAATGGGCCCGCATTTGGGCGCGGTGCAGGTCGATCACCGAGAGTTTGATGTCACGCGCGTCGATCGGCTTGGACGTGTCCAGCAGGAAGTGGCACAGGTAGCAGTCGCGATGGTTCACGCCGCCCCGGTGCATGTCGCCGACCATGCGCGCCAGCTCTGCGGTGAGGGCGTGACGCAAGGCAGGTGCGGGCGGCTCGGCGGCCCAGTTGAGGGTCACGTCTTCAAGGCTGAGGGTCGGCGCCAGTTCTTCGGTGATGATGAACGAGTGTTGGTCCGCCGGGTTGCTGCCTTTTTCGCCGAAGGCCACGCCGGTCATGGTCGGTACGCCGATCTCCTGCAAGCGGTGAATGGCATCCCATTCCAGGCCGGCGCCCAGTACCGGCAACTTGGCGGTGATCAGGTTCTTGAAGATTTCTGCCCAGCCAATACCGCGATGAATCTTCACGAAATACGGGCGGCCATCCACCTCGGTGCGCAGCGTGCGACGCGCTGCCAGTTCACGGAATACCTGGCCTTGCAGTTTCTCGACTTCGGCGAAAGCATCACGCCCGGCCCATAACGTCTTGAACGGTTCGGCAAGAATCAACTTCATCGTTTTGGCTCCGCCAGAATCACATCCGCAGCGTGCTGCGGCATGCTGTAGAGGTCGGCCGTCTCGGCGAAGGCCAACCCATTGCGGCCCCAGGCCGCGCGCTGTGCAGAATCGGTCAACATTTGCGCCAGGTACTGGTTCAACTGAGCCTGTTCAAAGGGCTCGTCCAGCACCAGCCCACTGTCGGCTTCAGCGATGTAGTGCGCATAGCCACACACGGCAGAAACCAGCACCGGCAACCCGGCCACCAGGGCTTCGAGCAATACGGTGCCGGTGTTTTCGTTGTACGCCGGGTGGATCAGCAGGTCGGCGCCCAGCAGGAAACGCGGGATATCGCTGCGCCCCTTGAGGAACTGCACGTTGTCGCCCAGCCCAAGAGTGGCGCTTTGCAGTTGGAATACTTTGGGGTCGTCCTGGCCGATTACAAACAGGCGCGTACGTTTCTTCAGTTCAGAGGGCAACGCGGCCAAGGCTTTCAGGCTGCGGTCGACGCCCTTGGTCTTGAATCCAGAGCCGATCTGCACCAGCAGCAGGTCGTCATCGCCGAGGTTGAATTCCTTACGGAAACCTTCGCGGATTTCAGCCGCGTTCGGCGGCGCGCGACGGTCCTGGGCAATGCCCGGCGGCAGCAGATGGAAGCGTTCCAGCGGGGTGTCGTAATGCTTGATGAACAGCGGCTGCTGCACCTCGGAGATCATCAGGACTTCAGTCTTGGCGTCCTTGGCGAACACCGCACGCTCGTATTCGGCAAAGTGCTTGTAGCGACCAAAGCTGCGGTACAGCGAATGGCGCAGGTTTTGCGCCTTGTCTTCAAAGCAGCCATCGGCGGCGTAGTACACGTCCAGGCCTGGCATCTTGTTGAAGCCGATCAGGCGGTCCACCGGGCGCTTGGCGAGGTCGGCCTCCATCCACGCACTGAGCTTTTCGTTGCGCTTATGGTTGAAGAACGCCTTGACCGGCGCCACCAGCACTTCGAAGCCGGGCGGGATGTCGCCTTCCCAGATCAGCGTGTAGACACGAATCTGATGGCCGCGCTGCTGGCACTCCAGGGCGATGCGCATGAAGTCGCGCTGCAGGCCACCGAAGGGGAAGTATTTGTACAGAACAAAAGCCAGTTGCATCAGTGCAGCTCCTCAGCCAATAACAACGTGCTCAGCCGGCTTGCCACACGCTCAGGGTTCAGGCGCGTAAAGCACAGGGGCGACTCGCGCTTGATGTCGAACCGACGCAGGTCGTCGGCCGTGGGTTGATAGGTACATTGCTTTTGCAGACACGGTGCGCACGACCAGTCGCTGCCCAAGTGAATCTGGCCCTTGCCGTAAGCGCCGGTCAGGCCGGGGTTGGTGGGGCCGAACAGGGAAATGGTCGGCACGTCCAACGCGGCAGCCAAGTGGCCGAGACCGGTGTCCACCGCGACGCAGGCACGGGCGCCAGCCAATACCCGAGCGACGCCGGCCAGGTTGAGTTTGGGCAGCACTTCGGCGTTGCCCAGGCCTTGGGCCAGGCGTTCGGCGCGGGCTTTTTCGGCGGCATTGCCCCAAGGTAATTTCACGTCCACACCCAAGCGGCCCATGCGCTCAGCCAGCTCGCGCCAATAGGCTTCGGGCCAGTGTTTAGTGTCCCAGGTGGTGCCGTGCAACAGCAGCACAAACGGTTTTTTCGGCGGCAGGCCGAGCAGTTTTTCGGTGCTCAGGCCGTAGTCGCCCAAGCCTTTGGGCAAGTCATAACCCAGCGCCACGGCGAACAGCTGGCGCAGACGCTCCACCGCGTGTTGCCCACGGGCCACGGCCAGGCGTCGCGAGTAGAAGCGCGCCGCAATGGGTTCACGGGCGGAGTTCTTATCGAAGCCCGCTACCGGAGCACGCACATAGCGGGTCAACCAAGCACTTTTGAGCAGGCCTTGGGCGTCGATCACCAGGTCGTATTTGGTCGACTGGATCTGCTGCTTGAAACGCCGCCACTCACCGCTTTTTATGGTCTGCCAGAGGTTCTTGCGCCAGCGGCGGATCGCCACCGGGATTACTTTGTCTACGGCCGGGTGCCAGGTCGGGATCTCGGCGAAGCCTTCTTCCACCACCCAGTCGAATTGAATGCCGGGGATCGCGCGCGCCGCGTCGGTGAGTGCCGGCAACGCATGAATCACGTCGCCCAGGGATGAGGTCTTGATTACCAGTACCCGCAACTCAGTGAACCTCGACCGCAGTGCCCTGCAACCGCTGCAAAGCCTCGTTCACCGGCTGTGGCAGCAACTGGCGCATGCAGTTGTAGTGGCCGAAACGGCAAGTACGGTCAAAGCACGGGCTGCATTCCAGGCCCAGGCGCACCACTTCAACCTTGTCGGCCAGGGGCGGGGTAAACCCTGGAGACGTCGAACCGTACACCGCCACCAATGGGCGGTTCAGCGCTGCGGCCACGTGCATCAGGCCGGAGTCGTTGGACACCACCGAATCCGCGCAAGACAGCAGGTCAATCGCCTCGGCCAGCGACGTGTCGCCACTCAGGTTCACCGACTCTTCGCGCAGGCCAGGAATCAGGCGCTGTCGAATCTCTTCACCCACCGGATGATCTTTTTTCGAGCCGAACAACCACACCTGCCAGCCTTCGCGAATCTTCATCTCAGCGACTTTGGCGTAGTGCTCCGCCGGCCAGCGCTTGGACTCGCCAAACTCGGCGCCAGGGCACAGGGCAAGCACCGGGCGATCCAGCGTCAGGCCGAACTTGGCCAGGGCCGCGTCGCGGGTTACTGGGTCGATCTGCAGGCTCGGGCGCGGGTACGGCTTGGGCAGCTCCGCGCCTGGCTCATATGCCAACGCCATGAAGCGTTCGATCATCAGCGGATAGCGCGCCTTATCCAACGTGCGCACATCGTTAAGCAATACGTAGCGAAACTCACCGCGCCAGCCGGTGCGCTTGGGGATGCCAGCAAAAAACGGCACCAGCGCCGACTTCAGCGAGTTGGGCAACAGGATCGCCTGGTCATACTGGCCGGCCAGGGATTTGCCGATGCGACGGCGGGTTGCCAGCTCCAGGGCGCCGTGGCCGAGCGGGAAGCTCAAGGCGTTGCGCACTTCGGGCATGCGCTCAAGGATCGGCCGGCTCCACTCAGGAGCGAGCACGTCGATCTGGCAGTCTGGGTGGCGCTGGCGCAAGCACTGGAACAGTGTCTGTGCCATCACCATGTCACCGACCCAACTGGGCCCAACGATCAGAATATTCATGTAGTTTCCACAAACGATGCGGGGAGGCTTATGCCTCCCCGCCCTAATAGTGTTTCAGCTCAACCCCAGCTCCTGCCAGATGCGCATCACCTGTCGCCGTTCGTCGGCGAACTGATCCCCAGCCACCGTACCGGCCTCGTTTTGCAAGGCCTGGCGATGCGCAGCGGAACGGTAGGCCTTATACACCTCGCGCAGCAGGTGGGCATCGGCGGCGGGCATCAACCCCACCTGCTCCAGGCCTTCCAGAATGCGGATATTGTCGGTGTAGCGCAGCAACGATGGGTGCTGGGCAGACCACGCCAAAGCCGCGTATTGCACCATAAATTCAATATCGACGATACCTCCGGCGTCCTGCTTGAGGTCGAACACGGCCGCGGCGTCGAAGGCATTGGCGCCGGTACCGGCTGTGGTGGCCTTGGTGCCCAGGTTGTCACGCATCTTGGTGCGCATCTCGCTGACCTCCTGGCGCAGTTTCGCCAGATCCCGCTCACGCCCCAACACTTTAGCCCGTACCTGCTCGAACGCACGGCCCACATCCTGACTGCCAACCAGCACCCGCGCGCGGATCAGGGCCTGATGCTCCCAGGTCCACGCTTCATTTTGTTGATAGCGATCAAATGCACCCAGCGAACTGACCAGCAAACCGGACGCACCGGAAGGTCGCAGGCGCATATCCACTTCGTACAACTGACCGGAGTTGGTCTGGGTGGTCAGCAGGTGAATGATGCGCTGGCCCAGGCGCGTGAAGAACTGCGCGCCGTCAATCGGCTTGGCGCCATCGGTTTCGGCCTGCGGATCGCCATCATGGATAAACACCAGATCCAGGTCCGAACCATGCCCCAGTTCGATCCCGCCGACTTTCCCATAACCGACAATAATGAACCCAGGATCGCACAGGGTGCCGTCCAGACGCTGCGGCGAGCCGTGGCGCGCCACGGTCTGGCGCCAGGCCAGGGCCAGCACTTGTTCGAGGATGGCTTCGGCGAGCCAGGTCAGGTAGTCGCTGACTTTCATCAACGGCAGGCTGCCGGCGATTTCCGAAGCGGCCACGCGTAGGCGGTGGGCGAGCTTGAAGTGACGCAGCGCTTCCATCTGCTGCTCAAGGTCGTCCTCGGGGATACGCGTAAGGCGCTCGCGCAATTCGGCGGCCAACTCCGGCGCCAGCGGCGGCTTGAACAGGCGGCCTTCGTTGAGCAACTCGTCCAGCAACAGCGGGAAACGGGTGATCTGCTCAGCAATCCACGGGCTGGCGGCGCACAGGGTCAACAGGCGGCGCAGGGCGTCGGGGTTTTCCGTGAGCAGCACCAGGTAAGCGGAGCGACGGGCGACGGCCTCCACCAGCGGCAGCACGCGCTCCAACACTAGGTCCGGGTTGGCGTGTTCGACCGCCTGGGCCAACAGGCGCGGGATAAACGCATCCAGCCGTTCGCGACCGAGGCGTTGCATCGCACGTAACTGCGGGCTGCCGCGCAAACCAGCCAGGGCCTTGAGCGCCCTGGGCGCGTCAGTGAAGCCGCCTTCGGTCAATTGGCGGCAGGCGGCGTCTTCATCCTGGGACTCTTCCCACAGCGGCAACCACTCACCGCCCACTACCAACTCGCTTTCTTCGCCCTCTTCTTCATCGGGGTCGGCAATCACTTGGCGGAAGTGCCAGTCCACCCGGCCACGCCAGTGCATCAGGCGCTCATGGAACGCGGCCCAGTCGGCAAAGCCCAGCATAAAGGCAATGCGCGCCTGATCTTCCGGAGTGCTCGGAAGCATTTGGGTCTGGCGGTCAGCTATTGCCTGGATGGCATGCTCGGTGTAGCGCAGGAATTCGTAGCCATTGCGCAACTCGGCGATCACCGCCGGCGGCAGGTAACCCTGGCCCTCCAGGGTACCGAGCACTTTGAGCAGCGGGCGTTGTTGCAGGCTGAGGTCGCGACCGCCGTGAATCAACTGGAAGGCCTGAGCGATGAATTCCACCTCGCGGATACCGCCCGAGCCGAGCTTGATATTGTCGGCCATGCCTTTGCGCCGCACTTCCTGCTGGATCAACTGCTTCATGGTGCGCAGCGCTTCGATGGCGGAGAAGTCCAGGTAGCGGCGGTACACAAACGGTCGCAGCATATCGAGCAATTGCGCACCGGCCACCTGGTCGCCTGCCACTACGCGCGCCTTGATCATGGCGTAGCGTTCCCAGTCGCGGCCCTGATCCTGGTAGTACTGCTCCAGCGCATTGAAACTGAGCACCAGCGCTCCGGCCGAACCGTAAGGACGCAGGCGCATATCAACGCGGAACACAAAACCGTCGACGGTCATGGGGTCGAGGGCCTTGATCAGTTTTTGACCAAGGCGAATGAAGAACTCCTGGTTATCCAGTGAACGCTTCACGCCCACTGTTTCGCCGCCTTCGGGGTAGGCGAAGATCAGGTCGATATCCGACGAGAGGTTCAGCTCCACCGCGCCGAGCTTGCCCATGCCAAGGATGACCATGTGCTGCGGCTCGCCGCTGCGCCGGCCGGTGGGCGTGCCGAACTGCACGCAGTGGCGTTGGTACAGCCATTGGTAGGCTTGGTCGATGCAGGCGTCAGCCATGTCGGACAGATCACGACAGGTCTGCACCAGATCAGCCTGACGGGTCAGGTCGCGCCAAATAATCCGTACTTGCTGGCGCGTGCGCTGGCGACGCAATACGCGGCCCAGTTCGTCTTCGGTTTCGGCCTGTTGCACAGCGCCTGCAATTTGCCCGCACAGCTCGCCCGGCGCAAAGCCGCGGTCCAGCTCACCCCAGGCCACCAGCTCCAGCAACATCAAAGGGTCACGAACACTCTGTTCAATGACGAAATCACTGGCGGCGCACACCCGGGCGAAGTCGGCCCAGCGTTGCGGCGTCCACGTACAAAGTCCATGATCGTCGTCCAGCGCGGCCACTGCGTCACGAAATGACTGCTCGGCCCGCTGGGCAATTGGGAGGAGAATGGCCGGCAATTCGGCCAGCATTGGAAGGCTCATGGTCTATCCTTGATCGGCGCGTAATGGGCTTGTTGCTGCGAACGCAAGAAGCACGCTCGATGAAGGACTGTCGAACAAAGGTTATAAATAGCTGAAAATTTATAGTTTTTGGCAGACAACATTAAACTTCTACCTTTTCTTGTTCGCAAAAGATCAACAATAACGATTATGCTCACCAGCCAGACCGAGCCATACGCTCGGTCTTGTGTAGTTTTACTACTCGTATATACATTCGAAAGGCTGAAATGGCCGACGATTTGTAGTAAAACTACAGGACGCCGAAGCAACCTTCGGCCATCCAAGAATTTATGTCGTCTGCCCACAAGGCCAGTCGCAAACTTCAGGCAACCGATTCTGGTAGCCTTTCCGCCCTGGAGCAAGCCATGCAAGACCTCGATCCCGTCGAAACCCAGGAATGGCTGGACGCCCTGGAATCGGTTCTCGACAAAGAAGGCGAAGACCGTGCTCACTACCTGATGACCCGTATGGGCGAACTCGCGACCCGCAGCGGCTCGCAACTGCCCTACGCCATCACCACGCCATACCGCAACACCATCCCCGTTACCCACGAAGCACGCATGCCTGGCGACCTGTTCATGGAACGCCGCATTCGCTCGCTGGTACGTTGGAACGCCATGGCGATGGTAATGCGCACGAACTTGAAAGATTCGGACCTGGGCGGTCACATCTCCAGCTTCGCTTCCAGCGCAACCCTGTATGACATCGGCTTCAACTACTTCTTCCAGGCCCCGACCGACGAACACGGCGGCGACCTGATCTACTTCCAGGGTCACACCTCGCCAGGCGTTTATGCCCGCGCGTTCATGGAAGGTCGCATCACCGAAGACCAGATGAACAACTTCCGCCAGGAAGTCGACGGTGGCGGCTTGTCGTCCTACCCGCACCCTTGGCTGATGCCTGATTTCTGGCAGTTCCCGACCGTTTCCATGGGTCTGGGTCCAATTCAAGCGATCTACCAGGCACGTTTCATGAAGTACCTGGAAGCCCGTGGTTTCATCCCTGAAGGCAAGCAGAAAGTCTGGTGCTTCCTGGGCGACGGCGAGTGCGACGAGCCGGAATCCCTGGGCGCGATCTCCCTGGCCGGCCGCGAGAAGCTGGACAACCTGATCTTCGTCATCAACTGCAACCTGCAGCGCCTCGACGGCCCGGTTCGCGGCAACGGCAAGATCATCCAGGAACTCGAAGGCGTGTTCCGCGGTGCTCAGTGGAACGTGACCAAAGTCATCTGGGGCCGTTTCTGGGACCCACTGCTGGCCAAGGACGTTGACGGTATCCTGCAACGTCGCATGGACGAAGTCATCGACGGCGAGTACCAGAACTACAAAGCCAAAGACGGCGCGTTCGTACGTGAACACTTCTTCAACACGCCTGAACTCAAGGCAATGGTTGCAGACCTGTCCGACGACGAGATCTGGAAACTCAACCGTGGCGGCCACGACCCGTACAAGGTCTACGCGGCGTACCACGAAGCGGTCAACCACAAAGAACAACCAACCGTCATTCTGGCCAAGACCATCAAGGGTTATGGCACCGGTGCTGGCGAAGCGAAGAACACTGCGCACAACACCAAGAAAGTCGACGTCGACAGCCTGAAGTTGTTCCGCGACCGCTTCGACATCCCGGTCAAGGACGAAGAGCTGGAAAACCTGCCGTTCTTCAAGCCAGAGCCAAACAGCGCCGAAGCCCGCTACCTGAGCGAGCGCCGCACTGCACTGGGCGGTTTCGTACCACAGCGCCGCGCCAACAGTTTCTCCGTACCGACCCCGGACCTGAGCACCCTCAAGGCCATCCTGGACGGTTCGGGCGACCGTGAAATTTCCACCACCATGGCCTTCGTGCGGATCCTCGCGCAGTTGGTCAAGGACAAGGAAATCGGTCCACGCATCGTTCCGATTATCCCGGACGAAGCCCGTACCTTCGGTATGGAAGGCATGTTCCGTCAGTTGGGCATCTACTCCTCCGTCGGCCAGCTCTATGAGCCAGTCGATAAAGACCAGGTAATGTTCTACAAGGAAGACAAGAAGGGCCAGATCCTCGAAGAAGGCATCAACGAAGCGGGCGCCATGAGCTCCTTCATCGCTGCCGGTACTTCGTACTCCAGCCACAACCAACCGATGCTGCCGTTCTACATCTTCTACTCGATGTTCGGCTTCCAGCGTATCGGCGACCTGGCTTGGGCAGCAGGCGACAGCCGTACCCGTGGCTTCCTGATCGGCGGCACCGCCGGCCGGACCACGCTGAACGGCGAAGGCCTGCAACACGAAGACGGTCACAGCCACATCCTGGCTGCCACCATCCCGAACTGCCGCACCTTTGATCCAACCTACGGCTATGAGCTGGCGGTGATCATCCAGGACGGCATGAAGAAGATGACCGAAGAGCAGCAGGACGTTTTCTACTACATCACCGTGATGAACGAGTCCTACCAGCAGCCAGTCATGCCGGCCGGTGTCGAGGAAGGCATCATCAAGGGCATGTACCTGCTCGAAGAAGACACCAAGGAAGCAGCGCACCACGTACAGCTGATGGGCTCCGGCACCATCCTGCGTGAAGTGCGTGAAGCAGCGAAGATCCTGCGTGACGAATTCAACGTCGGCGCCGACGTGTGGAGCGTTACCAGCTTCAACGAACTGCGTCGCGACGGCCTGGCCGTAGAGCGCAGCAACCGCCTGCATCCTGGTCAGAAACCCGCGAAGAGCTACGTCGAAGAGTGCCTGGCCGGCCGTAAAGGTCCAGTCATTGCCTCTACCGACTACATGAAGCTGTTCGCTGAACAAATTCGCCAGTGGGTCCCATCCAAGGAATTCAAAGTCCTGGGTACCGACGGTTTCGGCCGCAGTGACAGCCGTAAGAAGCTGCGTCACTTCTTCGAAGTCGACCGTCACTTCGTGGTGTTGGCAGCCCTGGAAGCCTTGGCTGACCGTGGTGAGATCGAACCTAAGGTGGTGGCTGACGCTATCGTCAAGTTCGGGATCAACCCGGAAAAACGCAACCCACTGGACTGCTGAGGAGATTTTTTGTGAGCGAACTCATTCGCGTACCTGACATCGGCAGCGGTGAAGGTGAAGTAATCGAGCTGTTTGTGAAGGTCGGCGACAAAGTCGAAGCCGACCAGAGCATCCTGACCCTGGAGTCGGACAAGGCGAGCATGGAAATCCCTGCTCCCAAGGCCGGCGTGGTCAAGAGCCTGAAAGTGAAGCTGGGCGACCGCCTGAAAGAAGGCGACGAACTGCTGGAGCTGGAAATCGAAGGTGCCGCTGATGCTGCACCTGCGGCAGCTCCTGCTGCCGCTGCTGCACCAGCGCCTGCCGCTGAAAAGCCTGCCGCTGCAGCCGAGGCCCCTGCGGCCCCGGCTGCTGCACCGGCCGCCGCCTCTGTTCAGGACATTCATGTTCCGGACATCGGTTCGTCGGGCAAGGCCAAGATCATCGAGCTGTTGGTCAAGGTTGGCGACACCGTCGAAGCCGACCAATCGCTGATCACCCTGGAATCCGACAAGGCTTCCATGGAAATCCCTTCGCCGGCTGCCGGCGTGGTGGAAAGCATCGCAGTCAAGCTGGAAGACGAAGTCGGCACCGGTGACTTCATCCTCAAGCTGAAAGTACAAGGCGCCGCACCGGCTGCCGCTCCAGCCCCCGCCGCCGCCGCTCCGGCTGCTGCCAAAGCTGAAGCTGCACCGGCCGCTGCACCTGCACCCGCACCTGCTGCAAAAGCCGAGGCCGCACCGGCTCCAGCTGCTGCTGCACCTGCGCCAAGCGGTGCCAAGGTTCACGCTGGCCCGGCGGTACGCCAACTGGCCCGTGAATTCGGCGTCGAGCTGAACGCTGTGTCGGCCACTGGCCCACATGGCCGCGTGCTGAAGGAAGATGTGCAGGTTTACGTCAAAGCCATGATGCAGAAAGCCAAGGAAGCTCCGGCTGCCGGCGCTGCTACCGGCGGCTCAGGCATTCCACCGATCCCGGTCGTGGACTTCAGCCGCTTCGGCGAGACCGAAGAAGTGCCAATGACTCGCCTGATGCAAATCGGCGCGTCGAGCCTGCACCGCAGCTGGCTGAACATTCCGCACGTTACCCAGTTCGACCAGGCCGACATCACCGACCTGGAAGCTTTCCGCGTTGCGCAGAAAGCCGTGGCCGAGAAGGCTGGCGTGAAACTGACCGTGCTGCCACTGCTGCTCAAGGCGTGTGCACACCTGCTCAAGGAACTGCCGGACTTCAACAGCTCACTGGCGCCAAGCGGCAAAGCGATCATTCGCAAGAAATACGTCAACGTGGGCTTCGCTGTAGACACCCCTGACGGCCTGCTGGTACCGGTCATCAAGAACGTCGACCAGAAGAGCCTGCTGCAACTCGCTGCCGAAGCGGCTGCGTTGGCTGCCAAGGCCCGCGACAAGAAGCTGACCGCAGACGACATGCAAGGCGCCTGCTTCACGATCTCCAGCCTCGGTCACATTGGCGGCACTGGCTTCACGCCAATCGTCAACGCGCCGGAAGTGGCGATCCTGGGTGTTTCCAAGGCAACCATCCAGCCGGTCTGGGACGGTAAAGCGTTCCAGCCGAAGCTGATGCTGCCACTGTCGCTGTCCTACGATCACCGTGTGATCAACGGCGCGGCCGCTGCACGCTTTACCCAGCGTCTGAGCCAGCTGCTGAACGACATCCGCACCATCTTGCTGTAAGCCAGATCAGGTCTCCCTTCACCGGGGAGACTTGGTTGCACCGATTTCCGAGCGCCACGCTCGTACCTCAACCCCGTCAATTTGGCGGGGCTTTTTTTGCTTTTCGATACAGACAGAACAGGTTTGTACACCTTCTGTCATCTCGATTGAAGAAATCCCTCGCCCGGCCGATAACCCCCTTATAGCACTTAGCCTTCATCCTCTCTTGTCAGTCTGTGCCGCATGATGCAACCTTGCCACAGGCAACAAAAAAAGAGGGCGTGAGCCCTGCGCCGTGCGCGTTTTTTGAAGTGAGTCTCCCCATGAAAAGCCAACCCGATGTCGCCCGTATGGCGGCCGAGGTAGTGACGCAGTTACCGGTGCCTTCGCGCCTCGGTATGCTGCGTTTCGAGCGGCTTAATGAGGCAAGCTGGGCTCTCCTGTACCTTGACCCCAATTGCGAGCGCCAATTCGGCCTGCCTGCGGTCGAGTTGTGTGCCCTGCTCGGCACGCCCTACGCCAGCCTGATGGAACCCCAGGCTCGCTATCAACTACACGACATCATCCAGCAGCAATTGACCCAGAGCCCTCATTACCTGGTGCGCTACACCCTGCACACCAGTGACGGCCCTCTGAGCCTGCTGGAAATGGGCGAAGCCTACAAACAACACAATCGCCATCTGCTGCGCGGCTACCTGATGGTGGTTGATGGTCTGTTCAGCGAGCTTCCCTTACCCGTCCCGACCGAGGATCTGGAAAGCCAGAACAGCCGCCTGCAAATCGCCCTGGAGCTGAACCAGCGCGCCCAGCAGGAGCAATTGCAGCACCTGGAGCGAGTGCGCGCCCAGCAGGAACTGATCCTGTTGCTGGCCCGCCAGCGCTACACCGCCAACAATTCGCTTCAGGAAGCCGCCGAGCTGATCACGCGCAGCGCCTGCGATATCTACCAGATCGACTGCGCCAGCATCTGGAACCTCGAAGACCAGCGCCTGGTGCCAATCTCGGCTTACCACCGCGACAACCAACAGCACCATCTGCCCGAACCCATCGATGCCAGCCGCTTCCCGGATTATCTGGAAGCCTTGCAAAGCAGCCGCGCCATCGACGCCACCAACGCCATGCGCGATCCGCGCACCCGCGAAATGGCCGAGAATCTACGCAACAGAGACATCCACGCCATGCTCGATGCGAGCATCCGCGTCGACGGCCAAGTGGTCGGCGTATTGTGCCTGGAGCAGTGCGGCAGCCCGCGTGACTGGCAGGCTGACGAGATAGCGTTCGCCGGCGAGCTCGCTGACCAGTTCGCGCAAGTGATCAACAACCACAACCGCCGTACTGCCACCAGCGCCCTGCATTTGTTCCAGCGTGCGGTGGAGCAAAGCGCCAACGCCTTTCTGCTGGTCAATTGCGACGGCGTGGTGGAGTACGTCAACCCCAGCTTCACCGCGATCACCCAGTACAGCGCCGAAGAAGTCCACGGCCACCGCCTGGCGCAATTGCCCGCCCTGGAAAACCTCAGCGAATTGCTGTTCGACGCCCCATCGAGCCTGGCCAAGAGCAACAGCTGGCAGGGCGAGTTCAAGAGCCGGCGCAAGAACCTCGAACCCTACTGGGGCCAGTTGTCGATTTCCAAGGTGTATGGCGACAACCGTGAGCTGACGCACTACATCGGCATCTACGAAGACATCACCCAGACCAAGCTCGCCCAGCAGCGCATCGAGCGTCTGGCGTATACCGACAACCTGACCAACCTGGGCAACCGCCCGGCGTTTATCCGCAACCTCGATGAACGCTTTGCACGCGACAGCGATAGCCCGATCAGCCTGTTGCTGGTAGACATCGACAACTTCAAACGCATCAACGACAGCCTTGGCCACCAGACCGGCGACAAGCTGCTGATCAGCCTGGCCCGCCGCCTGCGCAACAGCCTGAGTGCCAGCGGCAGCCTGGCGCGCTTTGCCAGTAACGAGTTTGCGGTGTTGCTGGACGACACCGACCTGGAAAGCGGCCAGCAGGTCGCCAGCCAATTGCTGGCGACGCTCGACAAACCGATGTTCGTCGACAACCAATTGATCAGCGTCACCGGTTCCGTGGGCCTGGCCTGCGCGCCGCTGCACGGGCGCGACCCGCAGACCCTGATGCGCAACGCCGGCCTGGCCCTGCACAAGGCCAAGGCCAACGGCAAACACCAGGTTCAGGTGTTTACAGAGGCGCTGAACGCCGAGGCCAGCTACAAGCTGTTCGTGGAAAATAACCTGCGGCGCGCCCTGACCCAGAACGAACTGGACGTGTTCTACCAGCCCAAGCTGTGCCTGCGCAGCGGCCGGTTGCTGGGCATGGAAGCGCTGCTGCGCTGGAATCACCCGGAAAAGGGCATGATCCGTCCCGATCAGTTCATCAGCGTGGCCGAAGAGACGGGTCTGATTATTCCCATCGGCAAATGGATCGCCCGCCAGGCCTGCCGCATGAGCAAGCAACTGAGCGCCGCCGGCATGGGCAACCTGCAGGTGGCGATCAACCTGTCACCCAAGCAGTTCTCCGACCCGGACCTGGTGGCCTCGATTGCCACAATCCTCCAGGAAGAAGAGCTGCCGGCCAACCTGCTGGAGCTGGAGCTGACCGAAGGCCTGCTGCTGGAAGCCACTGAAGACACGCGCCTGCAACTGGATCAGTTGAAGAGTTTTGGCCTGACCCTGGCCATGGACGACTTCGGTACCGGTTACTCGTCGCTGAGCTACCTGAAAAAATTCCCCATCGACATCATTAAGATCGATCGCAGCTTTATCCATGAAATTCCGGACAACCAGGACGACATGGAAATCACCTCGGCCGTGATCGCCATGGCTCACAACCTCAAGCTCAAGGTCGTGGCCGAAGGCATCGAGACCGCCGAGCAACTGGCGTTCCTGCGTCGGCATCGCTGCGACGTGGGCCAGGGCTACCTGTTCGACCGGCCAATCCCCGGCGCAGAGCTGCTTGAGAAGCTCAAACGCTACCCGCGCGGGCCAATCGCCTGACAGCGCGGTAACACTCGGGCACACTGGCTGTCTGAATTCTTACCTTACTCAATCTGACTGAGAGGACTGATCATGGTCTTGCGCTCGGAAATTCTGGTGAACAAAAACGTGTTGCCTACTCAAGAACAAGCGTTGCCTGGTCGTGAAACCCCGATGAATCTGCCGGAGACGCACTTCGTCAACGGCAACCCACTGCTCGGCCCGTTCGTCGATGACGTGGGTTTTGCCATCTTCGGCCTGGGCTGCTTTTGGGGTGCGGAGCGCAGGTTCTGGCAGCGCGAGGGCGTGGTCAGCACCGTGGTCGGCTACGCGGGCGGCTACACGCCGAACCCGACTTACGAAGAAGTTTGCTCCGGCCTGACCGGTCACAGTGAAGTGGTGCTGGTGGTTTATGACCAGGCCAAAGTGAAATACGAAGACCTGTTGAAGATGTTCTGGGAATTGCACAACCCAACTCAGGGCATGCGCCAGGGCAACGATATCGGCAGCCAGTACCGTTCGGTGGTCTATGCGACCACGCCTGAGCAATTGGCGGCGGCGAAGGCCAGTGCCGAGACTTATCAGCAAGAGCTGACCAAATCCGGCCTGGGTGCTATCACCACGGAAATCGAAGAAGCTCCAACGGTGTACTTCGCCGAGGCGTATCACCAGCAGTACTTGGCGAAGAACCCGCAGGGCTACTGTGGGATCGGCGGTACCGGCGTGACCTGCCCGATCTAAAGCCGACGCAGATCAAAATGTGGGAGGGGGCTTGCCCCGATAGCTAAATGTCAGTCAGTACATCTGTAGCTGACCCACCGCTATCGGAGGCAAGCCCCCTCCCACACTTGATCAGCACCGAGGATTATTCGGCAATAAGCCAATCCATCTGCCACCCACCCTGGGTCTGGCCAAGCTTCTTGGACAGCCACGGCAGCAGTTCACGCAACTCCTCTTCCAGACCCCAAGGCGGGTTGGCAATCGCCAGGCCCGAGCCCGTCAAGGTGTTGGGCGTGTCCAGCGGATGCACCAGCAATTCCACACGCAGCAACTTCGGCGCACCGGTGCCGGCCAGGTCCTGGTAGAAGCGACGCAGCATGCGTTGATCCTTCACCGGGTACCAGATCGCCGCGACGGTTTGGCGCATGCGGCTGACGGCTTCCTTGAGGGAGGCGGCGCAGCGTTGCATCTCGTCGAGCTTTTCAAACGGCGGGTCGATCAGCATCAGCGCGCGTTTTTCCGGCACAGGCAGCAAGGCACGCGGCACATGCCAGCCTTCGCCCAAGTGCACTTTGACGCGGCGATCACCCTTCATATTGTCTTTGAGCAGCACGCCGTCCTCCGGGTGCTTTTCATTGAGCAACACGCGGTCCTGTGGGCGCGTGAGGCGCCGCGCCAATTCCGGCGAGCCAGGGTAGTAGCGTAACTGACCGTCAGGATTCATCTCGTGCAGCACGCGCATGTAATCGGCAGTCAGCGGCGGCAGGTCGCTTTCGCCCCATAGGCGCGCGATGCCTTCCAGATATTCACCCGTGCGATTGGCCTGGTCGCCTTGCAGGTCGTACAGACCAATCCCTGCGTGGGTGTCGAGGTAGGCGAACGGCTGCTCCTTGCGCGACATCAGGGCGATGAGGCGGGTCAAGGTCAGGTGTTTGAAGACATCGGCGTGGTTGCCGGCGTGAAAGGCGTGACGATAATTCATGGTTGCTCCTGCGCAGGGGGCGAAGTTTACCTTCTACGGGCGCAAAGGTGCAGGGCTGCATGCCGGGCGGTGCTTATGTCGTAAAAGCAGGACGGGGACTGAAAAAAATCTAAATGCTGGCGCCAAGGCGGATTTATTGTGGCCATCCACCATCCAGGGAGGTCAATAACAATCATGAAAGACGCCACCATCGCACTGCACCACGCCTTCAAGTCGGACCCGACAACCAAGGCCGTCGCCGTGCCGATCTACCAGAACGTCGCTTTCGAATTCGATAACGCCCAGCACGGTGCCGACCTGTTCAACCTCGACGTGCCCGGCAATATCTACACGCGCATCATGAACCCCACCAATGATGTGTTGGAGCAACGCATCGCCGCCCTCGAAGGCGGTATTGCGGCACTGGCCGTGTCGGCCGGCAGCGCGGCCATTCACTATGCGATCCAGACCCTCACTCGCGCCGGCGACAATATCGTCACCACGCCACAGCTCTACGGCGGCACCTACACCCTGTTCGCCCACTTGCTGCCCAGCTTTGGCGTCGACGTACGCTTCGCCCGCGACGACAGTGCCGCGGCCATTGCCGAACTGATCGACGACAACACCAAGCTGGTGTATTGCGAAAGCATCGGCAACCCGGCGGGCAATATCATCGACATCGAAGCCCTGGCAGAGGTCGCCCATGCCCGCGGCGTGCCGCTGATGGTGGATAACACCGTGGCCACACCGATCCTGTGCAAGCCGATCCAGTTCGGCGCCGACATTGTGGTGCACTCGCTGACCAAATACATCGGCGGCCATGGCAACTCCCTGGGCGGTGCGATCGTCGACAGCGGCACCTTCCCCTGGACCCAATACCCGGAAAAATTCCCCGGCCTCAACCAGCCCGAGCCGGCTTACCACGGCGTGGTCTACACCGAAAAGTTCGGCCCCGCCGCCTTCATCGCCCGCGCGCGCACCGTCCCGTTGCGTAACACCGGCGCAGCACTGGCGCCCATGAACGCCTTCCTGCTGCTCCAGGGCCTGGAAACCCTGGCCCTGCGCATGGAACGCCATACGGAAAATGCCCTCAAGGTCGCGCAATTCCTCCAAGGCCATGCCGATGTGGAATGGGTCAGCTATGCGGGGCTGCCGGATCACCCCCATCACGCATTGGCGCAGAAATACCTGCAAGGCAAACCCTCGGCGATCCTTTCATTCGGCCTGAAGGGCGGGTACGCGGCAGGTGTGCGCTTTTACGACGCCCTGCAAATCTTCAAACGCTTGGTGAATATCGGCGACGCCAAGTCCCTGGCCTGCCACCCCGCGTCCACCACCCATCGACAAATGAACGAACAGGAACAGGCCAAGGCCGGCGTGAAGCCGGAGATGATTCGCCTGTCAGTGGGCATCGAGGCGATTGAAGATTTGATCGAGGACCTGCAACAGGCGCTGGGCTCAACTCAACTCTAAGGCCAGATATTCGGCCAACGCCCCATGGGTGACATCCGGCCGACGAGCGAAATAGGCGACCTTGTGCTGCAAGGTCGCCAACGTGAAGGCGGTGTACAGGTCGGGCCGCTGCTCTTGCAGCCACTGCAAGAGGTTGTCGATCAAGGTTTGCGGTGCTTGCTCTGCCAGGTGTGCCAAGAGCGATGCGGGGACTCGCCACCAAGGGCTGGTGTTGGCCTCGGTCGCAGGCCCCGTCGCGACCGTCAGCGGCTGGCCGTTGATCAAGTAGCGCTGGAACACCGGCAATACTTTTGCCGCCTCATCGCCTAGCCCCTGCAACATCGGCAGACACTGGGTGCCATCCCAGAATCGCAAAAACACTTCCTGGCCATCCGGCAGATAGACCTTGGTCAAACTTTGGAGGTGCGCGATGACGACGTCTAACGGACTGGAAGATACCGCCAGCCACCCCCAATCCATTGTTTCAGTGGTTGCAGCCCATTCAAGAAAGGCGCTGTCAGGTTCGACGATGCCCAAGTAAGGCATGACCTCCTCCCATTCGGCGTAAGCCGTGCCTGTCCAAATTGATTGGGGCAGCGATGCGGCTGAGGTGGCTCGCCAGGCAGCAAGCGGATTGGCGTCGCTGGCAGCGCCCAACACCACGAAGAGCTGCTCATTGGGAAGCAGAGGGAATTGTGTAAGCCAAGCGCTGGGGATCAACCGTTCAGACATGGGGATAACTTCCTTTTAAGGCTGAGCTGAATGAGCGATATCGCACTGCCCTCTCTTGCAGCGCTCACACTCTTCGCAAAAGGGAGCGCTACGCTTGAGGCTAGCCACCTGCACCAGGCTCAGGGGCGCGGGGATAACCGCCAACAGCTTCTCCTTCACTCCAGGCATCAACGGCGCTGCCACAGGAGCAGGACCACTTCCCAACTGAATCGGCACACTGCTGAAAATACCGCCCGCAGACAACGTGATCGACTGCCCTCCCGCCTGGATCGTCACGATGGCCCCCGCATCAATAACAACGCTTTGGCCTGCACCGATCTGAATGGTCAGCCCAGCCTTTACCTGCTGCGAGCCGCCGATCACCAGGTGATCATCCTGCTTGAGTTCGGTGAGCCGATTGCCGTGAGTGATGCGCAGCTCTTCGCCTTGAAGCTCATGGTGCGACTCGCCCGCCACCCTGATACGACGTTGATTGTCGACCTCCACCCGCTGGTCATGCAGCACGTGCTGGGTCCAATCTCGCTGGGCGCGCAGGTAAATTTCCTCGGCGCCCTTGCGGTCTTCGATGCGCAGTTCGTTGTAGCCACCGCCACCGGGGCTGCTCCGACTGCGCAAGATGCTGCGGGTTTTGTCGGCCGGCAGGTCGAGGGGCAGCGACGTCGCAGCGTTGGGCAGGCAACCCACCACCAGCGGCATGTCCATATCACCATTGACGAACCCCACCAGCACTTCCATACCCACTCGCGGAATAAGCACCGCACCATAGCGGTCATGGGCCCAACCGCTGGCGACACGCAGCCAGCAGCTGGAATGATCGTTGTGCTCCCCGGCTCGATCCCAGGCCAGTTGCACCTTGACCCGCCCGTATTCATCGCAGTGGATTTCACTGTCGGCGGGGCCAGTCACCACTGCGTTTTGATAACCCGCCAATGTCGGCCGCGGTTGCTCAGGCAAAGGCGGTCGGAAAATCACGTCCCACGGCGCAGCAACAAACTCGTTGCGATAACCCTGACGAAAATCGCCACCGGCGACCTCGGTCACCGCCTCCTCCAACACCTGGGGTTGCTTGCCTTCATGAGTGACGTGAGTCACCAACCACAAGTCATTCCATGGATCGCGCGGGTGACCGGTCAACGTAAGGAAATGGCCGCTGACCAATGCCGGCTCATCACCGCTGCCGCGGGCAATTCGATAGTCGCTACGGTGGCGCTCCAACCCCCGTTGCGCGAGGTACTTGCCGTGGGACCGGTCGCAAAAGTGGCCGGGATAGCCCTGCGCCTCAAGACGTGGCAGCTGTTCGCTGGCCACGTCACTCTCCAGCACCAGGCTAGGTTTACGGAAATCGTAGTCACGCAGGTTGACCGCCGTGGTGCGGGTTTCCAGTTGCACGGCAAAGCGCTTGATCGCGGGTGTATCCGCCACCATCCCTGAGCCTGGCATGTAGGGCGTTGGCTGATTGGGTTGGGCGAATACTGTTTGATCATCGCCAAATACCAGCAAGTGTCGTTCAGGCGAGTGCTGGAAGTGATAGTGAATCCCCTCCTCAGCACACAGCCGCTGAATGAACGATAAGTCGCTTTCAGCAAACTGCACGCAATACTCGCGCTCGGGGTAAACACCGCTCAGGTGAAATTCGAATTGATCGGCAGGGACCCCCTGCTCTACCAGCACCTGCGCAACAATCTGCGGCACTGTTTGATGCTGAAAAATACGCTGGTGACTGCTGTGGGCCAGGTAGGCCAATTGCGGCACGAGCTTGATCTGATAACGCGTCAGGCGCCGCCCGGAGTCGCCCTGCGCCACCCGATAGACCAGGCCGTGGACGCCATGGCCGAGCTCATCGAAACGCAGAAAAACCTGGCGATGCAGCAAACTTTCCAGGTCGAGGTCAGGCTGCTCACTGACCAGTTCAAGGTCAAAACAATACGGCTGGCTGATGGCTTCCGCACCGTGAAACTCAAAAACATTGAGTTCACTGGGCTCCCCGTCGAGGGTCAGGGTAAAAGCACTTTGATTGGCAGGAGCGAACATCCGGTGTTTCTCTGCGAGGAGTAGGCGGTGGATTCTGCACCACTGTTTTGCACGGCAGAGCGCACGCCCGATAAATCAGCAACTCCCTACACACACGCGCAAAAAAAGGCCCGCCATCCGTAGGACGCGGGCCTTTTTTCAATTCGTAGAGCGCTTAACGCCCGGCGAATTACTTGTTGAGGTTGTAGTCTTTTTCCGCCGCATCAAAGCGCTCGACCATACCGGCGGTCGGGGCGCCCATCTTGCTCACGAAGAAGATCGCGAGGCTGGCGAAGATGAAGCCTGGGATGATTTCGTACAGGCCCAGCAGTTCGAAGTGCTTCCACACGATCACGGTGATCGCGCCGACCAGGATGCCGGCCAGTGCGCCGTTGCGGGTCATGTTTTTCCAGATCACCGAGATCAGTACCACAGGACCAAACGCCGCGCCGAAACCGGCCCAGGCGTAGCTGACCAGGCCAAGTACGCGGTTGTTTGGATTGGCAGCCATGGCGATGGCGATCAGCGCCACCAGCAGCACCATCAGACGGCCGACCCAGACCAGTTCAACCTGGGAGGCGGTCTTGCGCAGGAAGGTTTTGTAGAAGTCTTCGGTCAGGGCGCTGGAGCACACCAGCAGTTGGCAGCTCAGGGTACTCATCACGGCCGCGAGGATGGCCGACAGCAGTACGCCCGCGATCCATGGGTTGAACAGCAGCTTGGCCAGTTCGATGAACACACGTTCGTGGTTCTCGTTGACCGGGCCAGCCACTTCCGGGTGCGCCGAGAAGTAAGCGATACCGAAGAAGCCCACGGCCACAGTGCCGCCCAGGCACAGGATCATCCAGGTCATGGAGATACGGCGTGCGTTGGCAATCGACTTCACCGAATCCGCCGCCATGAAACGCGCGAGGATGTGCGGCTGGCCGAAGTAGCCCAGGCCCCAGCCCATCAGCGAAATGATGCCGATGAAGGTGGTGTTTTTCAGCATGTTGAAGTTGTCAGGGTTCTTCGCTTCGATCGCCAGGAAGGTCGTATCGACACCACCGGTGGCCAGCAGCACGATGATCGGCGTGAGGATCAGCGCGAAGATCATCAGCGTGGCTTGTACGGTGTCAGTCCAGCTCACTGCCAGGAAACCACCGACGAAGGTGTAGGCAATTGTCGCCGCAGCGCCGGCCCACAGCGCGGTCTCGTAGGACATGCCGAAGGTGCTTTCGAACAGACGGGCACCGGCCACGATGCCGGAGGCGCAGTAGATGGTGAAGAACACCAGGATGACCACGGCGGAGATGATCCGCAGCAGGCCGCTTTTATCTTCGAAACGGCTGGAGAAGTAATCCGGCAGCGTCAGGGCGTCGCCGTTGTGTTCGGTCTGTACCCGCAGGCGACCGGCCACGAACAGCCAGTTGAGGTAGGCACCGACGATCAGGCCAATGGCGATCCAGCTTTCCGACAGACCGGACATGTAGATTGCGCCCGGCAGGCCCATCAACAACCAGCCGCTCATATCGGAAGCACCGGCGGACAACGCTGTCACCACGCTACCGAGGCTGCGACCGCCAAGGATGTAATCGGAAAGGTTGTTGGTGGAGCGATAGGCCATGAAGCCGATCAGCACCATTGCTGCGATGTAGATCACGAATGTGATCAGAGTTGGATTACTTACGCTCATTTGAGTGACGCCCTGGCTTTGTTTTTATGTAGCGGCGGTCTGTCAGACGGCCACCCACTGGTCAGTGGGTAAACGTAGCTGCATGCCGCGCATTTATGACTGACGTTTCCCCAGGAAAGCCGTCAGCCGATGAACCCCGGTTTACGGATGGTTGCACCTTGGCCGCGAATGCTATTCAACAAAGCAAATAAGGTGCAACCAGTTTCTGGGGAATAAGTTGCACCTGAGTACAAAATCCGCAAAACACCCTGTTTTTGCTCCCTTTCGGAGCAAGAACAGCCGATCTAAGAAGTAAAAGCACCAAGACAAAGCGCATTCTGCTGGCGTCAAAATTAATTCGGATGAAGCGTCGAAAATTTCATGGATAAAAAGGGTTGCACCCGGTTGCACCTCTGCATGCGCAAAGCTAATCTTGCCGCCAGCTAATGCCACTCGGTAGTGGCACCCATGAGGATAAGAAAATGGCGACGACCACCCTTGGGGTCAAACTTGACGACCCGACCCGCGAACGCCTGAAGGCAGCCGCGACCTCCATTGATCGCACGCCGCACTGGCTGATCAAGCAGGCGATTTTCAATTACCTGGAGAAACTGGAGGGTGGTGCAACCCTGACCGAACTCAACGGTTTGAGCAGCAAGGATGCCGATGACGCGGGTGAGGTCCAGGCCGACCATGCGCACCAGTGCTTCCTTGAATTCGCCGAGAGCATCCTGCCGCAGTCCGTACTGCGCGCATCCATCACTGCCGCTTACCGTCGCCCAGAGCCGGAAGTGGTGCCGATGCTGATCGAGCAGGCGCGTCTGCCGGCTCCAATGGCTGAAGCCACCAACAAGCTCGCCGCCTCGATTGCCGAAAAACTGCGCAATCAGAAAAGTGCTGGCGGTCGTGCCGGCATTGTTCAGGGCCTGCTGCAGGAATTTTCCCTGTCATCCCAGGAAGGCGTGGCCCTGATGTGCCTGGCCGAGGCGCTGCTGCGCATCCCGGACAAGGGCACCCGTGACGCGCTGATCCGCGACAAGATCAGCACCGGCAACTGGCATCCGCACCTGGGCAACAGCCCGTCGCTGTTCGTCAACGCTGCCACCTGGGGTCTGCTGCTGACCGGTAAACTGGTCGCCACCCATAATGAGGCCGGCTTGACCTCGTCCCTGAGCCGCATCATCGGCAAAAGCGGCGAGCCGATGATCCGCAAGGGCGTCGACATGGCCATGCGCCTGATGGGCGAGCAGTTCGTCACCGGCGAAACCATCGCCGAAGCCTTGGCCAACGCCAGCAAGTTCGAAGCCAAAGGTTTCCGCTATTCCTACGATATGCTCGGTGAAGCCGCACTCACCGAACACGATGCCCAGAAATACCTGGCGTCATACGAACAAGCGATTCATTCCATCGGCAAAGCGTCTCACGGCCGTGGGATTTATGAAGGCCCGGGCATTTCCATCAAGCTGTCGGCACTTCACCCGCGTTACAGCCGTGCGCAGTACGAGCGCGTGATGGACGAGCTGTACCCGCGCCTGCTGTCCCTGACCTTGCTGGCCAAGCAATACGACATCGGCCTGAACATCGACGCCGAAGAGGCCGACCGCCTGGAGCTGTCCCTCGACCTGCTGGAGCGCCTGTGCTTCGAGCCGCAACTGACCGGCTGGAACGGCATCGGTTTCGTGATCCAGGCCTACCAAAAGCGTTGCCCCTATGTAATCGACTACGTCATCGACCTGGCGCGCCGCAGCCGCCATCGCCTGATGATCCGCCTGGTAAAAGGCGCGTACTGGGACAGCGAGATCAAACGCGCCCAAGTCGAAGGCCTGGAAGGCTACCCTGTGTATACCCGCAAGGTGTACACCGACGTTTCCTACATTGCCTGTGCACGCAAGCTGCTGTCGGTGCCGGAAGTCATCTACCCGCAGTTCGCCACGCACAACGCCCACACCCTGTCCGCCATTTACCATATCGCCGGTCAGAACTATTACCCCGGCCAGTACGAGTTCCAATGCCTGCACGGCATGGGTGAGCCGCTGTACGAGCAGGTCGTAGGCAAGGTTTCCGACGGCAAACTGAACCGTCCGTGCCGCGTGTACGCACCGGTCGGCACCCACGAAACGTTACTGGCTTACCTGGTGCGTCGCCTGCTGGAAAACGGCGCCAACACCTCGTTCGTTAACCGCATCGCCGACCAGTCCATCTCCATTCAGGAGCTGGTGGCTGATCCAGTGGCCAGCATCGAGCAAATGGCCACGCAGGAAGGCGGCTTCGGCTTGCCGCACCCGCGTATTCCATTGCCGCGCGACCTGTACGGCAGCGACCGCGCCAACTCGGCCGGTATCGACTTGGCCAACGAACACCGCCTGGCGTCGCTGTCCTGCGCCTTGCTGGCAACCGCACACAACAACTGGAAAGCCGCGCCGATGCTGGGTTGCGCCACCAGTGATCAACCGGCTGCGCCAGTACTGAACCCGTCTGACCTGCGTGATGTGGTTGGTCAGGTTCAAGAAGCTACCGTCGAAGACGTCGACAACGCGATTCAATGTGCCATCAACGCTGGCCCGATCTGGCAGGCCACCCCGCCCGCCGAGCGTGCCGCGATTCTGGAACGTGCCGCCGACCTGATGGAAGGCGAGATCCAACCGCTGATGGGACTGCTGGCTCGCGAAGCCGGCAAAACCTTCGCGAACGCCATCGCCGAAGTGCGTGAAGCCGTGGACTTCCTGCGTTACTACGCCGTACAGGCCCGTAACGACTTCACCAATGATGCCCACCGTCCGCTGGGCCCAGTGGTCTGCATCAGCCCTTGGAACTTCCCGCTGGCGATTTTCAGTGGTCAAGTCGCAGCCGCATTGGCCGCCGGCAACCCGGTATTGGCCAAACCTGCCGAGCAAACCCCGCTGGTGGCTGCACAAGCCGTGCGCATCCTGCTGGAAGCCGGTATTCCGGAAGGCGTGCTGCAACTGCTGCCGGGCCAGGGCGAAAGCGTGGGTGCCCGCCTGGTCGGTGATGATCGCGTCAAAGGCGTGATGTTCACCGGTTCCACCGAAGTCGCGCGCCTGCTGCAACGCAATGTCGCCGGCCGCCTGGATGCCCAGGGCCGTCCGATCCCGCTGATCGCCGAAACCGGTGGCCAGAACGCGATGATCGTGGATTCTTCGGCACTGACCGAACAAGTGGTCATCGACGTGGTGTCCTCGGCCTTCGACAGCGCCGGCCAGCGTTGCTCGGCCCTGCGGGTACTGTGCCTGCAGGAAGATTCGGCAGACCGCGTCATCGAAATGCTTAAGGGCGCCATGGCTGAATGCCGCCTTGGCAACCCGGAGCGCCTGTCGGTAGACATCGGCCCGGTGATCGACGCCGAAGCCAAGGCCGGCATCGAGAAACACATCCAGGCCATGCGCGACAAAGGCCGCAATGTGTACCAGGTGGCAATTGCCGACGGTGAAGAAATCAAGCGCGGCACCTTCGTGATGCCAACCCTGATCGAACTGGAAAGCTTTGACGAACTGCAACGCGAGATCTTCGGCCCGGTACTGCACGTGGTGCGCTACAAGCGCAAAGAGATCGACCAGCTCATCGGCCAGATCAACGCCTCCGGCTACGGCCTGACCCTGGGCGTGCACACCCGTATCGACGAGACCATCGCCAAGGTGATCGACAACGTCAATGCCGGTAACGTCTACGTAAACCGCAACATCGTGGGTGCCGTGGTCGGCGTGCAACCGTTCGGCGGCGAAGGCTTGTCGGGCACAGGCCCGAAAGCCGGTGGTCCGCTGTACCTGTACCGCTTGCTGTCGACCCGTCCTACCGATGCGATCGAGCAATCCTTCGTACGTGGCGACACGTTGACTGCACCGGATGTGCGTCTGCGCGACGCGATGAGCCAACCGCTGACCGCCCTGAAAACCTGGGCCGACAGCAATTCGTTCAGCGAGCTGAGTGCTCTGTGCAGCCAGTTCGCCGCGCAATCCCAAAGCGGTATCACCCGTCAGTTGGCCGGTCCGACCGGCGAGCGCAACAGCTACGCCATCCTGCCCCGCGAGCACGTACTGTGCCTGGCGGAAGTGGAAGGCGATCTGTTGACTCAACTGGCGGCGGTATTGGCCGTCGGCGGTTCGGCGGTATGGCCGGAAACTGACCTGACCAAGGCCGTGTTCCTGCGCTTGCCGAAGGAAATTCAAGCGAAGATCAAGCGCGTGGCGGATTGGACCAAGGACGAGGTGGTGTTTGACGCCGTCCTGCATCACGGTGATTCAGACCAACTGCGTGCGGTGTGCCAGCAAGTGGCGCAGCGCGGTGGGGCGATTGTCGGGGTGCATGGCTTGTCTCAGGGCGAAACATCCATTGCCTTGGAGCGCCTGGTGATCGAACGGGCGTTGAGCGTTAACACCGCTGCAGCGGGCGGTAACGCCAGCCTGATGACCATCGGCTAACTGACGAAACGCGGTAAACATGTGGGAGGGGGCTTGCCCCCGATTGTGGTGGATCAGTCAACTTATCTCTGGCTGACCCACCACAATCGGGGGCAAGCCCCCTCCCACATTTGATCGCACTTCAAATGATCATCTGTGTTTTGCCACTCCATCACTTAGATCAATCTTGCTGTTCACCCTTAATTCGCGCACTTAGACTCAGGCCAATTCCTCCAAAGGTAAGCCGCCATGTCCGAGATGCTGCTCAGTTCCCGCAATCTGGCTTTCGAGCTGTACGAAGTCCTCGATGCCGAGGGCCTGACCCAGCGCGAGCGGTTTGCCGAGCACAATCGCGAAACCTTCGATGCGGCCATCAGCACCGCGCGCTCCATCGCCGAAAAATATTTCGCGCCGCATAACCGCAAAAACGACGAAAACGAACCGCGCTACGAAGACGGCAAGGCGATCCTGATTCCGGAAGTCAAACCGGCCGTGGATGCGTTCCTGGAAGCCGGCTTCCTCAATGCCGCCCGCAGTTTCGAAGCGGGTGGCATGCAGTTGCCGACCTTGCTGTCCCAGGCCTGCTTTGCGCACTTCCAGTCCGCCAACGCGGCATCCACTTCCTACCCATTCCTGACCATGGGCGCGGCCAACCTGATCGAAAGCTTCGGCACCGAGGAGCAAAAACAGCGCTTCCTGCAACCGATGATCGACGGGCGTTTCTTCGGCACCATGGCCCTGACAGAACCCCACGCAGGCTCATCGCTGTCGGATATTCGTACCCGCGCCGAACCTGCGGCTGACGGCAGCTATCGACTCAAGGGCAACAAGATCTTTATCTCCGGAGGCGACCACCCGCTGTCGGAAAACATCGTGCATATGGTGCTGGCCAAGCTGCCGGATGCGCCGGCCGGGGTGAAGGGCATTTCGCTGTTCATCGTGCCCAAATTCCTGGTTAACGATGACGGCAGTCTCGGTGCACGCAACGACGTGCTGTTGGCCGGGCTGTTTCACAAGATGGGCTGGCGCGGCACCACGTCGACCGCGCTTAACTTCGGCGATAACGGCAACTGCGTCGGCTATCTGGTGGGTAAACCACACCAGGGCTTGAGCTGTATGTTTCAGATGATGAACGAGGCACGCATCGGCGTCGGCATGGGCGCGGTCATGCTCGGTTACGCCGGCTACCTGTATTCCCTGGAATACGCTCGCGAACGCCCGCAAGGTCGTCTGCCCGACAGCAAAGACCCAAGCACCGCGCCGGTTTCGATCATCCAGCACGCAGATATCAAGCGCATGCTGCTGACCCAAAAAGCTTACGTAGAAGGCGCGTTCGACCTGGGCCTGTATGCCGCGCGCCTGTTCGATGACACCACGACGCTGGAAACCGAGAGCGAACGCAAACAGGCCCACGAACTGCTGGACCTGCTCACGCCCATCGTTAAATCCTGGCCGTCGGAGTTTTGCCTCAAGGCCAACGAACTGGCGATCCAGATCCTCGGCGGCCACGGCTACACCCGTGAATACCCGGTGGAGCAGTACTACCGCGACAACCGCCTGAACCCGATCCATGAAGGCACCCATGGCATCCAGTCTCTGGATTTGCTAGGCCGCAAGCTGGCACAGAACGGCGGCGCGGGGCTCAAGCAACTGATCCGCCTGATCGCCGACACGGGCTCGCGGGCGCAGGAATATCCAGGCCTGACGGCATTAAGAGAGCCGCTGGAACACCTGGTCACCCGCCTGCAAAGCGTGACCATCGGCCTGCTGACGGATCTCGCCCACGGCAAGGTCAACAGCAGCCTGGCGAACTCGGCGCTGTACCTGAAGGTATTCGGGCATACGGTAATTGGCTGGCGCTGGCTGGAACAGGCGATTCGCGCCGAAGAAGGGCTGGCCAAGGGCAATGCGGCGGATGCTGCCTTCTATAAAGGCAAGCTCCAGGCCGCCCGTTACTTCCTGACCTGGGAAGTACCGGGCTGCCATCATGAACTGGCGATTCTGGAGGCGCGGGATGATACGTGCCTGGGGATGCAGGATGCGTGGTTCTAAGGCTGGATCGCCTTGGAAATCACCTCGACCGTGGCGCTGACTTGCTCTTGGTAACGGTCGAGTTCCTGCTGATGAGCCTGCTGCAGTTCAATCTGCTCGGCGCACAGGTTCAGCGCCGCCAGCACCAGTAATTTGTCACCGATCAGGGTCGGGTACTTTTTCTTGGTGGTGGCCAGGGAGGCCTTGAGCATGGTCACGGCGTGCATCAGGGTCTTGTCTTCCCCGGCTGGCGCCTTGATCGAGTAATCCTCTCCGAGAATCGAAACGACCTTTATCCCTTCATTCATGCGCCGACAGGCCCTGCGCTCACACGCTCAACCAACGCCTGGATGCGGGCAGCGGTGGCGCCGTGTTTTTCTTCCTGCTCCATCAAGCTCAGTTGCAGGCTGTCGTTCTCATCCTTGGCGTTAGCCAGTTCGGCCTTGAGGGATTCGTTGCTGCTCAGCAGGTCTTGATTCTGCTGTACGAGGTCGTTGACCAGTTGTTCCAATTGGCTGAGGGATGCTTCTAACATTTTGATTTCTCGGGCTTTTTCAAAGGGCGGTGACGATAAAGAAAATTCACCTCGGATGCCAGGGTTATCCCCGGCGCGCAGCCCGATTTTTAGGGGCCGGGCCGCACTTTCGAGCCTTAGTGACTGCATTTACCCGATCTGGTTCCTGAATCGGCCAAACCCCTCGTCAGATGCGACAAAAACGCACACGCCCCTTTAGACTTTAGTCGTACGACCGATAGAGATGCACACCCCGTCTCACCCCTCGCACGGATCGCGCTTCTCCCCAGGATTCCCGCATGTCGCTTCGTAATATGAATATCGCTCCGAGGGCCTTCCTCGGTTTTGCGTTGATTGGTGCACTCATGCTGTTTCTCGGTGTATTCGCCCTCAACCAGATGAGCAAAATCCGTGCTGCCACCGAAGACATCACCTTGTCCAGCGTGCCAAGCATTCGCGCCCTCGATGAGTTCACCCAACTGACCTTGCGCCTGCGAGTGCTGTCGTACCGCTTGCTGACCAACCGCGAGCCGGACGTGCAGCAAAAGACCCTGGAAGCCTTCGAACTGCGTAACCAGCAGATCCGCACAGCCCAGGGCATTTACGAAAAACTGATTGAAGGCAGCGAAGAGCGCGCCACCTACAACGAGTACGTGCGCTTGCTTGGCCAGTACCATCAAATTGAAGAGCGCATGAAGAGCCTGTCACGGGCCAACCAGGTGGACGAGCTGCGCAGCCTGCTCAACACCGAGTTGCTGAGCAACTCCGAGCAGGTCAACGCCGTGCTGACGCGCCTGCTGGACCTCAATAACAAGATGGCCCTGGCCACAAATCAGGAGGCCGAAGACCAATACAACTTGGCGTTCAATCTGGTCGTGGGCCTGCTGGTGATCGCCACGGCGCTGACGATGTTGTTTGCCTGGCTGCTGACCCGCAGCATCACCCTGCCGATTTCCCAAGCGCTCGAAGCGGCGGAAGAAGTTGCCGAAGGCAACCTGACCCGGCCGATCAAGGTCGACGGCAACGACGAAGCCGGACGCTTGCTGGCCGCCATGGCCAAGATGCAAGACAAGCTGCGCGACACCCTGCAACGCATCGCCGGCTCCGCCACCCAACTGGCCTCCGCCGCCGAGGAGCTGAATGCCGTCACCGACGAAAGCGCCCGTGGCCTGACCCAGCAGAACAACGAGATCGAGCAAGCCGCCACCGCCGTCAATGAGATGACCAGCGCCGTCGAAGAAGTCGCGCGCAATGCGGTGAGCACCTCCGAGGCCTCGCGCAACGCCACCACCTCAGCCGGTGACGGCCGTGACTTGGTGCAGGAAACCGTCAGCGCCATCGAGCGCATGAGCGGCGATGTACAAGCCACCGCCACCCTGATTGGCGACTTGGCCAATGAGTCGCGTGATATTGGCAAAGTGCTGGACGTGATTCGCGGCCTGGCTGACCAGACCAATCTGCTGGCCCTGAACGCGGCGATTGAAGCCGCGCGTGCCGGCGAAGCCGGGCGTGGTTTCGCGGTGGTTGCCGATGAAGTACGGGCGTTGGCCCATCGCACCCAGCAGTCCACCAGCGAGATCGAGCGGATGATCGGCAGTATCCAGGCCGGCACCGAGCACGCGGTGGATTCGATGCGCAACAGCACCGAGCGCGCTGAGTCGACGCTGAACATCGCCAAAGGTGCCGGGATGTCGCTGGACACCATCAACACGGCGATTGTCGAGATCAACGAGCGCAACCTGGTGATCGCCAGCGCGGCGGAAGAGCAGGCGCAGGTGGCGCGGGAAGTGGACCGCAACCTGGTGAACATTCGTGACCTGTCGGTGCAGTCGGCGACCGGCGCCAGCCAGACCAGTGCGGCCAGCAGTGAGCTGTCGCGCCTGGCGGTGGATTTGAATGGGATGGTCGGCCGCTTTCGCCTCTAACTGCCTGCACTGGCTTGAAATGTGGGAGGGGGCTTGCCCCCGATAGCGGTGGGTCAGTTACAGATAAGCTGACTGACATACCGCCATCGGGGGCAAGCCCCCTCCCACATTCAGATCTGCGCCCGGCGTTAAAAGCTTTTTGACAGCACAGCAATTCAACAGGTTAGAATCCCTGGCACGCAGACTGCATGGTCAGTTTGCGTCCCGTCTTATTTGCTCATGGAGTACTGCCTTTGAATGCGACGACCATCAACAGCCTGTTCTTGATCGGCGCGTTGCTGGTGAGTGCGAGCATTCTGGTGAGTTCTCTTTCGTCGCGCTTGGGCATCCCGATCCTGGTGATCATCCTGGCCGTGGGCATGGTTGCCGGCGTCGATGGCGGCGGCATCATTTTCGATAACTACCCAACCGCCTACCTGGTGGGCAACCTCGCACTGGCCGTAATCCTGCTTGACGGCGGGTTGCGCACGCGGGTGGCGAGTTTCCGAGTGGCGCTTTGGCCAGCACTGTCCCTGGCCACGGTGGGGGTGTTGATTACCACCGGCCTCACGGGTATGGCGGCGGCCTGGTTGTTTGACCTCAATATTATTCAAGGCTTGCTGATTGGCGCGATTGTCGGCTCCACAGACGCTGCGGCGGTGTTCTCGCTGCTCGGCGGCAAGGGCCTGAACGAACGGGTCACCGCCACTCTGGAAATCGAATCCGGCAGCAACGATCCAATGGCGGTGTTCCTCACCGTCACCCTGATTGACATGCTCGCCAGCGGCCAGACCGGCCTGCACTGGAGCCTGCTGACCCACCTGGTGCGCGAGTTCGGCATCGGCGGCATCGTCGGCCTCGGCGGCGGTTGGCTGATGCTGCAGATGGTCAACCGTATCAATCTGGCGACCGGCCTTTATCCGATCCTGGTGATCGCCGGCGGCCTGTTCGTCTTCGCACTGACCAACGCCTTGCACGGCAGCGGCTTCCTTGCCGTGTACCTGTGCGGCCTGGTAATCGGCAACCGCCCGGTGCGCAGTCGGCATGGCATTTTGCACATGCTCGACGGCATGGCCTGGCTCGCACAAATCGGCATGTTCCTGGTGCTTGGCCTGCTGGTCACGCCCCATGATTTGCTGCCAATCGCTCTGCCGGCCCTGGGCCTGGCGCTGTGGATGATCCTGTTTGCGCGTCCTCTGTCGGTGATCGTCGGCCTGCTGCCGTTCAAAGCGTTCCACGGTCGCGAAAAAGGCTTTATCGCCTGGGTCGGTCTGCGCGGCGCAGTCCCGATCATTCTCGCGGTATTCCCGCTGATGGCCGGACTGCCCCACGCACAGCTGTACTTCAACCTGGCGTTCTTTATCGTGCTGGTCTCGCTGCTGGTGCAGGGCACGAGCCTGCCGTGGGTGGCCAAGTTGCTGAAAGTGACCGTACCGCCGGACCCCGCGCCGATCTCTCGCGCCGCCCTGGAAGTACACGTCACCAGCGAGTGGGAGCTTTTCGTCTACCGCCTGGGCGCCGAAAAATGGTGCATCGGGGCAGCGCTGCGCGAACTGAAAATGCCTGAAGGCACGCGGATTGCTGCGCTGTTCCGGGGCCAGCAACTGCTCCATCCGTCGGGTAGTACGGTGCTGGAAGTCGACGATCTGCTCTGTGTGATCGGCCATGAACACAACCTGCCAGCCCTCGGCAAACTGTTCAGCCAGGCACCACAACGCGGCCTCGATCTGCGCTTCTTCGGCGACTTCGTGCTGGAAGGCGACGCCCAACTGGGCGCGGTTTCGGCCCTTTACGGCCTGAAGCTGGAAGGTATCGACCCGGACATGCCACTGAGCAGCTTCATCAACCAGAAAGTCGGCGGCGCCCCTATCGTCGGCGACCAGGTGGAGTGGAACAACACCATCTGGACCGTCGCGGTCATGGACGGGAACAAGATCGGCAAAGTGGGCGTCAGATTCCCCGAAGGAAGTCGCCCGGGCCCCGGACTCTTCCTCTAAACTGCGGAGCGACAGCACGCTCCCGATTCTTCACCTTGCAAGACCGGTCTCTATGCCAACCCTGCGCACTTTTCTCGCCACTGCCCTGCTGGGCCTGACCCTTTGTGTCGGCAGCGTCTACGCCGCCGAGCCGCCCAGCGCCGACGCCATTCAGCAAACCCTGGACAAGCTGCCTGATCGCAAACTGCCCGACGCCGACATGAAGGCGCTGCAGTCGATCCTGCAACAGACCCTGACCTACCTGGGCAACCAGCAGGATTATGAGCAGCGCCTCACTGACCTCAAGCGCCAGCTGGAAGACGCGCCGCGCCAGACCAGCGAAAACCAGCGCGAGCTGACCCGGCTCAAGGCCACCAAAATCATCCCGGTGGCCCAACGCTATGCCACGCTGCCCGTGCCACAGCTTGAGCAATTGCTGGTGCAACGCACCACCCAGCAAGGCGACCTGCAAAAAGACCTGGCCGAAGCCAACAGCCTGACCATCGCTGCCCAAACACGCCCCGAACGCGCGCAGACCGAAATCAGCAGCAGCCAGACGCGCATCCAGCAGATCAACGCGACCCTCAAGGCCGGTAAAGACAATGGCAAAGCCCTCAGCGGCGACCAGCGCAACCAACTGAATGCCGAACTCGCTGCGCTCAATGCCCTGATCCCCCTGCGCCGCCAGGAACTGGCCGGCAACAGCCAACTGCAAGACCTGGGCAACAGCCAGCACGACCTCGTGGTGGAAAAGACCGCGCGCCTGGAACAAGAAATCCAGGACCTGCAAACCCTGATCAACCAGAAACGCCTGGCCCAGTCCCAACAGACCGTCACCCAGCAGTCCATCGAAGCGCAAAAGGCCGGTGGCAGCAGCCTGTTGGCCACCGAAAGCGCGGCCAACCTGAAGCTGTCCGACTACCTGCTCAAAAGCACCGACCGCCTCAACGACCTGACCCAGAAGAACCTGCAGACCAAGCAGCAACTGGACACCGTGACCCAGAGCGACTCGGCCCTGGACGAGCAGATCAACGTGCTCAAGGGCAGCCTGCTGCTGTCGAAGATTCTGTATAAGCAAAAACAAGCGCTGCCACGCCTGACGGTGGACCGCGACCTGGCGGACGACATCGCCAACATTCGCCTGTACCAGTTTGAGGTCAACCAACAGCGTGAGCTGATCAGTTCCCCCAGCACCTATGTGGACAATCTGCTGGCCAACCAGCCACCGGATGACATCACCCCGCAACTGCGCCGAACCCTGCTGGAGCTTGCGATTACCCGCAGCGACCTGCTGGAGCGTCTGAGTCGTGAGTTGAGCGCGCTGCTCAATGAGTCCATCACCCTGCAACTGAACCAGAAACAACTGCTCAGCACCGCCACCACCCTGCGCGCGACGCTGGATGAACAGATGTTCTGGATCCCCAGTAACAAGCCGCTGGACACCGAGTGGCTGGAAACCGTGCCGGCGCACTTGAGCAAGCAAGTCACCACCCTGCCCTGGGCGTCCAGCGTCAGTGAGCTGTACGACGGCCTGACCCAGCGCCCGCTACTGTTCCTGCCATTGCTGCTATTGATCGGCGCACTGCTGTGGCGACGCAAGGCCCTGTACCAACGCCTGAACAAGGTCCATCTGGACATCGGGCACTTCAAGCGCGACAGCCAGTGGCACACGCCGCAAGCCATCTTGATCAATATCCTGCTGGCCATGCCCGTATCGCTGGGACTGGCGCTGTGCGGCTACGCGCTGCAGATCGACGCCCGTGGGCAAAACGCCAACCTGGGTTCAGCCCTGCTGCAACTGGCCCAGGCGTGGCTGGTGTTCTACACCGCCTACCGCATCCTGGCGCCGGGCGGCGTGGCGGAACTGCACTTCCGCTGGGAAAAACCCCAGGTCGAATTCCTCCAGGGTTGGGTGCGCAAACTCGGGCTGGTGGTATTGGCTCTGGTGGCCGTGGTGGCGATTGCCGAGCATCAACCGGCGGCACTGGCGGACGACGTGCTGGGCATCGCCGTGGTCCTGACCTGCTACGCCCTGATGGCCTGGCTGCTCGGGCGCCTGCTGCTGCACAGCCCTACCCACGAAAAAGCCTCGCTGTTCCGCAAGTCCGTGGGCCTGGTATTCACCGCGCTGCCGATCGCCCTGTTTATTGCCGTGTGCTTTGGCTACTACTACACCGCCCTCAAGCTCAGCGACCGACTGATCAACACCTTGTACCTGTTGATGTTTTGGCTGGTCATCGAAGCCACCTTCGTCCGCGGCCTAGGCGTTGCCGCCCGGCGCCTGGCTTATTCCCGCGCCCTGGCCAAACGCCAGGCCGCCAAGGAAGCAGGTGACGGCGAAGCGGTAATCGAAGAGCCAACCCTGGACATCGAGCAGGTCAACGAACAGTCCATGCGCCTGATTCGCCTGGCCCTGCTGGGCGGCTTTATCGCCGCGTTGTACTGGGTGTGGTCGGACCTGATCTCGGTGTTTTCGTACCTGGATAACGTCACGCTGTACGAATACACCAGCGGCACCGGTGCCAATATCAGCATGGTGCCCATCAGCATCGGCGACTTGCTCGGCGCGCTGATCATCATCGGTATCACCTTCGCCCTGGCGCGCAACCTGCCCGGTCTGCTGGAGGTGTTGGTGCTGTCCAAACTGGATCTGGCCCAGGGCAGCGCCTACGCCACCACCACGCTGCTGTCCTATGTGATTGCCGGCGTCGGCTTCGTGTCCACCCTGTCTACCCTCGGCGTGAGCTGGGACAAGCTGCAGTGGCTGGTCGCCGCGCTGTCGGTGGGCTTGGGCTTCGGCATGCAGGAGATCTTCGCCAACTTTATCTCCGGCATCATGATCCTGTTCGAACGCCCGGTGCGTATCGGCGACACCATCACCATCGGCAACCTGTCGGGCACGGTGAGCAAAATCCGCATCCGCGCCACCACCATCACCGACTTCGACCGCAAGGACATCATTGTCCCGAACAAGACGTTCATTACCGGGCAACTGATTAACTGGTCGCTGACCGACACCATCACCCGCGTCACTCTGAAACTGGGCGTGGACTACGGCTCCGATCTGGACCTGGTGAAGGAATTGCTGCTCAAGGCCGCGAGGGAAAATCCACGGGTGCTGAAGGAACCGGAACCTCACGTGTACTTCCTCAACTTCGGCGAAAGCACCCTCGACCACGAACTGCGTATGCACGTGCGCGACCTGGGTGACCGCAACCCGGTACTCGACGAGGTCAACCGCTACATCAACCGTGAGTTCAAGAAGCAGCACATCAACATCTCGTTCCGGCAGATGGAGGTGTACCTCAAGAACATGCATGGCCAGGAGTACAAACTGGTGCCGGTCGAGGATGATCGCAAGACCATCGCCGGGCCCGCCACCGAACAGGACGCCCCCGAGCCGCCACCCGGCAAAGTCGACGATGCGCCGGAACCGCCGCCCAGCAAACTCGACTAAAGCGTCTATCCCCAGCAGAATGCTCGGACATTCTGCTGGAGATGGCCGGTGAAAGCCCTCGACGAACTGACCTTCGACAACCGCTTCGCACGCCTGGGCGACGCGTTCTCAACCCACGTTTTGCCCGAACCCCTCGACGAGCCTCGCCTTGTCGTGGCGAGCAACGCCGCCATGGCCCTGCTCGACCTCGACCCGGCGGTGGCCGAAACGCCGGTATTCGCCGAACTGTTCAGCGGCCACAAGCTGTGGGCCGAAGCAGAACCGCGCGCGATGATCTATTCCGGGCACCAGTTCGGCGGCTATACCCCTCAGCTGGGCGACGGCCGTGGGTTGTTGCTGGGCGAGGTGTACAACGAGGCCGGCGAACATTGGGACCTGCACCTCAAGGGTGCCGGGATGACGCCTTACTCGCGGATGGGCGATGGCCGCGCGGTCTTACGCTCCTCGATTCGTGAATTCCTCGCCAGCGAAGCCCTCCACGCGTTGGGCATTCCCAGCAGCCGCGCGCTGTGTGTAATCGGCTCCAGCACGCCGGTATGGCGGGAAAAACAGGAGCGGGGTGCCATGGTGTTGCGCCTCGCGCCCAGCCATATCCGCTTTGGGCATTTCGAATACTTCTACTACACCAAGAAGCCCGAGCAGCAAGCCGAACTGGCCGAGCACGTGCTGAACCTGCACTACCCCGAGTGCCGCGAACAGCCCGAACCGTACCTGGCGATGTTCCGTGAAATCGTCGAACGCAACGCCGAGATGATCGCCAAATGGCAGGCCTATGGTTTCTGCCATGGCGTGATGAACACCGACAACATGTCGATCCTGGGCATCACCTTCGACTTCGGGCCGTTCGCGTTTCTTGATGACTTTGACGCGCACTTCATCTGCAACCATTCGGACCATGAAGGGCGCTACTCCTTCAGCAATCAGGTGCCGATTGGACAGTGGAACCTCAGTGCGCTGGCCCAGGCGCTCACGCCGTTTATCAGCGTCGATGCCTTGAAGGAGTCCCTCGGCCTGTACCTGCCGCTGTACCAGGCGCACTACCTGGACCTGATGCGTCGCCGACTCGGGCTCACCACCGCCGAAGACGACGACCAGCAACTGGTCGAGCGCCTGCTGAAACTGATGCAGAACAGCGGTGTGGATTACACGCTGTTCTTCCGTCGCCTTGGGGATGAGTCAGCGGCGCTGGCCGTAGCGCGGTTGCGCGATGATTTTGTCGACATGGCCGGGTTCGATGCCTGGGCCGAGCAGTACAAGGAACGTGTCGCACGAGACGCAGACTCCAGCGAGGAACAGCGCCGCGAGCGGATGCACGCCGTGAATCCGCTGTACATCCTGCGCAACTACCTCGCCCAGAACGCCATCACCGCAGCCGAGTCGGGCGACTACAGCGAAGTTCGGCGATTGCATGAGGTGCTTTCCAGGCCGTTCGAGGAGCAAGCGGGGATGGAGCAGTACGCGCAGCGGCCGCCGGATTGGGGAAAGCATTTGGAGATCAGTTGTTCGTCGTGACCACGAGAGCAATGAGCGCCCTTTCTACAATCATGTGTTTCGCTTGATAACTATCATTGCTGGCTCCAAATAGAGCCTATTGGCCATTTCCAGGAGCCCTCAATGTCCGAACCTCTCGTCATACCCTGCCCTCATTGCAACGGCCTCAACCGCATCCCCGGCGAACGCCTGGCAGATGCGCCCAAATGCGGGCGTTGCAAACAGCCCGTTTTGTTGAATAAGCCTTTTGAGCTGAAACAAGGCGACTACGCCAGCCAGATCAAAGGCGACCTGCCGCTTCTGGTAGACGTTTGGGCCGACTGGTGCGGACCGTGCAAGTCGTTCGCACCAGTGTTTGAACAGGCTGCCGGACAGTTGGAGGGCAAGTGCCGGTTGGCCAAGCTGGACAGCGAGGCCAATCAACAGTTGTCGGCGCAGTTGGGGATTCGGTCAATTCCGAGCCTGATTCTGTTCAAGAATGGTCGCGAAGTGGCGCGTCAGAGTGGAGCGTTTCCGTTGCCGCAGTTGATGAGTTGGTTGCGTAGCCAGGGGGTGTAACCGAACCTCAAGGACAATGCTGGGCAGTGTGGGAGGGGGCTTGCTCCCGATGCGGTGGGTCAGCTCCAGATGAGCTAGCTGGCATACCGCTATCGGGGGCAAGCCCCCTCCCACAGGTCAGGCGTTTTCCAGCAAGTTATGCAATTCCACGAACTGTTGGGTCAGCTTGTGCCGTGGATCGAGGTGGATCAGCGGCTTGTTTTCCTGATGGGACTCGCGCATGCGCACCGAACTGGCCAGGTACACCGGAAGCACCGGCAACCCTTCGTTGATCAACTCCTCCAGCATCTGCTGCGGCAGACTCGCTCGGGCCTGGAACTGGTTGACCACGATACCTTCGACTTCGAGGCCTTCGTTGTGGTCTTCCTTCAATTCTTCGATTTCGGCCAGCAGGCCATACAGGGCCTGCCGTGAGAAGCTGTCGCAATCGAAGGGGATCAGTACACGATCAGCAGCAATCAGCGCCGAAACCGCATAAAAGTTCAGGGCTGGCGGTGTATCCAGGTAAATCCGGTCGTAATCTTCGCTCAGCTCATCCAGCAGCTTTCGCAGCTTGTTGATCTTGTGCTTGGCTTCAAGCTTGGGCTGCAAGTCCGCGAGTTCGGCCGTCGCGGTGATGACGTGCAGGTTATCGAAGGGCGTTTCGTAGATATCGACCTTGTTCTTCTTCGAAAACGGCCCGGAAGACAGGGTTTGCTTGAAAAAATCCGCGATCCCCATGGGAATGTCGTCGCCGGTCAGCCCGGTGAGGTACTGGGTTGAGTTGGCTTGTGCATCGAGGTCCACCAACAGGGTTCGATAGCCTTCGCTGGCACTGACCGCCGCCAGGTTGCAGGCGATGCTGGACTTGCCAACGCCGCCTTTCTGATTGAACACCACACGCCGCATGGAAAAACCTCCGTGTATCAATGAATGTCCGAGTGTAGAGGGCAAAAGCGCCTGTTAGCTACCTCGTTCATCCATCCATTGCCGCACTCTAGACAGGTCGTCGCACCTCACACACAAAAGAATAGGAACGGTCCGACAATCCAACTCAGCCATCGATAAAGGACAATCTGTAAATCCTTACCAACAAATTGTATTCAGCCGTGAACAAATCTTTACCAAAGTTTGCTAGAACCCCGCGGCACCGGGATAATGCGCGCCATTCGGCTATTGCTCCCTGTCCCGGTATTCGGGGCCAAAAGCCGCACATGGAAGCCCGCAGGGGCGGGATAACTTCTCAGTGATCAACTTCAACATTGCCCAATGGCGTGCCTGGGCCCCAGGACTGGAAAGTGCGGACGAATGGCGCGCATGGTGCCAGGCGCCGGTGCTGCTGCCCGCCAGCGATGCCTCGCCCGACGTATCCTTCTTGCCCGCCATGCAGCGCCGCCGCCTGAGCCGGCTGGCGCGCATGGCCTTCAGCGTGGGCTGGCCCCTTGCAGAAGGCCTGCAAGACCTGCCGCTGGTGTTTATTTCCCGGCACGGCGAAACCCCACGCACTCTAGACATCCTCAGCGACCTGGCCAACGAGCAGCCGCTGTCCCCGACCCAGTTCAGCCTGTCTGTGCATAACGCAGTGATTGGCCTCTGGTCGATTCTGCGTAATGAAACCAGTGAAATGACCGCCCTCGCCGCCGCCGGCGATGGCTTGGAGCACGGCATGCTCGAAGCCGCCGCGCTGCTCAATGAAGGCGCCCCGGCGGTATTGCTGGTGATCACCGAAGAACAGCCGCCCGAGGCCTACGCCAGCTGGATCGTTGACGTGCCCTTCCCCTACGCCCTCGGCCTGTTGCTCACACCAGGCGACGAGTGGCAACTGGAACTCACACCCGGCACTGTCCAAGCCAATCAAACCCAGTGGCCCCACGCCCTGAACCTGCTGCGCACCCTGCTCACCGAACAGGGCGCCTGCCAACATGCCTGGAAGAACCGTGTATGGAACTGGCAACGCAAGCTCTGACTGACAAGCCACGGGACGCCTACTACTGGCGCCTGTTTGCCACCGCCGCCAGCTTCTTCCTGTTTGGTGTCGGCGGGCTGTGCCTACGTTTGCTGGTGTTTCCGGTGCTCAGTTGCCTGCCGGGCAGTGCCGACAAGCACCAGCGCCGTGCCCGTCACACCATCAGCAAGCTGTTCTGGTTCTTTATCCGCATGATGCATCGCGCTGGCGTGCTGACCTACAGCGTCGAAGGCGCCGAGAAACTCGGCCGCCCCGGCCAGATGATCGTTGCCAACCACCCGTCGCTGATCGATGTGGTGTTTCTGATCGGCCTGATGCGCCAGACCAACTGCGTGGTCAAGCAAAGCCTGTGGCAGAACCCGTTCACCCGGGGGCCGATACGCGATGCGGGCTATATCAGCAATGACGGCAGCGCGGAGATGCTCGATGCCGCCGCCGACGCCCTGCGCGAAGGCCAGACGCTGATCATCTTTCCTGAAGGCACTCGTACCACACCCGGCGCGGCGCCCGCCTTTCATCGCGGCGCCGCCGCCATTGCGCTGCGGGGTGCGACAATCATCACCCCCGTGGTGATCAAGGTCAGCCCAACCACCTTGACCAAAGCCGAACCCTGGTATCGCATCCCGAAACGCCGCTTTCACTTCAGTTTGCGGGTGGGTGCCGATATAGAACCACAGGCGTTCGCGGCACTGGGGCCCGCGCCTCAGGCTTCACGCAAGCTCAACGATCACCTGCACCACTATTTCATTAAGGAGCTCGCCGAAGATGAGCGACCAACACCGCCTTGAGCACGACATAAAGACGCTGATCATCGAGGCCCTGGGTCTGGAAGACATCAGCGCCGACGACATCGGTAGCGACCAAACCCTGTTCGGCGAAGGCCTGGGCCTGGATTCGGTAGACGCCCTGGAATTGGGTCTGGCGATTCAAAAAAAATACGGCATCAAAATCGATGCCGACGCCAAGGACACCCGTAATCACTTCACCAACGTGGCGAGCCTTGCGGCGTTCGTTACGGCCAGACAGGCAGCTTGAGACCGGACCATGCAAACTCGTGACGATATTTTCAACACCCTGCGCGATGCCTTGGTGGAACTGTTTGAACTCCCCCCAGAGCGCGTCACCCTTGACGCCAACCTGTATCAGGACCTGGAAATCGACAGCATCGATGCCGTAGACCTGATCGACCATATCAAGCGCCAGACCGGCAAGAAGATTGCCGCCGAAGAGTTCAAGGCCGTGCGCACAGTGAACGACGTGGTAGAGGCGGTGTACCGTCTGGTCCAACCCGCCGCATGAGCCGGCTGATCGGCCTTGGCCTGTTGTTGGCGGGGCTGCTGTACCCCTTTGCGGTGTATTACGGCACTGAGCATTTTGCGCCGTGGCAATTCGGGCTGCTGCTGGGCAGCCTCTGGCTGTTGCGCGCGTTCATCGGCGCACCACGTCCCGGCAGCCGCTGGATGGCGTTGGCGATGATCGTGTTTTGCCTGTTACTGGCTTGGTTCGACAGCCCGCACTTGCTGCGCTGGTACCCGAGCCTGGTCAGTGCCTTCATGCTCGCGCTGTTTGGCCTGAGCCTGAAATACGGCCCGCCGATGGTGGAGCGCCTGGCACGCATGACCGACCCGGAGTTACCGCCCAACGCGATTGTGTATACCCGCCAGGTCACCGTGGTGTGGAGCGTGTTTTTTCTGTGTAATGGCCTGCTCGCTGCCGCCCTAACCTTGTGGGCGCCACTGAGCTGGTGGACGTTGTACAACGGCCTGATCGCCTACGGATTGATGGGACTGTTGTTTGCCGTGGAATGGCTTGTACGACAAAGGGTTCGAGGCCGCATATGAATGGGTTGAAACTTGAGCACTTGCTGCTTGAGCCGCTGCAACAGCGTTTGGTGACCACCGAACCTGCAATGAATCACGCCCAGCTGTGGGAACAATCACTCGGCCTGGCCGCGGGCCTGCAAGCGCGCGGTATTCGGCGTCTGGCGGTGCACCTGGAAGATGCCGGCGTGCTGGCGATCGCCCTGCTGGGCGCCTGGCGCGCAGGGGTCAGCGTACTGCTTCCCGCCGATCTGCAGCCCCAGACCCGCCAACGCTGGGCCGATGCCGTCGACGCCTGGCTGGTCGAACCCGCCGATCTCGACGCGCTGTACCAGGCGCCGTTGCCTGCTGCCGCGCTCGACCTGGACACGTGTCAACTGAGCCTGTGCACCTCCGGCTCCAGCGGCGAGCCCAAGCGTATCGACAAAACCCTGCGCCAATTAGCCAACGAGGTTCAAGCGCTGGAAGCCTTGTGGGGTGCGGACCTTAAAGACGCCTGCATCATCGGCAGCGTCGCCACCCAGCACATCTACGGGTTGCTGTTCCGGGTGCTGTGGCCGTTGTGCGCCGGTCGTACCTTTGTGCGCAAGCAACTGGCCTTTCCCGAAGACTTGCAACGCGCCAGCCGCGAACACCCTCAATTTGCCTGGGTGGCCAGCCCGGCACTGCTCAAACGCATGGGCGACAACCTCGACTGGCCCGCGCTGAGCCAGGTGTCGCGAGTGTTCTCTTCCGGTGGCGCCTTGCCCGTCGAAGCCGCCACCAGTCTTTACGAGCGTTTGCACCAATGGCCGACGGAAATTCTCGGCAGCTCGGAAACCGGCGGCATCGCCTGGCGCCAGGGCGCGCAACCCTGGCAGCCGTTTGCCGATGTGCAACTGAGCCAGGACGCCGACGGCGCTCTGCACATCGCCTCGCCTTACCTGCCAGCAGGGCATATTGAACAGACCGCTGACGCTGCACATATCCATGCCGATGGTCGCTTCGAGTTGCTGGGTCGCCTGGACCGCATCGTCAAGCTGGAAGAAAAACGCATCTCCCTGCCGATGCTGGAACAAGCGCTGATGGCCCACCCATGGGTCGCGGAAACGCGCCTGGGCGTGGTGCAAGAAAACCGCGCGTCACTCGGTGCCCTAGTGGTATTGAGCGCTGAGGGCCTACACGCCCTGCGCAACCAAGGCCGCCGCAGCCTCACTCAAACCCTGCGCCAGCATCTGAGCCAGCATTGCGAAGCCCTGGCCCTGCCCCGTCGCTGGCGCCTGCTGCGACAGTTGCCGTTGAACGCCCAGGGCAAACTGCCCCAGGCCGATGTGGCCGCGCTGCTGCTGGCGCCACGGCCAAAGGCGCCGGAGGTGTTGGGGCAGATCGAAGCCGATGGCGAATGGACCGTGCAACTGAGTGTGCCGCCGGACCTGGCCTACTTCAGCGGGCACTTCCCGGTCACCCCCGTGCTGCCGGGCGTGGTGCAAGTAGAATGGGCGTTCAACCTGGGCCAGCAACTGCTCGACCTGCCCGCGACCTTTGCCGGGATGGAAGTGCTCAAGTTCCAGCAACTGATACGCCCCGGCGATCGTATCGAATTGCACCTGCGCTTCGACCAGGAGCGCGGCAAGCTGTATTTCGCCTACCGCAACGGCGTCGCGGCCTGCTCCAGTGGGCGGATTCTACTGGAGACTGTCGATGCATAACCCCTGCGCCCTGATCCCGGTCTACAACCACGAAGCCGCCGTGCCCGCCGTGGTCCAAAGCCTGTTGAACAGTGGCCTGCCCTGCCTGTTGGTCGACGATGGCAGCAGCCCGGCGTGCGCGGCGGTGTTGGCGCAATTGGCGACCCTCAATAACGTGACTCTGCTGACCCTGCCACACAACCAAGGCAAGGGCGGCGCGGTCATGGCGGGTTTCCGCGAAGCTGCACGCCTTGGCTATTCCCACGCCCTGCAAGTGGACGCCGACGGTCAGCATGATTTGCGCGAAGTCGAAACGTTTGTCGATACCTCGCGCAGGCACCCCGACGCTATTATCTGCGGCTACCCCGAATACGATGAAAGCGTGCCCAAAGGCCGCTTGTACGCGCGCTACCTGACCCACGTGTGGGTGTGGATCAACACGCTGTCTCTGCAGATCCGCGACTCGATGTGCGGCTTTCGCGTCTACCCGCTGACACCGGTGCTGGCGCTGATGGACTCGACCTACATTGGCACGCGCATGGACTTCGACTCGGACATCCTGGTGCGCCTGGCATGGCGTAATCAGCCGATGCGCTGGCTGCCGACGAAAGTGCATTACCCCACCGACGGCCTGTCGCACTTTCGCCTGTTCCACGACAACGTGCGTATCAGCGCCATGCATACGCGGCTGTTTTTCGGCATGTTGGTGCGCGCGCCGATGATCCTGTGGCGACGGTGCAAGGCATGAGCGACAACACGCAACACTGGGCCGACCGCGAAGAACGCGGCAGCTACTGGCTGATGAAATTCACCGCCTTCGCGGCCAAAATCCTCGGCCGACGCCTGCTGAGCCCGGTGCTGTACGGCATCGTGCTGTACTTTTTCCTGTTCGGCCGAAGCGCGCGCCAGAGCGCCTGGCAATACCAGCAGCGCCTGGCCGAATGGAGCGGGCGCGATGAGTTGCGCCCCAGCCACCGCAAAGTATTCGGCCAGTTCATGGCCTTTGCCGATTCCCTGCTCGACAAACTCGACGTGTGGAACGGCAAGCTGCGCCTGGAACAAATCGAAATCAACGACCCGGCGAAACTACGCGGGCAACTGCGCGGCGAGCGCGGCCAGATGCTGGTCGGCGCACATTTGGGCAACCTCGAAGTGTGCCGCGCGCTGGCGGAAATCGGCGAAAAGGTCACCATGAACGTGCTGGTGCACACCAAGCACGCCGAACAATTCAACCGCCTGTTGGGCGAAGCCGGGGCGAGTCATCTGCGCCTGATCCAGGTCAGCGAGTTGGACCCGGCGACGATGTTGCTGCTGAGCCAGCGCCTGGACGAGGGAGAGTGGCTGGCGATTGCGGGCGACCGCGTGCCGCTGCACGGCGGGCGCACGGTGCGCGTGGATTTCCTCGGCCATGACGCCGCATTCCCCCAAGGCCCATGGCTGCTGGCCGGCCTGCTCAAATGCCCGGTCAACCTGCTGATGTGCCTTAAGCACGCTGGGCGTTATCGCCTGACTATCGAACCGTTCACACCCTTGATCGAATGGAAGCGCAGCACCCGCGAGCAGGTCATCGCTCAGTGGACCTCACGCTACGCCGCACGCCTGGGCCAGTTCTGCCTGGAAGCGCCCCAACAATGGTTCAACTTTTACCCTTTCTGGAAGACCGATGACGACGCATCTTGAGCCGGTAACCTTTGGCGAACGCCCCCTGCGCATCGAAGACGTGCTGGCCCTGGCCAACCGTCAGGCGCCCACCCAGTTGCAGGGCGACGCCGCGTATCGCCAGCGCATCGCCAAAGGCGCGCAGTTCCTCGACTCGCTGCTGGACAAGGAAGGCGTGATCTACGGCGTGACCACCGGCTACGGCGACTCGTGCGTGGTCGCAGTGCCGTTGCAACACGTAGAGGCCCTGCCCCGTCACCTGTACACCTTCCACGGTTGCGGCCTGGGTAAATTGCTCGATGCACAAGCCACCCGTGCCGTGCTGGCCGCGCGGTTGCAGTCGTTGTGCCACGGCGTTTCAGGCGTGCGCGTGGAGTTGCTGGAGCGCCTGCACGCGTTCCTCGAACACGACGTGCTGCCGTTGATCCCGGAAGAAGGTTCGGTGGGTGCCAGCGGTGATCTGACGCCGCTGTCCTACGTCGCCGCGACCCTGTCCGGCGAGCGCGAGGTGATGTTCCGTGGCGAACGTCGCCAGGCCGCCGACGTGCACCGCGAGTTGGGTTGGGACCCGCTGGTTTTACGTCCGAAAGAAGCCCTAGCACTGATGAACGGCACCGCCGTGATGACCGGCCTCGCCTGCCTCGCCTTCGCCCGCGCCGACTACCTGCTGCAACTCGCCACACGCATCACCGCGCTCAACGTGGTCGCGCTGCAGGGCAACCCGGAACACTTCGACGAGCGCCTGTTCGCCGCCAAGCCGCACCCTGGGCAGATGCAAGTCGCCGCCTGGCTGCGCAAGGACCTGGCGATCGACGCGCCGACCGCGCCGCTGCACCGCCTGCAGGATCGCTACTCGCTGCGCTGCGCGCCCCACGTCCTCGGCGTGCTGGCGGACAGCCTGAACTGGCTGCGTTCGTTTATCGAGATCGAGCTGAACAGCGCTAACGACAACCCGATCATCGACGCCGAAGAAGAACGCGTGCTGCACGGTGGGCACTTCTACGGCGGTCATATCGCCTTTGCCATGGACAGCCTCAAGACCCTGGTGGCCAACGTAGCTGACCTGCTCGATCGCCAACTCGCGTTGCTGGTTGACGTGCGTTACAACCACGGCCTGCCGAGCAACCTGTCTGGCGCGCCGGCTGACCGCGCGATGATCAACCATGGCTTCAAGGCCGTGCAGATCGGCACCAGCGCCTGGACCGCCGAAGCGCTGAAAAACACCATGCCGGCCAGCGTGTTCTCGCGCTCCACCGAGTGCCACAACCAGGACAAAGTGAGCATGGGCACCATCGCCGCCCGCGATGCAATTCGCGTGTTGGAGCTGACCGAACAGGTTGCCGCCGCCACCTTGCTCGCCGCCAACCAAGGTGTGTGGCTGCGCGCCCAGGCCAAGGATGCGCGGGCGCTGCCACCGGCGTTGGCCGCCATGCATGAGGAACTGGCCAAGGACTTCCCGCCGGTGATCGAAGACCGCGCCCTGGAAGGCGAACTGCGCCTGTGCCTGCAACGCATCGCCGAGCAACACTGGAGGCTGCATGCGTAGCCCCGGCGTACTGCACTGCGACACCGAAATCCTCGTGCCATTTTTCGATGTCGACACCATGAACGTGGTGTGGCACGGGCACTACGTGAAGTATCTGGAAGTGGCGCGCTGCGCGCTGCTGGACAAGATCGGCCACAACTACACAGCGATGCTCGAAGCCGGCTATGCCTGGCCGGTCATCGACATGCAACTGCGCTACGTGCGCGGGGCAGTGTTCGGCCAGACGATCAACGTGCGCGCCAGCCTGGTGGAATGGGAGAACCGCTTGAAGGTCAATTACCTGATTACGGACCTGGCCAGCGGTGAGCGTTTGACCCGCGCCAGTACCGTGCAAGTGGCGGTGGAGATGGCCAGCCGCGAGATGCAGTTGGCCTCACCCAAAGTGTTCACAGATGCGGTCGAGAGGGCCTTGGCATGAGAGCGATCATCCTGTTTGTTGGCCTGCTGCTGAGCGTCAGCGCCCACGCCTTCGACCTGCAACAACTCAGCGATCAGTTGGCAAAACCTTCCGTGATCCACGGCAGCTTCACCCAGGAAAAACACCTGCGCGCCCTGCCACAGCCTTTGGTCAGCAAGGGTACTTTCGTCCTCGCCAAAGACCACGGCCTGCTATGGCTGCTCAAAACCCCATTGCAACAGGACTACCGCATCAGCGCCCAAGGCATCGCCCGGCGTGAAGCCAATGGCTGGCAGACACTGCCAAACAAGAGCGCCGGTGCCGAGCAGAATCGGTTGTTCCTCGCCGTACTCCAGGGCGACAGCAGCGGCTTGCAGCGGGATTTCGAGCTGCAACTGCAAGGCGAGGCTACGCAATGGAAGCTGACGCTGATCCCTCGGTCGCTGCTGCTGAAACAAGTGTTCACCCAGATCAATATCGACGGCGGCGCGCTGGTGCAAAAAATCGAACTGCTGGAAACCCAAGGTGACAGCACCGTACTGCGCATGCAGGACAGCACCGCCGAACAACCGTTGAGCGACGCGGAGCAACACGACTTTGCCCAGTGAGCGCCTGTTACCGCGCCTGTTCCTGATCCTGCTGGTGGCGGTGCTGGCCCTGGCCGGCTGGCAGTGGCGCCACGGTGCGCCGCTGTCGGCCAACCTGATGGAACTGGTGCCGGGCAGCACGCCGAACGCCTTGGAACTGCAAGCCGAACAGCGCATGCAGGAACCGCTGAACCGCGAGATGCTGGTACTGGTGGGGCATGCCGACCGCCAGCAAGCGGTGGCTGTGGCGCAACAGTTGGGCGAGCGCTGGCAGGCCAGCGGTCTGTTTGAAAAGGTGCAGTGGAACCTGCAAGCCGACTTGCCGGCACTGCGCGAGCAATTGCTGCGCGGCCGTTTGGCGATGCTTTCAACCAAGGACCGCGAGCGACTGATTGAACACCCCGACGCCTTTATCCAGCAGCGCGTGCAGGCGCTGTTCGACCCGTTCACCGGCTTCAGCCTGGTGCCGAGCCAGGATGACTGGCTGGGCCTGACCGGACGCATCCAGAACAGCCAGCCGCAACGTGGCTCGGTGCAGTTGGATATCGGCAGCGGCGCGTTGATCGCCGATGCCGACGGCAAAAGTTGGGTGTTGCTGCGCGCGCGCACCACCGGCAATGCCTTTGATATGAAACTGCCGCTGCAAGTAGCGGATTTGCTCCAGGCCAGCCGTGAACAGGCCGGCCAGCAAGGCGCGCAACTGCTGGCGGCCAGTGGTTTGTTATACGCCGCCAATGGTCAGCAGCAGGCCACACGGGAAATCACCTGGGTCGGTGGCGGCGCGACCGTGGGCATCCTGCTGTTGCTGTTGCTGGCGTTCCGCCGATGGCGGGTATTGCTGGCTTTCGTGCCGGTACTGGTGGGCATGCTGTTTGGCGCCGTGGCGTGTGTGGCGCTGTTTGGCCATATGCATGTGATGACCTTGGTGCTTGGCTCCAGCTTGATTGGCGTCGCGGTGGATTACCCGCTGCACTACCTGTCAAAAAGCTGGAGCCTCAAGCCCTGGCGCAGTTGGCCGGCGTTGCGCCTGACCCTGCCAGGGTTGAGCCTGAGCCTGGCCACCAGTTGCATCGGTTACCTGGCGCTGGCCTGGACGCCGTTCCCGGCGCTGACCCAGATCGCGGTGTTCTCCGCGGCGGGCCTGGTCGGTGCGTATCTGTCGGCCGTGTGCCTGTTGCCGGCATTGCTCAAGGGCGTCGAACTGCGTCCGGCGCAATGGCCGCTGCGTATCGCCGAATGCCTGTGGCAGATTCGCGCCGCGTTGCTCACGCGCGTGCCGAGCCCGGCGCTACTGGCGCTGGTGTTGCTGTTTTGCGCCGGTGGCCTGTGGCAGCTCAATAGCAAAAACGATATCCGCCAGTGGATCGGCGCGCCGCCGCAGTTGCTGCAAGAGGCCCAGGCCGTGGCGCGCATCACAGGTTTCCAACCCACCAGCCAGTTCTTCCTGGTGCGCGCCGAGAATCAACAGCAATTGCTGGAGCGCCTAGCCGCGTTGGGCCAGCGCCTGGATCAATTGGTGAATATGGACAAGCTCCAGGGTTACCTGGCGCTCAATCAACTGGTCAACCTGCCCGCCGAGCAGCAACAACTGCGCGAAGCACTGAACACACTGCCACAGCATTGGCAGCCGCTGCTGGACCTCGGCGTGCCGGCCAGCGCCCTGCAAGCTGAAGTTGCGCAGTTGCAAGCGCTGCCCACCGAAGACATCGACGCGGCACTGGCAGGCCCGATGGCCGAACCCTGGCGCACACTGTGGCTCGGCCCGGTGGACGGCGGTGTTGCCGCGATGGTCAGCCTGCAAGGTCTGAACAACCCAGCGCTGTTGCGGGTACAGGCCGTGGACTTGCCGGGCGTGCAGTTGGTGGATCGCCTCGGTGATCTGAACCGCGTCTTCGCCGCCACCCAGATCAGCGCCGCGGAACTGAAATTGATGTCGTGCGTGCTGATCGTGTTGCTGCTGATCCTGCCGTTTGGTTTCGGCGGCGCCCTGCGCATCGTTGCACTGCCATTACTCGCCGCACTGTGCAGCCTGGCCAGCCTCGGTTGGCTGGGCCAGCCGCTGACGTTGTTCAGCCTGTTCGGCTTGCTGCTGGTGACGGCGATCAGCGTCGACTACGCGATCCTGATGCGCGAGCAGATCGGCGGTGCTGCCGTGAGCCTGCTGGGTACACTGCTTGCGGCGCTGACAACGTGGTTGTCGTTCGGCCTGCTGGCGGTGTCCAGCACGCCCGCAGTGAGTAATTTCGGCTTATCGGTCAGCCTGGGCCTGGCATTCAGCTTTATGCTGGCGCCCTGGGCTGGCCATCAGAAACACGCCTTATGAATCGGATTATCGCCATAGCGGCAAGGAGCCCTCGTGCCCACAGTTGAAATGGAACGTCGCCAGGTTGTCGTGATTGGTGCCGGCCCGTCCGGCGCCATCGCCGCCGCGCTGCTCAAGCGCAAAGGGCATGATGTATTGATCATCGAGCGCCAGCATTTTCCACGGTTCTCGATCGGCGAAAGCCTGCTGTCCCACTGCATCGACTTTATCGAAGAAGCTGGCATGCTCGACGCCGTGCAGGCCGCCGGCTTCCAGGTAAAAACCGGGGCAGCGTTCGCCTGGGGCGAGCGTTACAGCGCCTTTGACTTCAGCGACACCTTCAGCAACGGCAAGCCGACCACCTTCCAGGTGCAGCGAGGCGAGTTCGACAAGTTGCTGGCCGACCAGGCGGCATTGCAGGGCGTGGAGATCCGCTACGGTGAAACCATCGTCGGCGTGGATTTCGCGGGCGATAGCCGCTACCTGCATGTGCGCCGCGAAAACGGCAGCGAGTACCACATCAAAGCCAAGTTCGTGCTCGATGCCAGCGGCTATGGCCGCGTGCTGCCGCGCCTGCTGGATCTGGAAGCACCGTCGAATTTCCCGGTACGCCAGGCGGTGTTCACTCATGTTGAAGACCGCATCGAACACCCAGGTTTCGACCGTACCAAGATCCTGGTAACCACTCACCCGACCAAACGCGACATCTGGTTCTGGACCATTCCGTTCAGTAATGGCCGGTGCTCGGTGGGCGTGGTCGCGGCCAAGGAGCATTTCGACGGCCGCGACGCTGACCTCGACGCCTGCCTGCGCGCCTTTATCGACGAAACTCCAAGCCTGTCCGGCGTGCTGAACAACGCGGTGTGGGACACGCCAGCGCGCACCATCGGCGGCTACTCGGCCAACGTCAAAACCCTGCACGGCCCGGGCTTTGCACTGCTGGGCAATGCGGCGGAATTCCTCGACCCAGTGTTCTCCTCCGGTGTGACCATCGCCATGCGCTCAGCGAGCATGGCGGCCGCCCTGCTGGACCGTCAGCTCAAAGGCGAAACCGTGGACTGGCAAACCGAATTTGCCGCACCGTTGAAGCGCGGCGTCGACACCTTCCGCTGCTACGTCGAAGGCTGGTACGCAGGGACATTCCAGGATGTGATTTTCCACCCTGAAAGCTCGCCGGAGATTCGCCGCATGATCAGCGCGATTCTCGCAGGCTACGCGTGGGACGAGCGTAATCCGTTTGTCAGCGAGCCCAAGCGGCGGTTGCGGATGTTGTCGGAGATTTGCGCGAGTGAACCGACATGACTTCTCAATACCTGAGTAAAAACTACGTCGAAGAAACCAAATTCGGTTTGTGGTTCCTGCGCAGCCACACCTGGCAGCACCATGTGCTGCGCGTGGCGATCAACGACCTGCGCAGCCTGTTCACCGACCCACTGCCCGAAGCGCCGGTATTGCTCGACGCCGGCTGCGGCCAGGGCAAGTCCTTCCAGTATTTGCAGCAGGTGTTCGCCCCCGAGCGCCTGATCGGGCTGGACGCAGACCCTCATAGCCTGGAATTGAGCAAGGCTGAAGCCACGCGCCAGGGCCTGGCCATCGAGCTGATCGGCAGCGACTGCGCCACCCTCGATGTGCCGGACGAGAGCGTCGATATCCTGTTCTGCCACCAGACCTTCCATCATCTGGTCGAACAGCATCGCGCACTCAAAGAGTTTTACCGAGTGCTCAAGCCGGGAGGCTATTTGCTGTTTGCCGAATCCACCGAAGCCTATATCGACACTTGGGTGATCCGCTGGCTGTTCCGCCACCCCATGCATGTGCAGAAAAGCGCCGAAGAATACCTGGAGATGCTCCGCGAGCAGGGCTTTGAATTCGGCCCACAGAACGTTTCATACCCGTACCTGTGGTGGAGCCGTTCCAGCGACTTCGGCCTGCTGGAGCGCTGGGGCCTGCGCAACCCGCCGCCGGTGGGCCAGCGCGAAGAAACCCTGGTCAACTGTGTAGCGCGCAAGCCTCTGGCGAGCTGCGCACCATGATGCGCAGCCTGTTGATCGGTTGCCTGCTATTGCTGAGCGCCTGCGCCAGCCAGCCGCCGTTGCCGGAAAAAACGCCCGCGCTGGCGTTGCCGATGCAACTGCATGTGCAGCGCCATGCAGATGGACAGAGCCAGGACTGGTTCCTGGTGGTCCAGCGCGAAGGCAGCGCAATCCGCTGGTCGATGATGGACCCGCTGGGCATCCCGCTGGCCCGGCAAAAACTGATCGATGGCGCCTGGCAGGCCGACGGCTTGCTGCCGCCCAATCCCCAGGCGCGGGAGCTGTTCGCCGCCCTGCTGTTTGCCCTGGCCTCAGCCGATGACGTGCGCGCGCTTTACCCCAGCGCCCAGGCAAGGGGCCTCACACGTACCCTGCCGGGGCATTGGCAAATCGTCTACCAATCCTCAGAAGTCTTCAGTGTGACCATGACCGGCCAACCCTTGAGCTACCGCATTACACCGCTCGGTGCCGCCCAATGACCGCCTACCTCAACGCCCTCGGCGTGATTTGCGCCCTTGGTCGCGGTCAGGAGCACGTCAGCCGCAGCCTGTTTGCCGGTGACTGTTCAGGCATGCGCGCCGAAAGCGGTTGGGTGCCGGAGCGCGTGTTGCCGGTCGGCAGTGTGCACGGCGAGCTGGCAACCATCCCGGTGGAACTCGGCCAACAGAGCAGCCGCAATAACCAACTGTTGCTGGAAGCGGCGTTGCAGATCGAGAACGAGATTCGTCAGGCGATCCACACCTACGGCGCTTCGCGCGTTGGCGTCGTGCTGGGCACCAGCACCTCGGGCATCGACGAAGCCAGCCGCGGCATCGCCCTGTACCTGCGCGACAAGCACTTCCCCTGCGACTACGACTACCAGCAACAGGAACTCAGCGCCCCGGCGAACTTCCTCGCCGACTGGCTGCAACTGAGCGGCCCTGCCTACGTGATTTCTACCGCATGCACCTCCAGCGCCCGCGCCCTGATGAGCGCCCAGCGCTTGCTTGATCTGGGGGTGTGCGATGCGGTGATCTGTGGCGGCGTGGACAGTTTGTGCAAGCTGACCCTCAATGGTTTCAGCGCGCTGGAAGCCGTCTCGAATGAACGTTGCAACCCTTTTTCGGCGAACCGCAACGGCATCAATATCGGCGAAGCGGCGGTGCTGTTTGTGATGAGTAAAGCGCCGGCACCGATTGCCTTGCTGGGCAGCGGCGCCAGCTGCGACGCACACCATATCTCCGCGCCCGAACCTACCGGCAAAGGCGCGTTGCAGGCGATGCGCAAGGCCCTGGCCAGCGCAAAACTGGCGCCGGAGCAGATCGGCTACCTGAACCTGCATGGCACCGCCACCCAGCACAACGACGCCATGGAAAGCCTGGCCGTCGCCAGCCTGTTCCCCGAAGGCGTAGCCTGCTCATCCACCAAACCCATGAGCGGCCACACCCTCGGCGCCGCCGGTGCGCTGGAAGCGGCCTTCTGCTGGCTGAGCCTGACTCACGGCCGCGTCCCACCCCACGTATGGGACGGCCAGGCCGACCCCGCGTTGCCCGCCTTGCAATGGGCACGCAGCGACGAAACCTTGGGAAAAACCTGCCTGATGAGCAACTCGTTTGCCTTCGGCGGTAATAACGTCAGCCTGATTATCGGAGAGGCCCCATGACCAACTGGCCACTCGCCGAGCTACTGCCCCACGCGGGCGACATGATCCTCATCGACCAAGTGCTGTCGTTCGACGAAGAGCAGATTCACACCCGTCTCACCGTCAAGCCTGGCGGCCTGTTCAACCGCCCTGACGGCAGCTTGCCGGCATGGGTCGGCATCGAGTTGATGGCGCAGAGCGTCGCCGCCTACGCCGGTTGCCGCGCACGCCAAAGGGGCGAGGCGGTGGAACTGGGCTTCCTGCTCGGCACACGTAAGTTCGAATGCAACGTGGAACACTTCCCGGTGGGCGCCGAGCTGACCATCCACGGCCTGCGCTCCCTGGAAGACGACAACGGCATGGGTGTGTTCGAATGCCACCTGACCGGCGACGGTATCCAGGCCAGCGCCCGCTTGAACGTATTTCGACCGCCCCAGGCGGCCAATTATTTAGAAGAATCGAAGGACGAAACGCCATGACTGAATCCGTACTGGTCACCGGCTCCAGCCGTGGCATCGGCCGCGCCATTGCCCTGCGCCTGGCCCAGGCCGGCCATGACATCGTGCTGCATTGCCGCAGCGGCCGTGCCGAAGCCGATGCAGTGCAAGTCGAAATCGAAGCCCTTGGCCGTAAGGCACGGGTGCTGCAATTCGATGTGGCGGATCGTGCGACCTGCAAGGAAATCCTTGAGGCCGACGTCGAGCAACATGGCGCCTACTACGGCGTGGTGCTCAATGCCGGGCTGACCCGCGACGGAGCGTTCCCGGCCTTGTCGGAAGACGATTGGGACGTGGTGATGCGCACCAACCTGGATGGTTTCTACAACGTGCTGCACCCGGTGATGATGCCAATGATTCGCCGTCGCGCAGCCGGGCGTATCGTGTGCATTACCTCAGTGTCGGGGCTGATCGGCAATCGCGGCCAGGTCAATTACAGCGCCTCGAAAGCCGGCTTGATCGGCGCGGCAAAAGCCCTGGCCATCGAGCTGGGCAAGCGCAAGATCACTGTCAACTGCGTAGCCCCCGGCTTGATCGACACCGCGATGCTGGATGAAAACGTACCGGTGGAAGAGCTGATGAAAATGATCCCGGCACAGCGCATGGGCACTCCCGAAGAAGTCGCCGGTGCGGTGAATTTCCTGATGTCGGCCGAAGCCGCCTATATCACCCGCCAGGTGTTGGCCGTCAATGGAGGCTTGTGCTGATGAAACGTGTAGTCGTCACCGGCATGGCCGGCATGACCTCCCTGGGCGGAGATTGGGCGTCCATCTCCGCCAACTTTCGCGCCAACCGCAGCGGCATTCGGCGCATGGACGAGTGGGACCGTTTTACCGAACTGAACACGCGCCTGGCCGGCCCTATCGACGATTTCGTCGTGCCGGCCCACTGGACCCGCAAGCAGCTGCGCAGCATGGGCCGTGTCTCGCGCCTGGCGGTATGGGCGGCGGAGCAGGCATTGCAGGACGCCGGGTTGCTCGGTGATGAGTCGATCAAGGATGGGCGCATGGGTGTGGCGTGTGGTTCGTCCACCGGCAGCACCGATGAGATCAAGGCGTTCGGCAATATGCTGCTCAATTCTGTGGCCGAGGGGCTGAACGCCAACTCCTATGTACGGATGATGCCGCACACCACGGCGGCGAATATCAGCATCTTTTTTGGCCTGACCGGGCGGTTGATCCCAACGTCCAGCGCCTGCACCAGCGGCAGCCAGGGCATCGGTTATGCCTATGAGGCGATCAAGTTCGGCCGCCTGCCCTTGATGCTCGCCGGCGGCGCCGAGGAGCTGTGCCCCACCGAAGCCATGGTGTTCGACGCGCTCTACGCCACCAGCCTGAAAAACGACGCCCCGCAAACCAGCCCACGCCCCTACGACAGCGGCCGCGACGGCCTGGTGATCGGCGAAGGCGGCGGCATGCTGGTACTTGAGGAGCTGGAACACGCCCTGGCGCGGGGTGCACATATTCACGCGGAACTGGTCGGCTTCGGCAGCAACGCTGACGGCCAGCACACCACCCGCCCGGAACAGAAAACCATGCGCCGCGCCATGGAGCTTGCCCTTGAGGACGCTGGGCTCACACCAGACGCGATTGGCTACGTGAACGGACACGGCACCGCCACCGATCAAGGCGACATCGCCGAGACCCTGGCCACCAGCAGCCTGTTCGGCAAGCGCATGCCCATCAGCTCGCAGAAAAGCTTCCTCGGCCACACCCTCGGGGCGTGCGGGGCGCTGGAGTCGTGGTTCAGCATCGAGATGATGAACCGCAACCAATACGTGCACACCTTCAATCTGGACTCCGTCGACCCGCAGTGCGGGGAGCTGGACTACCTGCAAGGTGAATTCCGCGAGATGCACCACGACTACGTGATGAACAACAATTTTGCGTTTGGTGGCGTGAATACGTCGCTGATCTTCCGCCGCTGGTCCTGACTTTTTAAACGATTGGAGAATACGGAATGTCTTCCTTGCTACGCGTCACCCTGATCACCCTGGCGCTGTTGACCACTGCCGGCTGCACCAGCAAACCGGTCCTCAACACCCAGCACGACCTGCCGGCGAACGCCCAGGTCAGCGAAGAAAAAATGAAGACGGTTATCGTCAACGCCCTGCAAAAACGCGAGTGGAACGTGCAACGCCTGAGCCCGCAACTGGTGCAGGCCGAGATCACCGTGCGTAACCAGTACTACGCCGCCATCGACATCCGTTACACCCGCAACAGTTACGCCATCACCTACCGCGACAGCCGCGAGCTGGGCTACAAGGACGGCAAGATTCATCGCAACTACAACCGCTGGGTGAACAACTTGGACAGCGACATCATGGCGGGCTTGCGCAGCAATGGTGTGAGTAGTGAGGCAGGGTCGGCGGCGCAGTTGTTTGAGCAAACCGGGACCACCAAGTAAAACCGAGACTCCGTGGGGAGCGGGCGGTGCGAGGCAGCCCAATAAAGACGATGGTATTTTTCTGTTAGAACTCAACGTCTGGTTTTGGGGCTGCTGCGCGGCCCAGCGCGGTACAAGCCCGCTCACCACGAGTCTCTCGTTTTCTCAGGTTATGTTTTAGATACCTATCGGGAGCGAGCCTCCTCCCGCACTTGAACCGAGTACGCCCGGCAACGCTTGGCCGTCAAGGGAACAAGCTCCCTCACCACATTTTTGATGAAGCATTGCAACCTATGCACATCAGTGGGTGGCCTTAAGCGTCAACAACTCCACAAACGCCTTCGCCATCGGCGTCTGCGCGCCCTTGCGCTGTACCAGCCATACCGAGGTCACCGCCTCCGGGTCCAGTAAGGTGCGATACACCACTCCATCAATGCGGATGCGCTGGTAAGACGCCGGCAGCACCGACACGCCCAACCCCGCCGCCACCAGGCCGATGATGGTCATCGCCTCGCCCGCTTCCTGGGCGAAGTGCGGGCTGAAGCCAGCGTCGCGGCACAGGCTGAGCAGTTGGGCATACAGGCCGCTCCCATAGCTGCGTGGGAAAAACACAAACGGCTCGTCAGCCAACTGTGCCAGGTGCAAGCCACGCTCGCTGCCATCCACCAATGGGTGACCGGCACTCAAGACAGCAACCAGGGGTTCGCGCATCAGCTCGATCACACTCAACGAATCCGGCAATGGCAAGGGACGCATCAACCCCACCTGAATCGACTCATCCACCAGCGACTCGGCCACTTCGGTGCTGCTCATTTCCTGCAGGTTCAAGTGCACCGCCGGGAAGGCCTGGCGAAACGCGAAGATCGCTTGGGGAATGCTCGCGTTGAAGGGCGCTGACGAGGTGAAGCCTATCTTCAACTCCCCCAGCTCACCCAACTGCGCCCGCCGCGCGACGTCCGCCGCCTTGTCCACCTGGGCCAGTACCAACCGCGCTTCGTGCAGGAACAGGCGCCCCGCCTCGCTCAGCTCAACCCGACGATTGGTACGCTCAAATAACCGCGCGCCCACCTCCTGCTCCAGCGCCTGGATCTGCTGGCTCAGGGGCGGTTGCGAAATGCCCAGCACCTGCGCGGCCCGGCCAAAGTGCAGCTCTTCGGCAACAGCGATGAAGTACCGCAGATGACGCAATTCCATGCAAACCCCATTAGGTCGTTAAAGCTATCAAACAGGTCGAACAATATATTGGAAAGAATCATTAGCCAGCTATATTCTTTTTGCATTGCCAGCCCTGACAGGCTTTTGCTCCCCGAGGTCCCCGTGAAATCTGCTGTCGCTCCACTCGCTCAAGACGTCCCGCCCACTGCCCTCGATGAGGTAGTGGCTCAGCTCAATGACGCGTTCATCGAGAAAGGCACGCCGATGTTCATGCGCACGGTGCTGGCGTTGTTCTCCGGCGGTTTTGCCACGTTTGCCCTGCTGTATTGCGTGCAACCGATGATGCCGGCACTGTCCCACGAGTTTTCCATCAATGCCGCGCAAAGCAGCCTGATTCTCTCGGTGTCCACGGCGATGCTTGCGCTGGGTTTGCTGATCACCGGACCGATTTCCGACACCCTGGGGCGTAAGCCGGTGATGGTCGCCGCGCTGTTCTGCGCGGCGCTGGCCACGATTGCCAGCGGCCTGATGCCGTCCTGGGAAGGGATCCTGCTGATGCGTGCGCTGGTGGGCCTGTCACTCAGCGGCGTGGCCGCCGTCGCAATGACCTACCTGAGCGAAGAGATCCACCCCCAGCACATCGGCCTGGCCATGGGCCTGTACATCGGTGGCAATGCCATTGGCGGCATGAGCGGACGCCTGATCATCGGCGTGTTGATCGACTTCGTCAGCTGGCACACCGCAATGCTGATCATCGGCGCCCTGGCGCTGATCGCGGCCACGGTGTTCTGGAAAATCCTCCCGGAATCGCGCAACTTCCGCGCCAGCAGCCTCAAGCCACGCAGCCTGATGGACGGCTTTGTCATGCACTTCAAGGACGCGGGCCTGCCGTGGCTGTTTCTTGAAGCCTTCCTGCTGATGGGCGCGTTCGTGACGATGTTCAACTACATCGGCTATCGCCTGCTGGCCGCCCCGTACGACCTGAGCCAGGCCGTGGTCGGCCTGCTGTCGTTGGTCTACCTCTCGGGCATCTACAGCTCGGCGAAAATCGGCTCCCTCGCCGACCGCCTCGGCCGCCGCCGTGTGCTGTGGGCCACCATCGTGCTGATGCTCGCCGGCATGCTGCTGACCCTGTTCTCCCCGTTGTGGCTGGTGGTGCCGGGCATGCTGATCTTCACCTTCGGCTTCTTCGGCGCCCACTCGGTGGCCAGCAGCTGGATTGGCCGCCGAGCAGTCAAGGCCAAGGGGCAGGCGTCGTCGTTGTACCTGTTCTGCTACTACGCTGGCTCAAGCGTCGCCGGCACCACGGGTGGATTCTTCTGGCACCTCGCCGGATGGAACGGCATTGGTGCATTCATCGTGGCGCTGTTGATCGGCGCGTTGCTGGTCGCGTTGAAGTTGGCGAAGTTGCCGCCGCTGGCCTCGGCCTGAAAAGCACCACACTTAAGTAGCAACACTCCCACATAACAAAAAGATTTAAACGCACTATGGCCAAGCGATAAAAAAATCCGCCTAGCCATGCACAGTTCATTCAGGTTGTTAGCGACAACATCACCCTCTTATTGAAAGAAGGTGATGAAGTAAAGCAGGGGAACTACACGTGATATTGCGCGGACAACTCATGCACCGCTTGCAGGAAAGCGCCAGCGTGTTCCGGGTTCACTTCCGGCGTAATGCCATGACCCAGGTTAAACACGTGCCCGGTACCCTTGCCATAGCTGGCCAGGATGCGGCCGACTTCGGCGCGGATCGCTTCCGGCTTGGCGTACAGCACAGTCGGGTCCATGTTGCCTTGCAGCGCGACGCGGTTGCCCACGCGCTGGCGGGCTTCACCGAGGTCGCACGTCCAGTCCAGGCCTAATGCATCAGCGCCGGCGTCGGCGATGCTTTCCAGCCACAGGCCACCGCCCTTGGTGAACATGATGACCGGCACTTTGCGGCCCTCGTGCTCACGGATCAGGCCGCTGACGATCTTGCGCATGTAGGCCAGGGAGAATTCCTGGTACGCCGCCGCCGACAGGTTGCCGCCCCAGGTATCGAAAATCTGTACCGCTTGCGCACCGGCCATGATCTGGCCGTTGAGGTAGGACGTGACCGACTGAGCCAGCTTGTCCAGCAGCAGGTGCATGGCTTGAGGGTTGTCGTAGAGCATCGCCTTGGTCTTGCGGAAGTCTTTCGACGAGCCGCCTTCGACCATGTAGGTGGCCAGGGTCCAAGGGCTGCCCGAGAAGCCGATCAGCGGCACACGGCCGTTCAGCTCGCGGCGGATGGTGCTGACGGCGTCCATCACGTAGCCGAGGTCTTTGTGCGGATCAGGGATCGGCAAGGCTTCGATATCGGCCAGGGTGCTGACGACTTTCTTGAAACGCGGGCCTTCGCCGGTCTCGAAGTACAGGCCTTGGCCCATTGCATCAGGGATGGTGAGGATGTCGGAAAAGAGGATGGCCGCGTCCAGTTGAGGGTAGCGGTCCAGCGGCTGCAGGGTGACTTCGCAGGCGAACTCCGGGTTCATGCACAGGCTCATGAAATCGCCGGCGTGGGCGCGACTGGCGCGGTATTCCGGCAGGTAGCGACCGGCTTGACGCATCATCCACACAGGGGTGACGTCCACGGGTTGCTTGAGCAGGGCACGAAGGAAACGGTCGTTCTTGAGGGCAGTCATGTCGGCATCCGCAAAAAAAGTGCGGGCATTTTCTCAGAGCGCGACGCAAAAGGCACGGCAAGAGCGGTGCCTTTTGTCTATCGGGTCAATTTGTCGCGGACATGGAAGCGCTGCAAAACCAATGTGGGAGGGGGCTTGCCTCCGATGCAGTGTGTCAGTCTCAGTGTCTGTCACTGAACCACCGCTATCGGGGGCAAGCCCCCTCCCACATTTTTGACCGCATTTCAGCCTGAAATGGGTTAGACGTTCAGGTAGTCCAGGATCCCTTCGGCGGCATTGCGGCCTTCGAAGATCGCGGTCACCACCAGGTCAGACCCGCGCACCATGTCGCCACCGGCAAAGATTTTCGGGTTGCTGGTCTGGTGCTTGTACTGGCCTTGTTCCGGGGCTACCACACGGCCCTGGCTGTCGGTCTGGATCTCGAACTGCTCGAACCACGGCGCCGGGCTTGGGCGGAAACCGAAGGCGATAACCACGGCATCGGCCGGAATGATCTCTTCGGAGCCCGGGATCGGCTCGGGGCTGCGACGGCCACGGGCGTCCGGTTCGCCGAGACGGGTCTCGACTACCTTCACGCCTTCGACACGGTCTTCACCGACGATCGCAATCGGCTGACGGTTATAGAGGAATTTCACGCCTTCTTCCTTGGCGTTCTTCACCTCTTTGCGCGAACCCGGCATGTTGGCTTCGTCACGGCGATACGCGCAGGTCACCGACTTGGCGCCCTGACGAATCGAGGTACGGTTGCAGTCCATCGCGGTGTCGCCACCGCCGAGTACCACGACCTTCTTGCCTTTCATGTCGACGAAATCTTCCGGCGACTTTTCAAAGCCCAGGTTGCGGTTGACGTTTGCGATCAGGAAGTCGAGCGCGTCATACACGCCAGGCAGGTCCTCACCGGCAAAGCCGCCCTTCATGTAGGTGTAAGTACCCATGCCCATGAACACGGCATCGTATTCGGCGAGCAGCTGCTCCATGGTGATGTCTTTGCCGATTTCGGTATTGAGGCGGAACTCGATACCCATGCCGGTGAACACTTCACGACGGTGGCTCAGTACGGTTTTTTCCAGCTTGAACTCGGGGATACCGAAGGTCAGCAGGCCACCGATTTCCGGGTTCTTGTCGAACACCACCGGGGTCACGCCGCCGCGCACCAGCACGTCGGCACAGCCAAGGCCCGCCGGGCCCGCACCGATGATCGCCACGCGCTTGCCGGTCGGCTTGACCTTGGACATGTCCGGACGCCAGCCCATGGCGAACGCGGTATCGGTGATGTACTTCTCCACCGAACCGATGGTCACCGCACCGAAGCCGTCGTTCAGGGTGCAGGCACCCTCACACAGACGGTCCTGCGGGCACACCCGGCCGCAGACTTCCGGCAGGGTGTTGGTCTGGTGCGACAGCTCGGCGGCGGCGAGGATGTTGCCCTCGGCCACCAATTTCAGCCAGTTGGGAATGAAGTTGTGCACCGGGCACTTCCATTCGCAATACGGGTTACCGCACCCCAGGCAGCGATGGGCCTGGTCGGCCGAGTGCTGGGGTTTGAAGGGCTCGTAGATTTCCACGAACTCTTTCTTGCGTTGACGCAACAGTTTCTTCTTCGGATCTTTGCGCCCGACATCGATGAACTGGAAGTCGTTATTCAGACGTTCAGCCATGTTAAAACCTCATCAAACTCTTCAGGCGCATATCACTGCGGGTTGGCACGGATGCTGGAAAGCAACGATTTCAGGTTGGCAGCCTTGGGCTTGACCAGCCAGAAACGACGCAGGTAATCATCGAGGTTTTCGGCGAGGTTACGACCCCATTCGCTGCCGGTCTCCTCGACGTACTCGTCCAGCACGTGCTGCAAGTGGTTCCGGTAGGATTCCATGGCTTCGCCGCTGATCCGCTGGATCTCGACCAACTCGTGGTTGACCTTGTCGACGAAGGTGTTGTCCTGGTCGAGCACGTAGGCGAAACCGCCGGTCATGCCCGAACCGAAGTTGTAACCGGTCTTGCCCAATACCGCGACAAAGCCCCCGGTCATGTACTCGCAGCAGTGATCGCCAGTGCCTTCCACCACGGTGTGGGCACCGGAGTTACGCACGGCGAAACGCTCACCGGCGGTACCCGCGGCGAACAGCTTGCCACCGGTAGCGCCGTACAGGCAGGTGTTACCGATGATGGCACTCTCCTGGCTCTTGTAAACGCTGCCTTTAGGCGGAACGATCACCAGCTTGCCGCCGGTCATGCCCTTGCCCACGTAGTCGTTGGCGTCGCCTTCCAGGTACATGTGCAGGCCGCCGGCGTTCCACACGCCAAAGCTCTGGCCAGCAGTACCCTTGAAGCGGAAGGTGATTGGCGCTTTCGCCATCCCTTGGTTGCCATGCTTGCGCGCGATTTCGCCGGAGATGCGTGCGCCGATGGAACGGTCGCAGTTGCAGATATCCAGGGCGAATTCGCCACCACTGGCGTCATTGATCGAGGAACCGGCCATTTCGACCATCTTCTCGGCCAACAGCCCTTTGTCGAACGGCGGGTTGCGATCCACCTGGCAGAATTGTGGCTTGTCTGCCGGGATGTGATCGCTCCCCAACAACGGCGTCAGGTCCAGGTGCTGTTGCTTGGCGGTCTGGCCTTCGAGGATGTCCAGCAGATCGGTGCGACCGATCAGCTCTTCCAGCGAACGCACGCCCAGCTTGGCCAGCCACTCACGGGTTTCTTCGGCGACGTAGGTGAAGAAGTTCACCACCATGTCGACGGTGCCGATGTAGTGATCCTTGCGCAGCTTCTCGTTCTGAGTGGCGACGCCGGTGGCGCAGTTGTTCAGGTGGCAGATGCGCAGGTATTTGCAGCCCAGGGCGATCATCGGCGCGGTGCCGAAACCGAAACTCTCGGCGCCGAGGATCGCGGCCTTGATCACGTCGAGGCCGGTTTTCAGGCCGCCGTCAGTCTGCACACGGACCTTGCCGCGCAGGTCGTTGCCGCGCAGGGTCTGGTGAGTTTCGGCCAGGCCGAGTTCCCAAGGTGCGCCGGCGTACTTGATGGAGGTCAGCGGGGATGCACCGGTACCGCCGTCGTAGCCGGAGATGGTGATCAGGTCGGCATAGGCCTTGGCCACACCGGCGGCAATGGTGCCCACGCCCGCTTCCGCTACCAGTTTCACCGAGACCAGCGCCTGCGGATTGACTTGTTTCAGGTCGAAAATCAGCTGCGACAAGTCTTCAATCGAGTAGATGTCGTGGTGCGGCGGTGGCGAAATCAGGGTCACGCCAGGCACTGCATAACGCAGCTTGGCGATCAGGCCGTTGACCTTGCCGCCTGGCAGCTGGCCGCCTTCACCGGGCTTGGCGCCCTGGGCAACCTTGATCTGCAGCACTTCGGCATTGACCAAGTATTCCGGGGTCACGCCGAAACGGCCAGTGGCAACCTGCTTGATTTTCGAGCTCTTGATGGTGCCGTAGCGCGCCGGGTCTTCACCGCCTTCACCGGAGTTGGAACGCGCACCCAGGCGGTTCATGGCTTCGGCCAGTGCTTCGTGGGCCTCAGGCGACAGAGCGCCGAGGGAAATACCGGCAGAGTCGAAGCGCTTGAGGATCGACTCCAGTGGCTCAACTTCGCTGATGTTCATCGGCGTGTCCAAGGTCTTCACCTTGAACAGGTCGCGGATCATGGACACCGGGCGGTTATCCACCAGCGAGGTGTATTCCTTGAACTTGGCGTAGTCGCCCTGCTGCACGGCGGCTTGCAGAGTGCTCACCACGTCCGGGTTGTACGCGTGGTATTCGCCACCGTGCACGAACTTGAGCAGGCCGCCTTGCTGGATCGGCTTGCGCGCGCTCCAGGCTTCGGCGGCCAGGGCTTTCTGTTCGGCTTCGATGTCGACGAAGCGCGCGCCTTTGATACGGCTCGGCACACCACGGAAGCTCAGGTCGCAGACTTCTTCGGACAGGCCGATGGCTTCGAACAATTGAGCACCGCGATAAGACGTGACGGTGGAGATGCCCATCTTGGACAGGATCTTCAACAGGCCTTTGGTGATGCCTTTACGGTAGTTCTTGAACACCTCATAGAGGTCGCCCAGCACTTCACCGGTACGGATCAGGTCGCCCAGCACTTCGTACGCGAGGAACGGGTACACCGCGGAGGCGCCGAAGCCGATCAACACCGCGAAATGATGCGGGTCGCGGGCGGTGGCGGTTTCGACAAGGATGTTGGAGTCGCAGCGCAGGCCTTTTTCGGTCAGGCGGTGGTGCACCGCGCCGGTGGCGAGCGAAGCGTGGATCGGCAGCTTGCCTGGGGCAATATGGCGGTCGGTCAGCACGATCTGGGTACGACCGGCGCGCACAGCTTCTTCGGCCTGGTCGGCGACGTTGCGCACAGCGGCTTCAAGGCCGAGGCTCTCGTCGTAGTTCAGGTCGATGATCTGGCGGTCGAAACCTGGACGCTCCAGGGTCATCAACGAACGCCACTTGGCCGGGGAAATAACCGGCGAGCTGAGGATCACGCGGGAAGCGTGCTCAGGCGATTCCTGGAAGATGTTGCGCTCGGCACCGAGGCACACTTCCAGGGACATCACGATGGCTTCGCGCAGCGGGTCAATCGGTGGGTTGGTCACCTGGGCGAACTGCTGGCGGAAATAGTCGTACGGCGTGCGCACGCGCTGGGACAGCACAGCCATCGGCGTGTCGTCGCCCATGGAGCCGACAGCCTCGTAACCTTGCTCGCCGAGCGGACGCAGCACTTGGTCGCGCTCCTCGAACGTGACCTGGTACATCTTCATGTACTGCTTGAGCTGGTCCACGTCGTAGAAAGCTGAGCCGTGGTCGTTGTCTTCCATGGTCGCCTGGATGCGCAGGGCGTTCTTGCGCAGCCATTGCTTGTACGGGTGACGGGACTTCAAGCGGTTGTCGATGGCGTCGGTGTCGAGGATCTGCCCGGTTTCGGTGTCCACGGCCAGGATCTGGCCAGGGCCAACGCGACCTTTGGCGATGACGTCTTCAGGCTTGTAGTTCCACACGCCGATTTCCGACGCGAGGGTGATGAAACCGTTGGTGGTGGTGACCCAACGCGCCGGGCGCAGACCGTTACGGTCGAGTAGGCACACCGCATAGCGGCCGTCGGTCATGACCACGCCAGCCGGGCCGTCCCACGGTTCCATGTGCATCGAGTTGTACTCATAGAACGCCCGCAGATCGGGGTCCATGGTCTCGACGTTCTGCCACGCAGGCGGAATGATCATGCGCACGCCGCGGAACAGGTCGATGCCACCGGTGACCATCAGTTCGAGCATGTTGTCCATGCTGGAAGAGTCGGAACCGACGCGGTTAACCAGCGGGCCGAGCTCTTCCAGGTCCATCAGATCGTTGGCGAACTTGGTGCGACGGGCCACGGCCCAGTTGCGGTTGCCGGTGATGGTGTTGATCTCGCCGTTATGGGCGAGGAAGCGGAATGGCTGGGCCAGCGGCCATTTCGGCAGGGTGTTGGTGGAGAAGCGCTGGTGGAACACGCAGATCGCGGTTTGCAGGCGCTCATCGCTCAGGTCTGGATAGAAGGCGGTCAAGTCCGCCGGCATCATCAGGCCTTTATAAATGATGGTTTTGTGGGAAAAGCTGCAGATGTAGTGGTCGGCATCGGCGGCGTTGGCCACGGACGAGCGACGACGGGACGTGAACAGCTTGATCGCCATGTCCTGGTCGCTCAGGCCGTCACCGGCGATGAACACTTGTTCGATCTGCGGCAGGCGCTCCAGGGCCAGGCGGCCGAGCACGCTGGTGTCGATTGGCACTTTGCGCCAGCCGACCAGTTGCAGGCCGGCAGCGACGATCTCGCGGTTCATGTTCTCGCGAGCGGCTTCGGCTTTGACCGGGTCCTGGTTGAAAAACACCATGCCCACGGCGTACTGCTTGGGCATGTCGACAGCGAAATGCTCTTTGGCGACCGCGCGCAGGAATTGGTCGGGCTTTTGAATCAGCAAGCCACAACCGTCACCAGTCTTGCCGTCGGCGTTGATCCCACCGCGGTGGGTCATGCAGGTCAGGGCCTCGATGGCCGTTTGCAAAAGGGTATGACTGGGCTCGCCCTGCATATGGGCTATCAGGCCGAAACCGCAGTTATCCTTGAATTCATCGGGTTGGTACAGACCTGCTTTCATAGACACTTTCTCACCAGGCTGCCTCTTATACCGAGGCAAATTTCTTTTCAATTCAACCGGTTACCTTCCACGCCGAACGTACGCCGGCTTAGCGGGGGCAAAAGGGAGGTCATTGTACACACCGACACAGACGCTCACAAATTTAGCGACGAAATGTCGCAAATCTATGTCGCATTTATGAAAGGTTTAAAGCGATATGCTGTGCTAGTCAAAACTTTTTTAATTCTGACCGCTACGACTCAAAAGCTACTGTGACGCAGACACCACAAAGCGCGCGGCTTCTGGGAAGCTGCACGCACTTGAGGATTTTTTTGAGGTGCCGGGAGGGCGGCTTGGGTAAAGCCGCCGGATCTTCAGCGAGTTGCTGCCAGTTCTTGTTGAACGCTGGCAACAGTGCGAGGCCAAGGTTTACCAGCCTGAACCTTCGCTGGCAAGGATTTGATCGCAGAATCAGCTGCTGCACGGCTGGAGAAGTTGCCGTAGGTGATCACGTAAAGAGGCTTGCCGTTGAGCACTTTCTTGAAATAACGGTACTCGCCGCCCTGCTCTTTCACGAAGGCCTGAGCGTTAGCTTCGGAGCTGGTGCCGAGGATCTGCACCACGAAGTTACCGGTCGGCTGGCTGGCGTACCAGCTGCTGCCGGCGGCGCCTGCTTTGGCGACAGTGGCAGGTTTTTCCGCAGGCTTGGTCACCGGCGCGGGTTTGGCTGCTGGAGCAGGCGCTACGGGCTTGGTGACAGGTGCAGGCTTGGCAGTCGCGATAGTTGGCGCTGGCGTCGGCACTGCGGCTGGCTTGGCGGCCGGCTGACCCGCTGGCACGCCCGCAGGTGGCGCGGTGGTAGTCACGGTCGGCGGTGTAGCGCTGGAGCCCTCTACGGGCACGCCGTCGTCGCCTTCGGAGATGCCACCGGCTTCTTCGGCGAGTGGGCCGCGCATCACAGGCTGACCAACCATTGGCAGGTTGGTCGGTTGGCCGGAATTGGCGAACTCGACATTCGGCGTGGGTTTACCCAGTGGCAACTGCGCCTGTTCGGTTGGCGCGCTGGCGGTGGTCGGCGCCTTGTTGCGACCCGGGATCAACCAGGCGGCGGCAACAGCGACCACGACAACGGCAGAAATCGCCAGTACGTGCTTCTTAGGCATAGTGAACCCCATCTTTGGACGCTTGACCGCAGAGCGGCTGGCAATCATGGCTTCGATCATTGCATCGCGGGCAACCTGGTTGATGGTGCCAGGCCAGCCGTCGGAGCTTTCGTGAATATCAGAGATCTGATTTGCCGTGAAAAGTTCGATACCGGCCCCGGCGCCTTCGAGGCGTTGAGCCAGGTATTCACGGGTTTCTTCCTCTTCGTACGGCTGCAGTTCGATGACGTGGAACAGCTCCTGATCACCGCTGATCTGCTCCAGATCGGCGATCAGCGACGACTCACCGAACAGGAACACATGGGGACGACCTTCCGGCGTACCCGCCGCCAGCGCCAACAGCGCTTCCAGTGCGGATTCGTCGAGCTGCTCGGCGTCATCCACCAGCAGGTAGACTTCCTGGCCGGTCAGGCCAAGTTGCACGATTTGTTTGAGAATCGCGCTCGGCTCAGCAGTGGATACGTCCAGGGCCTGGGCAACCTGGCGCAGCACGCCGGCCGCATCACCGGCACCACGGGCAGACACCACCACGCTCTGTACCGATTGTTTGTTGGTGCTGGCAACCAGGGCCTGGCGCAGCAAGGTCTTGCCGCTGCCCAACGGACCGGTCACGACCAGCAGTAGCTGGCTGTAGCGCGCCAAGTGGTGCAGCTGCCCGAGCACCGGCTTGCGCTGGGCCGGGAAAAATTTGAAACCAGGCACCCGTGGAGCAAAAGGGTCGTGGCTTAACTGGTAATGGCCGAGGAACGCCTCGTCGGCATGCAAACTAGTCATCGGGATCTTATTAACCTTTAAGCTGGGCCAGGGCGCGGTAATCCGCTCCCAGCGTGGCCTGTAAAATCTCTTTCGGATAATCGTCGGTCACTAACGCTTCGCCCATGCGGCGCAGCAGCACCAGTCGTAGTCGACCGTCGATCACTTTCTTATCTATCGCCATGTGTTCGAGAAAGTCGGCCTCGGTCATCTCCTCAGGCGGAATGACCGGCAAACCGGCGCGCTGGAACAGGCGGATACCGCGATCACGCTCCTGGGCGCTGATCCAACCCAGGCGTTGCGACATCTCAAGTGCCATCACCGTGCCAGCCGCTACAGCCTCCCCGTGCAACCACACACCATAGCCCATGTGCGTTTCGATCGCATGGCCGAAGGTGTGGCCGAGGTTCAAAGTGGCCCGTACACCGGATTCCCGTTCGTCGGCATTCACCACCAGCGCCTTCGCGGCACAGGAGCGGGAAATCGCTTCGGTGAGCGCCACCTGGTCGAGGCCGCGCAAGGCGTCCACGTATTCTTCCAGCCAGGTCAGGAACGGCTCGTCGCAAATCAGCCCGTACTTGATGACTTCCGCCAGGCCCGCCGACAGCTCGCGTGGTGGCAGGGTGTTGAGGGTCGCGGTATCGATCAGCACGGCTTGGGGCTGATAAAACGCGCCGACCATGTTCTTGCCAAGCGGATGGTTGATACCTGTCTTGCCGCCCACCGACGAATCGACCTGGGACAGCAGGGTGGTCGGCACCTGAATAAAGTCCACGCCACGCTGGTAGCAGGCCGCCGCAAAGCCAGCCATGTCGCCGATCACACCGCCGCCCAAGGCAATCACGGTGGTGCGACGGTCATGGCGCGCGGTCAGCAGGCCATCAAAGATCAGTTGCAGGGTTTCCCAGTTCTTGTGGGCTTCGCCGTCGGGCAAAATCACGGAAATCACTGAGTACGCCGCCAGGCTGCGGCTCAGACGCTCAAGATAAAGCGGCGCGACCGTTTCGTTGGAGATGATCGCCACTTGCCGCCCGGCAATATGCGGTGCGAGCAACTCGGGCTGGTCCAACAGACCTTCGCCAATATGGATCGGGTAGCTGCGCTCGCCTAGATCGACCTTAAGTGTCTGCATGTGTCCCCGCGTTGAAGATGTGTTGACGACCGGCAACGTCGAGACCCGACGTCGCCTGATGGCTCTACGCCACACCCTGCAGGGTGATAGCGCGCCGCCGAGAATAGCGCATTTCGGGCCTGGCTTTAACGGGGTGGCAGCCGTTGCAGGCGCTCAAGAATGTCGAGGACCACCATGCGAGGCGGCCGCTCATCGGTTTCCACCACCAGATCGGCGATTTCCCGATACAGCGGATCGCGCAGCGTGAGTAGGTCCCGCAAGGTTTTTTCCGGGTTGGCTGTGCGCAGCAACGGGCGATTACGATCACGGGCGGTGCGGCCCACCTGCTGCTCGACCGACGCATGCAGATAGACCACCCGACCACCGGCATGCAGCGCCCGACGATTTTCATCGCGCATCACCGCGCCACCGCCGGTGGCCAATACCACGCCGTCGCAGCCGCACAGCTCGGCGATCATCGCCTGCTCGCGGTCACGAAAGCCCAGCTCGCCTTCTTTATCGAAGATCCATGGGATATTGGCACCCGTGCGCAATTCAATTTCCTTGTCGGAATCTTTGAATGGCAGGCGCAGCTCTTTGGCCAGCAAACGGCCGATGGTGCTTTTTCCAGCCCCCATCGGTCCTACAAGAATCAAATTTCGCACAGAATCAACGACTCACAGCAATCGCCTGGTTATTCATAATACGCGGAGTCAGGAATACCAGCAGCTCGGATTTTTTATCCGCCACCACATCGCGCCGGAAAAGGCGGCCAAGATACGGCACATCGCCCAAAAATGGCACTTTATCTACCACTTTGCTTTGGGTATTGGAGAAAACACCGCCAATGACGATCGTCTCTCCATCCTTGACCAACACCTTGGCGTTGACCTCGTTTTTCTTGATCGGCGGTACGTCGTTGAGTTTATTGAGGTAGTCGGGCTCATCCTTGGTGACTTTGACCACCATGATCACATGGTCATCGGGGGTGATTTGCGGGGTAACCTCCAATGAAAGGGAGGCCTCCTTGAACGACACCGACGTCGCACCTTGGGAGGTGGATTCCTGGTAGGGAATTTCCGTGCCCTTCAGAATGCGCGCGGTTTCCTTGTCGGAGGTGACCACCTTGGGCTGTGAGACGATTTCTCCATTGCCGGTTTTCTCCATGGCGGTCAGTTCCAGGTCGAGCAGCAGGTTGTCGGTGATATACGCAATGCCCAGGCCGGAGGTACCAGTAAGCGAACCCAGATCTACGAACGGCGAGCTGGGTGCATTTTCAGGAGTTTGGGCACCGTCCGACTGAGGCTTCTGAATACCTCCGGCGGCCCAATTCCCTCGATTGAGGCGACCTCCCCAGCGCGCGCCCAGGCTTTTGTCGTAGTCGACGTTGGCCTCGACAATCCGCGCCTCGATCATCACCTGGCGCACCGGGATATCCAACTGCGCCACGATCCGGCGCAGCTCTTCCAAACGCTCGCCGGTCTGGTAGGCAATGATGTTGTTGGTGCGGTCATCTACGGCCACCGAACCGCGCTCATCCGTCGTTCCTTCAAAGCCGTTCACCGACTGGAACAGCTTGGCCAGGTCCGCCGCCTTAGCGTAGTTGACCTGCAATAGTTCACGCCGCAGGGGCGCCAGGTCGGCCATCTGCTTGCGCGATTCCAGCGTGAGCAATTCGCGAGCGGCCAACTCCTCGGCGGGCGCCACCAGTAGCACTCCGGCCTTTATCCGTTTATCCAAACCTTTAGTTTGCAGCACAAGATCCAGCGCTTGATCCCAGGGCACATGCTTGAGGCGTAGGGTGATGGAGCCCTGCACATCGTCGCTGACCACCAAGTTGAGGCCGGCCACATCGGCGATTTGCTGCAATACGGCGCGCAGACCAATGTCCTGGAAGTTGAGGCTCAGCTTTTCACCTGTATAGGCGCCCGACACCGCATTCCCGGGAGGCGGTAGCTGGATAAGATCCACACGATTGGGCACAGCAACAGCCATCGGTGCCGTGAACGCTATCCATAGCGCCACACCGAAGGACGAGAAAGTCCTTTTCATTGTTTGATTCCGTTATGAGTGGAGGTTTAATACGAGGGTTCGCGGGCGCTCCAGCCATGCGCCCTGTTCATCGGGAAACAACTCGACCAGTTCGATATGGCCGTCATGAATCGCTGTGATTCGACCATGATCCGGCCCGAGGTAATCGCCGACCGCCAGGCGATGCACCGTAGAGGCCTGGCGCAGCAGGACGAAAGTCTGCGCCCCGCGGGACAATGTGCCGACCATGTCGAACTGATCCACAGAGAGACCTTCCAAGGCTCCACGCGAACGAGCCAGGTCAGGGGCAACAGCCGCCCGTCCACGCGAGTGATCGACGTGCAAGGCAAGGAGCTGGAACGGATCACGTAGACCGGAGGCGTCGTAGACAAAGGGTTGTTCTTGCAGGGCTGGCGCGCCCCGTTTAACGCCTTTCTGGCTACGCCAATAGCTCTTGGCCAGCAGATCAAGCCGCAGTAGCTTGCCATCACTTCGGAGAGCAACGTCATGCACCGTAGCGATGCGCGAGAGGCCACCCAGGGCACTCACAAACGTCGCCAGGTCGTGATAGGCGCCGGTGACGCCGACCTGGACAGGCTGTTCGTTATAGAGTGGCCGAGACAGCTCATCCAACGGCGTGACGCTCTCTATCACCAACCTATTAGCCAGTGCTAACCGAGCGATGTCCTCCAGCAAGCCGGGCATCTCGGACTCACCAGGCAATTGCTGAAGAAGGCCGCTGACCTTTTCCTGCATCAGTTGGAACTGGCGAGCCTGGTCTTCAAGATCCGCGGCCACGTCAGTTCTTTCCGCGCGTTGCTGCTGCAGGGCAACACCTTGAACCTCGACCTGTCGCAATCGCTCCCGTGATGAGCTCAGGTATAGAAGGTCACCCACCACCAGCACTATGCCGGCCAGCGCACAGCCCAGCAGGACTTTGCCAGGTAAGGGCCATTTTGCAGCGTTGTGAGTCAGCGCGGAAAATTCGAGCCTGGGCAGGCTCATGGCTGGGCCTCGGAGGATTCTCCCTGGCGTACCATCAACTGGAATTCGTTGGTGCCGCGAGCGCCGTCGGCTCGCACATGTTGCAGGCGCGTAGAGTGTGCACCTTCGGAGGCTTCCAGGCGGCGCATCAACTGGGCAATGTCCTGGCTGGATTCAGCGCTGCCACTAATACTCACCGTATCGCCTTTGGCGACGACCTCATGCAAATGCACGCCATCAGGGACCGCACGGGCCAACTGATCGAGCAGTTGTGCGCCGGCGGAGCGATTATCGTGCAAGTCTTGTACGACCTTCATGCGTTCCGCCAGTTGCTGGCTTTGCACCTGAAGGTCATCAATGGTCTTGATACGCGAGTCCAGCACGGCGACGTCCTTGCTCGCATGATTATTGCGCGTCACCTGCCGGTCGATCGCCTGGTCGATCACCTGATCCGCCAGCCACACCGCCGCAAGCGCCACGCAGGCAAACGCCGCCAGCAGCATCAGGAAATATTTACGCCGCCGTTCCGCCAGCGCCTGGCGCCAAGGCAAAAAATTGATTCGTGTCATCCAGCGAAACTCCTCAGGGCCAACCCGCAAGCGACTCCCATCCCAGGGGCATCGACGACCCACTGTGTACCATCAACTCGATGGCCAAGTGTGAAGCTGGCGAAATCCTGACTGCAAGCGTGCGCCAATGCAAACTCTTCGATGTCCACGACACTGGTCGCCAACCCAGCCAGCGCCAAAACGGCTTCACGGGCCTCGACGTGCTCCTTGAGACAGGCTGCCAGCAATACCTCGACCCGCGCTGACCCCTGCGCCGAAATGCCCTGAACCTGAAAATCCAGTGCCACTTCATCCAGCGGATAAGGAATGTATTGATCTGCTTCCATCTGAATCCTCCAGGCCATTTCGTCATCACTCAGCCCTGCAGGCATTTCAATTACCCGAGTAATCACCGAAGGCCCCGCAACGGCAACAGCCGCCCGCTTGGCCGACGTGCCAAGCCGAGACAGTGCGATGTAAAGCGCCTGCCCAATACCTTCCAGGTCCAGCAGGGTGCCATCGACTACCGAATGGGCAGACAGCGCCTGTGTGGCGTAGCTTTGCACGGTGTAACCGCTGGCTGAACGACTGATTTCAACCAGCTTGATCCCCGCTTCATTGATGTCGACGCCCAGGACGGTGTCGTCTTTTCGCCTGAAAAATCCCTTTTCCATAAAACTCCCCAAAACTTTCCCTGTCATAACGCCTGATTGCGGCTGGGCGCCGCGCATTCGGTCGGCATGTTGAAGTGGCGCGAATGACGCCCCAACCCGAAAAATGCTTTAATGCCCAGCGTTTTTTCCCGCTTTTTCTCTGCTGCCCGGGTCGATCCATCGTTTGCCATGCATGCCCCGACGCCTAACTCATTCTTTTCTCTGGAAATCCAAAAGCCTTGATTCGTCTGCTGAAGTTTTTCGGGTACTCCATTGTCGCGATCGTCTGCGGGCTACTGCTCGTACTCAGCGGGGCCTACCTCTACCTTAGTCCGGGTTTACCCTCCGTAGAGGCACTCAGAAGTATCCAGTTGCAGATTCCTTTGCGGGTCTACAGCAGCGATGAAAAACTGATCGCGGAGTTCGGCGAAATGCGCCGCACACCGATCCGTTTTGCCGACATTCCGCCCAATTTCATCAGCGCCCTGCTGTCAGCCGAAGATGATAATTTTGCCAACCACTATGGCGTCGACCCCAGCAGCCTGGTTCGCGCCGCCACACAATTGGTAAAAAGCGGACACATTCAATCCGGCGGCAGCACCATCACCATGCAGGTGGCGAAGAACTTCTTCCTCACCAGCGAACGCAGCTTTTCGCGTAAAGCCACCGAGATCCTGCTGGCATTGCAGATCGAGCGTCAGCTGACCAAGGACGAGATCCTTGAGCTTTACGTTAACAAGATCTACTTGGGCAACCGCGCCTACGGCATCGAAGCCGCGTCCCAGGTGTACTACGGCAAGTCCATTCGCGACGCCAGCCTGGCGCAGATGGCGATGATTGCCGGCCTTCCAAAGGCGCCTTCGCGCTTCAACCCACTGGCCAACCCGGCGCGCAGTAAAGAGCGCCGCGACTGGATCCTTGGGCGCATGTACAAACTGGGCAAGATCGACCAAGCCGCTTATGAAAGCGCGATAGCCGAACCACTGAACGCCAGCTATCACGTACCGACGCCGGAAGTGAACGCACCTTATATCGCTGAAATGGCGCGTGCGGAGATGGTCGGCCGTTATGGCAGCGAGGCCTACACGGAAGGCTTCCGCGTGACGACGACGGTTCCGAGCAACTTGCAGGACATCGCCAATGACGCAGTGCATTCCGGCCTGATCACTTACGACCAGCGCCACGGCTACCGAGGCCCTGAATCGCGCTTGCCGGGCAAAACCCTGAGCGCCTGGACGACCGAGCTGGGTAAACAGCGCGCGATCAGCGGGCTGGAGCCGGCCATCGTCACCCAGGTGAAGAAAGATGGCCTGCAGGTACTGACACGCACCGGCGAAGCCCACGTAGCCTGGGACAGCATGAAGTGGGCACGCCCGTTCCTGAACACCAACAGCATGGGCCCGATGCCCAAGCAGCCGTCAGACGTCGCGCAAGTGGGCGACCTGATCCGCGTGCTACGCCAGAAAGACGACAGTCTTAAATTCAGCCAAGTACCGCTGGCCCAAGGTGCGCTGGTCTCGTTGGACCCGCAAAACGGTGCAATCCGCGCCCTGGTGGGTGGCTTCGCCTTTGAGCAGAGCAACTACAACCGTGCCACCCAGGCCAAGCGCCAGCCGGGCTCAAGCTTCAAGCCGTTTATCTATAGTGCCGCACTGGATAACGGCTACACCGCCGCCAGTCTGGTCAACGATGCACCGATCGTGTTTGTCGACGAGTACCTGGACAAGGTCTGGCGCCCGAAAAACGACACCAACACGTTCCTTGGCCCTATCCGTATCCGCGAGGCGTTGTACAAGTCGCGCAACCTGGTGTCGATCCGCTTGCTGCAGGCGATGGGCGTCGGCAAGACCATCGATTACATGACGCGTTTTGGCTTCAGCAAGTCAGACCTGCCTCCTAACCTGTCCCTGGCGCTCGGCACGGCAACCCTCACGCCGATGGAAATTGCCACCGGCTGGAGCACGTTTGCCAACGGCGGCTACAAAATCGCGCCGTACCTGATCGACAAGATCGAAAGCCGCAATGGCGACACCCTGTTCACCGCCAACCCACCGCGCGTGCCGGGTGATGTGGTCAACGGCGTGGCGGCCACTGACGGGTTGGCAGCGCCGAGCAACGGCGGCATTACCATCGAGCCGACACCAGGCGCCTCGCCAGCCGTAAACACCGCTGCAACCGAACCACAGACACCTGCCGTGGCCGAGCGCATCGTGGATGGCCGCACGACGTATATCCTCAACAGCATCCTCGAAGACGTGATCAAGAAAGGCACCGGACGCCGCGCACTGGCCTTGGGCCGTGCGGACATCGCGGGCAAGACCGGTACCACCAACGAATCCAAGGACGCCTGGTTCTCCGGCTATAACGCCGACTACGTGACTACCGTGTGGACTGGCTATGACCAGCCCGAAAGCCTCGGTCGTCGAGAGTTCGGTGGCACCGTCGCACTGCCGATCTGGATGAGCTACATGGGCGCAGCCTTGAAAGACAAACCGCTGCATACCCAGCCGGAGCCGGAAGGCATCCTTAGCCTGCGGATCGACCCGGTGAGTGGCCGTGCGGCATCGCCAAGCACGCCGAATGCGTACTTCGAACTGTTCAAGAGCGAAGACACGCCGCCGTCGGTCAATGAACTGGGTAACGGCGTTGCACCGGGCAGCCCGCTGCCGGCAGATGAGGCGGCGCCGATCGACCTGTTCTAACGGAGTCTGTGTTTGAACACAGATCCAATGTGGGAGGGGGCTTGCCCCCGATACCAGTGGAGCAGCCAACTCATCAAGTGGCTGACACTCCGCCATCGGGAGCAAGCCCCCTCCCACCTTTGGTTCTGCGCAGGCCGCGGTTTTTATAGCCACACAGCAAAAAGCCCCGACTCGCGAGAGCCGGGGCTTTTTGTTGGTGCGCTGACTCGCGAGAGCCGGGGCTTTTTGTTGGTGCGCTACAACGGCTTAGCCGTTGAACACATCATCCACGCTTTGCAGCGGGTAGTTCTTCGGATACGGCAGGGTGGCCACACCGGTCTCGATGGCGGCTTTGGCCACGGCATCGGAGATCAGGGTGATCAGGCGCTTATCCATTGGTTTCGGAATGATGTACTCACGACCGAATTCCAGCTTGGCACCACCGTAGGCATCGCACACGTCCTGAGGCACCGGCAGCTTGGCCAGTTCACGCAGGGCATTGGCGGCAGCTACTTTCATCTCTTCGTTGATGCGCTTGGCGCGAACGTCCAGGGCACCACGGAAGATGAACGGGAAACCCAGAACGTTGTTGACCTGGTTCGGGTAGTCCGAACGACCGGTGGCCATGATCACGTCGTTACGAGTGGCGTGAGCCAGTTCCGGCGAGATCTCTGGGTCCGGGTTGGAGCAGGCGAATACGATCGGGTTGGCCGCCATGGACTTCAGACCTTCGGCGCTCAGCAGGTTCGGGCCGGACAGGCCGACGAACACGTCTGCACCGTCAAGGGCGTCAGCCAGGGTGCGCTTGGAGGACGGGTGGGCAAACATCGCCTTGTACTGGTTCAGATCGGTACGCTCGGACTGGATCACGCCCTTGCTGTCGACCATGTAGATGTTTTCCAGCTTGGCGCCCATGCTCACGATCAGCTTCATGCAGGAGATGGCCGCAGCACCGGCGCCCAGGCAGACGATTTTGGCATCGGACAGGGTTTTACCAGCGATTTCCAGGGCGTTGATCATGCCGGCCGCGGTAACGATCGCGGTGCCGTGCTGGTCATCGTGGAATACCGGAATGTCGCACTGTTCGATCAGGGCCTTTTCGATCTCGAAGCACTCAGGTGCCTTGATGTCTTCCAGGTTGATGCCACCGAAGGTGATGGAGATACGCTTGACGGTGTCGATGAAGGCCTGCGGGCTCTCGGAATCGACTTCGATGTCGAAAACGTCGATGCCGGCGAAGCGCTTGAACAGCACGCCTTTACCTTCCATGACTGGCTTGGAAGCCAATGGGCCGAGGTTGCCCAGGCCAAGAATCGCGGTGCCATCGGAAATCACTGCAACCAGGTTGCCCTTGCCTGTGTACTTGTACGCCAGCTCGGGATCACGAGCGATTTCACGTACGGGCTCAGCCACGCCGGGGCTGTAGGCCAACGACAGATCGCGGGCAGTGGCAGTGGCTTTGGTGAGCTCTACACTCAGCTTTCCTGGACGAGGATGGGCATGATATTCGAGAGCGGCAGTTTTCAAATCAGACATATCGGCATTCCGCTTTTACTGTTGGTCGACGGACCGCCGAGGATACTCGTGTCGTAAAGCCCCTACAAGACTGGGCAGTCACAGGTGTCAAGGCCCCGAAACGACGTACTTTAGTCTAAAGCCACGGTATACAAGGGCTAGACTGTTCACAATCGACATAAAAAATGTCTACAATTTTTTATTAAAACGTCAATTTGATCATGCTGGAGTCGGTCAGCGGCAACAGCCAACGCGCATGATCGTGTTTCAGGCCGCCGCGCTTGGAGCGATCCTGCACCCAACCCCGAGCCTCGACTACCTTGCCTTGCAGACCATTAAGCAGACCGACATCGAATGTGTGGGCCAGATCGGGTGCAATGCGTAATACCAGTGAACGCTCCAATTCTATCCAGATGCCACCTCGATTGCGTTCGATCTTGCTTACGCGGCCGCTGACCAAGGCAAAGCCGGATTGCTTGAGCTGCGCCACTGGCTGTATTGGCGATTGCCGCCAGAGGCCCAGACTTGCCTGACGGGCGCGGTTTTCAGCGGTTTGCTGGCAGGCGACGAGATCCACATTGGGCGCGACGCCCACCTGGAATCCAAGGCCCTCAGCCAGCAATTGCGCCTCCAAGTTCTCGCCATTGCCACCGTAAAGGTGGGCCAGGGTACGACCGTAATGATCTTTAGGCTCGCGCCCCGGCACCAGGCCGACGCGACCGCCGCTGGCCGCCACCAACGCCTGCAAACGCTGGCGAGCGGCGACAGAATAGGGCTCATCGGTTCGGCCCTTTTTGCCGGTCTCCGGCGCATTAAGGCCGATCATCCGCACGCTGCGGCCATCCTTGAGACGTACGGTATCGCCATCAACCACACGCTGCACCTCGACCTGGGACACGGACGTCGGTGCAGGGCAAAACACCTCGGCCTGAACAGCCGACAGCCAAATCCCAGGCACAAAAAAGGCGCCCACAAGGGACGCCTTTTTCAACAGCTGGCAAAAGCCCATAAGGCCTTTGAGCCTTACTCTGCTGGAGTAGCAGGCTTCTTGCCGAAAGCACCAAAGCGATCTGCGAAGCGCTGTACGCGGCCGCCGGTGTCCAGAGTCTTCTGCTTACCGGTGTAGAACGGGTGGCACTCGTTGCATACGTCAGTACCCAGTGGCTTGCACAGGTTCGAGCGAGTTTCGAACTTGTTGCCGCAGCTGCAGGTTACTTCGATGGTTTCGTACGCTGGATGGATATCGGCTTTCATGGCACTTCCTCGGGCTAGCGTGCCGCCACTCGACACTATTGTCGAATACCGCACGTAATTAGGCCGCGGATTCTACCAGACCTTTTTAAACGCGCAAGCGGCCCTTGCGGCCGATTCCCAACATAAAAGCTCCTTTCATCAGAAAACCATGGCATACCCAAGCCTTGCCCTGTCTGCTAGGCTCCCGCCCTTCCTCATCACCCTCCTTATATGGAACCCCGCGTGCCCGACGCCATTTTGCGCCTAGCCCTGCCCTCGCCCCTGCGCCGCCTGTTCGACTACCGGGCCCCGGCCGGCGTGCTGCGAGCGCAATTGCAGCCAGGCATGCGCGTGCGCGTACCCTTTGGCCGACGGGAAATGATCGGCGTTCTGATAGAAGTCGCCGATCACAGCGAAGTCCCGGCCGAAAAGCTCAAACCGGCCCTGGCCATCCTGGACGCCACCGCACCATTGCCGCCCGCGCTATTCAAGCTGTGCCTATGGACCGCCCAGTATTACCAGCACAGCCTGGGCGACACCTTGAGCTGGGCGCTGCCGGTGCTGTTGCGTCAGGGAGAGTTGGCCGAAGCACGCCAGGAGCGTTTCTGGTCGACGGTGCCCGGTGCCCGTCTCGATGACCCGCGCATCGCCCGTGCCCCGCGCCAGCGTGAAGCCCTGGCAACCCTGGCCCAACATCCACACGGCGTAGCGCATCAGCTATTGAGCAAGCTGATGCTGAGCAAGGACAGCCTCGACCTGCTGCTAGCCAAAGGCCTGGTGCAGGTGGAAATCCGCAAGCACGCCCCCGACCCGCGCCACGAACATTGGCTGGCCCAGCCGGAATTACCGCTGAACCCCGAGCAACGCGCGGCGTATGAAGCGATTCGCGCAGGTTTCGACAGTTTCCATGCGTTCCTGCTGGCCGGCGTCACCGGCAGCGGCAAGACCGAAGTCTATTTGCAGTTGATCCGCGAAACCCTGCAGGCCGGCAAGCAGGCACTGGTGTTGATCCCTGAGATCAACCTCGGCCCGCAAACCCTGGCGCGTTTCGAACAGCGCTTCAACGCTCGCATCGCACTGGTGCACTCGGCGGTCAACGACCGTGAACGTCTCGAGTCGTGGCTGGCCGCGCGAGATGGCGAGGCTGACATTATTATCGGCACCCGTTCGGCGCTGTTTACGCCGATGAAAAACCCCGGCCTGATCATCATCGACGAGGAGCACGACGGCTCCTATAAACAGCAGGAAGGCCTGCGTTACCACGCCCGCGACCTCGCACTGGTGCGCGCGCGCCAGGAAGACATTCCGATTGTGCTCGGTTCGGCCACCCCATCCCTGGAAAGCCTGCACAACGCCTACACCGGCCGTTATGGGCTCCTACGCTTGAATGAGCGCGCTGGCGGCGCCAAGCAGCCTCGCTTCATGCGCCTGGACGTCAAAAGCCGTCCGCTGGACAGCGGCATTTCCGGGCCGATGCAGCAAGCCATCGGCCAGACCCTTGCCGCTGGTCAGCAAGTATTGGTGTTTCTCAACCGCCGCGGCTTTGCGCCGACACTGCTGTGCCATGACTGCGGCTGGATGTCTGAGTGCGAGCGCTGCGATGCGCGCATGACCGTGCACCAACGCCACGGCGAGCTGCGCTGCCACCACTGCGGCCATGTGGAACGTGTGCCTCGCCATTGCCCACAGTGCGGCAAGGTGGACCTGCGTCCGGTGGGCGCGGGGACCGAACGTGCCGAAGAGCGCTTGGGCATTCTGTTTCCGGATTACCCGGTACTGCGAGTCGACCGCGATAGCACGTCGCGCAAAGACGCGATGAATCAGCTGTTCGCCACTATTCAGAAAGGCCAGCCGTGCATCCTGGTGGGCACGCAGATGCTCGCCAAAGGGCACCACTTTCCACGGGTGACACTGGTGTCGATCCTGGATGCCGACGGTGGTTTGTTTTCCGGGGACTTCCGCGCCAGCGAGCGCATGGCGCAGTTGATCGTGCAGGTCGCGGGTCGTGCCGGGCGCGCGGAGGAGCCGGGCAAGGTGATTATTCAGACGCACCTCGCTGACCACCCTTTGCTGATCCAACTGACCGAACAAGGCTATTTTGCCTTCGCCGAACAAGCACTGAGCGAACGCCGTTCCGCCGGCCTGCCGCCGTTTGCGCACCTGGCATTGCTGCGAGCAGAAGCGCACAAGCCCGGCCAGGCCGAAGGTTTTCTTGATGAAGCATGCAGCGTCGCCGAAAGTTTACTGGGCGAACTGAGCCTGACCGGCATCGAACTGCTCGGCCCGGTGCCCGCGCCCATGGAGCGCCGCGCCGGACGCTATCGCGCTCAGCTACTCTTGCAGGCAACCTCACGCGCACCGCTGCATCGACTATTAAGTAGCTGGCTGCTTGCCCTGGAGCAAATGCCCAGCGGCCGACAAGTGCGATGGTCGTTGGATGTAGACCCGGTAGATTTGTATTAACCCAGGCCACAGGTCCCGCGAAGGTTGGCAAGCCCGCCCTCGCCACGGATAATGCCCAGTTTTTCCACCTGCGCATCGCGCGCCGCCGCTTGCGGTCGAAAGAGAACACCATGAAAGACACCATTCGCCAGCTGATCCAACAAGCCCTCACCCAACTCGTCAACGAAGGTGTGTTGCCTGAAGGCCTGACGCCGGCGATCCAGGTGGAAAACACCCGAGACAAGACCCACGGCGACTTCGCCAGCAACATCGCGATGATGCTGTCCAAGCCGGCTGGCATGAAGCCGCGCGACCTGGCGGAAAAAATCATCGCCGCGCTGCCGGCTGATGAGAGTGTGACCAAGGCCGAAATCGCCGGCCCTGGCTTTATCAACTTCTTCCAAAACACCCAGGCCCTGGCTTCGCGCCTGGATGCAGCCCTCGCCGATGCCAAGATCGGCGTACGTAAGGCCGGCCCGGCTCAGCGCGTGGCCATTGACCTGTCGGCACCTAACCTCGCCAAAGAGATGCATGTCGGCCACCTGCGCTCGACCATCATTGGCGATGGCGTGGCGCGGGTGCTGGAGTTCCTGGGCGACACCGTGATCCGCCAGAACCACGTGGGCGACTGGGGCACCCAGTTCGGCATGCTGATGGCTTATCTGCAGGAAAACCCGATCACCAGCAACGAGCTGTCGGACCTGGAGAACTTCTACCGCGCCGCCAAAAAGCGTTTTGATGAATCCGAAGAGTTCGCCGACCGGGCCCGTGGCCTGGTGGTGAAACTGCAGGCCGGCGACAAGGAATGCCTGGATCTGTGGGGCCGCTTCCGTGATATCTCGCTGTCCCACTGCCAGGAAATCTACGAGCTGCTCAACGTCAAGTTGACCATGGCCGACGTGATGGGTGAAAGCGCCTACAACGACGACCTGATCAATGTGGTCAACGACCTCAAGGCCAAGGACCTGCTGGTCGAGAGCAACGGCGCGCAGTGCGTGTTCCTCGAAGAATTCAAGACCGCCGACGGCGAGCCGCTGCCGGTGATCATCGTCAAGGCCGATGGTGGCTACCTCTACGCCACCACCGACTTGGCCGCCGTGCGCTACCGCAGCGGCGTGCTCAAGGCGGATCGCGCGCTGTATTTCGTCGACCAGCGCCAAGCCCTGCACTTCCAGCAGGTGTTCGAAGTGGCGCGCCGTGCGGGCTTCATCACCCACCCGATGCACATGGAACACATGGGCTTTGGCACCATGAACGGCGCCGATGGCCGTCCGTTCAAGACCCGCGACGGCGGCACCGTGAAGCTGATCGACCTGCTGAACGAAGCCCAGGAGCGTGCCTACAACCTGGTGAAGGAAAAGAACCCGGAGCTGGCCGAAGCCGACCTGCGCAACATCGCCCGCGTAGTGGGGATTGGCGCGGTGAAATACGCCGACCTGTCCAAGCACCGCACCAGCGACTACAGCTTCAACTTCGAACTGATGCTCAACTTCGAAGGCAACACCGCGCCGTACCTGCTGTACGCCTACACCCGCGTGGCCGGTGTGTTCCGCAAGCTGGGCAAGGACTTCAGCGAAGTCGAAGGCCAGATCGTGCTGGACGCGCCTCATGAACAGGAACTGGCCGCCAAACTGGCGCAATTCGGCGAAGTGCTGAACAGCGTCGGCGAGAAAGGCACGCCGCATATCCTCTGCACCTACCTGTATGAAGTCGCCGGATTGTTCTCCAGCTTCTACGAGAACTGCCCGATCCTCACCGCCGACGACGAAGCCCAGAAGCAAAGCCGCCTGCGCCTCGCCGCACTGGCTGGACGGACCCTCAAGCAAGGCCTGGAACTGTTGGGCCTGGAAACTCTGGAGCGTATGTAAGTTGGCTGCCAAGAAAAAACCTGCACCCAAGCGCGGCGCCAGCCGCTACCAGGCCCCGGCGAAGAAGCCGATTCCGGGCTGGTTGTGGATGGCCATCGGCCTCACGGTTGGCGCGTTTATCGTGTTCCTGATGAAGCTGGATCCCGGCCAGGGCGATGACGTCAAACGGGTCAAACAGGAACAGCAGAAAGCCACGAAAATGGCCGAAGCCAATAAGACAGCGCCTAGCCCGACGGCACCAGTGAAGCCGAAATACGACTTCTACACGTTGCTGCCGGAATCGGAAGTGATCGTGCCGCCTGACGCCGTGCCGGAGAAAACCCTGCCGACGCCGCAAGTGCCGACCACCCCGGTGACCCCAGCGGAAGCCGCGAAAATCGACACCGCGCGGGCCCAGGCAGCACTGGCCGGGATTACTCCGCCGCCCGCACCACCGGTTGCGGAGACCAAAGCGGCGCCGGTGACCAAGTTCTTCCTGCAAGCGGGCTCGTTCCCGAAACAGGCGGATGCGGATCGTGTGCGTGCGCAGATTATTCTGCTGGGCCAGACGGTGACGGTGGAGTCGGGCACTGTAAAGGACGCGACCTGGTATCGCGTCCTGGTGGGGCCGTTCAGCAACCGCGAACAGCTGACCGTGGCACAGAAACAATTGGCCGGCGCAGGGTTTAGCAACCTGTTGTTACAACAACGCCAGAGCCGCTGATTTCGAAGACACAACAGCATTAATGTGGGAGGGGGATTGCCCCCGATGGCGGTGTATCAGTCACCAGATTCATTGACTGACACTCCGCCATCGGGGGCAAGCCCCCTCCCACATTTGGTTTTGCAGCGCTCTGAAATGTGTGTCAGACCGATAAACACCACTCGTCCGCCATAAACCCCTACGGTTGAAATCCCCCCCGCCACCCCCATATGAGTTTCCATCAGGGCATTTTCGCCCCGCTGCGTGGAGACTCTCCCCTTGACCACCATCGTTTCAGTACGTCGCCACGGCAAAGTCGTCATGGGCGGCGACGGCCAGGTTTCCCTGGGTAACACCGTGATGAAAGGCAACGCGAAGAAAGTCCGTCGCCTGTACCACGGCCAGGTGCTCGCCGGCTTTGCTGGCGCTACCGCCGACGCTTTTACCCTCTTCGAGCGTTTCGAAGGCCAGCTTGAGAAACATCAGGGCCACCTTGTGCGCGCCGCTGTGGAGCTTGCTAAAGAATGGCGCACCGACCGCTCCCTCAGCCGCCTGGAAGCCATGCTGGCTGTAGCAAACAAAGACGCTTCGCTGATCATCACCGGCAACGGCGATGTGGTTGAACCCGAGCACGGCTTGATCGCCATGGGCTCCGGTGGCGGTTACGCCCAGGCCGCGGCGAGCGCACTGTTGAAGAAAACCGACCTGTCGGCCCGCGAAATCGTCGAAACCGCCCTGGGTATCGCCGGTGACATTTGCGTGTTCACCAACCACAACTTCACCATTGAGGAGCAGGACCTCGCCGAGTAAGCCGTAGGCTTATTCCCGCTTGAGGCCGCCAAAAACTATGTCCATGACTCCCCGCGAAATCGTCCATGAACTCAACCGCCATATCATCGGCCAGGACGATGCCAAGCGCGCCGTTGCCATCGCGCTGCGTAACCGCTGGCGCCGGATGCAACTGCCCGAAGAATTACGCGTTGAAGTAACACCGAAGAACATCCTGATGATCGGCCCGACCGGTGTCGGTAAAACCGAAATCGCCCGGCGCCTGGCCAAGTTGGCCAATGCCCCGTTCATCAAGGTCGAAGCGACCAAGTTCACCGAAGTCGGCTATGTGGGCCGTGACGTCGAGTCGATCATCCGTGATCTGGCCGACGCCGCCCTGAAGATGCTGCGCGAACAGGAAGTGACCAAGGTCAGCCACCGCGCCGAAGACGCCGCCGAAGAACGCATCCTCGATGCCCTGTTGCCACCGGCACGCATGGGTTTCAACGAAGACGCAGCGCCGTCGTCCGATTCCAACACCCGCCAACTGTTCCGCAAACGCCTGCGCGAAGGCCAGTTGGATGACAAGGAAATCGAGATTGAAGTCGCCGAGGTCTCCGGCGTCGATATTTCCGCACCGCCTGGCATGGAAGAAATGACCAGCCAGTTGCAGAACCTGTTCGCCAACATGGGCAAGGGCAAGAAGAAAAGCCGCAAGCTCAAGGTGAAAGAGGCGCTCAAGCTGGTACGCGACGAAGAAGCCGGGCGCCTGGTGAACGAGGAAGAGCTCAAGGCCAAAGCTCTGGAAGCTGTCGAGCAGCATGGCATCGTGTTTATCGACGAGATCGACAAGGTGGCCAAGCGCGGCAATTCCGGCGGCGTCGATGTGTCCCGCGAAGGCGTACAGCGCGACCTGCTGCCGCTGATCGAAGGCTGCACCGTGAACACCAAGCTGGGCATGGTCAAGACCGACCACATCCTGTTTATCGCTTCCGGTGCGTTCCACCTGAGCAAGCCAAGCGACCTGGTGCCGGAGTTGCAAGGTCGTCTGCCGATTCGCGTAGAGCTGAAGGCACTGACCCCTGGCGACTTCGAACGCATCCTCAGCGAACCGCATGCGTCGCTCACTGAGCAGTATCGCGAGCTGTTGAAAACCGAAGGCCTGGGCATTGAGTTCCTGCCGGACGGTATCAAGCGCTTGGCTGAGATCGCGTGGCAGGTCAACGAGAAGACCGAAAACATCGGCGCACGTCGCCTGCACACGTTGCTTGAGCGCTTGCTTGAGGAAGTGTCTTTCAGCGCCGGCGACATGGCCGGTGCGCAGAATGGCGAGGCGATCAAGATCGACGCCGAATACGTCAACAGCCACTTGGGCGAATTGGCACAGAACGAAGACTTGTCGCGGTATATTCTGTAAGCCTCACACAGAACTGCTTTGCTTCAAATGTGGGAGGGGGCTTGCCCCCGATAGCGGTGGATCAGTCAGCTTATCTATAGCTGACCCACTGCAATCGGGGGCAAGCCCCCTCCCACATTTTTAAGCCGGTTTATTCAAGAGCACCTCATATGGCCAAGTTTCCTACTGCTGTAAACCTGCACAAAACCTCAAACACCCTCGGTCTCACCTACGGGCCCGACGAGGTATACCAACTTCCCGCCGAACTGCTGCGCACCCACTCGCCTTCCGCCGAGGTCCAGGGCCACGGCAAACCCATCCTGCAATTCGGCAAGCTCAACGTTAAGTTGATCAAAGTAGAACCGGCCGGTCAGTACGCACTGAAATTGACCTTCGACGATGGGCATGACAGCGGACTGTTCACTTGGGACTACCTCTATCAATTGGCCGTGCGTCAGGACGCGTTGTGGACCGATTATCTCGCCGAGCTCAAAGCCGCCGGCAAAACCCGCGACCCGAGTCAGTCGGTCGTGCGGCTGATGCTCTAGTCCAGGCTTCTCGCTCATTAGAGGGCATTTTCTAATTTCATCTGTTTGAATGCCCTGTCGCGTGGTCAACGATTGGCCCGCTTGCGAAAAAAATTAAACTCGGGTAACCAATGGAACTGGCAAGTTCCCTGCATTTGACGATGCGGTATCAACGGTCACCCGAGTCGCAGTACCAGGCTTGTGTTGTGTATCGAAACTTGGTGCACGGCGGTACCCGGTACTCGTCTTTCGGACAATGGAGCGTCGTAGATGAGTAACAAGAACAACGATGACTTGAAACGCCAGGCCTCGGAAAACACCCTGGGGCTCAACCCGATCATCGCGTTACGCAAAAAGGATTTACTGGCCTCGGCCAAGATGGTGCTGACCCAAGCCATCAAGCAACCGTTGCACAGCGTCAAGCACGTCGCCCACTTTGGCGTTGAATTGAAGAATGTGATGTTCGGCAAATCGGAGCTGGTGCCTGAGAGCGACGACCGTCGCTTCCACGACCCGGCCTGGAGCCAGAACCCGCTCTACAAGCGCTACCTGCAAACCTACCTGGCGTGGCGCAAGGAACTGCATGACTGGATTGGCGACAGCAACCTGTCGGACCAGGACATCAGCCGCGGCCACTTCGTAATCAACCTGATGACCGAAGCCATGGCCCCCACCAACAGCGCAGCCAACCCGGCGGCAGTCAAACGCTTCTTTGAAACCGGCGGTAAAAGCCTGCTCGACGGCCTGTCACATTTGGCCAAGGACATGGTGCACAACGGCGGCATGCCGAGCCAGGTCAACATGGGCGCCTTTGAAGTGGGCAAGTCCCTTGGCACCACTGAAGGCGCGGTGGTGTTTCGCAACGACGTGCTGGAGCTGATCCAGTACAAGCCAATCACCGAGCAGGTGCATGAGCGCCCGCTGCTGGTCGTACCGCCGCAGATCAACAAATTCTACGTATTCGACCTGAGCCCGGAAAAGAGCCTGGCGCGCTTCTGCCTGCGCAACGGCCAGCAAACCTTTATCGTCAGTTGGCGAAACCCGACCAAGGCCCAGCGCGAATGGGGCCTGTCGACCTATATCGAGGCGCTCAAGGAAGCGGTCGATGTGGTCACGGCGATCACCGGCAGCAAAGACATCAACATGCTCGGCGCCTGCTCCGGAGGCATTACCTGCACCGCTCTGCTCGGCCACTACGCGGCGCTGGGTGAGAAGAAGGTCAACGCCCTGACCTTGCTGGTGAGTGTGCTGGACACCACCCTGGACACCCAGGTGGCGCTGTTTGTGGATGAGCAGACCCTGGAAGCGGCCAAGCGTCATTCCTACCAGGCCGGCGTGCTGGAAGGCCGCGACATGGCCAAGGTATTCGCCTGGATGCGCCCCAACGACCTGATCTGGAACTACTGGGTCAATAACTACCTGCTGGGCAACGAGCCGCCGGTGTTCGACATCCTGTTCTGGAACAACGACACCACACGTTTGCCGGCCGCCTTCCATGGCGACCTGATCGAACTGTTCAAAAACAACCCGCTGGTACGCGCCAACGCACTGGAAGTGTGCGGCACGCCCATCGACCTCAAGCAGGTCACGGCGGATATTTATTCACTGGCCGGCACCAACGATCACATCACACCCTGGCAGTCTTGCTACAAGTCGGCGCAGTTGTTTGGCGGCAAAGTGGAATTTGTGCTGTCCAGCAGCGGGCATATCCAGAGCATTCTCAACCCACCGGGCAACCCCAAGGCGCGCTACCAGACCAGCGACAGCCTCGCGGGCAAGCCTCTGGAATGGCAGGAGAACGCAACCAAGCACACCGATTCCTGGTGGCTGCACTGGCAGGTATGGCAGGCAGAGCGCGCCGGGAAGCTGAAGAAGGCGCCGACGACATTAGGCAACAAAACCTACGCCGCAGCCGAAGCGGCACCTGGAACCTACGTACACGAGCGTTAGATTGAAATGGGATCAAATGTGGGAGGGGGCTTGCTCCCGATGCAGGCGACACGGAGCGCCTGCTACACCGCGTTGATGCTATCGGGAGCAAGCCCCCTCCCACGTTGACCCAATACCTACCGGACTACCTCACAGGGCTTGAGCATGCCGCAACCGTTCATCTTCCGCACCATCGACCTGGATGGCCAGACCATCCGCACGGCGGTGCGCCCGGGCAAGCCTCACTTGACGCCGCTGCTGATCTTCAACGGCATCGGCGCCAACCTTGAGTTGGTGTTTCCGTTCGTCCAGGCCCTGGACCCGGACCTGGAGGTGATTGCATTCGATGTGCCAGGCGTCGGCGGCTCATCTACCCCCAAGCGGCCCTATCGTTTTCCCGGCCTGGCCAAGCTCACCGCGCGCATGCTCGACTATCTCGACTACGGCCAGGTCAACGCCGTAGGCGTGTCCTGGGGTGGTGCACTGGCGCAACAGTTTGCCTATGACTACCCGGAGCGCTGCAAGAAACTGATCCTGGCAGCTACGGCGGCTGGCGCAGTGATGGTGCCGGGTAAGCCCAAGGTTTTGTGGCTGATGGCAAGCCCACGCCGCTACATCCAACCGTCCCATGTGGTGCGTATCGCGCCGATGATTTATGGCGGTTCTTTCCGCCGCGACTCGAACCTCGCCGCCGAACATGCGAGCAAGGTGCGATCTGCCGGCAAACTCGGTTACTACTGGCAGCTGTTCGCCGGGCTGGGCTGGACCAGCATCCATTGGCTGCACAAGATCCGCCAGCCCACCCTGGTGCTGGCGGGGGACGACGACCCGCTGATCCCCTTGATCAATATGCGCATGCTGGCTTGGCGCATCCCCAATGCGCAATTGCACATCATCGATGACGGCCACCTGTTCTTGATCACCCGGGCCGAAGCCGTGGCGCCGATCATCATGAAGTTCTTGGAAGAGGAGCGAATGCGTGCAGTGATTCATCCACGCCCGGCGGTGTAAGGACGCAACGCCGCGCAACTTGCCAGGAACCGACTATGGTTCTGAATTGGCGTGCCTGTTTGATGGCTAGACGAAGGAGTGTTGGCTCATGCGAGAAAGACCCGTGACGAACCCGGCGCCTACCCCTGCTGCGTTCATCAATGCGCAAAATGCGATCACCGGCCTCAGGGGCAGGAACTTGCTCTCGACCTTGCGCAGCGTCGCCGCCCACAGCTTGCGCAACCCGGTGCACACCGCACGGCATGCCTGGGCCTTGAGCGGCCAGTTGGGTCGGGTGCTGTTGGGCGAGACCGTGCACGAGCCCAACCCCCATGACAGCCGCTTCAGCGATCCCACCTGGAAGCTCAACCCGCTCTACCGCCGAAGTCTGCAAGCCTATTTGAGCTGGCAGAAGCAGACACGTCACTGGATCGACGACAGCGCCCTGAGCGCCGATGACCGGGCCCGCGCACACTTCGCCTTCTCCCTGCTCAACGATGCCGTCTCCCCCTCCAACACCCTGCTCAACCCGCTGGCCGTCAAAGAGTTGCTCAACTCCGGCGGCAACAGCGTGGTGCGCGGTGTGGCCAATTTGTTCGAAGACCTGCTGCACAACAACGGCTTGCCACGCCAAGTGAGCAAGCACGCGTTCGAAGTTGGCAAGACGGTTGCCACCACCCCTGGCTCGGTGGTGTTTCGCAATGAGCTGCTGGAGCTGATCCAGTACAAGCCCATGAGCGAAAAACAGTACGCCAAGCCACTGCTGATCGTGCCGCCGCAGATCAACAAGTACTACATTTTCGACTTGAGCCCGGCCAACAGCTTTGTGCAGTACGCGCTCAAAAACGGACTGCAGACCTTTATGGTCAGCTGGCGCAACCCGGATGTGCGCCACCGCGAGTGGGGCCTGTCCACCTACGTTGCGGCACTGGAGGAAGCGCTTAACGTATGCCGGGCAATCACCGGCGCCCGAGAAGTCAACCTGATGGGTGCCTGCGCCGGCGGCCTGACCATCGCCGCCTTGCAAGGCCACTTGCAGGCCAAGCGTCAGCTACGCCGCATCTCCAGCGCCAGCTACCTGGTGAGCCTGCTGGACAGCCAGATCGACAGCCCCGCCACCCTGTTCGCCGACGAGCAAACCCTGGAAGCCGCCAAACGCCGCTCCTATCAAGAGGGAGTGCTGGATGGGCGCGACATGGCCAAGGTCTTCGCCTGGATGCGCCCCAATGACCTGATCTGGAATTACTGGATCAACAACTACCTGTTGGGCAAGGAACCGCCGGCCTTCGACATCCTGTACTGGAACAACGACAACACGCGCCTGCCCGCCGCGCTGCATGGCGACCTGCTGGACTTCTTCAAGCACAACCCGCTGAGCCATCCCGGCGGCCTGGAGGTATGCGGCACGCCCATTGACTTGCAAAAGGTCACCGTGGACAGCTTCAGCGTGGCCGGCATCAACGACCACATTACGCCGTGGGACGCGGTGTATCGCTCCACACAATTGCTGGGCGGCGAGCGGCGCTTCGTACTGTCCAACAGCGGGCATATCCAGAGCATCCTCAACCCTCCGGGCAACCCCAAGGCCAACTACGTCGAGAACCCAAAGCTGAGCAGCGACCCACGCGCCTGGTACTACGACGCCAACCATGTCGAAGGCAGTTGGTGGCCGCAATGGCTGGAGTGGATCCAGCAGCGCTCGGGCGTGCAACGCGAAACCCTCACGGCTCTGGGCAACCAGAATTACCCACCGATGGAAGCGGCGCCGGGCACCTATGTGCGAGTGCGCTGAGCTCAACGATCACATTAAGAAGACTGGATGAAGACCCGCGACCGTATCCTTGAATGCGCCCTGCAGTTGTTCAACCAAAAGGGCGAGCCGAATGTATCAACCATGGAGGTGGCCAATGAAATGGGGATCAGTCCCGGCAACCTCTACTACCACTTCCATGGCAAGGAGCCGCTGATCATTGGGCTTTTTGAGCGTTTTCAAGGTGAGCTGGCGCCGTTGCTTGATCCGCCCGCAGACGCACAATTGAAGGCTGAGGATTACTGGCTGTTCCTGCACCTGATTGTCGAGCGAATGGCCCACTACCGGTTTCTGTTCCAGGACTTATCCAACTTGGCCGGACGCCTACCGAAGCTTGCCAAAGGCATTCGCAACCTGCTTACAGCGCTCAAACGTACCCTGGCATCATTGCTGGCGCGATTGAAGGCAGCGGGGCAAGTGGTCAGTGACACGCAGGCACTGGGGCAATTGGTGGAACAGATCACCATGACCTTGCTGTTTTCCCTGGATTACCAGCGGATACTTGATCGCGAAGGCGAGATACGGGTCGTGGTGTACCAGATCATGATGCTGGTAGCGCCGCACCTGCTATTGCCGACACGGCTAACGACGGAGCGGTTGGCGCTGCGTTATTTGGATGAGCCCGTTTGACGGGCCGTCATCCCGGCTCGCCGAACTGGTAACTGAACTTGAAGAGTTCGCTGTCACTGCTAATGCCCAACTTGCGATACGCCGATTGCTTCTGCGTGCTGATGGTACTTGCACTACGCGAAAACTTCGCAGCAATTGAATTTACCGTCATACCATCGAGAAAACACCGCAACACTTCCTGCTCCTTGGGTGTTGGACAAGCGTTCATTTGCAACAGAGTTGAAAGCTCCACTCTCGATTTCATATTTAGGACACCTACAGGGTTTCAAGTAAATCCGGCCTTGAGCGACCGTTCGAATGGCCGTCACCAGCTCGGTCAGGTTTTGGGTTTTGCCCAGCTCAATTGCCTGCCGAACCTTTTCATGGTCATCTAAAAGCCTGACGGTGTAAGTAGTGAGCATAGAAGCAGGCCTAGCAAAACCCGCGTAGGCTTCCTAGTCGTATACGTCGACTAAAGTCACCTGCACCAACGCATCCAATGTGACCTTTCGGTTTCCGGCACGCCAGCGCCCGGCAACGACTGCCTGCTCGCCAATACAGGCACTGCGCGCGGTGTGACGCTGTCCAGAACATCATCCCCATTGTGGCCGATGATGCCCGCACAGTGACGGTTTACGGCAACCGAGCAGTCCTGCCGCTCGGCGCTGCGGACCACAAAAACGGCGCAGCCATTACCCAAAGCACTCTGGCCTCAGCCATTACCGCTTCGATCACTTACAACTGATCGGCGCAGGCCTAGCGTTGGTGTCGTAACGCCAAACACGCAAAAAAAACCCGACCTTCTCAGGCCGGGCATTTTTATGTGTCCCGGAAAAATCAGGACTGACTGGATGGCGTCGGGGTAACCGGCGTTGCAGTCGGGCTCACGGCAGCGGGCGTCGGTGCAGCAACCGAGTTGGCTGATGAAGCGGTAGGGGTCGTCGCGGTAGCAGGTTTGGCCGCAACGGCTGGCTTGGTCGCTGCTGGTTTTTTGGCCGCGGCGGGCTTCTTCGCCGCAGCAGGTTTGGCCGCTGGTTTTGCCGCAACAGGCTTGGCTGCGGGTTTGGCCGCAGCGGTTTTAGCCGCTGGCTTGGTCGCAGGTTTGGCAGCGGCCTTGGCGGCCGGTTTGGCGGCTGCTTTCGCTGCTGGCTTGGCAGCGGCTTTGGCGGCCACTGGTTTAGCGGCTGGTTTGGCGGCGGCGGTTTTGGCGGCAGGTTTGGCAGCCGTTTTTGCGGTAGCTTTTGCCGGCGCCTTGGCAGCGGGTTTGGCGGCGGCTTTCACCAGCGGCTTGGCAGCGCTTTTCGCGGCCGGTTTGGCCGCAGCGGTTTTAGCCGCTGGCTTGGCAGCCGGTTTCGCGGCTGCGGTTTTCACCGGAGTTACTTTGGCGCCGGTGAGTTTCTCGATCTGCCGGGTCAGGGTATCGACCTTGGTGTGCAGTGCCTTGACTTCAGTACGGCTCGGCACGCCCAGTCGCGAAATCGCCTTGTTAAGACGTGTATCCAGCGCCCCTTCAAGTTCACTCCAGGTACCCAGCACCTGCTTCTTCGCATCACTGATGCGCGAACCGGCAGTCGCCTTAGCGGCATTAACTTGTTTGCCAACGGTGCTCTTGGTCAACTTCTCGGCCTTCTCGCCGTCTTTAACCAGGGTCTCGAAGAGTTTGTTGCCGTCAATGTCGATCTTCGAGTACACACCTAAACCAGCGAGCCAGATTTTGCGGGAATATTCTTCAACTTTCCCGACCCACGAGCTGCCTTCTTTCTGAGTAGTCTTTTTAACAGCCATCCCGATGTCTCCTTAGTGTTTACGCGCGACACGTTCGAGCAATGCCGTCAGCTCTTCGAGCTTAGCAGAGAGTGTCTCCACGTCATGTTTAGACGCAATGCCGATTCGATTCAAGGCACTTGCAACACGAGTGTCAAAAGCTTTTTCAACTTTATCCAGCTGAACTTCTACCAGACCTTTGACAGCGGAGACATTGCTCTTTACTTGGTCAATCTGACTGTTGGCGGCATCAAGTTGTTCAACTGCAACTTTTTTACCTTTACTTTCAACATGTTGACCGCTCTTTACGAGCTCTTTGAAGTACTCGCTGCCCTCGCTGCCGACCTTGGCATAAGCACCGAGTCCTGCAAGCCAGATCTTGCGGGCGTAGGTTTTAACGTCAGTCAGGGCGCCGGTCTGTACGTCGATTTTTTTCTTCAAGATAACTTTGGCCATGGTGCACCTCACGCAGAATAGGGTGGAGGAACGGCCCGCAGGAGTTGAGGGCTTGGGCACAAAGTAGGAGGAAAAATTAGAATCGGCACCCTAAGAACAATCGATCAGGCCAATGCCTTATCCAAGGCTTTCTCGATTTCAGACTTGATCGTGCTACTCATGGCCGACATCAACAGCCCCAACTCCACATCAATACGCAGCGAATCATCCGCCACTAATACTGTTCCTTTAACCCCGGAGCGCTTGAGGTTCAAGGTATCGCCGGACCACGACGGCTCAAGCCCATATTGCTCCTTGAGTTTGTGCGCCAACTTCTCGGCCTTTGCCCGTGCGCCTTCTTTACCCAGGGAATGTGCACGCTCAACGGTTATACGGGCCATTGCAATGACTCCTCTTTATAGGGATTTGAATACCTTCGCTGCGGCAAAAGGCCTCGGTGACCACCTATCTTACCTGCAGCCTTGCCAAGACAAAGCAAGCCTTGGGGATTATCATGTCCCGCATTCTCTTTTGGTGACAGCGATATGACTGATCAGCGCAAAGGCAGCGATGCCGAACCCACCACTCACTTCGGCTTCAAGAACGTTCCGGAAAGCCAAAAAGCGGAAAAAGTCGCTGAGGTGTTCCACTCCGTCGCCGCCAAGTACGACCTGATGAACGACGTGCTCTCCGGCGGTATGCACCGCCTGTGGAAGCGCTTCACTATCGAGTTGTCGGGTGTGCGCACCGGCAACCGTGTGCTGGACATCGCCGGTGGCACCGGCGACCTGGCCGCCAAGTTCTCCAAGCTCGTCGGGCCGACCGGTCAGGTCGTGCTGGCAGACATCAACGGTTCGATGCTCAAGGTTGGCCGTGACCGCCTGCTCGACAAGGGTGTGGCCGGCAATATCGAATTCGTCCAGGCCGACGCTGAAAAGCTGCCGTTCCCCGACAACCATTTCGACTGCGTGACCATCGCCTTCGGCCTGCGCAACGTGACCCACAAGGAAGACGCGATCCGCTCGATGCTGCGCGTCCTCAAACCGGGCGGCCGCCTGTTGGTGCTGGAGTTTTCCAAGCCGACCAATGCGCTGATGTCCAAGGTCTACGACACCTACTCCTTCGCCTTCATGCCATTGATGGGCAAGCTGATCACCAATGACGCCGAAAGCTACCGCTACCTGGCCGAATCGATCCGCATGCACCCTGACCAGGAAACCCTGAAGTCGATGATGGTAGAAGCCGGTTTCGACCGTGTGACCTACCACAACATGACCTCGGGTATCGTCGCCCTGCACCGCGGCATCAAGCCCTGATGCTGTTCGCAGGCCTGCTCGCCAGCGTCGAACACGGCCTCAACCGTGTGCTGCGCCTGGACAGTACCGCCTTGGCGCGGCTCGCGCATTTAGAGGGCAAGGTCATTGCCGTCGACTGCACCAGCCCCGCCTTGCAGCTTTTTATCCTGCCCAGCGACGAAGGCCTGCTGCTGGCCAGCCAATGGGCCGCCGAAGCCGACTGCACTCTGCGCGCGCCGGCGTCGAGCCTGTTGCACCTGGCCCTGAGCCGCAACAAGACCGCCATCCTGCACAGCCCTGAAGTGGCGCTGGAAGGCGACAGCGCGGTGCTGATGGACTTGGCCGCCGTGCTGCAAGACCTGGAGCTGGACTGGGAATACGAGCTGTCCCGCTGGATCGGCCCCGTGACCACCCAGTTGATAAGCGGGCACCTGCGCAGCCGCACGCGCTGGTACCAGCAAGGGTTTGCCAGCCTCAACCAGAACCTCGCCGAATACCTGAGCGAAGAATCGCGCACCCTGGTCGGGCAGCAGGAAGCGCAAGCGCGCTTTCGCGAACTCGACAAGGCCAAAATCGACCTGGAACGCCTTGAGGCGCGCTTCGAGCGCCTGAGCCGTTCCCTTGATCCAAGCGATAACGCATGAAGCTGCTCGCCGTCCGCCGTTTGTTTCGTATCCAGCGCGTCGTAATCCGCTACCGCCTCGATGACTTGCTGTTCGCCCTACCCTTGCCGTGGTTTCTGCTGGCGGTGCGCTACGTGCTGCCGTGGCGCTGGTTTCCGCGCAAGCAACTGGAGCTGAACCGCGGTGCGCGTCTGCGTCTGGCGCTTCAGGATTTGGGGCCGATCTTCATCAAGTTCGGGCAGATCCTCTCGACGCGCCGCGATCTGCTGCCCGAAGACATCGCCGACGAATTGATGCTGTTGCAGGACCGCGTACCGCCGTTCGATTCACAGCAGTCGATGAAACTGATCGAAGAACAGTTGGGCAAGAAGATCAGCGAGGTCTTCACCCGCTTCGACGTCGAGCCGCTGGCCTCGGCCTCCGTGGCACAAGTCCACGCGGCGCAGCTCAAGACTGGCGAAGAAGTGGTCGTGAAGGTCATTCGCCCAGGCCTGAAGCCGATCATCGGTCAGGACCTCGCGTGGTTGTTCATCCTCGCCCGCGCTGCCGAACGTTTCTCTGCCGACGCGCGCCTGCTGCACCCGGTGGACGTGGTCGCCGACTACGAAAAAACCATCTACGACGAACTCGACCTGCTGCGCGAAGCCGCCAACGCCAGCCAACTCAAGCGCAACTTCGAGGGCTCGCAGCTGCTGTACGTGCCGCAAGTGTATTGGGACTGGTGCCGCCCGAAAGTGCTGGTGATGGAGCGCATCTACGGCGTGCAGGTCACCGACCTCGCCACCCTGGCCGACCAGCGCACCGATATGAAGATGCTCGCCGAACGCGGTGTGGAGATCTTCTTCACCCAAGTGTTCCGCGATAGCTTCTTCCACGCCGACATGCACCCGGGCAACATCTTCGTCAGCACCGTCAACCCGTGGAGCCCGCAGTACATCGCGATCGACTGCGGCATCGTCGGCAGCCTTACCCCGGAAGACCAGGACTACCTGGCGCGCAACCTGTTCGCCTTCTTCAAGCGTGACTACCGCCGCGTGGCGCAGTTGCACATCGACTCAGGCTGGGTGCCGGCGGAAACCAAACTCAACGAATTCGAAGCAGCGATCCGCACCGTGTGCGAACCGATCTTTGAGAAACCGTTAAAAGACATCTCCTTTGGTCAGGTGCTGATGCGCCTGTTCCAGACCGCGCGGCGCTTCAATATGGAAGTGCAGCCGCAGTTGGTACTGCTGCAAAAAACCTTGCTCAACATCGAAGGCCTGGGCCGTCAGTTGTACCCGGACCTCGACCTGTGGAACACCGCCCAGCCGTTCCTCGAACGCTGGATGCGCGAGCGCATGAGCCCGAAAACCGTGTTGGGTAACCTGCACAGCCAAATGGAACAACTGCCGCACCTGGCCAACATGACTCGCGACTTGCTTGAGCGCATGTCCCAGCCCCACGCCAAGGACCCGGAACCGCCGTGGCGCAAGCGCAAGGATGACTGGTTCCTGCGCCTGCTCGGCGCCGCGCACCTGGTGGGCGGTGTGATGCTGGCCATTGGTGGGCCGTTGAATCAACTGGGCCACTGGCCTGCGGGGATCATGGTCGCCGTGGGTGTTTATCTGATCGTGCGTCGATAGCCAATCCGGTTATACACTGTCGCAAATTGCCGGAGCCGAACATGAAAGACTGGCTGGACGAGATCAAGTGGGACAGTGACGGCCTGGTGCCGGCCATTGCCCAGGACTACAAGACCGGGCGCGTGCTGATGATGGCCTGGATGAACCGCGAGGCCCTGAGCCTCACCGCCACTGAGCAGCGTGCCATTTACTGGTCACGTTCCCGTGGCAAACTGTGGCGCAAGGGCGAAGAGTCCGGGCACGTGCAGACCCTGCACGAGATGCGCATCGACTGCGACGCCGACGTGGTGATCCTCAAGGTCGAGCAGATCGGCGATATCGCCTGCCACACCGGCCGTCACAGTTGCTTCTATCGCGTGTTCGAGAACGGCGAGTGGAAAACCGTCGAACCGGTGCTCAAAGACCCGCACGCCATTTATTCCGCAGGACACTGACCATGAGCGATACCCTGAACCGCGTGGCCCAGGTGCTGGAAGACCGCAAAGGTGCGGACGCCGACAGCTCCTACGTCGCCAGCCTGTACCACAAGGGCCTGAACAAAATTCTGGAAAAGCTCGGCGAAGAATCCGTCGAGACCATCATCGCCGCCAAGGATGCGCAAATCAGCGGCGACTGCAGCGATGTCATCTATGAGACCGCCGACTTGTGGTTCCATAGCATGGTCATGCTCGCCCAACTGGGGCAGCATCCACAGGCAGTGCTGGACGAACTGGACCGTCGCTTCGGCTTGTCCGGGCATGCCGAAAAGGCCTCGCGCCCGTCCGCTTGAATAACTAAGACTAGAGGATTTGCAGCATGGGCATTTTTGACTGGAAACACTGGATCGTCATTCTGGTGGTCGTGGTACTGGTGTTCGGCACCAAGAAACTCAAGAACCTGGGCACCGACGTGGGCGAGTCGATCAAGGGCTTTCGTAAAGCCATGAACGACGACGAAAAGCCTGCCGACCCCGCCGCCAATCCCGTACCGCCGGTCCAGCCTGTGCACCCGCAGGCCGCCCAGCCGATCACCGAGCGTCGCACCTTCGACGTGCAGGCTGAGAAAGTCGAAGAGCCGACCCGCAAAGACTCGTGAGCACTGAATAATGTTTGGTATCAGCTTCTCTGAACTGCTGCTCGTCGGCCTCGTGGCCCTGTTGGTACTGGGGCCGGAACGCCTGCCCGGTGCCGCGCGCACGGCCGGCCTGTGGATCGGGCGCCTGAAACGCAGTTTCAACGCGATCAAACAGGAAGTTGAACGGGAAATCGGCGCCGACGAGATCCGCCGCCAACTGCACAACGAGCACATTCTGTCGTTGGAGCAGGAAGCACGGAAGATTTTGTCCCCTGTCCAGGAGCCCGCCAAGCCGGTGGAGCCTGTGGCCGAGCACAGCATTGCGCCAGCGGTTGAGCCTACGCCCGCCGCCCCGACGCCTACCGCGCCAACCGAGCCTGCGCCGACGCCCGTTGCGTCGCCCGCGCCCCATGACCCTACATTGCCGCCGCGAGCCCCATGAGCGCTGATAAACCGGAAAACGACCAGCACATGCCGCTGGTCTCGCACCTCACCGAGCTGCGTACGCGCCTGCTGCGTTGCGTAGCGGCCATATTCATCATCTTTGCCGGGCTGTTCGCCTTTACCCAGCAGATCTATACCTTCGTTTCCACGCCGCTGCGCCAGTACCTGCCGGCCGGCGCGACGATGATCGCCACGGATGTTTCATCGCCGTTCCTCACGCCGTTGAAACTGACGATGATGGTTTCGCTGTTCCTGGCGATCCCGGTGATCCTGCATCAGATCTGGGGCTTTATCGCGCCGGGCCTGTACAAGCACGAGAAGCGCATCGCGGTGCCGTTGCTGGTATCGAGCATCCTGCTGTTCTACACCGGCATGGCGTTCGCGTACTTCCTGGTATTCCCGTTGATCTTCAAGTTCTTCGCCGCTGCCACTCCGGCGGGCGTGGAGATGATGACCGACATCACCAGCTACCTCGACTTCGTGATGACGCTGTTCTTCGCCTTTGGCGTGGCCTTCGAAATCCCGGTGGCCGTGGTGCTGCTGGTGTGGATCGGCGTGGTCAACGTGGCCTACCTGAAGAAGATCCGCCCGTACGTGATCATCGGTTGCTTCGTGGTCGGCATGATCCTGACGCCGCCGGACATCTTCTCCCAGACCCTGCTGGCCGTGCCGATGTGGATGCTGTTCGAGATCGGCATCCTGTTCAGCGGTTTGATCAGCAAGCGTGGCGATCACCCGGATGACCAACCCGTCGACGACGAACAGCCGCCAGCGACCCAGCCGTGAACCTGCTGCTGCTTGAAGAGGCCGACTTTATTGCGGCCGACCGGGTGATCCTGCGCGATCGACGCCTGGTGCATATGCAGGAGGTCCACCGCGCCGCCGTAGGCGACAGCCTGCGCGTGGGGCGCATCGGCGGGTTGATGGGCGTCGCGCAATTGTTGCGTCTGGAAGCCAGCGAAGCCGAGCTGCAAGTGAGCTTCGACCAACCGCCTCCAGCCAAGCTGCCCCTGACCCTGCTACTGGCCCTTCCCCGCCCGAAAATGCTGCGCCGGGTGCTGCAAACCGTTGCTGCCATGGGCGTGCCGAAGGTGGTGCTGGTCAATAGTTACCGAGTGGAAAAGAGCTTCTGGCAGACCCCGTTCCTGGAGCCCGAGGCGATACGCGAGCAACTGATCCTTGGCCTGGAACAGGCGCGGGACACGGTGCTGCCCGAGATCATCATCGAAAAGCGCTTCAAGCCATTCGTCGAAGACCGCCTGCCGGCCATGACCGAAGGCACCCTTGGCCTGATCGGCCATCCAGGCGATTACCCAGCTTGCCCCCGTGGGCTGGATGAGCCGGTTACCCTGGCCATCGGCCCGGAAGGCGGCTGGATCCCCTACGAAGTGGACCTATTGGCCAAGGCTGGCTTGCAGCCGGTACAACTCGGCGCACGGATCCTACGGGTTGAAACCGCCGTCACCGCCCTGCTCGCCCGCCTCTTCTAACAACGGCGCTGTCCCCTTGTGAGAGGGGCTCGCCCCCGATGACGGTTTGTCAGCTGATAAATATATCGACCGATCCCCCTATCGGGCGCACCCCCCCGCCATTAGAGCTGCGTCGCTACAGAATCCCGGGCGCAGGCCGATAACTCCTGAATAAGTCCAAGCCTTGTTCCAGGGGAGTTCGCAGCATGTATCGTTGGTTAGCCGAAAAGCTGGGGAATGTCAGCGTCAAAACCAAGTTGGGCGTAGGTTTCGGCCTGGTGTTACTACTCACACTGATGATCACCTTCACCGGCTGGACCGGCCTGGGCGATGTGATCAGTCGCGGTGACAAGCTGGGCTTTATCTCCAGCCTCAATGGATTGACCAAGGACCTGCGCCTGGCTCGCCGGGACTATGAATTGCGCCATGGCGAACAAGGCCCAGGCGCGGTCAGCGAATTGCTGGACAAGCTCAATAGCGGCCTGAATAAAGCCCGCAACCTAATTGAACAACCCGCCGACGCGGCCCTGGTCGATGAACAGTTGGCCGCCGTGGACCAGTACAAGCGCGCATTCGGCGACATGGTGCAAGCCAGCGCCAACCGTGAAAACGCCCGCAGCAAGCTGGGAGATACCGCTGACAACGCGGTGCTCAAGATCAATGAGATCGAGAAGGCCCTGCTGCAAGGCGACAGCGTCACCCAGTTCAACACTGTGGTGGAAGCGAGCAAACTGATACAGCAGGCGCGCTTCCAAGTGCGCGGCTATACCTACAGCGGCAAGGTCGAAGCCGAGCAACCCGCACTGGATGCCATCGACAATGCCCTGAAGAAAATCACCAGCCTCAACGGCCAACTGCCTGAGCAATATTCGACCAACCTGCAACAGGCCAGCGTCTCGCTGCAAGCCTACCGCGCCGCTGTCAGCCAGTACCGCGACTCGCAGGTGGCCAGCGCTGCGGCCCTTAAAACCATGAGCGATCAAGGCGATCTGTTGCTTGGCCACAGCGACAAACTGACCCTCTCCCAAACCGTGGTGCGCGACACCGATGCCGCGCAAGCCAAGTCTCTGTTGCTGCTGGCAACTGTGCTGGCGTTGATCTTTGGCCTGGTGGCGGCCTGGGCGATCACCCGCCAAATCATTATCCCGCTGGACCAAACACTCAAGGTCGCCGAGCGCGTCGCCTCGGGTGACCTGAGCCACAACCTGACGTCTTTGCGCCAGGACGAGCTGGGGCAGTTGCAGAGGGCTATGCAGAGCATGACCGTGGGCTTGCGCGAGTTGATCGGCGGCATCAGCGAGGGCGTGACCCAGATCGCCAGCGCTGCTGAGCAACTGTCGGCTGTCACCGAACAGACCAGCGCCGGGGTCAACAGCCAGAAGGTCGAGACCGACCAAGTAGCCACCGCCATGAACGAGATGGCCGCGACCGTGCAGGAAGTCGCGCGCAATGCCGAAGAAGCCTCCGAGGCCGCCGCAGCGGCTGACCAGCAGGCCCGCGAAGGCGACAAGGTGGTCGGTGAAGCTATCGCCCAAATCGAGCGCCTGGCCACTGAGGTCGGCAATTCCACAGTCGCCATGGGCGACCTTAAACGGGAAAGCGACAAGATCGGCAGCGTGCTCGACGTGATCAAATCCGTGGCCCAGCAAACCAACCTGCTGGCCCTCAACGCCGCAATCGAAGCCGCGCGCGCCGGTGAAGCCGGACGTGGCTTCGCGGTGGTGGCCGATGAAGTGCGCAGCCTGGCCCAGCGCACGCAGAAGTCCACCGAAGAGATCGAAGAGCTGATTGCCGGCCTGCAGAGCGGCACCCAACAGGTGGCGACCATCATGGACAACAGTCGCAGCCTCACCGACAGCAGCGTCGAGCTGACCCGCCGTGCCGGCAGCGCATTGGAGAACATCACCCGCACAGTCTCGACTATCCAGACGATGAACTCCCAGATCGCCACCGCCGCCGAACAGCAAAGCGCTGTGGCGGAAGAGATCAACCGCAGCGTGCTGAACGTGCGCGATGTCTCGGAGCAGACGGCTGCGGCCAGTGAAGAAACCGCCGCGTCGAGCACCGAACTGGCGCGCCTGGGCACGCATCTGCAAGCACTGGTGGGTCGCTTCCGAGTCTGACCTACCTCCCCGCGCGGCGACCTGTCCTGGGTCGCCGCCTGCAATCTATGAAACTTCCTACACGTTTATCAGCCCCTCCCGATCTTCAAAGACACTAGCGTTCAGGTCAGTTCAGTGTGCTCACGCACTTGTCGGAGGTTAATCATGCTTCGTCGAATGACTCACCTGCTGGGTAACGCCAGTGTCACCCTCAAATTGGCCCTGGGCTTTGCCCTGGTACTGGCCCTGAGCCTTGTCATTGCCGTGACCGGCTGGCAAGCATTAGCGGCGTCCCTTTACCGATCACAAACGCTGAGCGTACTGGCACAACTGGCGGTGGCCGGCGAAGAGCTGCGCACCGACAGAATCCTCTATCGCACCCTGGACGACGCCGAAAGCCTCAGTCGATTGAGCGCGAGTATGGAGAAAGTCGACAAGGCCCTGGCGGAGCTGTCCAACCGACTTAAGGTGCCGAAAGCCATTCAATATCTGCAGGAGATGACGCGGATGTCTGCCACGTTCAAATCCACACTCAAGGGCGTGCCCGCGCTGGTGGAAAAACGCGAAAGTGCCCGGGAACAGCTGACACAGAGCACCACGCGGGCCGGCGATGTTCTGGCACAACTGGCTAGCGACTTGCCTGATCAGGAAGATGAAAAAGCCCTGGATGCCGTCGAAAACCTGCGCCAGGCCATGGAACAGGCCGAGGACCGTGCCAAGAGCCCGGCTTGGGCTTCAAGTTCGCTGGATGCGTATGGACAAGCCGTGGTTGACGCAGAACGCAGCCTCGAACTCGCCCAGGCTGAAGTGGCCAAACTGGCGGTCGACAGTGACGCGATGAAAAACGCCGTGCTCAGTATCCGCACCCAGCTGACCCGCCTTAAAGACACCCAACTCACGACCGAAAGTAGCCATAACCAGTTGGAGCAGCAGTTGGATCAGTTGCTCGCGCAGAGTGACCTCTTGAGCCAGGATCAGACCCAACGACGCGACAGAGAAGCCGACCAAGCCCGCATCCAGACCTTGGGTATTGCGGCTGCCGCGGTGCTCTTCGGCGCCTTGGCCGCCTGGGTGATTGCCGGACAAATCGTGCACCCGCTGCGCAAGGCGCTCATGGTGGCCAACCGCATTGCCGAGGGTGATCTGAGCAACGAAGTGCAGTCACAGCGCCGCGATGAGCTGGGCCAGTTGCAACGCAGCATGAGCCAAATGACGCTGAACCTACGGGGGTTGGTTGGCAACATCAGCGACAACGCACGGCAAATCGCCAGCGCCGCCGAAGAGCTCTCTGCCGTCACTGAGCAAACCCGCGCCGGGGTGAATAATCAGCGCGATGAAACCGAGCAGGTGGCGACGGCCATGAACCAGATGCTGGCCACCGCCCAGGAAGTGGCGCGCCACGCCGAGCAAGCATCGATTGCCGCCGGCCAGGCCAATCAGCAGGCTGAACTGGGCGATCAGGTGGTCACGGATGCCGTGGCACAAATTGAACACCTGGCCCATGAGATGGCTCGCTCAAGCGAAGCCATGTTGGGGCTGCAACGGGAAAGCCAGAAAATCGGCAGCGTGCTGGACGTGATCAAGTCCGTGTCGCAGCAGACCAACCTGCTGGCGCTCAATGCAGCGATTGAAGCCGCACGGGCCGGTGAGGCAGGCCAGGGCTTCGCCGTGGTCGCCGATGAAGTGCGCAGCCTCGCCCGGCGGACCCAGCAGTCCGCCGAAGAAATCGAAGAATTGATTGGTGGCCTGCACAGGGGCACCCAACAGGCGGCCGACATCATGGACTACAGCCGCACGCTGACCGACAACAGCGTCGGCCTGACTCGCAACGCCGGGGACGCCCTGACGGAGATCGCCCGCACCGTGGCCATCATCCAGGAAATGAACCCGCAGATTGCCGCAGCGGCCGAGGAGCAAAGCGCGGTGGCCGAAGAGATCAATCGCAGCGTCTTGAAGGTCCGCGATGCCTCGGAGCAAACCGCTGCCGCCAGCGAACAGACGGCGGCGGCGAGTATCGAGTTGGCGCGACTGGGAACGGATCTGCAGCAATGCGTAGGGAGGTTCAAGATATGAACCTCCCGGTTTCAGTGGCCTTGGGCTTACAGAACCTGACGCAGGAACGCTTGGGCACGCGGGTCTTTTGGCGAATCAAAAAACTCGACCGGTGCCGCATCTTCCAACAACTTGCCGTGATCGAAGAACAACACACGGTCCGCCACTTCGCGGGCGAAGCCCATTTCGTGGGTAACGCAGACCATCGTCATGCCTTCCAGGGCCAAGGTCTTCATCACGTCCAGCACTTCGCCGACCATTTCCGGGTCGAGGGCCGAGGTGGGCTCGTCGAACAGCATCACCTTGGGCTCCATCGCCAGCGCCCGGGCGATCGCCACCCGTTGTTGCTGGCCGCCGGACAGGCGTGATGGGAACTCGTTGGCCTTCTGTGCAATGCCGACCTTTTCCAGCAGGGCCAAGGCCTTGGCTTCGCGCTCTTGCTTGCCGCGCTTGCGCACGACTTTTTGCGCCAGGCACAGGTTCTCCAACACGGTCATGTGGGGGAACAGGTTGAAGTGCTGGAACACCATGCCGACTTCACGACGATAGGCGTTCACGTCGGTTTTCGGATCGGCCAGTTGCAGGCCGTCGATGCTCACCGAGCCCGAGTCGAACTCTTCCAGACCATTGAGGCAACGCAGGAAAGTCGACTTGCCGGAGCCGGACGGGCCGATCACCACCAGCACTTCTCCCTTGGCCACCTGGGTGGTCACATGGTCTACCGCACGCACTACATGGCCACGGGTGTCGAAGACTTTTACCAGATCGCGGACTTCAATCACTTTGGGCGAGCCTCCGCTCAAGCCGGCTGGCCATTTTCGACAGCGGCAGGTTGATCAGCAGGTACAGGCCTGCGACGCAGAACAGGATTTCAAACGGCGAGAACGAGGTCGTGATGACTTCGCGACCGCTCTTGAGCAGTTCGGTAATGGCGATCACCGAGACCAGGGACGTGTCTTTCACCAGGCTGATGAATTGCCCTGCCAAGGGCGGCAGTACGCGCTTGAAGGCTTGCGGCAGCACCACATGGCGCATCGACTGGCTGGCACTCAGGCCCAAGGAGCGCGCGGCTTCGTTCTGCCCGCGGGTGATGGACTGCACGCCGGCGCGAACGATTTCGGCCACATAGGCGCCGGTGAACAGCGACAGCGCGGCGATCCCGGCAAATTCCCGTGACAGGTTGAGCACCGTGCCAATGAAGAAATAGAAAATGAAGATTTGCACCAGCAGCGGGGTGCCACGTACCAGTTCGACGTAGATCGTCGACAGATCACGCAAGGTCGGGTTGTTGGAAAGTCGGCACAAACCGGTGGCAAGGCCAATCGCCAGGCCCAAAATCCCGGAAACCACCGACAGCCACAGCGTGGTCCACAACCCCCACATCAGCGGGCCCAACGCCCAATGACGATTCACACCAATGACATCGCCTTCGGCCACGTCATCACCGCGCGCCACTTGCAGACTGTTGTCGGCAACCGTCACCTTTTGCTCGTTGCCAGCGTCGTTGCGCAGGGTCACTTCGGCGACGTCGCCGTTACGAACCAGCTCAATGACGGTGGAGATGTCCGCTGCACGCTGTGCTTCTTCGGCCTGGTAGGCGAAGTATTGCGGCACGCGGTTCCAGCGCCATTCGTAGGACATCAGCGAGGTAGCGTAGTACAAGGCGCCGGCCAGGCCGACCAGCACGACCACGGTTAGCAGGTGCCAAGGCCATTGGGCTTTTTTCTGTTTCATTACTCGACATCCAAAAAATTCGAAGGCATGCGCCTTTGTGTAGTGAGCGGGCTTGCCCCGCGCTGGGGGGGGGGCAAGTAGCCCCAAAATCATGCGCCTCGGTCTTTCTGAAACACCGCTGCGTCTGGATTTAGGGCGGCTTCGCCCCCCAGCGCAGGGCAAGCCCGCTCACTACAGGACAGCCTTTATTCCATGTCCTTGAGCCACTCTGAGCTCTTGAACCACTTGTCATGAATGCGATCGTAGGTGCCGTCGTTCTTGATCTGGTGCAGGAAGTTGTTGATGAAGTTGATGCTGTCGTAATCACCTTTCTTCAGGCCAAACGCCAATGGCTCGAAGGTGAAGGGTTCGTCCAGGAACACCAGCTTGCCGTTGCCGACTTTCTTCTCGGCAACCACGTTGTACGGTGCGTCATACACAAAGGCATCGGCCTTGCCGTTGACTACGTCCAGCACGCCTTCCTGCTCGTTGTCATAGCCGTGGTACTTGGCTTTGGAGATCAGCTTCTTGGCGACCATTTCACCGGTGGTGCCAAGCTTGGAGGTCAGGCGGTATTTCTCGTCGTTCAGGTCTTTGTAGGACTTGATGGTGCCTTCCAGGTCCTTGCGAATCAGCAGAGTCTGGCCGACCACGATGAAGGGTTCGCTGAAGTTCAGGCGCAGGTTGCGTTCCTGGGTCAGGGTCATGCCGCTGCCGATCATGTCGAATTTGCCGGTCAGGAACGCTGGGATGATGCCGTCATAACCCGTGGAAACCAGCTCCAGCTTGACGCCCATGGACTTGGCCATGGCCTTGAGGATGTCAACTTCGAAGCCGATGATCTCACCGCGCTTGTCTGTCATCTCGAACGGCATGTAGGTCGGATCCATGCCGACTTTCAGCGTGCCGCGCTTGACCGCATCGTCGATGGCGCCAGCCTGGGCCGCATTGGCTGCGACCAGCGCAGTGACGCCAAGCAGCAGCATCGAAAGATACTTTTTCATCATCAAGTCCCCTGAACGATTCTTATAAGGTCGGCGCGCAAAAAGGGCTGCACCATTTCGGGGTGCGATCCTAACCCACTCGTTGCCCGTCACAAAGGTTTCACGGGCAATTGTTATCAGGGTATGTAGGAAAAGACCCACGACGCTGCGATCAACCGCAGGGGTAGACACTTGCGCAACCTGACACGGCAATGGGTTGATATGTAAGCAGTTATGACTTTCAGTCGAGTTCTGCCAGCCAGGTGGTGTCCTTGAACCACTTGTCATGCAGCCGATCATAGGTCCCATCCTGGGCCACCTGGTTCAAGAAATGGTTGATCCAGTTAATGCTGTCGAAATCGCCCTTTTTTACGCCAAACGCCAAGGGTTCGAATGTAAACGGTTGTTCCAGCGCCAGCAGCGTGCCGTTCTCCGCCCGGTTCACCGCGATCAGGTTGTAGGGTGCGTCATGGATAAAGGCATCGGCCTCCCCCGCTACGACCTGGCGAACCCCTTCCTCCGGCGTGGCAAAACTACTCAGTCGGGCCGCCCCCAAAAACCGTTGAGCCGCTGCTTTGCCGGTGGTGCCCTCAGTGACAGCGACTCTGTAACCGGCATCGTCCAGGTCTTCAATACTGCTGACCTTGCCCGCCAGACGGGGGTGCAGCAGTACGCTCTGGCCCACCACGATGAAAGCGTCACTGAAGTTCAGCCTTAAGTTGCGCTCCTGAGTGACAGTCATACCACTGCCGATCAAGTCGAATTTTTTCGCCAGCAAGCCCGGCAACAGTTCGGTGTAGGGCATCACGACCAGTTCAAGTTCCACCCCCAGCGCCTGGCTCATCACGTTGAGCAGGTCAATTTCAAAGCCGACAATGCGCCCCTGTTTATCGGTCATTTCGAAAGGGATATAGGTGGGGGTGGTGCCAACCTTGAGCACACCACGCCGGACGGCGTCGTCAATCGCACCCGCGTGCACCTGGCTGATTTGAATCAATGCAGCAGCGCTGATAAGCAATGCCGAACAATACCTTTTGAGCATGAATCCCTCGCAGCCAAGAAAATTGGGGGGCGATCCTAACCTAGTCGCGGGCACGCAAATACGCCTCGGACGAGGGTCTTTTGTTTCGAAATAACAGGGCGTCAGGAAGACAAAGAAGAGGCGGGAAACGCTGTAGGACCAGCGCTTCGAACACCCCCGAGGTGAGCCCTCGGGGGTGTCTGAATCAGGCCGGTTGGGCCTGGGAGGACAGCGGTTGCAGCGGTAGCAACGGCGCGTGCGGGTCGGCCTTGATCGAATCACGCCAAGCGGCGAGCCACTCGGCATGTCCTTCGCTCCAGACCTGCTCGTGCAGGCGGGCAAGGGCCACCGGATCACTGAGCAAAGCCAGACGCTCACCGTTGTTGAGGCCGGCCGGGCCGACTTTCAACGCGTGACGCACACGTTCGATACGCAGGTACTCGATAGGCTCAGCCTCACGGTGACGCGAGGTCGCCAGGGCGCAGGCCAGGGCGTTCTGCTGAGGATCAACCACCGAACGCACGAACCCGTCATTGAGGGCGTGCCAACGGTTTTCATGGGTGTACTTCTCCGTCGACAGCAGGGCTTGCGGCGGGTTGTACTCCTCAGGAATCAGGAACAGGCTCTCGTCACGGGACTTGAGGCCCAGCTTGACCCGGCTGGAGATCACCGACACCGGGATCGACAGCATCAGCGAACCCACGATCGGCACCAGCCACCACAGGAAGCTTGGGTTCAGCCACACCACCAGCAGCGCCCACAGGAAGCCCAGCACGGTTTGCGGACCGTGCCGCTTGACCGCTTCACTCCACGGCGTGGAGTCGTCGTCACGCTGTGGCGAGTTCCAGGTCGCGGCCCAGCCGAGGAACGCGGCAAGGACGAAACGGGTGTGGAAGATCATGCGCACAGGCGCCAGCAGCATGGAAAACAGCATCTCCAGCAGCATCGACAAGGTCACCTTGAACTTGCCACCGAACTCTTTCGCGCCCTTGGCCCAGATCAGGATGATGCTCAGCAACTTAGGCAGGAACAGCAACACGATGGTGGTGGAGAACAGCGCCACCGCCTTGTCCGGATGCCATTGCGGCCACAGTGGGTACAGCTGGCGGGGAGCCATGAAGTACTGCGGCTCCATCAGCGTGTTCACCGCCAGCAAGGCTGTGGACAACACCAGGAACAGAAACCACAACGGTGCCGACAGGTAGGACATCACGCCGGTCAGGAACACCGCGCGGTGCACCGGGTGCATGCCTTTAACCAGGAACAGGCGGAAGTTCATCAGGTTACCGTGGCACCAGCGACGGTCACGCTTGAGTTCGTCCAGCAGGTTCGGCGGCAGTTCTTCGTAGCTGCCAGGCAGGTCGTAGGCAATCCACACGCCCCAGCCGGCACGGCGCATCAGCGCAGCTTCAACGAAGTCGTGGGACAGGATGGAGCCGGCGAACGCGCCTTTACCCGGCAACGGCGCCAGGGCGCAGTGCTCGATGAACGGCTTCATGCGGATGATCGCGTTATGACCCCAGTAGTGGGATTCGCCCAACTGCCAGAAGTGCAGGCCAGCGGTAAACAGCGGGCCGTACACACGAGTGGCGAATTGCTGCATGCGCGCATACAGGGTGTCCATGCCCGACGCACGGGGCGCGGTCTGGATAATCCCGGCATCCGGCGTGGCTTCCATCAAGCGCACCAGGCTGGTCAGGCATTCGCCGCTCATCACGGAGTCGGCGTCGAGCACGACCATGTACTTATAGTCACCGCCCCAGCGACGGCAGAAGTCGTCGAGGTTGCCGCTCTTGCGCTTTACGCGACGGCGACGGCGGCGATAGAAGATCTTGCCGAAACCACCGGCCTCGCGGCACACGTCGAGCCAGGCTTGCTGTTCGGCGATGCAGATGTCGGCGTCATTACTGTCGCTGAGCACGAAAAAGTCGAAGCGGTCCAGGTCACCGGTAGCGGCCACAGACTCAAACGTCGCACGCAAACCGGCGAATACACGCGGCACGTCTTCGTTGCAAATCGGCATCACCAGCGCGGTACGGGCGTCTTTCGGAATCGGCTCGTCGCCGGCACTTTTACCGGAGATACGGTATTTATCGTGTCCGGTAAGCAGTTCCAGAAAGCCCATCAAGGCGGTCCAGAAACCGGCCGACACCCAGCAGAACAAGATCCCGAACATGATCAGGATGCTGGTTTGCAGCGCGTAAGGCAGTACCTGAGTAGCGGTTTGCAGCAGGGTCTGGTTGCGGATCTCGTCGAAGTCGACCAGCGACCAGCCCTGGTACGGCATGATGCCTTTCATGTACCAGCCGGCAACGATGGTCTGGCCAAGCATCAGCACCAGCAGGATGTAGCGACGGATCGAACCCACGGTACGCCAGCGCGCGGCCGGCAATACGCGCTCATCTTTCGGCGGTGCCGGCGGATTGCTGCGGCCGGTGAGGCGGCGCCAGCCGCGCACCAGGATATTGGTACGCCAAGGCTCCGGCACCACACGGGTGCGCCGAATCGGTGGCGTGGCCTTGAGGCACACGCGACCGCTGGCGTCGAGCGCCAGCATTTCGGCGTCTTGCAGCTCCTCGGCGGTGCTAAGGGTCAAGCGGCGGCCAACCGACGCCTGGGCGGCGTCGACGGGCGCGTCAAAGGTTGCGGACGACAAACGCTCGTGCAACTCGGTGAAGGATGTGCAGCCCGCCAGTTCGGCGCGCTGCTCAGCGGTCATCGGGAGATGCGCCAGATACTCGGACAGAGTTTCTGGCTGGACTTGAGAATTACTCATCGGCAGGCAACTGATAGCTCCAGGTTTCGGTCAGGACTTGCTCGGTCTTGATCGGCTCCGGTGTGGCTGGGGCAGCTTCTGGCTGCTTGGCTTCCTTGTCTTTCGCGTCTTTCTTGGCCTGTTTCTCGTGTTGCTTGGCCAGGACCTTGTCAGCCTTGAGCACCTGGGTCGAAACCTTCTCCGGCTCTGGCTGCGGGATATCCTGAACCAGGGCAGCACGCATTTCGGTCGGTTTGCCTGCGTCTTTGATCTTCATGCGCAGGGTCAAACGCCAGCCTTTGGTGTGTTCGTTGTAACGCACGCTGTTTTCTACCACTTCAGCGTTGTCACCCACGCTCACCTGGCTGCGCACCGGGGCGTCCGGCAGGAGTTTCTTCAGGGACGGGCCTTCAAAGTCCACCAGGTAGGCGACGCTGCCATCAGGCTGACGGATCAGGTTGGACTGTTTCACATCACCCGTGGAACGCAGGGTCTGCTTGACCCAAGCGCTGTCCGGCGAGTGGAACGCGGCGTCGTCCAGAGTCCAGTGCAGGCGGTAGGCGACTTCCAGCGGCTCGCCGACTTTCGGCAGTACAGCCGGGCTCCAGAAGGCAACGATGTTGTCGTTGGTTTCGTCGGCGGTCGGGATCTCGACCAGATCGACGGAACCCTTGCCCCAATCACCTTCAGGCTCGATCCAGGCGCTTGGGCGCTTGTCGTAGTTGTCGTCCAGGTCTTCGTAGTGGCTGAAGTTGCGGCCGCGTTGCAGCAGGCCGAAACCACGCGGGTTCTCTACGGTGAAGTTGCTGACCGACAGGTGTTTAGGATTGTTCAGTGGGCGCCAGATCCACTCACCGTTACCGGCATGGATCGACAGACCGCTGGAGTCGTGCAGTTCGCGACGGTAGTTGAGCACCTTGGACGGCTGGTTTGCGCCGAACAGGAACATGCTCGTCAGCGGGGCAACGCCCAACTTGCTGACGTTGTCGCGCAGGAACATCTGGGATTTCACATCGACAACGGTGTCGGTGCCCGGACGCAGGATCAGGCGATAGGCGCCGGTCGCACGAGGGGAATCGAGCAGGGCAAAGATCACCAGGTGCTTGTCACCCGGTTTTGGACGTTCGATCCAAAACTCGGTAAAACGCGGGAACTCTTCACCAGACGGCAGCGCAGTATCGATCGCCATGCCACGGGCGGACAGGCCATACACCTGGTCCTTGCCGACGACACGGAAATAGCTCGCGCCGAGCATGGTCATGATTTCGTCTTGCTTGTCGCTCTTGTTGATCGGGAACAAGACACGGAAACCGGCATAACCCAGTTGTTCGGTTGCTTTCGGATCAAACTTCACATCGCCGAAATCGAAACGCGACGGGTCGTATTTGATTTCCTGCACGCTGTCAGCGGTGACTTCGTTGATTTTCACCGGTGTATCGAAATGCATACCCTGGTGATAGAAGGACAGCTTGAACGGGGTGTTCTGATCGGCCCATTCGGCTTTTTCGTTGCGGAAACGAATCTTCTGGTAGTCCGCGAACTTCATTTCGCGAAATTCGTTCGGCAGATTGCTGCGCGGAGCTTCGTATTTCTGCCCAGCCAGCTCTTTTGCCTTGGCCGACACATCATCCAGACTGAATGCCCACAGCTGACCCGCGCCGAACAGGCAAAACAGGGCTGAGCCCGTTACCAGTGCGTTTCGTAACCGTTTGGCAGACAATTTTGGTGCATTACAGGGACTAACAATCACGAGCAACCCTCGCCGAAAACAGATCAAAAAACCAACGGCCAGCTATCTATATGCCAGGTTGGCGAGCATTGTTCCGACTCCCCTGGGTCAAAATGATTCCCCAATGGATGTCGGACAAGTCTCTACCTAAATCAAAAATGGACCAAACAACGCTGATCCCCGTAGCGCGCGATTATCTAGTAGCCCGCGAGACAACGCATCAGGGGCAGCGAAGTATTTGTAGCGAAATCCTGCGTTTTTAGGCATTAAAAGTCGTTTTTAATACATTCAGGTCTGTAACAGAAAGGTCACAGGGCCATCATTGACCAAATGCACCTGCATATCGGCACCAAAACGCCCCGACGCCACCTTGCCATGCAATTGTTGCGCTTGTACCAGCAGGTGATCAAAAAGCGCCGCTCCCAGGGCCGGCGGGGCCGCTGTGGAGAAGCTTGGCCGCAGCCCGCTCTTGGTATCCGCCGCCAACGTAAACTGCGACACCAGCAGCAAACCACCGCCGATGTCCTTGAGCGACAGGTTCATCTTGCCCTCGTCGTCGCTGAACACACGGTAGTTGAGCAATTTGTGCAGCAACTTATCGGCGCTCTCCGGCGTATCTGAAGGCTCAACGGCCACCAGTACCAGCAATCCCTGGTCGATGGCACCGACGACTTCACCCTCGACCTCGACACGGGCGCCACACACCCGTTGCAACAGGCCCTTCATGCTTCTTCTGGCGGTAGATCAAGCAGGCGCCGTGCCATCTCACCGGTCGCGCGCACCAATGCATCGGTAATGCCGGGCTCGGACGCCGCATGGCCCGCCTCGCGGATCACCTGCAGTTCGCTGTTCGGCCAAGCCTGATGCAGCTCCCACGCGTTATCCAGCGGACAGATCATATCGTAGCGGCCGTGGATGATTACGCCAGGCAGATGGGCGATCTTGTGCATATCGCGAATCAGCTGGTTGGGTTCCAGAAAGGAATTATTGGTGAAGTAGTGGCATTCAATCCGCGCGATGGACAGGGCGCGCTGCGGCTCGGAAAAACGCTCCACATGCTGTGGGCTTGGGCACAGGCCCAGCATGCGACCTTCCCAGCCGGACCAAGCTTTGGCAGCGTGCATCTGGGCGATCTGGTCGTTACCGGTCAGGCGCTTGTGGTAGGCGGCAATCATATCGTGACGCTCGTCCGCAGGAATCGGCGCGAGGTAGTCCTGCCAGTAATCCGGGAACAAGCGGCTGGCGCCGGTTTGGTAGAACCATTCGATGTCCTGCGGTCGGGCCAGGAAAATGCCGCGCACGATCAGGCCATGCACACGCTCAGGGTGGGTTTGCGCGTAGGCCAGAGCCAGGGTCGAGCCCCAAGAGCCGCCGAACAACACCCATTTGTCGATGCCCAGGTGCTCGCGGATACGCTCAAGGTCGGCGACCAAGTCCCAGGTGGTGTTGTTTTCCAGACTGGCGCGGGGCGTGGAGCGCCCGCAACCACGCTGGTCGAAGGTGACAATGCGGTACAGATTAGGATCGAAATAGCAGCGACTCTGGGCGTCGCAACCGGAACCAGGGCCCCCGTGGATAAAGACGACAGGCAAGCCTTCGGGGGAGCCACTTTCATCGACATACAGGGTGTGGGTGTCATCGACTGCCAGATCGTGCCGGGCGTAGGGTTTGATCTGCGGGTACCAAGTCTGCATTGCGCGCTCCGTAGGGGGTCGGGTTCATCCCTGAGGGGACGTCTTTTATTTTGCCGTCTGGCACTATAAACCCGAATTGTGCAATGAGCATGTCCTTGAGCGCTTAGACCTGTGTCAGCCCTTCGCCCCTCCACGCCACCTGGAGATCAAATGTGGGAAGGGCTTGCTTCCGATAGCTGTTTCAGCAATACCTAGACTCACCGATAGCGCACTTGCCCCCAAGCCAACAAACCTTCCAGCAACTGCTTCAACACTACCCGCGTCGGCTCAGCCAAATCCGCGCGATAACGGAACGGCTCGAACTCCTCCATATAAGTGCTCTGGCACAACTCCAACTGCACCGCATGAATATCCTGCGCCGGGTCGCCGAAATGCCGGGTGATATGGCCGCCCTTGAAGCGCCCGTTCAGCACATGGGTGTACTGCGGATGGGCGGCGCAGATGGCTTCCAGCTGGCTGGCCAGTTCGGGATCGCAGGCGGCCCCGTTAAAGGTGCCGAGGTTGAAGTCCGGCAGTTTGCCGTCGAACAGGTGCGGGATCACAGAGCGGATCGAGTGTGCGTCGAACAACAGCGCGTAGCCGAACTCGGCCTTGAGCCGCGCCAGTTCCTCTTGCAGCGCGCGGTGATACGGGCCCCAGATCTTTTGCAGGTAAGTGGCGCGTTCTGCCTCGCTGGGCTCCAGGCCTTCACGAAACAGCGGCACACCCTCAAATAGCGTGGCCGGGTACAAGCCGGTGGTGGCGCCGGCGTACAGCGGCTTGTCGTCGGACGGCCGGTTGAGGTCGATGACAAAGCGCGAGTACTCCGCCGAGAGAGTGCTGGCGCCGAGCTCTTCGGCAAAGTCATACAGCGTGGGGATATGCCAATCGGTGTCCGGCAGGCTTTGCGCCTCGGGGATCAACCCGGCTTCGACCGCAGGTGTCAAACGCACGCCGGCGTGGGGCATGCTGATCAGCAGCGGGGTGCGGCCTTGTTTGAAATTCAGAACCTTATCCACAACAGCACTCCTTAAACAGTGACATCGACGCCATGGCGCACGACGCGTTTATCCAGCTCGCCGCCCAGCCAGTAGGCGAGGTCGGCGGGACGATCAATCTGCCACGCTACAAAATCCGCCACTTTGCCCACTTCCAGTGAGCCATGGGTAGCGCCCATGCCCAATGCGGTGGCCGCATGTTGCGTGACGCCGGCCAGGGCCTCTTCCGGGGTCATGCGGAACAGAGTGCAGGCCATGTTGAGCATCAGGCGCACCGAAAGTGCCGGCGAGGTGCCAGGGTTGAGATCACTGGCGATGGCGATTTTCACGCCGTGTTTGCGCAGGGCCTCCATCGGTGGCAACTGGGTTTCGCGCAGGAAGTAGAACGCCCCTGGCAGCAGCACGGCGACAGTGCCGGATGCAGCCATGGCAATGGCGTCTTCTTCGGTCATGAATTCCAGGTGGTCCGCCGACAACGCGTGATAACGCGCCGCCAGGCTGGAGCCGTGCAACGACGAGAGTTGCTCGGCGTGCAGTTTTACCGGCAGGCCCAACTTCTGGGCGACCTTGAACACGCGCTCCACTTGCTCAGTGGAAAACGCCAGGTATTCGCAGAAGGCATCCACAGCGTCCACCAGCCCTTCCGCCGCCAGGGCCGGTAGCATCTCGCTGCAGATATGCTCGATGTAGTCGTCGGCGCGGTCCTTGTACTCCGGCGGTAACGCATGGGCCGCCAGGCAGGTGGCGCGCACGCTGACCGGCAGCTCATCGCCGAGACGCCGGGCTACGCGCAACATCTTGCGTTCGTTGGCCAGGTCCAGGCCGTAGCCGGATTTGATCTCCACTGTGGTCACGCCGTCGCGCAGCAGACTGCGCAGGCGCTTGCGGGCGCTGTCGAACAGTTCATCCTCGCTGGCGGCGCGGGTGGCGCGCACGGTGCTGGCGATACCGCCGCCCTTGGCCGCGATCTCGGCATAGCTAACGCCCTCAAGGCGCTGCTCGAATTCGCCACTGCGATTGCCACCAAACACCGTGTGGGTGTGGCAGTCGATCAGCCCGGGAGTGACCCACGCGCCTTGCAGGTCATGCACGTGGGCGTAGTCCGCCGTCGGCACTTGGCTGCGCGGGCCGATCCACTCGATGAGTGAGCCGGCAGTGACCATGGCAGCATCCTCAATGATCGAGTAGTTACCTTGAGCCATGGTTGCAACGTGGCAGTGTTGCCAAAGGGTTTTCATCAACGCCTCCCTAAGTTATCGATGAGACACAGCCGGGTCGTATTGGACGTTGGCCGTTTGCCCGGCGGCGGGTTTGACCCACAGCAGGTAGGCAACGACCAGCAGCACGATCCACACGGCGCCGACCAGCAAGGCCGCCTGGGTGTCCGGGAAGTAACCCAGCACACCAAACACAAACAGCATGAATACGATGGCAGCCGCCGGCGCATAGGGCCAGAACGGCACCGGGAATTTCAGCTCAGCGACCTGTTCTTTAGTCATCGAGCGACGCATGGCGACCTGGGTGAACAGAATCATCAGCCATACCCACACGGTGGCGAAGGTGGCAATCGAGGCAATCACCAGGAACACGTTTTCCGGGATCAGGTAGTTGAGCAGCACGCCGCCGAGCAGCGCTGCGCCCATCACCACCACGGTCATCCATGGCACGCCCTGTTTGGACAACTGGGCAAAACCCTTGGGCGCCTGCCCTTGCTGGGCGAGGCCGTACATCATGCGCCCGGCACCGAAGATGTCGCTGTTGATCGCCGAGACTGCCGCCGAGATCACCACAATATTGAGAATGGTCGCCGCCGAGCCTATGCCGAGGTTACTGAATATCTGCACGAACGGGCTGCCCTGGCTGCCGATCTGGGGCCATGGGTAGATAGCCATCAGCACAAACAGGGTCAGCACGTAGAACAATAGGATGCGCAGCGGCACGGCGTTGATCGCCTTGGGAATTACGCGCTGCGGGTCTTTGGCTTCGCCAGCGGTGATGCCGATGATTTCGATACCGCCGAAGGCGAACATCACCACCGCGAACGAGGCGATCAGGCCGCCAACACCGTTAGGCATAAAGCCGCCGTGGGCCCACAGGTTGCTCAGGCCGCTGGCCTGGGTCTCGCCCGCCGAATGGATACCGAACAGCATGATGCCGAAGCCGCCGAGAATCATCGCGACAATCGCGCCGACCTTGAGCAGCGACAGCCAGAACTCCATCTCGCCAAAGACTTTGACGTTACACAGGTTCAGGCCGCCGATCAGAAACACAATGCCGAGCACCCAGACCCAGCGCGCGACGTCGGGAAACCAGAAGCCCATATAGATGCCGAACGCGGTGACGTCGGCGAGGCAGACGATGATCATTTCAAACGCGTAGGTCCAGCCGAGAATAAACCCGGCCATGGGGCCCAGATAGGTGCTGGCGTACTGGCCGAAGGAACCGGACACCGGGTTGTGCACGGCCATTTCACCGAGGGCGCGCATCACCATGAAAACCGCGGCGCCGCCGATCAGGTAGGCCAGCAGCACGGCAGGGCCGGCCATCTGGATAGCCGAGGCGGAGCCATAGAACAGCCCGGTGCCGATGGCCGACCCCAGTGCCATGAAGCGAATATGTCGGGCACTTAAGCCACGTTTCAAACCCTTTTCTTGCTGGTGCATTTCTCGTCCTTAATTATTTTTATCCTGAGAAAATTAAAAGCCGCGCTCATGACAACTGCTTTTTTTGTGGTGAGCGGGCTTGCCCCGCGCTGGGGTGCGAAGCAACCCCAAATCCGGCTACCGCATTTCACTTGGAGAAATGCGGTGACTGTAGGAGGGGCTGCTACGCAGCCCAGCGCGGGGCAAGCTCGCTCACTACAGAGAGCGAGTGTCGCTTACAGGCTCGGCAGCAACTTCGCCGGCACCAGGTCATTCAGGCAGCGGCTGGCGAGCAGTTCGCTGGCGGCGATGATGTCCGGGGCGAAGAAGCGATCCTTGTCGTAGAACCCCACTTTGGCGCGTAGGACGCCACGGGCTTTTTCCAGTTTCGGCGAGGTTTTCAGGCCTTCGCGCAAGTCCAGGCCCTGGCACGCGGCCAGCCATTCCACGGCGAGGATGCCACGGGTGTTCTCGGCCATTTCCCACAGGCGCTTGCCGGCAGCAGGTGCCATCGACACATGGTCTTCCTGGTTGGCTGAAGTCGGAATGCTGTCGACACTATGGGGATGGGCCAGCGCCTTGTTCTCGCTGGCGAGCGCGGCGGCGGTCACCTGGGCGATCATGAAACCGGAGTTCACCCCGCCATTGCCCACCAGGAACGGCGGCAATTGCGACATGTGTTTGTCCATCATCAACGAGATACGACGCTCACTGAGGGAACCGATTTCGGCGATGGCCAGCGCCATGTTGTCAGCGGCCATAGCCACTGGTTCGGCGTGGAAGTTACCGCCGGAAATCACATCGCCTTCGGCGGCGAACACCAGCGGGTTATCCGATACGGCGTTGGCTTCGACCACCAGCACTTCAGCGGCCTGGCGGAACTGGGTCAGGCACGCGCCCATGACCTGAGGCTGGCAGCGCAGGGAGTACGGGTCTTGCACTTTGTCGCAGTTCTGGTGCGACTGGGAGACCTCGCTGCTTTCGCCGAGCAGGTCGCGGTAAGCGGCAGCCGAATCGATTTGCCCACGCTGGCCGCGTGCGGCATGAATACGCGCGTCGAACGGCGAGCGCGAGCCCAGCACTGCTTCGACGGTAAGGCCACCACAGGCCAGGGCGCCTGCGAACAGGTCTTCGCCTTCGAACAGGCCGCGCAGGGCATAAGCAGTGGACACCTGGGTACCGTTGAGCAACGCCAGGCCTTCTTTAGCCGCGAGGGTCAGCGGCGTGAGGCCGGCGACTTTCAGCGCTTCAGTCGCTTCCAGCCATTCACCTTTGTAGCGCGCCTTGCCTTCGCCCAGCAGCACCAGGGACATATGGGCCAGCGGCGCCAAGTCACCGGACGCACCGACCGAGCCTTTCAACGGAATATGCGGGTAAACCTCGGCGTTGATCAGCGCGATCAGCGCGTCGATCACTTGCCGACGAATCCCGGAGAACCCACGGCTCAGGCTGTTGACCTTGAGCACCATGACCAGCCGCACCAGCGCATCGCTGATCGGCTCACCGACGCCGGCGGCATGGGACAGCACCAGGGAACGCTGGAGGTTTTCCAGGTCTTCGCTGGCGATACGGGTCGAGGCCAGCAGGCCGAAACCGGTGTTGATGCCGTAGGCAGTGCGGTTCGCAGCGAGAATCTGCTCCACGCAGGCAACGCTGGCTTCGATCTGGGCTGAAGCGCTGTCATCCAGACTGAGGGTCACCGGCTGCTGGTAGATGGCCCGCAGTTGGGCAAGGCTCAGTTGGCCTGGAATCAGATTTAACGCAGTCACATTCATACTCCTTGTGAATTGTTCTTTCGAATATTTCTGTTGAATAAGGGTTCAGTGCACATTGGGTAATGCGGTGTCTTTGAGCAGCTTGGCGGCAGCTGCAATGTCCGGCGCCAGCCAGCGGTCCTGCTCGTATGCGGGGACCACTTCACGTAACAATCGCCAAGCGCGGTCGGTACCCGCGCCGAAACGCTGGGCCTTCAAAAACTCAAAGGCCTGGGCCGCCAGCAAGTACTCGATGGCAAGAATCTGGGTGACGTTGGCCAGCAGTTGATGCAGCTTCAGCGCGGCATTGGTGCCCATGCTCAAGTGGTCTTCCTGCAGCCCCGAGGTGACGAAATTATCGAGCACCGCCGGTTGCGCCAGCTGGCGGTTTTGCCCGCACAGTGATGCGGCGACGTATTGCACGATCATCATTCCGGAGTTGACCCCTGGGTTGCTCACCAGGAACGCCGGCAAGCCACTGACGTGCGGGTTGATCAAACGGTCCAGGCGGCGTTCGGCAACCGAGCCGATTTCGGCCATGGCGATGGCGAGCATATCGGCGGCCAGGGCGACGGACTGGCCGTGCGGATTGGCCTGGGACACTACGCGGTACTCGTCCGGCGTGCCAAGCACCAACGGGTTGTCAGTGGCGCTGTTGAGTTCAGTCTCGATCTGGCGGGTGGCGTGCTCCACCTGGTCGCGCGCCGCGCCGTGGATCTGCGGGATCGAGCGGATGCTCAGGGCGTCCTGTGTGCGGAGGCCTTTGCTGCTGGCGATCACTTCACTGCCGTCGAGCAAGGCACGCAGGTTGACGCCAACGTGCTGCATGCCGGGGTGCGGCTTGAGGGCGATGATTTCTTCATCAAAGGCGTCGATCTGGCCACGCTGGGCTTCGAAACTCATGGCGCCGATCACGTCGGCCCACTGCAGCAAGTGATGGGCGTCGGCCAAGGCCAGGCAGCTCAAACCGGTCATGCACGGCGTGCCGTTGACCAGGCACAGGCCGTCTTTGGCGCCGAGTACCACGGGCTGCAAACCTTCTGCCTGCAAGGCTTCCTGCGCCGTCACGATCTGGCCGCGATAACTCACCGTACCGACACCCAACAAAGCGACACCGACGTGGGCCATGTGAGTCAGGTAACCCACCGAACCTTGGGACGGCACCTGTGGCGTGATGCCGTGGTTAAGCAGCGCCAGCAACGAACGTACGACCTGCGGATGCAGGCCGGATTTTCCGTGACTGTAATTGATGACCGCGGCGCAGATAATCGCCCGGGTCTGCTCATCGCTCAGTACCGGGCCGACGCCACAGGCGTGACTCAACAGGGTATTGCGCGACAGCTGGCTGAGTTGCTCGCCCGCAAGCGACACGTTGCACAGCGCGCCCAGGCCGGTGTTCACGCCATACGCGCGTTCGCCGCTGGTGACGATGCGCTGCACGATGGCTTGGGCATTGTCGATGCGGGCCCAGGCTTGGCCCGAGAGTTCCAGCACCGCGCCGTGGCGGGCCACGGCGACCACGTCCTGCCAGCGCAGAGGGGTGTCGGCGATGGTGATTTTTGTTGCCTGGGGCATTGTTGACCTCTTCATATTCTCTACCGCTTTGCCGGCCTCATCGGGGGCAAGCCCCCTCCCACATTTTGAACGGTGAACATCTTCAAAGGTGGGAGGGAGCTTGCTCCCGATAGGGCCAGCAGCCTCACCACAGAATCTGGATCAGACCACCGCCGCCCGCCGCTGAACAAACCGGTCCACGTACTCATCCGCCGGTGAATGGAGGATCTCCCGAGGCGTGCCGACCTGGATCAACTTGCCGTCCTTGAGGATCGCAATGCGGTTACCAATGCGCACGGCCTCGTCGAGGTCGTGGGTGATGAAGACGATGGTCTTGTGCAGGGTCTTTTGCAGCTCCAGCAATTGGTCCTGCATCTCGGCGCGAATCAGTGGGTCGAGGGCGCTGAAGGCTTCGTCCATCAGGATGATGTCCGTGTCGGCAGCCAACGCACGGGCCAGGCCGACGCGCTGGCGCATGCCGCCGGAGAGCTGGTGCGGGTATTTGTTTTCGTATCCTTTGAGGCCCACGGTTTCGATCCAGTGCAGCGCGCGTTCGGCGCACACCTGCTTAGTTTCGCCACGCACCTTGAGGCCGTAAGCGACGTTGTCGAGCACGCTCTTGTGGGGCAGCAGGCCGAAGCTCTGGAACACCATGCTGATCTTGTGCCGACGGAATTGTCGCAGGGCGTCCATGTCCAGTTGCAGGATGTCTTCGCCGTCCACGAGGATCGCGCCGCTGGTGGGGTCGATCAGGCGATTGAAGTGACGTACCAATGTGGATTTACCGGAACCCGACAGGCCCATGATCACGAAGATCTCACCAGTACCGATGCTCAGGGACAGGTCGTTGACGCCGACCACGCAACCGGTCTCGGCCAACACTTGGTCCTTGGTCTTGCCCTGCCCGATCATCGCCAGCGCTTCCTTGGAACGCGCGCCAAAGATCTTGAAGACGTTTCTGACTTCGATTTTGCTGACAGTCGTCATTTGCTCGCCTCATGCCGTGGGCGGCCATAGGCCTGGGTAATGCGGTCGATGACCACTGCAAGAATCACGATCGCCAGCCCGGCTTCAAGGCCACGGCCAACGTTGAGGGTCTGGATGCCGACGAGCACGTCTTCACCCAAGCCACGGGCGCCGATCATCGAGGCGATCACCACCATCGACAACGCCATCATGGTGGTCTGGTTGATGCCGGCCATGATGCTCGGCAGCGCCAACGGCAGTTGCACGCCAAACAGTTGCTGCCAGCGGTTGGCACCGAAGGCGTTGATGGCCTCCATAACTTCGCCATCCACTTGGCGGATGCCCAAATCGGTGAGGCGAATCAACGGCGGCGCGGCGTAGATCACCGTGGCAAAAATCGCCGGCACCTTGCCCAGGCCGAACAGCATCAGCACCGGGATCAGGTACACGAAGCTGGGCATGGTTTGCATGATGTCGAGCAGCGGCATCAACACCGAACGCAGGCGATTACTGCGCGCCGAGAGGATGCCCAACGGAATGCCGATCAACACCGAAATCACCGTGGCAACCATCATCAAGGCCAGGGTCTGCATCAGCTTGTCCCATAGGCCAACCGCGCCTACCAAGAACAGCAAACCGACGATGACCGCCGTAGTGACTACTTTGCGGGTAGCGTGCCAGGCCACGCCGCCGACGATGGCCAGCATCAGCCACCAAGGGGCGGCGCGCAGCAGGCCTTCCAGGTTGACGATGGCCCACAGCAGCGTGTCGGAGATCTGCCGGAACACATCGCCGTAGTTGGTAACCAGTGAATCCACCCAACCGTTAACCCAGTCGGCAATGGAAAACGTAAAACTCTCAGGAAACATAGCGTGCTCTCGATCCAATGGGTTGTGGCCGGGCGCCCGGCCACCCCTCAGGGTAGCCGTGCACACTTGACCTACAAGGCCGCGTCGATTTTCTTGGCTGCGTCTTCGCTAACCCAGGCGTGCCAGACTTCAGGATGTTCCTTGAGGAAGATCTTCGCCAGTTTCGGCGACTCAATGCGCTCCTTGGCCATGCGTCCCAGGTTCTGGTTCAGCAGGTCGATGGGCAGGTTGACCTTTTCCAGCACGGCCACCAGTTCAGGGGCTTGTTCGTGGAAGGTCTTGGACAGGCCGACCTTGATGGTCACGGTTTTATCCACACCGGGTTTTTCTTCAAGCTTGACCAGGTCGACCTGACCCATCAGCGGCGTCGGCGACCAGTAGTAGAACAGGATCGGCTCGCCACGCTTGTAGCTCGACAGCACCGCCGCATCCAGCGCCGGGCCGGTGCCTGGACGGAAGTTGGTGTAGGTGCTTTCCAGGCCGTAGCTTTTCAGCATTTCGCTGTTGTCCAGCTCGCAGGTCCAGCCGGCCGGGCAGTTGTAGAAGCGGCCCTTGGATGGTTCTTCCTGATCCTTGAACACCGAGGCGTACTTGGCCAGGTCGGCGATGGTTTTCAGGTCCGGCGCCTTGGCTTCCAGCTTGCGCTTGGCGTCGCCTTCGATCACGTAGCGCGGCACGTACCAGCCTTCGATTGCGCCCACCACAGGCGCACCAACGCCGACGACTTTGCCGGCCTTCTCAGCCTTGTTCCAGACTTCGCTGCGGCCGACCCATTCTTCGGCGAACACTTGAATGTCGTTACTGCTCAGGGCGTTTTCCATGGTGATGGAGTTGCCCGGCAGGCTGTCGGTTTTGCAGTCGTAGCCTTTTTCCAGCACGGTTTGCAGGATGTCGGTGAGCAACATGCCGCTTTCCCAGTTCAGCCCGGCGAATTTCACCGGTTTACCGGACTCGCACCAACCGGCCGCCTGGGCGCCAGCGCTGGCCAGCAAGCCTGCAGAGAACAACGTGGTCAGCAGGGTCTTATGCATTTTCATTGTGTGACGCTCCCAATCATGAAATGGATTACGGCAGTCAAAAGGCGTCCTGCCTTGTCCACGTCCTGTCAGGCCCGCGCCGCAGCGCGACTGGCCCCGCTTTTTTTAGTGGGTACAACACTGTCCTGCTCGACCGGCAGAATCAGTTGATCGGGCACGCTGCCGTGCCATTTTTTCGCACACAGGTAATACAGGGCGGCGGGCAGCACCAGGCCGATGATCCAGGAGATATCCACACCCCCAAGCGCGCTCACCAGCGGACCGGTGTAGAACTTGGTAGCGATGAACGGCATCTGCACCAACACCCCGAAGACATAGACGCTGATACCTAGAGGGTTCCAACGACCGTACCGCCCGTTTGGATCGGCCAGCGCCGGCACGTCATAGCGCTCGCGGGTGATGAAGTAGTAGTCCACTAGGTTGATCGCGCTCCAGGGCGTGAAGAACGCCAGCAGGAACAGAATGAAAGACTTGAACGCACCGAGGAACGAATGCTGGCCGAGCAATGCGATCAGGGTCGCCGTACCTACGATAAGCAGCACGAACACCAGACGCTGCAGACGCGTGACCTCCAGGCGACCACGAAAGCCGCTGATGATGGTCGCGATGCACATGAAGCTGCCGTAGGAGTTCAGTGTAGAGATGGTGACCTTGCCGAACGCGATGCTGAAATACAGCAGCGCAGCGGTGGCGCCCGTACCACTCAAACCAACGATGTAGGCCACTTCATGACCGGCGAATTGCCCGTTGGCCATGGCGGCGGCGAACACGCCGAGAATCATCGCCACTTGTGCGCCAATCACTGAACCGGCGCCCGCAGCGAGAAAGGTTTTCACCGACGACGTGCTGCTCGGCAAGTAGCGCGAGTAGTCCGCCACATACGGCCCAAACGCGATCTGCCAGGAGGCGGCGAGGGACACCGCGAGCAAGAAACTGCTCCAGCTGAAATGGCGGATTTGCAGCAATGCGCCAATGTCAGCCTGGCCCATCAGGCGACTGAACAGGTAAACGAAGGCAATCACACCAATGACGCTGGCAACGCGCCCTATGAAGTGGATCACCCGATAACCAAGCACCGTGACCAGCACGATGACGCTGGCGAAGATCAGGATACCGACGCTGCTGCTGACACCAAACAACTGGCCCAGCGCCTGGCCGGAAAGCACCGTACCGGTTGCGGTGAAACCCAGGTACATCAGGCACACCAAGACGATCGGAATGGCCGCGCCATATACGCCGAACTGCACGCGGCTGGAGATCATCTGCGGCAAGCCGAGCTTGGGCCCTTGCGCCGCATGCAACGCCATGACGCCGCCGCCGATCAGTTGACCGATCAACAGACCGATCAACGACCAGAACACATCACCGCCCAGCACCACGGCCAAGGCCCCGGTGACAATGGCCGTAATTTGCAGGTTGGCACCCAGCCACAGGGTGAACTGGCTCAATAGACGACCGTGTCTTTCCGCTTCCGGGATGTAGTCGATCGAACGTTTCTCGATCAACGGGGTGGTGCTTGCACGCGCGTCATTTGCAGCCATGGGTGTTCAACCTCTGATGGATTGTTTTGGGGGTCGCAGCCGCTCAACTGTGGGAGGGGGCTTGCTCCCGATAGCAGTGGGTCAGTCACCAGACCTATTGGCTGATACACCGCCATCGGGAGCAAGCCCCGCCCCACATGGGTTACTTGATCATTGGAAGATTGAGACCCTGCTCTTTGGCGCAATCGATCGCGATCTGGTAACCCGCATCGGCGTGACGCATCACCCCTGTCGCTGGGTCGTTGTGCAGCACACGGGCAATCCGCTCGGCCGCTTCGTCGGTGCCGTCGCAGACGATCACCATGCCGGAGTGCTGGGAGAAGCCCATGCCGACGCCGCCACCGTGGTGCAGCGAGACCCACGTCGCACCGCTGGCGGTATTGAGCAAGGCATTGAGCAGCGGCCAGTCGGATACGGCGTCGGAACCGTCCTGCATGGATTCTGTTTCGCGGTTCGGGCTTGCTACCGAGCCGGAGTCGAGGTGGTCACGACCAATCACCACCGGCGCCGACAGCTCGCCGCTGCGCACCATTTCGTTGAATGCCAGGCCGAGCTTGGCGCGCTGGCCCAGACCGACCCAGCAGATACGCGCTGGCAGGCCCTGGAAGCTGATGCGTTCGCGAGCCATGTCCAACCAGTTATGCAGGTGGGCGTCGTCGGGGATCAGCTCTTTGACTTTGGCGTCGGTCTTGTAGATATCTTGCGGGTCGCCCGAAAGCGCAGCCCAACGGAACGGGCCGATGCCACGGCAGAACAGTGGACGGATGTACGCCGGAACGAAACCTGGGAAGTCGAAAGCGTTTTCCACGCCTTCTTCCTGTGCCATTTGGCGGATGTTGTTGCCGTAGTCGAAGGTCGGGATGCCTTGCTTCTGGAATTCCAGCATGGCTTTGACGTGGACTGCCATGGACTGCTTGGCGGCCTTGATCACGGCGGCCGGCTCGGTCTTGGCGCGGGCGCGGTATTCGTCCCAGGTCCAGCCGGCGGGCAGGTAGCCATTGAGCGGGTCATGGGCACTGGTCTGGTCGGTGACCATGTCCGGGCGCACACCGCGCTTGACCAGTTCCGGCAGGATCTCGGCCGCATTACCCAGCAGCGCGATGGAAATGGCTTTGCCTTCTTTCGTGTATTTGGCGATACGGGCCAAAGCGTCGTCGAGGTCGGTGGCTTGCTCATCGACATAACGGCTGGCCAGGCGGAAATCGATGCTGACCTGCTGGCACTCGATGTTCAGCGAGCACGCGCCGGCCAATGTCGCGGCCAGAGGCTGTGCGCCGCCCATGCCGCCGAGACCGGCGGTGAGGACCCAACGGCCTTTCAAATTGCTGTCGTAATGCTGGCGACCGGCTTCAACGAAGGTTTCGTAAGTACCTTGGACGATGCCCTGGCTGCCGATGTAGATCCAGCTGCCGGCAGTCATCTGGCCGTACATAGCCAGGCCCTTGGCATCCAGTTCGTTGAAGTGTTCCCAACTGGCCCAGTGCGGAACCAGGTTGGAGTTGGCGATCAACACGCGCGGGGCGTTGCTATGGGTCTTGAACACGCCGACCGGTTTGCCGGATTGCACCAGCAGGGTTTCGTCGTCGTTCAGATTGGTGAGGCTCTCGACGATCTGGTCGTAGCACTCCCAATTACGTGCGGCGCGGCCAATGCCGCCGTACACCACCAACTCTTTCGGGTTCTCGGCCACTTGCGGGTCGAGGTTATTCATCAGCATGCGCAGCGGTGCTTCAGTCAGCCAGCTTTTGGCGGTGAGCTTGTTACCGCGGGCGGCGCGGATTTCGACGTCACGGTATTTTGTAGGCTTGGTCACTGCTAGGACTCCTCGGCGATCGATGCGCGAACATGGATGGTGCGAAGGAGAGTCTTACGCACACATCTTTACTTGTATGTACAAGCATATGCAATCAAGCGGCCAACTTTCTAAGTGAGGTGTTTGGATTTTTTTGGAAAGCGTGTGTGAGCCTTGGAAATTAAGGCTTAGAGAGATGATGAAATTTCTTACAAAGGGGTTTTCTAGCGAGGGAGGTTTGTCACGACAGCATGATTTTGCGCCACGCTGGGGCGTTCGGTAACAAAATGGTGCGAGGGTTGGAAACAGATCGCAACAACAGCGGGAAACAAATGTGGGAGGGGGCTTGCCCCCGATAGCGGTGGATCAGTCAGCCCATCTGGTACTGACACACCGCAATCGGGGGCAAGCCCCCTCCCACATTTTTTAACCGCGCTGAGTCAGTTCGATGATGCAGCTACGGCCAGTGATAGAGATGTCCAGCAAGCCAGCGTTACCGTCCACTTGCAGGCAATCGTGATGGCCCAGTACCTGGTCCAGCACCTTCACTTCATCCGCCACGCTGAACACCAGCACCGTCTGCGCCGTACTGAAAAACCGCTGCACACCATCCATCCACTGCAACCGCGCGTGGTAGCGCTCGGGCGAATAAATCAGGTTGAAATCGCGAATCGGCCCAGTGATCAATCGGCACGACACCTGGCTGTCACCCTTGAACGCGAACGGTTGCAGCGGTAACAGTCCGCGCTGCTCCTCGCCATCCACGGTCAGCACCATGCCTGCGCCCTTGATTACCGTGATCACACGCTGGTAACCGGCGAAGGTGGAAAAGCCGCCCGACTCGGCGATATCGGCAATCGACAAGCGCCATCCAAAGCCATCCAGGCCATCGCCGGCATCACGGGAGATTTCTTCGGTACTGCCACCGCCGTTTTTCCACGGCATGCGGACGTAATCGGCGGCGCGCCAGACTTTCAAACTCATTTACTGAAGCGTCCTTCGAGGCTGTGACGGGAACCAGGGTGGATCAACCGCGCGGCGGTCACCGGTTGGCGTCCGGACCAGGTGCGTCGGCGAATCAACAGGCACGGTTCGGTGGGCTCGATTTGCAGCAGCTTGCACTCGTCGGCGTCGGCGAGGATCGCTTCCACGACGTGCTCGCCTTCCGTCAGCGGCGCAACCTGGTTGAGATAGGCATAGGGCGTTTGTTGGGTGAAATCCTGCTGCAGGTATTCCGGCGCGACCAGGGCGTTGACGAAACGGTCTTCGATTTGCACGGGAATATCGTTTTCGTAATGCACGATCAGTGAGTGGAACACCCGCCCGCCTTCGCGCATTTCCAGAGCGACGGCACGTTCGGAACCGGCGGCCTCTTCGCCCAGGGTGATGACCTGGCAGGTATGCCGATGACCGCGGGAAGCGATCTCATCAGCAATGTTGTGCACTTCAAACAGCGCCGACTGGCTTTTGGGCTCGGCGACAAAAGTACCGACGCCTTGCATGCGAACCAGCAACCCTTCTGCGGTGAGTTCGCGCAGGGCGCGATTGATGGTCATTCGGCTGAAGCCCAGCTGGCTGACCAGTTCACTCTCCGACGGCACGCGGTAATGGGGTGGCCAGTTGCCGTTGAGGATCTGCTGGCTGATCATCTGTTTGACGCGGGCATACAAGGGCGCCGGACTTTCGTCCATGTGGGCAGCCAGTGAAGACTTGGCGGGCGGAGGCGGCACAGGGAATCCTTGCAGGGGGGAAAGATGCATAGATTGCCGGAGTTTACCGAGCAGGCAAACGTCTGTATATGTATATACAAATAAACACACGACCGGAGTGCTCTGAACATGTCCGCTTTTTTTGCCGAACGCGCACTGCTGCCTAATGGATGGGCCAACGATGTACGTCTTGAAGTCAGCGCCGATGGACTGCTGACACAGATTGCGGCCAATGCCAGTGCAGACGGTGCCGAGCGGCTCAAAGGCCCGGTATTGGCGGGCATGCCCAACCTGCACTCCCACGCATTCCAACGCGCCATGGCGGGTTTGGCCGAAGTCGCCGGCAACCCGAATGACAGCTTCTGGACCTGGCGCGAGCTGATGTACCGCATGGTCGGCAAGATCAGTCCGGAGCAACTGCAGGTGATTGCGCGCCAGCTGTACATCGAGATGCTCAAGGCCGGTTACACCTCGGTGGCCGAATTTCACTACGTGCATCATGATGTCAGCGGCCAGCCGTACGCCGACCGTACGGAACTGTCGCGGCAGATCAGCCACGCGGCCGCCAGCAGCGGTATTGGCCTGACCTTGGTGCCCGTGCTCTACACCCACTCGGGTTTTGGCGGGCAGGCGCCGAACGAAGGCCAGCGACGGTTTATCAACAGCACCGAAAACTACCTGGACCTGCAGGCGCGCCTCAAACCGATCCTCGCGGCGCAACCGGCGCAGCAACTGGGCTTGTGCTTCCACTCCCTGCGCGCTGTTACGCCACAACAAATCAATGAAGTCCTGGCCGCCAGCGACAAGACGTGCCCGGTGCATATCCATATTGCCGAACAACAAAAAGAAGTCGACGACTGCCTGGCCTGGAGCGGCAAGCGTCCGCTGCAATGGCTGTATGACAATGTCGAGGTGGATGAACGCTGGTGCCTGGTGCACGCGACTCACGCCAACCCGGAAGAAGTGACGCGCATGGCAGCGAGCCGGGCGATTGCCGGATTGTGCCTGACCACCGAAGCCAACCTGGGCGACGGGATTTTCCCGGCAGTGGATTTTCTCGCCCAGGGCGGGCGCATGGGCATCGGTTCCGACAGCCATGTGTCATTGAGCGTAGTGGAGGAATTGCGCTGGCTGGAATACGGCCAGCGCCTGCGCGATCAACGGCGCAACCGCTTGTATCGCAGTGACCAACCGATGGTTGGTCGTACGTTGTTCGATGCTGCGCTGGACGGTGGCGCACAGGCACTGGGGCAGCCAATTGGTCGACTGGAAGTGGGCAAGCGTGCGGATTGGATCGTGCTTGACGGTAATGACCCTTACCTGGCGACAGCAACAGAGGATGGCATTCTCAATCGCTGGCTGTTTGCCGGCGGTGATCGCCAGGTGCGTGATGTGCTGGTCAACGGGAAATGGGTGGTGCGCGACGGGCGTCATGCAGGCGAAGAAGAAAGCAGCCGGGCATTTACGCAGGTGCTAAGGGACTTACTCGGTTAAAACATGTGGGAGGGGGCTTACCCCCGATTGCAGAGTGTCAGCCAGCAAATCAGATACTGACACACCGCTATCGCGGGCAAGCCCCCTCCCACATTGGATTGAGGGGCTATCAGGTTATTGCGAAGTCTTGGCCATCTGCTTATCCGATGTCCGGAAGATCAACCGCGTGGTGTCATACCCCTGCTGTCGCGCCCTGCTCAGCAGGTCTTCGCGAGTATCGGCACTGACCGTTGGCGTGCGCGACAGGATCCACATATAGCGCCGGCTCGGGCTGCCGACGATGGCGGTCTTGTAGTCATCGCTGACGTACAGCACCCAGTAATCGCCCTTGGCGACGCCCGGCAGCAGTGACGTGAACCAGTTGTTGAATTCCACCCAGAGCTTGTCAGTCTTGCCAGGCACTTGCGGGGTGGCGGTGCCCTTGGCTTCTTCCCACTTCCATTCGGTGGTCAGGCAGCGGTTAAACACCGACATGTCGCCATCGGGCAACAAGGTGTAGCGTGCTTCGGACTGCGCGCAGTTGCGCTGAAAGTACATCGGCAATCGGGCCAACTCATACCAGGTGCCCTGGTAACGCTTGAGGTTGACGCTGCCGGCAGTCTTGGGTTGCAGATCATCGCCAGAATGGCTGGCACAGCCCGCCAAAAACAGGCTGGCACAAAGGAACAAAACAAAACGCATCATTCTTCTTCTCCCGCAGGCTCTCGCCCCGGTTTACTTCAGGCCTTGCCCGGAAAACATGAGAACTTTGTCACCGGCATATTGAACGCTGATAAAGCTGGTTTTATCGCCCCACGTGCAGCTGGACATGCCCAGTGCGCCGGAACAATCGGTCGGCTTACCCAACAACGACTCCACCTCGGCCTTGGGCATGCCGGCCGACAACTTCGCGTAATTTTCCTGGTTGATCTTGCTGCAAGCGGCCAACAGCACGCAAAAAGCCAGCAAAGCGAGACGGCGTAACGACATGGAATAACTCCTGGAGGGACAAGGCAGCGTGGGTATCTGCCAGAAGCTTAGAAGGGAAAACAGGTGTCTGGTTCCCGACGAGTAAAAACAAAAAAGCCCCGAAAACGCTGAAACGTTTCGGGGCTTCTTTAAGGGTGAACCGGCTCACAACAACGCCGATCACTTCTCGCCGCAGCTTACTTCTTGTGATAGGCCGTCACGCGCTCAACTTCTTCCTTCGAACCCAGGAACACCGCTACACGCTGGTGCAGGCCTTCCGGCTGGATGTCGAGGATGCGCTGGTGGCCGTCAGTGGACGCGCCGCCCGCTTGTTCAACCAGGAACGACATCGGGTTGGCTTCATACATCAGGCGCAGTTTGCCCGGCTTGGATGGCTCGCGGCTGTCACGTGGGTACATGAACAAGCCACCACGGGTCAGGATGCGGTGCACGTCGGCTACCATCGCCGCGACCCAACGCATGTTGAAGTTTTTCTTCAGCGGGCCTTCTTCACCGGCCATCAACTCGCCCACGTAGCGGGTAACCGGTTCTTCCCAGTGACGCTGGTTGGACATATTGATCGCGAATTCCTGGGTGGACGCAGGAATGGTGATGTCTTCGTGGGTCAGTACGAAGCTGCCCATTTCGCGGTCCAGGGTGAAACCTTTAACGCCGTCACCCAGGGTCAGCACCAGCATGGTCTGTGGGCCGTAGATCGCGTAACCGGCAGCGACCTGCTCGGTGCCTGGCTGCAGGAAAGCCTTTTCGTTCAGGGCTTCGTTCTGGCTCAGGTATTCGTTCGGGCAGCGCAGCACGGAGAAGATAGTGCCGACCGGTGCGTTGATGTCGATGTTGGACGAACCGTCCAGTGGGTCGAACACCAGCAGGTAGGCACCTTTCGGGTATTTACCCGGGATCTGGTAGGCATTGTCCATTTCTTCGGACGCCATGCCGGCCAGGTGACCGCCCCATTCGTTGGCTTCAAGCAGGATCTCGTTGGAGATTACGTCGAGCTTCTTCTGTACTTCGCCCTGCACGTTTTCAGTGCCCATGCTGCCCAGGACACCACCCAGTGCGCCTTTGGACACGGCATGGCTGATTTCCTTGCATGCACGCGCGACCACTTCGATAAGGAAGCGCAGATCGGCAGGCGTGTTGTTGCTGCGGGTCTGCTCAATCAAATAGCGACTCAAGGTAACGCGGGACATGTAAGGCTCCGGAGAATGGGGGGCTTGAAAACCCGCGCAGTTTAACGCGAGTCGGGGCGTATTTCCTCCTATCAGAGGATTTAAACCCAATAGAGTTCATGGACTTTATTTAACGCGCCGCCGGTGGCTTGCGCAGCAAACTGTAGGCCATGGCGCCCAGTGCCGCCACGCCGAGCAGCAAGACGGCCCAGAGTCCGAGTTTTTTCCAGTTTGGCCCGTCCTCCACAGCGGCTACGACCACCGGCGACGCGACCGCAACGTCCCCCACAACCTTGGCCTGTCCCAGCGTATTGAGGCGCTCGGCACTGTAATCGGGGATCAGGGTCGACAGCGGCAGGCTTGCGGCTTTCACCGACGCATTGCCCAACGCCAGACTGAACGGCGGCTCACCCCGCGCCAGGAACACCAACTGGGTAGCGCGCACCGCAAAGCGCAGCGCCGGCGCATCGGCGCCCAAACCGCCACCGCGCTCGTCCACCTGCAACTTGAGTTCGGTCACGACCTGACCCGGCAACTGCAACTCATCCTGCACCACGTCCTGGCCGTTTTGCGTCAGGCGGTACAGCAAGCCATTGTTCAATGGCTGCCACAGTTGTTTGGCATCGCTGCGTCCCGCCAATGTCACCGGTGCCAGCGTGTTGGGCTGCTTCAACTCAATGCGCAAACGCTCGACACTCAACCCAGTCGGCAACTGCCAGCTGTACTCCCCAGCCTTGAGTCGCGTTCCCGCCAATGGCTGTGACCACACCAACGGCATTGGCAGACTGCTGCGCGTAGCACTCACCAGCTTGGCCGAGGTCAGCAGCGGCGCCGCCTGCCCCTTCCATACCAGACGCAGGTAGCGCGCTGAGCGTCCTGGCAGGCTGACGTCATGCTGTTCGACCCGTTCGTCGGCGAACGACAAGCGTGCCACCTGCCCCTCGCCCCAAGGCTCCCAACGCTGCAAGTCATCACTGGCTTCAATGCTGAAACGCTGGAAGCCCTCTTGCTCACGGCTCCAGTCCAGGCTCAGTTGCTGCAACGGTGCCTTGATCGCGCTGGCGTCCAGCACCCAGCCGCGCAACACCTGCTTGCCGGGCTTGGCGGCAGAAGACGGTTTGATTTCCACCAGGGTGCCTTCGGTGGTGGTTTTCATCACCACGCCTGGCAGGCTTTCCTGAGTGTCGGCGGCGTACAGCGGGAACCACTTCACATCAGCGACGTTGCGACTTTCGGTGCGCTGGGAAGATTGTCGCGACAGCGCATAGGCCTGGGGCTCACCGGCGGCGTTAAACACGCGAACGTCACCGAGGTCCGCCTGGCGCGCGTTGAGTTGCACAGCCAACGGCAATTCAAGGCGATACCAGGGGCCATTGCCGCTCACACTCAGCGGCACATGGTGGGTGAAATCAGCCGGGGCTTCCTGGGCCGACGCCGCCAGCGCCGCACACATGCCCACCATGGCCACGCTCAACTTACCGATCAAGAGGATGCTCCTTCAGTTTCCATCACAGGTTCGGCCCGCTTAGGTGGCAGCGGTGCGAAATAACCCACCACCAGCAACAGCCCGCCCACGCCGATAAACGACACGATCCGCGCCAGGCCGCCACGGTTACTCAGTTCGACAAAGAACAGTTTGGCCACCACCACCGCAATCAACGCGGCGCCGATCAACCACACTTCGCGACGATGGCGCAGGTGGCCGCCGATCATCAGGCCGAGGGCGATCAGAGTCCACACAATCGACAGGCCGGCTTGCACCAGCATCGACTCCAGCAACGCATCCAGATGGAACGGCACGCCGCCCCAGTGGTGCGCGGTGCGCATGACCAGTGCCGTGAAGAACGCAAACAGCGAGAGACCCGCGATCCCTTGTGCGGCCAATTCGGCACGCGGCCCGCGTTGTGGCGCCACGCTTCGGGACCACAGGTAAACACCCAGCAGCGCGAAGAGCAGGCCCAGTTCCAGAGGGTTGAGCAGAGGCACGTAAGGCAACGGATTGGCGGTGCCATCGCTGAAGGTATTCGCCAGCCAGAACCAGCCGAGCATCAGTACAGCCAATGGCAGCGCGGCCAGGACTCGGTACTCCCTTGGGTACGCCGACACTGGCCACGGCCAGGTGCGCGGTGCGGCGGCCAGCACCAGGTACAGGCTTGGCAGGATGGCCCAGCCCAACCAGCGCCAGGCGTTGTATTCAGCCGACAGGCGCAACAGTCCATAGCGCAATTCCAGTGCCAGCACGCCGATCAGCATCCAGCAACCGAGGACATGGGCAATACTCAGCATCCTGGCCGGAACCACCGGCGCCAAGCGGCGCAGCGAGATGAAATGCACCACAAACACCGCCAACCAGGCCAGCCAGCCGTACTGCGCCGCCGGGTGATAGTAGCTGTGGGCAGACACCAGCAACGCCACGCCCGCCGCCGGCATCAGCAAGGTGCACAGCACACCCAGGGATGCCCAGCGCAGTCGCGCCGCGAGCAACGCCCAGATCGCCACGCTCACTGCGGCAAGCCCCAGCAGGAAAGAACCAAGCAACGCTTGCGGAACAAAGCGCAACACTTCGCCGCCCAGCGCCAATGTCCACCACGCCGCACCCCACACCAGCAAAAGGTCGGACAAGCGTTGCAGCTTCAGCACCGCAAACACCGGCGCATGGGGCTCACGTTGCAAGCGCCAGGCGCCGATCAAGGCGGCCAGGCCCAACACCATCGGCGTCCAGAAACCACTGTGCGCCAGCGGACGCAGGCCTTCGCCGGTCAACGGCCCGAGCAATTGCGGCACCGCCAGCAGGAACGAACCCCCGCCGACCAGTTGCAGCAGCAACCCAAATACAAAACTGACGCGTTGTTGCAGGTACAAGCTCAGCCAGATGATCAACAACCCACTGGCAGCCCATACGCCGCTGGCGCTTTCCCATGGCAGCACAAACAGCACCGCCAGATTGATCAACACCAGACCGGCGAGCAGCACCACCGACAACCCACGTAACAGCCGCACATCGCTGCGCACCATGTCGTCGCGTGCCGCCAACAGCATGCCGCCAATCAAGGCCAGGCCGATCAGGGAGGCCGTGAGCAAACCACTCCATCCCGCATTGAATACCGCCGCGCCCTCCCCGCCCTGCAAGCGCACCAGGAATAACGCGCCACCCAGCAATTGCACCGCGAACGCAGTGAACAGGAAAGTGCGCGAGCCAATGCGCAGGCCGATAAACAGGGTCGCCAGACCGGCGATGGCCCAACTGATGGCGGTACCTTGGGTCAGCAACAGCAAGGGCGCCAGCAGGTACAAAAAGCTCAAGCCCAGAGACGCCAGGACCGGCAGCCCTTTGCGCTCCCACTCTGCCGCGTGCTGCGCCGATGCCTTGCGCAACTGATCGAAGCTGAACAGCAACGCGGCGCCGAGCAACAACGCACCCAGCGGCGCACCGTCGAGCAGGCTGCGTTCGCCAATGCGCAGTTCGCTGAGGAAGGCCAGCGCTGAGCCCAATTGCAGCAACAAGCCGAACGCACGCGCCAACGGCCGCTGCTGGCGCAAACCGAGCCAGAAGATCCCGGCGCCTTCCACCGCCCACGCCGCAGCCGTCCAACGTGCATCAAGGCCCAGAGGAATCGCCAGGCTGGCAAAGATCACGCCCAGGGCCAGGCACGTTTCCCCCAGCAGCAACGCGCGTCCGCCACTGAGTAACCGCGCCAGGCCCATGTAGATAATGCCCAGGCCCAACGCACTGAACGCCGCGGCGAATTCCAGATGCTGTACCAATGCGAACTGCAAGCCAAAGCCCACCAGCGGCGGGCCGAACAGCATGCCGCCGTCAACGTAATCACCCTTGGCAGCCGACCAGCGCAACAACGCATCACGGCCTTCGGGCGCGTCGCCCAGCTCCAGCAATTTGCGTCGGGCGAACAACAGGCCGATGGCCAGATACATCAGGAAGAACAGGATCAGGAATGGCTCGGTGCTCCACAGCAATTCCGGCGTGTAGGAACGCATTCCCCAGGCGAAGCCGATGCCGAAGGTACCGACGAACCCGATCAGGTTGAGCAAGCGCCAGGCCTTGAACCAGGCGATGGCGAGAATACCGGCGTTGAGCAGGGCAAAATAACTGAACAGCGCAACATGGTTACCGGCACCGGTGGACGTAAGGATCGGTGCCGCAAAACCGCCGAGTGCTGCCGCGCAGGCCAGGCCCAATGCGTCCTGGGTGACCGCCAGGATCGCCGAGAACACCGTGACCGCAACCAGCAGGCCCAGCGCCGCGCTCGGGTCGATCAACGGATGCAGGCGCATCGCGGCAAACACCGTCAAGTACAGCACCGCAATCCCGGTGCCTTGCAGCATCAAGCCGTAGTTGCTGTTGCGCAGTCTCAGCCACCAGCCCAGGCCCAGCAGGCCGACGGCGGCAGCAGCCACACCGGCGTAACGCAACTCGATCGGCACCACCATGCCTTCAGTGGCATAACGCAGCAGGAACGCCAGGCCGAGAAACAACAGCACCACGCCGACGCGCAGGACGGTGTTGCCACCAAACAGCCAATTGCGTGCACCAGCGAGGGCACGTTCGAACAGGTTGGGGCCACGGGGGATAGCAGGCTCTTCAGGAGGGCGCGGAGCCGGAGCAGGCTTCCAGGCGTCTTCGGGCAATGCAGGGCTTGGTTCGGCGATCATGGCGACGGGCGCCAATTCGGCCGGCAGCTCCCAAACCAGTTCGGGGGCCTTGGTGATGGGTGTCGGTTCAGGGATGGAGGGTTCGACCACCGCGGGGCTGGCCGGCGCGCGCACTTCCAATTGCCGCAGTCGCTCACCGAGGGCGATCACCGACTTCTGCGAGGTTTCCAACTGACGCGCCTGCTGTCGCACCTGGGCCGCAAGCTTCGACAGGCCAATGGCTTGTCCAATGCCCAACCCCAGCAGTGCGCCGATGCCTGCGTCATAGAACGACTCATCGAGCGTCCAGCCGACAACCAGGCCAATCAGCATGAAAATCCATTGCATGGTCGATATTCCCTAAGCAAACCGGCGCTCAGTATATCGACGCGCAACCAATGTGGGAGGGGGCTTGCCCCCGATAGCGGCGTGTCAGTCGACATATTCGTCAACTGACCATCCACTATCGGGAGCAAGCCCCCTCCCATATTTGGATCCAGGGTGCTTAGTCGAGCGCTTTCCAGATCTCCGTGGCGTACTCGCGGATCGTCCGGTCCGACGAGAACCAACCCATGCGCGCGGTATTGAGCACCGCCGAACGCCACCATGCCTTGGAGTCATGCCAATGCGCTTCGACCCGCGCCTGGGCATCCCAGTAGGAGTCGAAGTCGGCACACACCAGGAAGCGGTCGTAGTCGATCAACCCGTCGATCAAGCCCACATAGCGGCCCGGATCATCCGGCGAGAACACCCCGCCACGGATCGCTTGCAGCACATCGTTGAGGCGATGGGACGCAGCAATATCAGGCCCGGCGTTGAACTCGCCAGCGTGTTTTCGGGCTTCCACCTGCTGTGCACTAAGGCCGAAGATAAACATGTGATCGGCGCCCACGCGCTCGTGCATCTCCACGTTGGCGCCGTCCATGGTGCCGATGGTCAGCGCGCCGTTGAGGCCGAACTTCATGTTGCTGGTGCCCGACGCTTCAAAGCCGGCCGTGGATATCTGCTCCGACAAGTCCGCCGCCGGGATGATGCTTTCTGCCAGGCTGACGTTGTAGTTAGGCAGGAACACCACTTTGAGCAACCCGCGCACAGTCGGATCGTTGTTGACGGTGCGGGCGATGTCGTTGGTCAACTTGATGATCAACTTGGCCTGGTGATAACTGGCCGCCGCCTTGCCGGAGAAGATCTTCACCCTCGGCACCCAGTCGGTGCCCGGCTCGGCACGGATCGCCTGGTAAAGCGCCACGGTGTGCAGCAGGTTGAGCAGCTGGCGCTTGTACTCGTGGATGCGTTTGACCTGCACGTCGAACATCGCCGCCGGGTTCACCGAAATGCCCAGGCGCTCGTGGATGATCTCGGCCAGTGCACGCTTACTGTGCAGGCGCTGGTCGGCGAAGGCTTTGCGGAAGGTCTGTTTCTCGGCGAAGGTTTCCAATTCGCCCAAGCGGGTTTCCATGGTGTCGAGAATGTCCGGACCCAGGGCTTCCACCAGCATCTCGGTGAGCTTGGGGTTGGCCTGGTACAGCCAGCGGCGGAAGGTAATGCCGTTGGTTTTGTTGTTGATGCGGTCTGGGTAGAGCTTGTGCAGTTCGGAGAACACCGTGCTGCGCATCAGTTGGGTGTGCAAGCCCGACACGCCATTGACGCTGTGGGAGCCGAGGAACGCCAGGTTTCCCATGCGCACGCGGCGACCATTGTCTTCTTCGATCAGCGACACAGCGCGCAGCACGTCAAAATCGTGGATACCTTTGGCGCGCAGCGAGTCGATGTGCTGGGCATTGATCAGGTAGATGATCTGCATGTGCCGAGGCAACATGCGTTCCATCAGGCCTACCGGCCAGGTTTCCAACGCCTCGGGCAGCAAGGTGTGGTTGGTGTAGGACAAGGTTTCGACCGTGACCTGCCAAGCGGCGTCCCAAGCGATGTCGTGCAAATCCACCAGTTGGCGCATCAACTCGGCCACGGCGATGGACGGGTGGGTGTCGTTGAGCTGGATCGCCGCGTGTTCGCCCAGGCTCAATACCGAGCCATGCATGTTTTTGTGGCGGCGCAGCAGGTCTTGCAGAGAGGCGGAGACGAAGAAGTATTCCTGACGCAGGCGCAGCTCCTGCCCTGCTTCGGTGCTATCCGCCGGGTAAAGCACCCGGGAGATGCTTTCAGCGCGGGCCACTTCGGCGACGGCGCCCAGGTGGTCACCGGCGTTGAAGCGCTCCAGGTGCAAGTCTTCCACCGCCCGTGCACGCCACAGGCGCAGGGTGTTGACGCTTGCACCGCGCCAACCGACCACCGGCGTGTCATAGGCCACGGCGCGCACGGTCTCGCTGGGCGTCCACACTTGGATCAGCTTGCCGGCGGCGTCCGGCAGGGTTTCCACGCTGCCGCCAAAGCCGATCGGGTAGATCACTTCAGCGCGCTCGAACTCCCACGGGTTGCCGAAATCCAGCCAGCGTTCGGTCTGCTCCTGTTGCCAGCCATCGACAATCGCCTGGCGGAACAGGCCATGTTCATAACGGATGCCATAACCGTGACCGGCAATGCCCAAGGTCGACATGCTTTCCATGAAGCATGCGGCCAGGCGGCCCAGACCACCGTTGCCGAGCGCCGCGTCAGGCTCCAGCAGGCGGATACGCTCAAGGTCGACGCCAAGTTCGCTGAGCGCTTCGCGGGCAATCTCCAACACACCAAGGTTACTCAGACTGTCGTAGAGCAAACGGCCGATGAGGAATTCGAGGGACAGGTAATACACACGTTTCTGGCCCTTGCGGTAAATACGCCGCGTGTGGTCCATCCAGTGATCGACCATCTGGTCGCGTGCGGCCAGGGCAATGGCTTCGAACCAGTCGTGGTCGAAGGCGTGATCCGGGTCCTTGCCCACCGCGTAGGTGAGTTTGGTCAAGACGGCATCGCGAAATGCGGCTACCTCTGCTTCTCGTGCAAGTGGTTCCTGAGACATCAATTGCGACCTCGGGCGAGATAGAAGGAGTTGCTAGAGCCTAGACGGTCTGACAGACGGTAGACGCTCTGGTTCGGCAGTTTTTTAACGCATTTACCTTTAGCGGGTTTTGATGCATTGGCCGTGCCTGCTTTCGCCCATCGCACCGTTCGGGATGAAATACGCAAAATATTGTTCAAAAAACCACCAATCCCGGTATGATCCCGCGCCCGGATACAGCCCCACCTTTTGGAACCTTGATGAAGCCTCAACTGATCGCCGCCGCGGAACTCGACCGTCTTGAGACCTGGCAGAAATATTCCGCCCACATGTGCGGTGGCTGCGTGTCCAGCTGCTGCACGCTGCCGGTCGAAGTGAAGATCAAGGACCTGATCCGCATTGGCATCGTCGATGAGTTCGAACGCGGCGATCCGCCGAAGAACATCGCCAAGCGGTTGCAGAAGGAAGGCATCGTCGAGCGCTACAACAACAAATCCGAGATTTTTACCCTGCAGCGCATGAGCAACAACGATTGCCTGTACCTGGATCGTAAGACGCGCTTCTGCACTATTTATGACAAGCGCCCCGATACCTGCCGCAATCACCCGAAGATCGGACCGCGGCCGGGGTATTGCGCGTACAAGCCGAAGGAAGTGGTGCGCGAGACCAATTTCAAGACCCTCGACAAGTTCTGATCCGGGTTTTGCAGGGGGCTCAAGGGCTCTATCGGGGGCAAGCCCCCTCCCACACTGACCGCATTCCAAATGGCTGTACTCGGTCAAATGTGGGAGGGGGCTTGCCCCCGATGAGGCCGGTACAACCACCACAAAACCAGCAGGCATAAAAAAACGCCCCCGGCCTTTCGACCGGGGGCGTTTTTCATTCAGCCTGAGTTAACTCAGTTCTTGGCTTTCTTGGCAGCGCGGGTACGCTCGCCTTCGTCCAGGATCTTCTTACGCAGGCGGATCGACTTAGGCGTAACTTCGCACAGCTCGTCGTCCTGGATGAATTCCAGGGCCTGTTCCAGGGTGAAGCGAACAGGTGGGACCAGAGCGATGGTTTCGTCTTTGCCCGAAGCACGCATGTTGTCGAGCTTCTTGCCTTTGGTTGGGTTGACGCCCATGTCGTTGTCACGGCTGTTCAGACCAACGATCTGACCGTTGTAGATCTCTTGACCGTGTTCAACGAACAGCTTGCCACGCGCCTGGAGGGTTTCCAGGGAGTAGGTCAGTGCCTTGCCAGTCTCAACCGATACCAGAACACCGTTCTGACGACCGGACATGTCGCCGGACTTCATGGTGTCGTAGCGATCGAAGATCGAGGTCAGGATGCCAGCGCCGTTGGTCAGGGTCAGGAACTGGTTACGGAAACCGATCAGACCACGAGCAGGGATGTTGTATTCCAGACGCACACGGCCTTTGCCATCCGGCACCATGTTGGTCAGGTCGCCTTTACGCAGGCCCATCTCTTCCATGACCTTGCCCTGGGATTCTTCAGGGGTGTCGATGGTTACGTTTTCGAACGGTTCCTGCTTCACGCCGTCAACTTGACGGATGATCACTTCTGGACGACCAACGCCCATTTCGAAGCCTTCGCGACGCATGGTTTCGATCAGTACCGAAAGGTGCAGCTCACCACGGCCGGAAACCTTGAACTTGTCAGCCGAGTCGCCTTCTTCAACGCGCAGTGCAACGTTGTACAGCAGCTCTTTGTCCAGACGTTCCTTGATGTTACGGGAAGTCACGAACTTGCCTTCTTTACCGCAGAAAGGCGAGTCGTTTACCTGGAAGGTCATGGAAACGGTTGGTTCGTCAACGGTCAGAGGCTTCATCGCCTCGACGTTGTCCGGCTGGCACAGGGTGTCGGAGATGAACAGGGAGTCCATACCGCTCACGCATACGATGTCGCCAGCGAAAGCTTCTTCAACGTCGATACGGTGCAGACCGTGGTGACCCATCAGCTTCAGGATACGACCGTTACGCTTCTTGCCGTCGGCGCCGATAGCAACAACTGGGGTGTTCGGCTTGACGCTACCACGAGCGATACGGCCAACGCCGATAACACCCAGGAAGCTGTTGTAGTCCAGTGCCGAGATTTGCATCTGGAACGGGCCGTCACGGTCAACTTTTGGAGCCGGTACGTTGTCGACGATCGACTGGTACAGCGGGGTCATGTCTTCAGCCATGTCGGTGTGTTCCAGACCGGCAATGCCGTTCAGGGCCGAGGCGTACACGACTTTGAAGTCCAGCTGTTCTTCGGTAGCACCCAAGTTGTCGAACAGGTCGAAGATCTGGTCCAGAACCCAGTCCGGACGCGCGCCTGGACGGTCAACCTTGTTGATGCACACGATCGGACGCAGGCCGGCTTCGAAAGCCTTCTTGGTCACGAAACGGGTTTGCGGCATAGGGCCGTCTTGGGCATCAACCAGCAGCAGAACGGAGTCAACCATCGACATTACGCGTTCTACTTCGCCGCCGAAGTCGGCGTGGCCCGGGGTGTCCACGATGTTGATGTGGTAGCCGTTCCAGTTGATAGCGGTGTTTTTTGCCAGGATGGTAATACCGCGCTCTTTTTCCTGGTCGTTGGAGTCCATCACGCGCTCGTCGTTGAGCTCGTTGCGCTCCAAGGTGCCGGATTGACGCAGGAGTTTGTCTACCAGGGTGGTTTTACCATGGTCAACGTGAGCAATGATGGCGATGTTACGTAGATTTTCGATCACTTGTGTATCTCGATCAGAGGATTCGGTGTGCTGACAGGTCGTGGCAGCGATTTACAGTAGAGTCAGGCCTTGCCGTTACAGCTTGACGGCAGAGTCGGGGGGCCGGTGACGCAGGCCACAGGCAAACAGCCCCGGGCTCTTAGCTCGGTCGATAAACGCGCACATTGGCATGCCCCTCACTGAGCAAATGGTGGGCATGCAGGCGACTCATCACGCCTTTGTCGCAATACAGCAGGTACTGACGGCTGTCATCCAGTTCCTTGAAACGCGCGTTCAATGCGTAGAACGGCAGCGTTTGTACGTCGACGCCAGGAATTTCCAGCGGCTCATCTTCAGCGGCATCCGGGTGACGGATGTCGACAACAATCTGGCCGGCCAGGGCTTCACTGACTTCTTCGATCTGCACATCCTGGCCCAGTTCGTCGATAACACGATCGATCGGGACCAGCTTGGCGTTCTGAAGCGCACGCTCCAGAATCGCCATATCAAACTGTTGTTCTTCGTACTCCACGCGGTTGCGCTTGGCGTGGGTCTTGGGATTCACCGAGATGACCCCGCAGTATTCAGGCATATGCTTGGCGAAGTCGGCGGTGCCGATTTCTTCTGCCAAATCGATGATGTCCTGCTTGTGGCTGGCGATCAGTGGGCGCAACACCAGCTTCTCGGTCACGCAGTCGATCAGCGACAGGTTCGGCAGCGTCTGGCTGGAAACCTGGGAAATCGCTTCGCCGGTCACCAGGGCGTCGATCTGCAACTGATCGGCAATCCGAGACGCAGCGCGCAACATCATACGCTTCAATACTACGCCCATATGACTGTTATCGACTTTACCGAGAATTTCGCCCAGCACTTCCTCAAACGGTACGCTCACAAATAGCACGCGTTGGGAGCTGCCGTACTTCTTCCAGATAAAGTGCGCGACTTCCATCACGCCCAATTCGTGTGCACGCCCACCCAGATTAAAGAAGCAGAAGTGGCTCATCAGGCCGCGGCGCATGATCTGATAGGCCGCGACCGTAGAATCGAAACCGCCGGACATCAATACCAGGGTCTGTTCCAGGGCGCCCAACGGGTAGCCGCCGATGCTGTCGTGCTGGCTGTGAATCACAAACAACCGTTGGTCGCGAATTTCCATGCGCACTTCAATTTGTGGCGCTTTTAAGGAAATTCCGGCGGCGCCGCACTCGCGACGCAGCTTGCTGCCGACGTATTTCTCGACGTCCATGGAGCTGAATGGGTGCTTGCCGGCACGCTTGCAGCGTACCGAAAAAATCTTGCCTTCAAGGCTGTCACCGAAGTGCCGTTTGCATTTTTCGGTGATGTCGTCGAAGTCGCCCAGCGGGTACTCATCCACCTGCAGGAAATGCGCGATACCCGGCATGCAGCTCAGGCGCTCGGTCATGTCCTTCAAGGCTTTGGCGTCGGTGAGGCGGGTTTCCAGCTCGAGGTTGTCCCACACACCGTTCACCACCACAGCCGGGTCCAGATCGCGGAGCACGGCACGGATGTTCTTGGCCAACTGACGGATGAAACGCATCCGTACCGGTCGGCTCTTGATGGTGATCTCGGGGAAGACTTTAACGATTAATTTCATGGAAACAGCGCGCGCAGGGCCTGCCGAAAAAGGGGGGCGCGGATTATAGCGGAAATCGCTCAAGGTTTAACCAGTTAATATGCACATCACTCGACTCGCACTAAAGCAGTGCATTTGCATGCATCAGCGCCACATTGCAGTGCGCTAATTTCGCGCTTTTGTCGCAATGCACCTTTATAGGGGCGTTTTTGGAGCAAAAAACCCATGTTGGCGCACTGGCATGCAATTTGCTCTCTTGTGAGGCAGGTTGCCATGGCGGACTATCCGCGCCGGCATCACCCACATTCTAAGGGCTAACTCCACTACCCCAGCCCGAAGCCACCCGGAGGACACTATGTCGAAGTCGGTTCAACTCATCAAAGATCATGACGTTAAATGGATTGATCTGCGCTTCACGGACACCAAAGGCACTCAGCACCACGTGACCATGCCGGCTCGCGATGCGCTGGATGATGCGTTCTTCGAAGAAGGCAAAATGTTCGACGGTTCCTCCATCGCTGGCTGGAAAGGCATCGAAGCCTCCGACATGATCCTGATGCCGGACGACAGCACTGCCGTGCTGGACCCGTTCACCGAAGAAGCCACCCTGATCCTGGTGTGCGACGTGATCGAGCCTTCGACCATGCAAGGCTACGACCGCGACCCACGTGCGATCGCCAAGCGTGCCGAGGAATACCTGAAGTCGACCGGTATCGGTGACACCGTATTCGTAGGCCCAGAGCCAGAATTCTTCATCTTTGACCAAGTGAAGTTCAAGTCCGACATCTCCGGCTCCATGTTCAAGATCTACTCTGAACAAGGTTCGTGGATGTCCGATCAGGACGTGGAAGGCGGCAACCATGGCCACCGTCCAGGCATCAAAGGTGGTTACTTCCCAGTTCCGCCATTCGACCACGACCACGAAATCCGTACCTCCATGTGCAACGCCATGGAAGACATGGGCCTGGTCATCGAAGTTCACCACCACGAAGTGGCGACTGCCGGCCAGAACGAAATCGGTGTGAAGTTCAACACCCTGGTTGCCAAGGCTGACGAAGTTCAGACCCTGAAGTACTGCGTACACAACACTGCCGTTGCCTACGGCCGTACCGCGACCTTCATGCCTAAGCCTCTGTACGGCGATAACGGTTCGGGTATGCACGTTCACCTGTCCATCGCCAAAGATGGCAAGAACACTTTCGCTGGCGAAGGTTATGCCGGCCTGTCCGATACCGCCCTGTACTTCATCGGCGGCATCATCAAGCACGGTAAGGCCCTGAACGGCTTCACCAACCCTTCGACCAACTCCTACAAGCGTCTGGTCCCAGGTTTCGAAGCTCCGGTAATGCTGGCCTACTCGGCGCGCAACCGTTCCGCTTCGATCCGTATTCCTTACGTCTCCAGCCCACGCGCTCGCCGTATCGAAGCTCGCTTCCCGGATCCAGCAGCCAACCCTTACCTGGCCTTCGCTGCTCTGGTTATGGCCGGCCTGGACGGTATCCAGAACAAGATCCACCCTGGCGACGCTGCCGACAAAAACTTGTACGACCTGCCGCCTGAAGAGGCCAAAGAGATCCCACAAGTGTGCGGCAGCCTGAAAGAAGCCCTGGAAGAGCTGGACAAGGGCCGTGCGTTCCTGACCAAAGGCGGCGTGTTCAGCGACGACTTCATCGACGCTTACATCGGCCTGAAAAGCGAAGAAGAAATCAAGGTTCGTACCTTCGTACACCCACTGGAATACGAGCTGTACTACAGCTGCTGATCCGGTAGCGCTGCTTAAAGTGGCGTGACAAAAAAGACCTCCTTCGGGAGGTCTTTTTTTGCCCGTGAATTACACAGTTCCACACCTGCAAACCTAATCAAAAAGGTGGGAGGGAGCTTGCTCCCGATAGCGGTGGGTCAGCTCATACAGGTGCTGACTGACACTCTGCTATCGGGGGCAAGCCCCCTCCCACAAGGAGATCAGCATTGAAACGTCGACTTGTGTTCGCTCTGTTATTCGTCAGCGCCAGTGCATTCGCTGCACCGCCGACACTGGAGCCATTGCTCAACAGCATCGCCGAACGCCTGACCATTGCCGACCAGGTGGCCCTGAGCAAATGGGACAGCAAAAAACCGGTAGAAGACAAAAAGCGCGAGCAAGATGTGCTCGCCAGCGTCATTGCCCAGGCACCGAGCTACAAACTGGAGCCCGCCGCCGCCGAGCAATTTTTCTCGGCGCAGATCGAAGCAAACAAGCTGGTGCAGTACACCCACCTGTCCGACTGGCAGTTCCAGGGCAAGGCACCCGACGACCCGCGCCCGGACCTGGTAAAGCAGATTCGCCCGCAACTGGATCAATTGCAAAAACGCCTGCTGCAACAACTGGCGGACTTCACTCCACAACGTACCGACCCGCAGTGCCCTCAATGGCTGGCCGAAGCGGTACATGAGCCGCTGAACGACCCACTGCGGCAATTGGCGATGATCCGCGCTACGGCCGAGCTGTGTATCTACAAAGACTAAAACTGTAACCCCGATCCAAAAATGTGGGAGAGGGGCAACCCCTCCCACATTTGATTTATATGATTTCGGCACTTCCTGAACAACCTTCACAAAACCGCACTATATTGGTGCGACATCCTGCACCCACCCCAACGACTAACACCATTTTGGTTCGAAACTTCCCGTTCAAGCTGGCAGAACGCCACAGTTTCGGGCCCTAACCCCCCATTTCAGGGCTTTCGCGCTTCTTTTCGGAGCCTTGGTTTGGTTTTTGCATTTTCCTTGTATCAGCGTGTGCCTCAAGCCCGCGCCTTGCTCCAAAAGAGGTCCTGATGACCATCAGCGATGCACTGCACCGTTTGCTACTCGACAACCTGACCACCGCGACCATCCTGCTCAATGACGACTTGCGTCTTGAGTACATGAACCCGGCGGCGGAGATGCTTCTGGCCATCAGTGGCCAGCGCAGCCATGGGCAGTTCATCAGCGAGCTGTTCACCGAGTCGGCCGAAGCCTTGAGCTCGTTACGCCAGGCGGTGGAGCAGGCGCATCCATTCACCAAGCGTGAAGCGATGCTCACGGCCCTTACCGGGCAGACATTGACCGTCGACTACGCTGTGACCCCGATCCTGAGCAACGGCGCGACCCTGCTGCTGCTTGAAGTACATCCCCGTGACCGCCTGCTGCGCATCACCAAAGAAGAAGCGCAGTTGTCCAAGCAAGAAACCAGCAAGATGCTGGTACGTGGCCTCGCCCATGAGATCAAGAACCCGTTGGGCGGCATCCGTGGCGCAGCGCAGTTGCTGGCCCGCGAGTTACCGGACGAGAACCTCAAGGACTACACCAACGTCATCATCGAAGAAGCCGACCGCCTGCGTAACTTGGTGGACCGCATGCTCGGCTCCAACAAGCTGCCGTCCCTAGCGATGACCAACGTGCACGAAGTACTTGAGCGCGTCTGTCATCTGGTAGAGGCGGAAAGCCAGGGCTGCATCACCTTGGTGCGCGACTACGACCCGAGCATTCCCGACGTGTTGATCGACCGCGAACAGATGATCCAAGCGGTGCTCAACATCGTGCGCAACGCCATGCAGGCCATCAGCAGCCAGAACGAATTGCGCCTGGGCCGCATCAGCCTGCGCACCCGCGCACTGCGCCAGTTCACCATCGGCCACGTGCGCCATCGCCTGGTGACCAAGGTCGAGATCATCGACAACGGCCCAGGCATTCCTGCGGAACTTCAGGAAACTATCTTCTTTCCCATGGTCAGCGGCCGCCCGGACGGTACCGGGTTGGGCCTGGCCATCACCCAGAACATCATCAGCCAGCACCAGGGTCTGATCGAATGTGAGAGCCATCCCGGCCACACCACGTTCTCGATCTTTCTGCCTCTGGAACAAGGAGCCCCATCGACATGAGCCGTAGTGAAACTGTCTGGATCGTCGATGACGACCGTTCTATCCGCTGGGTCCTTGAGAAAGCCTTGCAACAGGAAGGCATGACCACCCAGAGCTTCGACAGCGCCGACGGGGTGATGAGCCGCCTGGCACGCCAGCAGCCCGACGTGATTATTTCTGACATCCGCATGCCAGGCGCCAGTGGCCTGGACCTGCTGGCACGCATCCGCGAGCAGCACCCGCGCCTGCCGGTGATCATCATGACTGCGCACTCCGACCTGGACAGCGCTGTCGCGTCTTACCAGGGCGGCGCATTCGAATACCTGCCCAAGCCGTTTGACGTGGACGAGGCTGTGGCGCTGGTCAAGCGCGCCAACCAGCACGCCCAGGAACAACAGAATCAGGAAGCCCCGCCGGCCCTGACCCGCACCCCGGAAATCATCGGTGAAGCGCCGGCGATGCAGGAAGTGTTTCGCGCCATCGGGCGCTTGAGCCACTCCAACATCACCGTGCTGATCAACGGCGAGTCGGGTACCGGTAAAGAGCTGGTAGCCCACGCTCTGCACCGTCACAGCCCACGGGCAGCGTCGCCGTTTATCGCACTGAACATGGCAGCGATCCCCAAGGACTTGATGGAGTCCGAGTTGTTCGGCCATGAGAAAGGCGCGTTCACCGGCGCCGCCAACCTGCGTCGCGGACGCTTTGAACAGGCGGATGGTGGCACGCTGTTCCTCGATGAGATCGGCGATATGCCGGCCGACACCCAGACTCGCCTGCTGCGCGTACTGGCGGACGGCGAGTTCTACCGCGTTGGCGGTCACACACCGGTCAAGGTTGATGTGCGCATCATCGCCGCGACTCACCAGAACCTGGAAACCCTGGTGCATGCGGGCAAGTTCCGTGAGGACTTGTTCCACCGCCTCAACGTGATTCGCATCCACATCCCCCGCATGTCGGACCGCCGCGAAGATATCCCCACCCTCGCCCGCCACTTCCTCAGCCGCGCCGCCCTGGAGCTGGCGGTCGAGCCGAAGCTTTTGAAAAGCGAGACCGAGGAATACCTGAAGAACCTGCCATGGCCAGGCAACGTGCGCCAGTTGGAGAACACCTGCCGCTGGATCACGGTGATGGCGTCCGGGCGCGAAGTGCATATCGGCGACCTGCCGCCGGAGCTTTTGAGCCTGCCGCAGGATTCGGCACCAGTGACCAACTGGGAGCAGGCGCTGCGTCAATGGGCCGACCAGGCACTGGCACGGGGCCAGTCGAACCTGCTGGACAGCGCCGTACCAGCGTTCGAGCGGATCATGATCGAGACCGCCCTCAAGCACACCGCCGGCCGCCGGCGCGATGCTGCGGTGTTGCTGGGCTGGGGTCGCAATACCCTGACGCGCAAGATCAAGGAGCTGGGCATGAAAGTGGACGGTGGTGACGACGATGAGGGCGACGACGCCTGAATCTCGAATCCACTGAGGTCTAATGTGGGAGGGGGCTTGCTCCCGATAGCAGTAGGTCAGTCACAACATCTGTGCCTGATACACCGCCATCGGGAGCAAGCCCCCTCCCACATTTAGACCTCCACACGGACTCAGAACCGTGCACCGCTTCAATGCACCCTGTTCTAGCATCGCGCACACGTTCCACGCCCGAACCAACCATTTTGTTAAGAGAATGCTGAATTCCGAAAACACCAAAGCCCCGTAATCCGGGGCTTTGCGCTTTTTGAAGAATTTTTTTGGCACAACTTAGCCACTCTGGCACGCGCCCTGCAACAACCCAAGTACAACCCAGTTTCGGGGACCTTGGTACAGGCAGGCCGAGAATCCCCTCTTTACACCCGGGGTGCTTGATGCGAACCGCGTCGCGCTCCACACCGCTTTGGGGAACCTCGGTACAGGCAGGCCGGGGACTCCCTCTTTAACACCGAAGCCTTGATGGCTTCACCCCGTTTTGGGAGCCCTGGTACAGGCAGGCCGGGAACTCCCTTCTTTACACCGGGACTTATGTGGCACAGCGCCCATAGCCCCAGCCCGTTTTGGGGACCTTGGTACAGGCAGGCCGGGGATTCCCTCTTTTATTGCTCCTGGAGATGGATCTCCAACCGCCAGCGGTCATCGACCTCTTCTCCCTTCCACTCCCCGCGCAACGGCCGAGCCGCGACCAGGTTCAGCAGCAGGCCGCCATCGGTCTTGCGCACGCGCCAGTTCACGTCCTTGTCGTTGACCTTAAGTTGCCCGGTGCTGGCCTTGCCTTGGGCATCAAACAGCAACGCCACGGTGCCATCGATATGCTCGCCGTGCAGCTTGGGTTCGCTGTTGAACCACACCACTACGCCATCCGTGGTCGTCTCTACCTGTTGCAGTTCGACCGGGTCCGCTGTGGTCAGCCGGCCAATCATCAGACCCACCATCAAGCCGACAATCGCCAGCGAGCCCATGACCCTTGGCAATAGCTTCGGTCTTGGGTCTTCTTCAGGGGTAGAATGCAGCGCATCTTTGCCTTCGGAGCCGTGCATGTTTCACGTCATCCTTTTTCAACCAGAAATTCCGCCGAATACCGGCAACGTTATCAGGCTGTGCGCCAACAGTGGCTGCCACCTGCATTTGATCGAGCCCCTGGGCTTCGACATGGACGACAAGCGTCTGCGCCGTGCCGGGCTGGACTACCACGAGTACGCCACGCTCCAGCGCCACGCCGACTTGGCCAGCTGCCTGGAAAGCCTGGGGCATCCGCGCTTGTTCGCGTTCACCACCAAGGGTTCGCGACCGTTCCATGATGCCAGTTTTGCTGAGGGCGATGCCTTCCTGTTCGGCCCGGAGAGCCGTGGCCTGCCGGCCGAGGTGCTCGACGCCCTGCCCGATGGGCATCGCCTTCGCCTGCCAATGCGCGAAGGCTGCCGCAGCCTGAACCTGTCCAACACCGTAGCCGTTGCCGTGTACGAAGGTTGGCGCCAACTCGGTTTCAAATAACACACCAAACAAAATGTGGGAGGGGGCTTGCCCCCGATGGCGGAGTGTCAGTCGACATCTATCTGACTGATCCACCGCTATCGGGAGCAAGCCCCCTCCCACATTGGGTTCTGCGTCGGGTTCGAGATTACTGAACCGTCGGTGCGCCTTCCTGTTGCATGCGCTGCAGCTCTTGAGCGTACAGGGCATCGAAGTTCACCGGAGCCAGCATCAGCGCAGGGAACGAACCACGGGTGACCAGGCTGTCCAGGGTCTCACGGGCATACGGGAACAGGATGTTCGGGCAGAACGCGCCCAGGGTGTGGCTCATGGACGCTTCGTCCAGGCCCTGGATCAGGAAGATACCGGCCTGTTGCACTTCAGCAATGAAGGCCACTTCTTCACCGTTCTTGACGGTGACCGACAGGGTCAGCACAACTTCGTGGAAGTCGCCTTCCAGTGCCTTTTGACGGGTGTTCAGGTCCAGCGCAACGCTTGGGGTCCACTCCTGGCGGAAGATGGCCGGGCTTTTCGGCGCTTCGAACGACAGGTCACGCACGTAGATACGCTGCAGCGAGAACTGTGGGCCTTGAGCTTCTGCTGCTTCGGTGTTCTGTTGGTCAGTCATCGCAGATCCTTCTTGATCTTGGGGTCTTTTAGGGTTTAGGAGTCAGACGAGCAGCAGCGCATCGAGTTTACCGGCGCGCTCCAGGGCAAACAGGTCGTCGCAGCCACCGATGTGTTTGGCGCCGATCCAGATCTGCGGCACAGACGTGCGTCCCGCCTTCTGGGCCATTTCGGCGCGCACCTGGGGCTTGCCGTCGACCTTGATCTCTTCGAAGGCAACGCCCTTCTTATCCAGCAGAGCCTTGGCTCGCATGCAATAAGGGCAATAATCGCTGGAGTAGACGACAACCTGGCTCATATCACTTCACCAGCGGCAGGTTATCGGCGCGCCAGCTGCTGATGCCACCGGACAGCTTGGCCGCGGTGAAACCGGTCTTGAGCATTTCGCGGGCGTGAGTGCCGGCGTGCTGACCTTGGGCGTCGACCAGGATGATGGTCTTGGCCTTGTGTTTTTCCAGCTCGGCCAGGCGCGCGATCAGCTTGTCCTGTGGAATGTTCAGTGCACCGACGATATGGCCGGCAGCGAATTCCTTGGCTGGGCGGATATCCACCACAATGGCCTCATCCTTGTTGACCAGCGCGGTCAGCTCCGACGTGCTCAGGCTGCGACCACCACGGCTCAATTCGTGAGCGATCAGCAGCGCCAGCAGGATGACGAAGGCACCCACGAGCAGATAGTGGGCAGTGGCAAATGCAATCAGGTGATCAACCATCAAGGAGGTTCCAGGGCGTTAAAATGGCGGTAAGTATACACAGCCGTCAGGGGGGGCCAACCCCCGTAAAGCGGTGACGTGGTCGGAACTTCGCTTTAAACTGCCACTCCCTTTTCAATTGCCTTCCTTTATTACCGCCGCGAGAGGATCTATGACTACTACGCCTAAACCTTTGGTCCTGATAATTCTCGATGGCTTCGGACACAGTGAAAGCCACCACGACAACGCGGTATACGCGGCCAAGAAGCCTGTACTGGACCGCTTGACCGCCAGCGTCCCCAACGGCCTGATCTCCGGTTCGGGCATGGACGTGGGCCTGCCCGACGGGCAGATGGGCAACTCGGAAGTCGGCCATATGAACCTCGGCGCCGGACGAGTGGTATATCAAGACTTCACACGCGTGACCAAAGCGATCCGCGACGGCGAGTTCTTCGAGAACCCGACCATCTGCGCAGCGGTAGATAAAGCAGTAGCCGACGGCAAGGCCGTGCACTTCATGGGCCTATTGTCCGACGGCGGTGTACACAGCCACCAAGACCATCTGGTTGCCATGGCCGAACTGGCCTTCAAGCGCGGCGCCGAGAAGATCTACCTGCACGCCTTCCTCGACGGTCGCGACACTCCTCCAAAAAGCGCGCAATCGTCCATCGAGCTGCTGGACGCCACATTCGCCGCCCTGGGCAAGGGCCGCATTGCAAGCATCGTGGGCCGTTACTTCGCCATGGATCGTGACAACCGTTGGGACCGAGTGTCCCAAGCCTACAACCTGATCGTCGACGGTCAGGCCGAATTCAACGCCGCCACTGCCCAAGAAGGCCTGGAAGCCGCCTACGCCCGTGGCGAAAGCGATGAGTTCGTCAAGGCCACTACCATCGGCGAGCCGGTAAAAGTCGAAGACGGCGACGCCGTGGTGTTCATGAACTTCCGCGCCGACCGTGCCCGCGAGCTGAGCCGCGTGTTCGTCGAAGACGGCTTCAGCGAGTTCGAACGCGCCCGCCAGCCAAAAGTGCACTACGTCGGCCTGACCCAATACGCCGCGAGCATCCCGGCCCCCGCCGCCTTTGCTCCGGGCAGCCTGGACAACGTGCTCGGCGATTACCTGGCGAAAAACGGCAAGACCCAACTGCGCATTGCCGAAACTGAAAAATACGCCCACGTGACCTTCTTCTTCTCCGGCGGCCGTGAAGAACCGTTCCCAGGCGAAGAGCGCATCCTGATCCCGTCGCCAAAAGTCGCCACCTACGACCTGCAGCCGGAAATGAGCGCGCCGGAAGTCACCGATAAAATCGTCGACGCCATCGACCACCAGCGTTACGACGTGATCGTGGTCAACTACGCCAACGGCGACATGGTTGGCCACAGCGGCAACCTGGAAGCCGCGACCAAGGCCGTGGAATGCCTGGACTTGTGCGTCGGTCGCATCGTCGACGCCCTGGAAAAAGTCGGCGGCGAAGCGCTGATCACGGCCGACCACGGCAATTGCGAGCAGATGTCCGACGAGTCCACCGGCCAGGCACACACGGCTCACACCACTGAGCCAGTGCCGTTCATCTACGTGGGCAAGCGCGACTTCAAAGTGCGTGACGGCGGGGTGTTGGCGGATGTGGCGCCAACCATGCTGATGCTGATGGGGCTGGAGAAGCCAGCGGAGATGACCGGGACCTCGATTCTGGTTTGATTTCAACCACACCACTGAACAGTGTGGGAGGGGGCTTGCCCCCGATAGCAATGGGTCAGCCAACACATATTCAGCTGACACACTGCAATCGGGGGCAAACCCTTCCCACATTGGATCTCCCGTGTTTGGAAGATGTCTTTTTGCCATCCCCCCGCCACTCGGCGCCTATCTTGCCCGCCAGCCCCAATTGGGCGTTTTTTTTGCAGCGCTTGGCGGGCATACTAGGCCGTCCCTTTCCCTGGTGTCGCCCGCCTCTATGCTTCGCGCCTTGATTACCCTTGCTCTTGTCTGCCTGCTCCAACCGGCGTTTGCCGATGAGCGCGCACAAACCCAACAACAGTTGGACGCTACGCGTCAGGACATTACCGAGCTGAAAAAACTGCTCGGCAAGCTCCAGGAAGAAAAATCCGGGGTGCAGAAAGACCTGCGCGGCACGGAAACCGAAATGGGCAAGCTAGAGAAGCAAGTCCAGGAGCTGCAAAAAGAATTAAAGAAGAGCGAGTCGGAACTGGAGCGACTCGACGCTGAGAAAAAAAAACTCCAGAGCGCACGCGTTGAACAGCAACGTCTGATCGCGATCCAGGCCCGCGCCGCCTACCAGAGTGGCCGCCAGGAATACCTCAAGCTGCTGCTCAACCAGCAGAACCCTGAGAAATTCGCGCGCACCCTGACCTACTACGACTACCTGAGCAAAGCCCGCCTGGAGCAATTGAAAAGCTTCAACGAGACTCTGCGCCAGTTGGTCAACGTCGAACAGGAAATCGCCAACCAGCAGTCGCAGTTGGAAGACCAGAAAAGCGCCCTCGACACCCAGCGCGATGAGCTGGACAAGGTCCGCAAGGAGCGCCAGCTGGCCCTGGCCAAGCTCAATGACGACGTGAAAGCCCGCGACGCCAAGCTCCAGGCCCGCGAGCAAGACCAAGCCGACCTGGCCAAAGTGCTCAAGACCATCGAAGAAACCCTGGCGCGCCAGGCACGCGAGGCCGAAGAAGCGCGCCAGAAAGCGCTGATCGCCCAGCAGGAAGCCGAAAAAAAGCGTCAGCGTGAGGCCGAACTGGCAGCCACCACTGACGCTCCGGCGCCACGTAAACCGGCACATGCAGCGCCTGGCCCGTTGGTTTCCAGCGCCGGCGAGTCCTTCGGAGGCCCTTTTGCTTCAGCACGAGGAAAACTTCCATGGCCTGTTGATGGTCGACTACTGGCACGCTTCGGTGAAACTCGTGGCGACGACACCCGCGCCAAGTGGGATGGGGTGATGATCAGCGCCTCCGCCGGCAGCCAGGTCCACGCCGTTCACGGCGGGCGCGTGGTGTTTGCCGATTGGCTGCGGGGCGCCGGTTTGTTGGTGATTCTTGACCACGGTAATGGCTATTTGAGCCTTTACGGCCACAATCAGACGTTACTCAAGTCGGCAGGTGATGTTGTAAAAGCCGGTGAATCCATCTCCACTGTCGGTAACAGTGGTGGCCAGGACACCCCGGCGCTGTACTTCGCTATTCGTCAGCAGGGTCGCCCGAGCGATCCCGCACAATGGTGCCGTTCCCAAGGATAGGGCCGCATCTACATTAGGAGTTCGTTCGACATGCTGCATTTGTCCCGCCTCACTTCGCTGGCCCTGACGATCGCCTTGGTGATCGGCGCGCCTCTGGCTTTCGCCGACCAGGCCGCTCCGGCTGCACCTGCTGCCACGGCCGCGACCACCAAGGCCCCGTTGCCGCTGGACGAGTTGCGCACCTTTGCCGAGGTCATGGACCGCATCAAGGCAGCCTATGTCGAACCAGTAGACGATAAGACTCTGCTGGAGAATGCCATCAAGGGCATGCTCAGCAACCTCGACCCGCACTCCGCCTATCTGGGCCCTGAAGATTTCGCTGAACTGCAGGAAAGCACCAGCGGTGAATTCGGTGGCCTGGGCATTGAAGTCGGCGCCGAAGACGGCAACATCAAGGTGGTGTCACCCATCGACGACACCCCGGCGTCCAAGGCCGGCATCCAGGCGGGTGACTTTATCGTCAAGATCAACGGCCAGCCGACCCGTGGCCAGACCATGACCGAAGCCGTGGACAAGATGCGCGGCAAGATCGGCCAGAAAATCACCCTGACCCTGGTACGCGACGGTGGCAACCCGTTCGACGTGACACTCACCCGCGCGACCATCGTGGTCAAGAGCGTGAAGAGTCAGCTGCTGGAGTCGGGCTACGGTTACATCCGCATCACCCAATTCCAGGTCAAGACCGGCGACGAAGTGGCCAAGGCACTGGCCAAGTTGCGCAAGGACAACGGCAAGAAACTCAGCGGCATCGTGCTCGACCTGCGCAACAACCCAGGCGGCGTGCTGCAGTCGGCGGTGGAAGTGGTCGACCACTTCATTACCAAAGGCCTGATCGTCTACACCAAGGGCCGTATCGCCAACTCCGAGCTGCGCTTCTCGGCCACCGGCAACGACCTCAGCGAGAACGTGCCACTGGCCGTGCTGATCAACGGCGGCAGCGCCTCGGCTTCGGAAATCGTCGCCGGTGCCCTGCAGGACCAGAAACGCGGCGTGCTGATGGGCACCACCAGCTTCGGCAAAGGCTCGGTGCAGACCGTGTTACCGCTGAACAACGATCGCGCATTGAAGATCACCACTGCGCTGTACTACACGCCGAACGGCCGCTCCATCCAGGCCCAGGGCATCGTGCCGGACATCGAAGTGCGCAAGGCCAAGATCACTAACGAGATCGACAGCGAGTACTACAAAGAGGCAGACCTGCAAGGCCACCTGGGCAATGGCAACGGCGGTGCCGACCAGCCGACCGGCAGCAGCAAGAAAGCCAAGCCGATGCCACAGGACGACGACTATCAACTGGCTCAGGCGCTGAGCCTGCTCAAGGGGCTGAGCATCACGCGCAGCCGTTGATATGCGATTTGCCCTGATCCTTGCTCTGCTGTGCAGCCTGGTGGGAGTCGCCCAAGCGACTCCCACAGGCGAACCTCACAAAGCCTATCTGACACTGATCATCGACGACCTGGGGCAAAACCTGCCTCGGGATCGCCGCGTGCTGGCCCTGCCTGGGCCGGTGACCACGGCGATCATGCCCGACACCCCCCACGCTGCAGAATTCGCCCGCGAAGCCCACAAGGCCGGCAAGATCGTGATCCTGCACATGCCCATGGACCCGGCCACCGGCCCGTTCGCCTGGCACCCTGAGCTGCCTATCGAAGAACTCGCCAAACGCCTGGACGCCGCGTTCAACGCCGTGCCCTACACCGCCGGCATCAACAACCATATGGGCAGCCGCATGACCGCTCAACCTGCGGCAATGGCCTGGTTGATGGCCGAGCTGCAGCGGCGCAACAAGTTCTTTGTCGACAGCCGTACCAGCGCGCAGACCGTGGCAGCCGCCGAGGCACAGAAGATCGGTCTGGCGAGTGTTTCGCGGGACGTGTTTCTGGACGACGAACGCACCGAAGCGGCGATCACCACACAGCTGCAAACCGCGATCAAGCTGGCCCACAAACAAGGCTCGGCCGTGATGATCGGCCACCCTTACCCACAAACCCTGGCAGTGCTGGAGCGCGAGCTGCCCAAGCTCAAGGCCCAGGGCATCGAGTGGATTGATATTAAGCTGATGATCAGCGTGCGCAGCAATCAAGCCATGGCTGGACACGGGAAGGACGGGGTTTACCGCTAGAAACTCCGCAACGATCCCCAGTAAGAGCTGGCAAGCCAGCGCCTACAGAATTTCGGGTCTTTTACAGATACTTCGCCGTGATCTCGTCGACGACGCCGTCTTTACGCAACTGGTCCAGCGCGGCCTGAAGCTTGGCTACCAAGTCGTCCGGCACATCCTTGTTCAACGCGAGGTAGAGCTGGGCGCTGTTGAATCGCAGCACGGTCTTGAGCCCGGTCACCCCAACTTGGCGTGCCAGGTAACGCCCGGCCGGGTCGCCGGTAGCCCACAAGTCGATCTGGCCATCCACGAGCTTTTGCGCATTGTCCTGGTCACGCAGCACTACGATCGGGTTGAGGCCCTGTTTCTCCAGGGTCTCGGCGATGGCATCGCCTTTATAGGCGCCGATCTTGTAGCGCCGCGCTTGCTCAAGTTCGGCAAGCTGGATCTTGCTGTCCGACTTGGCCAGCAGCACCCAATCATCCGGGCCAATGGGGCCGACCCACTTGAACAGCGCTTCGCGAGCCGGCAAACGTGCCATTACGAATACGCCATAGCCGGGTTTTTCCAGGGCGAGCTTGTAGATTCGCTCCCAAGGAAAACGCAGGGTGAGGTTGTAGGAAATGCCCGCACGCTTGAAGGTTTCGCGCACGATATCCACGGCGATGCCTTCGATGTTTTCTTCCTTGGCGAAGTTCTTGCCGTTTTTCGCCATGTTGTACGGCGGGAAGTTTTCCGTCAGCAACACCAGGGAGGCGTCGGACGGCTCCTCGGCATGGGCCGAACCGACTAACAACAGGGACGAACTGGCGAGGGCAAGTAAGAGGGTCTTGAACATGAAGGCTACCGGAATCCATGGCAAGCGCAGAGAGTGCCGCGCGCCCGCCATGGTGTCCAGCAACGTTTAACGAACGACGATACCGCGCGCCGCCATATAGGCCTTGGCCTCAGGAACGGTGTATTCGCCAAAGTGGAAAATACTCGCCGCCAGCACTGCGCTGGCGTGGCCTTCGATTACGCCGTCGGCCAGATGCTGCAGGTTGCCGACGCCGCCGGAAGCGATCACTGGAATGCCCAGCGCGTCGCTGATGGCACGGGTCACGCCCAGGTCGAAGCCGTTTTTCATGCCGTCCTGGTCCATGCTGGTCAGCAGGATCTCACCAGCGCCCAGGCCTTCCATCTTCATCGCCCATTCCACCGCGTCCAGGCCAGTCGGCTTGCGACCGCCGTGGGTGAAGATCTCCCAGCGCGGGGTTTCGCCCGGGCCGGAGACTTTCTTGGCGTCGATAGCCACTACGATGCATTGCGAGCCGAAATGTTGCGCGGCTTCGCCGACGAACTCCGGGTTGAACACCGCTGCGGTGTTGATCGAGACCTTGTCCGCGCCAGCGTTGAGCAGGTTGCGGATGTCTTGCACGGTGCGCACGCCGCCGCCCACGGTCAGCGGGATAAACACCTGGCTGGCCATGCGCTCGACGGTGTGCAGCGTGGTGTCGCGGCCATCAACGCTGGCGGTGATGTCGAGAAAAGTAATCTCATCGGCACCTTGCTCATCGTAGCGACGGGCAATTTCCACCGGATCGCCGGCATCACGGATGTTCTCGAACTTGACGCCCTTGACCACGCGACCATTGTCGACGTCCAGGCAAGGGATGATGCGTTTGGCCAGCGCCATGGTCAGTCCTCAGCCGTTGTAGGCATCGCAGTAAGCCTGGGCTTCGGCGACGTCCAGAGTACCTTCATAGATCGCGCGGCCGGTGATGGCGCCGATGATCCCTGGCGCCTTGGCGTCCAACAGCGACTTGATATCGCCCAGGTTGTGAATACCGCCGGAAGCAATCACCGGGATCTTCGTCGCCGCAGCCAGCGCGGCCGTGAACGGTACGTTGCAGCCCTGCATCATGCCGTCTTTGGCGATGTCGGTATAAACGATGGCGGACACGCCGTCGGCTTCGAATTGCTTGGCCAGGTCGATGACCTGCACGGTGCTGATTTCAGCCCAGCCGTCGGTGGCGACGAAGCCATCTTTAGCGTCCAGACCCACGATAACTTTGCCTGGGAACGCGCGGCAGGCTTCAGCAACGAAGGCCGGGTCTTTCACAGCCTTGGTGCCGATGATCACGTAGCTCACGCCAGCTTTGACGTAGTGCTCAATGGTTTCCAGGGAGCGGATACCGCCGCCGATCTGGATCGGCAGATTCGGGTAGCGCTTGGCGATGGCGGTAACCACCTCACCGTTGACCGGCTGGCCTTCGAAGGCGCCGTTCAAGTCCACCAGATGCAGACGACGGCAGCCCCCTTCTACCCATTTGGCAGCCATGCTCACCGGGTCATCGGAGAACACGGTGGAGTCTTCCATGCGGCCTTGGCGCAGACGTACGCAGGCGCCGTCCTTGAGATCGATAGCGGGGATAATCAGCATCTGGCAAACCTTATTCGATATTCAGCAATGCTTGGGAAATCAGGGTTTCTCAAGCGACCACAGGTCGCTTTCGATGCTTTCGAACCTTTCTTTAAGGAGCGTCTGCGAATCGAAAATCGCCCTGTTGTAATAGTGCGGAGCCACTTCGGTGGTGAACAGCTCAAGAATCTCGGCGACCTCGAACGAGCCCAGCTTGAGCTCGAAGCGATCTTCCATGAAGCGTTTGATCTTGAGGGTAGCCTCACTCTCCTGCTCAGGCGTGAGGTTCAAGATCGGCAGCTTCGGCTTCCTGGCCATTTACCAGCGCCCGTCCCACGCGGCGAAGTTCTGCAGCAATTGCAGGCCATGGGTATGGCTCTTCTCCGGGTGGAACTGCACAGCAAAACGCGAACCTTCGGCCAACGCTGCGGCGAAGTCGACGCCGTAGTGCCCGCCACCCACCACCTGGCCCGGCTTACCGGCGGCGATGTAGTAGCTGTGCACGAAATAGAAACGCGCCAGGTCCGGGATGTCGTGCCAGAGCGGGTGATCCACCGTCTGACTGACTTCGTTCCAGCCCATATGCGGCACTTTCAGGTGGGCGCCATCTTCGTGCAGGTCCTTGCCGAAGAACTTCACCTGGCCAGGGAACAGGCCGATGCAGTCGACGCCGTCGTTCTCTTCACTGCGGTCGAGCAAGGCTTGCATGCCCACGCAGATGCCGAGGAACGGGCGATCCTGGCTGACTTCGCGCACCAGGCTATCAAAGCCCAGACGGCGGATCTCGGCCATGCAATCGCGAATCGCGCCGACACCGGGGAACACCACGCGGTCAGCTTCGCGAATCACGTTGGCATCGCTGGTGATCAGCACCTTGCCGGCACCTACGTGTTCGAGGGCCTTGGCCACCGAGTGCAGGTTACCCATGCCGTAATCGATAACCGCGACCGTCTGCATTACAGAACGCCCTTGGTCGAGGGCATTTGCCCGGCCATGCGGTCATCCAACTCTACAGCCATGCGCAGCGCGCGGCCGAAAGCCTTGAACACGGTTTCGATTTGGTGGTGGGTGTTGGTGCCGCGCAAGTTGTCGATATGCAGGCTGACGAGCGCGTGGTTGACGAAACCCTGGAAAAATTCCTGGAACAGGTCGACGTCGAAGCCGCGGCCCACGTTGGCACGGGTGTACGGCACGTGCATCTGCAAGCCTGGGCGGCCGGAGAAGTCGATGACCACTCGCGACAGCGCTTCGTCCAGCGGGACATAGGCGTGACCGTAGCGACGGATGCCTTTTTTGTCGCCGATGGCCTTGGCAAATGCCTGGCCGAGGGTGATGCCTACGTCTTCCACCATGTGGTGGTCGTCGATGTGCAGGTCGCCCTTGCCTTCGATATCCAGGTCGATCAGCCCGTGACGGGCGATCTGGTCCAGCATGTGCTCAAGAAAAGGTACACCGATATCAAATCGGGCCTTTCCGGTGCCATCCAGGTTAATCGAGGCTTTGATCTGGGTTTCCAGAGTGTCGCGCTCGACGGACGCCTTACGTTCGGCCATCACCAGCTCCGCAAAATCATTGGGCGAAAAAGGCAGCCATTATAGGGGCGCGGGCGCTAAACAGAAACATCGAAGGGGATAAGACTGACGAGTTGAAGCGGGGGGTGTCGGGGATAGACATGTGCATACAAGTGCGAATCCACTTATGAAAACTCTGCACGGCCAATGTGGAAGGGGGCTTGCTTCCGATGGCGGTGGCTCAGTCGCCTAGTGGCTGACTGATCTGACGCTATCGGGAGCAAGCCCCCTCCCACAATGGTTTTGCGGTGTTAGTGGAACAGTACCGCCGTCTTCTGCAGGGTCACCCACACACCCCACGCCAACGGAATACCCACCACCAGCCAGGCCGCAATGGCCAATGGCACCGTACCGGGGGCTGCTTTCCACTCCAGGGAAGTGGTGGCATCCGCGCCCTTGTCATGGCCCAGCGCCTGTTCGGCAGCCAGTTCGGCGTCGGTCATGAAGTACTTGTCGGCCACCGGCCGTACCAGCATGTTGCAGATAAAGCCCAACACCAGCAGGCCGGCGAGGATGTACAAGGTGATGTCATAGGCCGCAGCGCGTTCAACGCCGATGCTCAGTTGATACTCACGCAGGTAGTTCACCAACACCGGGCCCAATACGCCCGCAGCAGCCCAAGCGGTCAGCAGGCGACCGTGGATCGCGCCCACCATCTGGGTGCCGAACAGGTCGGCCAGGTAAGCCGGAACGGTGGCAAAACCACCGCCGTACATCGACAGGATGATGCAGAACGCGGCCACGAACAGCGCCACGTTGCCCAGGTGCCCCAGGTTCGGGATCAGCGCGTAGAGGGCAAAGCCCAGGGCGAAGAACACGAAGTAGGTATTTTTACGGCCCAGGTAGTCGGAGAACGACGCCCAGAAGAACCGGCCGCCGATGTTGAACAAGCTCAACAGACCGGTGAAACCCGCGGCGATCGCGGCGATCGACGCCAGTTGCCCGGCATCCAGTTGACCGAACGGCACATCAACACCCAGTAGCTTGCCACCGAACACTTCCTGCAGCAGCGGCGAAGCCATGCCGAGGATGCCGATACCGGCCGATACGTTCAGGCACAACACCAGCCATACCAGACGGAATTGCGGGGTTTTCCACGCCACGCTCACATGCACGTGACGGTGGGTGATCATCGCATTGCTGGCTTTTTTCGCCGGCGCGGTCCAGCCCTCAGGCTTCCAGCCGGTCGGTGGCACGCGATAAGACAGCGCACCGCCGATCATGAACACGAAGTAGATCGCGGCCATCACCAGGAAGCTCTGCCAGACGCCCACGCTGGTCGGCGAAGCGAAGTGCCCCATCAGCGCTGCGGCCAGGGGTGCACCGACCATCGCGCCCCCACCGAAACCCATGATCGCCATACCGGTGGCCATGCCACGCTTGTCCGGGAACCACTTGATCAAGGTCGACACGGGCGAGATATAGCCCAGGCCCAGGCCGATGCCGCCAATGACGCCGGAACCGATCCACATCAGCCAGATCTGGTGGGTGTAAATACCCAATGCCGAGATCAACAGGCCGCCGCACCAGCACAACGCCGATACAACACCCGCCTTACGCGGCCCGGCATGTTCCAGCCAGCCGCCCCAGATCGCTGCCGAGCAGCCCAGGAAAATGAAGAACAGGGTGTAGATCCAGCCCAGCATGGAGATGGGCCAGTCGCATTGGGACGAGAAGACTTGGGCGATAAAGCTCATGTCTGGCGCGCAGGCAACGGGCTTGGTGATACCCAGCGCCTTGGACAGCGGCAGCCAGAACACCGAAAAACCATAGGCCATGCCGATGCAGAGATGGATGGCCAGGGCGGCCGGTGGAACCAGCCAGCGGTTGAACCCGGGCTTGGCGATGATGCGCTCCTTGGACAGGAACGCAGGCTGTGCGGCGGTAGAACCGGCCGCAGTGCTAGTGCTCATTGGTGTTTCCCCCAGTTATTAGTATGCGTCCGTCAGGCGCTCTCTCCCTCGGCCTTGCACGCAGAGCGTGGCCGTTTTTGATGAGTGAAGCTCCATTTTGGCGCGACGATAGGTCGCAGAAGGCGGACGAACACGCAGAGATTAGCACCTGCGGATGACGGAAAAACCAAACTGATATCACTTTTTTCAGGAAATTCTCTTTTTTTGACGCCAGAATCCCGCTACCTGGCCCGCGGATACAATGTAACGATCGGTGACCTGACGCCGGTCATCGGGCGTTATACTCTGCGGCTAAATTTTAAAATCGACATACAAGGACTCGCCCATGAAAGCGTTCGGCAAAATCCTGGGTCTGGTACTTCTCGGGCTGTTGCTGATCATTGTGGCTCTGGGCTTCGCCCTGACCCATCTTTTCGATCCCAACGACTACAAAGAAGAGATTCGCCAGATTGCCCGCGACAAGGCCCACATCGAGCTGACGCTCAATGGCGATATCGGTTGGAGCCTGTTCCCCTGGCTCGGCCTTGAACTGCACGAAGCCAGCGTGGCGACCCTGACCACCCCGACCCAGCCCTTCGCCGACCTTCAGATGCTCGGCCTGTCAGTACGCGTATTACCGCTGCTGCGCCGCGAAGTGCAGATGAGCGACGTGCGTGTCGAAGGCCTCAACCTGCGCCTCAACCGCGACAAGCAGGGTCACGGCAACTGGGAAGACATCGGCAAGACTGCACCGGTAGCCACCACCGATACGCCCACCACGCCGCCCCCGGCGCAACCGTCACCCGAAGCCAAGCCAGAGAAGCCGGCCCAGCCGATCCGCCTGGATATCGACAGCCTGACGGTCAACAACGCCCGCATCGAATACAACGATGAGCAGACCGGCAAACAGTTCAGCGCCGAGAGCATCCAGTTGAGCGCCGGTGCCGTGCACGAAGGCGCCAGCATTCCGGTGAAGCTCACCGCCTTCTTCGGCAGCAACCAGCCGGTAATGCGCGTCAAGACCGAGCTCAACGGCAATCTGCGCATTCAGCGCGCCCTCAAGCGCTACCAGTTCGAAGACATGCGTATCAGCGGCGAAGCCACTGGCGAGCCGCTGCAGGGCAAGACCGTGACCTTCTCCACCCAGGGTCAGTTGCTGGTGGACCAAGCGGCCAACATTGCCGAATGGACCAACCTGAAACTGTCGGCCAACCAACTGCGCGCCTTGGGCGAGCTGAAGGTCAATGACCTGGACAAGACCCCACAGCTCAGCGGCGCCTTGTCCATCGCCCAGTTCGACTTGGCCAAGTTCCTCGACAGCGTCGGCAGCCCACTGCCACCGATGGCCGAGGGCAGCCTGAGCAAAGTCGAACTGGTCAGCCGCCTCAAGGGCACGCCAACCAGCCTGGCCCTGGAAGACCTGAACCTGAAGCTCGACGGCAGCACCTTCACCGGCCGCGTCGCCGTGGACGATTTCGCCAAACAGTCGCTTCGCGTGCAACTCAAGGGCGACAGCTTCAACGCCGACAACTACCTGCCGGCGAAGTCCGAATCTGCCAAAGGCGCAACCGCCGCCCGCCAAGCCGAAGTGCAGAACAGCGAAGCCGGCGCCATGGCTGCCGGCGGCACCACACCGCTACCGGATGCGCCTACCAAAGGCGCCTGGAGCACCGACAAGCTGCTGCCTCTGGCGCACCTGCGCAAACTGGATGTCGATGCTGATCTCGCCTTCGGCCAACTGACCTTGAGCAAATTGCCGATCCAGAATGCCGTGCTCAAAGCGTCCGGCATCGACGGCCAACTCAAGCTCGACACCCTGAGTGGCGGCCTCTACAACGGCAGCTTCCAAGCCAACGGCACACTCGATGTGCGCCAGGATATTCCAGTGCTGGCACTGCAAAGCCGGATCAAGCAAGTGCCGGTCGAACGCATCCTGCAGGCCCAGGGGCAAACCCCACCCGTGAAGGGCCAGGTCACCCTCGACAGCAACCTCAGCGGCCGTGGCAATAGCCAAAAGGCGCTGATCGACAGCCTCAACGGCACTGCCAGCTTTGTGATCAACAACGGTGTGCTGCTCAATGCCAACCTTGAACAGCAGCTGTGTACAGGCATCGCCATGCTCAATCGCAAGACCCTGAGCGGCGAACAGCGGGGCAAAGACACGCCTTTCCAAGAGCTGAAGGGCAACCTGACCTTCCGTAATGGCGTGGCCAATAACCCTGACCTGAAAGTGCGCATTCCGGGCCTGGCCGTCAACGGCAACGGTGACATCGACCTGCGCGTGTTGGGCATGGACTACCGCGTCGGCATCATCGTCGAAGGCGACCAGCGCGAAGTGCCGGATCCGGCCTGCGAAGTGGGCTCCAACTTCCGCAACATCGAAGTACCGCTGCGCTGCCGCGGCCCGCTGGAATTGGGTGCCAAGGCGTGCCGCCTGGATAAAGATGGCTTGAGCCAAGTCGCGATCAAGGCGGCCGGTAACAAGCTCAGCGAGAAGCTGGAAGAGAAGCTCGACAAGGTAAACCCGCAATTGAAAGATGCATTAAAGGGCCTGTTCAAGCGATGAGAAACGAGCAGTTTTCACAGGCGGTGCTGGACTGGTACGACCGCCACGGTCGCCATGACCTGCCCTGGCAACAGGGCATCACGCCTTACCGGGTATGGGTCTCGGAGATCATGCTGCAACAGACTCAGGTGAGCACCGTGCTCAATTACTTCGACCGTTTTATGGCGTCTTTGCCAACGGTCGAAGCTCTGGCCGCCGCACCGGAAGATGAAGTGCTGCACCTGTGGACTGGCCTTGGCTACTACACCCGGGCGCGCAACCTGCAAAAGACTGCGAAGATCATCGTGGCCGAGTACGGCGGCGAATTTCCCAAGGATGTCGAAAAGCTCACTGACCTGCCCGGCATCGGCCTGTCCACCGCCGGCGCAATCGCCAGCCTGAGCATGGGCCTGCGCGCACCGATCCTCGACGGCAACGTCAAGCGCGTGCTGGCGCGCTTTACTGCACAAGAGGGTTACCCAGGCGAGCCGAAGGTGGCCAAGCAGTTGTGGGCCACTGCAGAGCGCTTCACGCCCCATGATCGCGTCAACGCCTACACCCAGGCGATGATGGACATGGGCGCCACCCTGTGCACGCGCAGCAAACCCAGCTGCCTGCTATGTCCGCTGGAAAAGGGCTGCGAAGCCCACATGCTCGGCCTTGAAACACACTACCCGATTCCCAAGCCGCGCAAGGCCGTCCCGCAAAAGCGCACGCTGATGCCGATGTTGGCCAACGCCGAGGGCGCGATCCTGCTTTACCGCCGCCCTTCCACAGGTTTGTGGGGCGGTTTGTGGAGCCTGCCCGAGTTGGACGACCTGCAAGACCTCGAACACTTGGCCACACAACACGCACTCGAACTGGGCAAGCACCAGGAACTGCCAGGGCTGATCCACACGTTCAGCCACTTTCAACTGGCTATCGAACCCTGGCTGGTCCAGGTCGAGGAATCCGCCCATCACGTGGCCGAGGCCGACTGGCTCTGGTATAACCTCGCCACCCCGCCGCGCCTGGGCCTTGCCGCCCCGGTAAAGAAACTGCTGAAGCGCGCGGCTGAAGTATTGAACGCAGGAGTGTCGTCATGACCCGCACCGTAATGTGCCGCAAGTACAAAGAAGAACTGCCAGCCCTGGAGCGCCCTCCGTACCCAGGTGCCAAGGGCCAGGACATCTACGATCACGTCTCTGCCAAAGCCTGGGGCGACTGGCTTAAACACCAGACCCTGCTGATCAACGAAAAACGCCTGAACATGATGAACGCAGAAGATCGTAAATACCTTGCGGGCGAGATGGACAAGTTCTTTTCCGGCGAGGATTACGCCAAGGCCGACGGCTACGTACCACCTGCTCAATAATTGATCAAAAACCGGGGTCGGCACGTAAGCGACGGTAATAATTAAATATTTTTTGAAAACTTGCTTGACGACCCCCTGAAAAACCAGTTTAATGCGCCCCGTTGCCCAGATAGCTCAGTCGGTAGAGCAGGGGATTGAAAATCCCCGTGTCGGCGGTTCGATTCCGTCTCTGGGCACCACTAATTAGTTTCAGGTGGTGCAAACGTCATCTGAAATACACAAAAAACCCGCCAAGTGCGGGTTTTTTGTTGCCCAGGATTTAACCTCCTAACCCGCCTCTTCGTTACGCCGCGCACTAGTAGCGCTATGATATGATTCAAAATGTGCCAAGGTAGGCGATTAACAGTATGCGGATGCATCCCTCCTGTAACCCGTCAGCCAATGCCACCTAGTATCGGAGTAGGCAACGACGGCGGATCCTGTATCCCCACGAGCCTCCCTCTACACGCTGCAGCCTCTCTCCCCCACCTCAACACAGCCCAGGGTCACGCCCAAGCGGTGAGGGAGCGCACGCAAGCGCAGCGGCACAAGGACACATCATCCGGCGATGCGCAGCCCAGCGTATCGCTTACTCATACGGGCACATGGAGAAACAAATGGCATACACATCGATCATTTTCAAAAACCCGAATACGGGCGCGATGAAGGAAGCTCCAGTCGGTTTTTCGTGGACAACCTTCTTTTTCGGTTGCTTCCCGGCACTGTTTCGCGGCGACGTGAAATATGGCGTGATCCAGTTCGTCATTGCGATGGTGACCATGGGCCTTAGCAACATCGTCTTTGCGTTCATCTACAACAAGCTCTACATCAAGGATCTGATCGGCCAAGGCTTCAAGGCTCAATCCATTGCCAGTGGCGATATGAACTTCGCGTCGGCGAAGATCGGCATGCAGATCCCACAGCTGGAAGCCGCGTAATCGAAGGCGGAAACCGTATCCGACAAAAAGCCTGCTGAATGCAGGCTTTTTGCTGACCGGCTGACTCACTGCAACAAGAACACCAGCAACGGATTGTCGTTCAACCGTCCTTCAAAGTCGGGAGGCTGATGCTCCAGCGACGTCCCCGCCAGCAGTGCGACCTCCTTGCGCGCCACGACCACCCAGGCTGGCCGATGCACACGAGCTAATTGTTCAAGCTCATGACCACCAATGAACACCGGTTGCTCGTCGTGATCCAGGTTCATCATGTAACGCACCGCCCAGGTATCCCGACCGAGGTCGATAAACACCAGCGGGCCCGGCCGCGTGGCACGTAGCGCTTCAACCTGGCTGACAAACTGCCGGGTATCGAACTGTAAGTCCTTGGCCGGCTCCACCACGACCACCAGCAGCAACCACTGCGCCACCAACGCAATCAAGCTGAGCGACACCAGCCGCGCGATGCGCCGCCAGGCGATCAACGCAGCGACTTGCAGCACCACCAGCACGCCCACCCACAACGGCAGCGAAACGTCTGGCCAGTAACCGTGCTTTTGCCACCCATGCCGACAGACAAATACTACAACCACACACAACGCCGGTAGCGCCGCGACAAGCCCCTCATAGCATCGACGCACGCCCACAAGCCAGCCTTGCGCCTGGAGGAGCCCATAGGCCGCGACAGCCGCAAACATCGGCACCATGGGCAGAATGTAATAGGCGCGCTTGAAGTGCGGCACCGACAACCCAATCAAAATCATCAGGCCGCAAGCGCCTAGCCGCGCAACCAATTGCACGGGCTCATCAAACCGTTCACGCCAGCGATGACGCAACGCAACCAGCGTGGCCAGCGCCAACGGCACCACAGGGAAGTAACGGTACAAACTCAGTTGAAGATAGAAATAGAACGGCTCGCCACTTTCATCCAGGCGCCCGCCCACTTGCATCCTGAACACCTCTTCGGCGAACCCATCACCACCACTGATGCGCGCCAGCTTTATCAGCAGCCACCAACAGACCGCCAACAACGCCAGACCAACCAGGCCGTGAATCAGCACCTGCCTGACCCGTTGCCCCGGATTACCAAGCGCCCAATACACACACACCACGCCGCAGACCTCAATCAACCCCAATGGCCCACGTATGGCGAAGCCGAAGATGAACAGCGGGAACACCGCCAACTGCCTCAATCGCGAGCCCAGGCGCTCGCCACTGTGCAGCAGGTAGAAACTGCCAACGCAGAGCAAAGCCACCATCTGATCCAGGCAAACCGAACGAGACTTTTCCAGCAGTTGAGTGGTGAGCAGGGTCAACAAAACGGAGAGCAGCGCCCACTGCCGACTCGCAGGAACCAGCAGGCGATAGAGCAGCGCAATCACCCCAGCAGACGCCAGTGCGGTGGGCAGTACGTTCGCCAGGTGATTGGGCGCACCGAATAACCGGGCAAACACAAAACTGAAGAAGGTAGCGGTGCCAGGGTAGTCCGCGTAGGGCTGACCGTAGGTCGTGGGAAAAAGGCTCGCACCATGGCGAAACATTTCTTGCAGGAACAGCGCCCAACGTCCGTCAAATCCCTGGGGCTGTTGATCCCAGATCCCCAGGGTAAAGAGCAGCAAGGCAAACAGGAAAATGCCCAGGGATTCCAGGCGAAAACGGTTGCGTTGATCCATCGGTAGGCCTGTCAGGTGGGAAGCGCTGACTTATGGTGCCGAGCACGCCCCTGAACATCGCCTGAACAGACCTGAACATTCACCCAGCTACCGACCTGCGGGCCACACCGCCCATGGGATCAGACGCACGTAGATCAACTCAGCCACCAACTCGACCAAGGTCTGCAGGATCACCGCCGTGGCGGCCAACCCCCGTACGTCTTCAGGCAGGGCCAGCGCCAGGGGCAATACCACCAGCGAATTGCGCGTGGATGCGCTGAACGTCACCGCCCGCGCCGTGACCGCCGGCAGCGCGAACAGCCGCGCCGCCAGCATCCCCATCAGTGGCGCCAGCAGCACAAAGCCCAGATAGACCGGAATCACTGGCACCAACAGGCCGATATCGCGCACCACCGAGGTGACTTGCGAGCCGATCACCACGAACAGTACCAGCGCCATGGCGGGTACCGGCAACCAGGCCCAGGCGTTATTCCACGCATTGACAATTGCGTAGCGCCGCGCCAGGGACGTCGTGAGCACCGCCAGCACCATCGGCACCACGATCAACTCTACAAAGGCTTGAACAAACGGTCCCACCGCAACCACTACTTCGGACTGCGCGCCCAGCATAAACCCCAGGTACACCGGCAACAGCGCCAGCTGCAGTAACAACAGCACCGGCGTCGCCGCCAGCATCAACCGCGAATCGCCTTTGCCGATATGGGTAAACACCACCACATAATCGATGCACGGCGTCAGCAACACCAACAACGCGCCCACTAGCAACGCCGGGCGCTCCACCAGGCCACGGGTCAATACCCACACCAGCAGCGGCACCAGAATGAAATTGGCCAACAACAACGCCGACAGGAAGCGCTTGTGGCTCAAGCCCTCGCGCAAGTCCAGAAAGGGGATTTGCAGGAACATCGCGTACATAAGCACTGCGATGACGGGGGTGATCAATACGTTGAGGTTGTGGGCGGAGTGGGGCGCGAACAGGCCGACGACGGCAGCCAGCAGGATGGCGACAAAGTAGATGGGGATCTGGTTGTGTTCGAGGGTGTCGCGGGACATGAAGGCGCTCGAGAAAATTGCGAAGGCACCAGCTTATGCGCCTACTCGCACAGGGTCGACCCGTACTACCCGTTCACAACAACCGCAGAAGCCATGAGCGTAACGACGCGCCAACGCCGCCAATTCTGAGGATGCCCTTGGGATTTCCTCCAACCTGCGCTTCAATACCCCACCCAGATCCAGAACCTTAGGATGTCGAGCCCATGGCTTCGCCGAACAAGCAGCAAAAACGTGCCCAGCGGGCAAAGACCAAGACTAAGCAAAACCGCACTCAGCGCGCCGTAGCGACCAAGCCGGATGCGTTTGCAGGCGATGACAGTCGCATTGACCTAGAGTCGGTCGATTTGACTGAGCTGTTTGAAGAGATGCGCGTCGCTGGCGAGACCAGCCAACAGGCGTTGTGCGCGGCATTCCTGGCCCACCCGCTGCTGGCGCTGGTGCTGGAACAGGAAGGTGAAGAAGAAGCCACCGACTTCATCCTGGCAGCGCTGATCGAATATCGGCAGTGGGCCACGGACAGCGACGATGAAGCCGCCGCACTGGCGTGGGTCGAGTCGCCGCAGTTCCAGGCGGATTACGTCGCCGCATCCCAGGCGCTGGTGACTTCCCAGGACTGACGCAAAACAAAATGTAAGAGGGGGCTTGCCCCCGACAGCGTGTTTTCAGTCAATTAGATGTCGACTGACGCACCGCTATCGGGGGCAAGCCCCCTCTCACATTGGGACTGCGGTCAGTTAAGCACCGCAGCGCCTGCTCTCTGCGCCTTGCGACGGCTCGACACAAACACCCCCGCCGCCACTACCAGCAAGCTTAGAACGCCGGTCGCGATAATCTCGACCCGGTGCGCTTCCTGGAACAGCATGATCGTCAGCGTCCCCACGATAAACACCATCACCGCATAGGTCAGGCCAGGGAACAGCCACATCTTGAAGACGATTTTCTCGCCCGCCGCCGTACGCTTCTGACGCATGCGCAGTTGCGACACAGCGATGACGAGGTACACCAGCAACGCGATGGCGCCGGAGCTGGCCAGCAGGAATTCGAACACCGCTGCCGGCGCCACATAGTTGGCAAAGACCGCCAGGAACGCAGCACCAGTAGACAGCAACACAGCCCAGTAAGGCGTGCCGCTCTTATTAGTGCGCTTGGCCACTGCCGGAGCGTCACCGCGACGGCCCAGGGAGAACAGCATGCGCGACGCGGTGTACAGCGCCGAGTTCAGGCAGCTCGTCACGGCAACCAGCACCACCAGATCGACGATCAGCTTGGCATTCGGGATGCCCATGCGTTCCAGCACGGTCTGGTAGGAACCTACCGCCGCCAGTGTCGGATCGTTCCACGGCACCAGGGACACGACGATGAAAATCGACAACAGGTAGAACAAACCAATCCGCCAGATCACCGAGTTGGTGGCCTTGGTGATTTGCTGGCCTGGGTTCTTCGATTCCGCCGCGGCGATGGTGACGATCTCGGTACCCATGAACGAGAACATGGTGGTCAGGATGGCCGCCAGTACTGCGCCCATGCCGTTGGGCATAAAGCCTTGGGTGTCGAACAGGTGCGAAACGCCGCTGACCTGGCTGGTCGGCAGGAAGCCGAAAATCGCCGCCAAGCCGAGGATCACAAAACCCACGATCGCTACGACTTTGATCAGCGCAAACCAAAACTCGAACTCACCGTAGTTCTTCACGCTGAACAGATTGGTCGCGGTCAGCAGCAACGTGATGATCAGCGTAAAGGCCCAGATGGCCACATCAGGGAACCAAGCGTGGAGGATGGTCGCAGCAGCGTTGGCTTCCAACGGAATCACCAACACCCAGAACCACCAGTACAGCCAGCCAATGGTGAAACCGGCCCAGTGACCAATCGCACGGTCGGCGTAGGTGGAAAACGAACCGGTGTCCGGCGAGGCAACGGCCATTTCGGCCAGCATGCGCATCACCAATACCACCAGCGTACCCGCAGCGGCATACGCCAGCAGTACGGCCGGGCCGGCGGCAGCAATCGCGTGGCCGGAGCCAACAAACAAACCGGCACCAATAACGCCGGCAATCGACAGCATGGTGACGTGACGCGGTTTGAGCCCCTGTTCGAGGTCATTGGAGCTTTGCGTACTACTCATTGACACACCTTTGCGAGGAATTGCGAAAACGGTCCACCCGGCCTGGTGTCTTCTTCGTGAAAAGAAACCAACAGGGCGTTCTTTATTTTTTACGCAAGATTTGCGCCAAAATGTTACGAAGTCGCAATTGACGCGGGCTGTAGGACGATTCGACAGTCGTCGCAAGTCATTGAGAACAATGGCATTCCGCTATAGCGTTACCGTGCGACTCACATTCAAGACGAACAAGCGCACCAAAAACACACACAAAAAGTACGTGACGCGCCATAAAGGGGCCGATGGGTACCGTTTGCCCGTTTAACCCTTCCAACACCCGGCCAAAGCTGGCACCATCGCGCCCTTTTTTACGCAAAGCCTGCGGTTTATCGGGTTCAAACGGTTGTTCGGTTGTTGAGGGCGCGACACGCTGCTGTGCCGATGCGACACCCTGCCGCACACGCCCCATTTACCGCCGGCCACGCTGTTGGCTGCCATCAAGACGCTATGCTAGCTTGGCGCCTCGCCAGGAAGGCGGCCCAACAGCAGGAATGCAATGAACACAATGAGGACCGCACATGGCCGAGGCCACGCCCGCGCTTGAAATCCGCAACTTGCACAAACGCTATGGTGAGCTGGAGGTACTCAAAGGTATCTCGCTGACCGCTCGCGACGGCGATGTGATCTCGATCCTGGGTTCCTCCGGTTCCGGCAAGTCCACGTTCCTACGCTGCATCAACCTGCTGGAAAACCCACACCAGGGCCAGATCCTGGTGGCCGGCGAAGAACTCAAGCTGAAGGCCGCGAAAAACGGCGAACTGATGGCCGCCGACGGCAAGCAGATCAACCGCTTGCGCAGCGAAATCGGTTTTGTATTTCAAAACTTTAACCTGTGGCCACACATGAGCATCCTCGACAACATCATCGAGGCCCCCCGCCGTGTGCTCGGCCAGAGCAAGGCCGAGGCAATAGAAGTGGCCGAGGCCCTGCTGGACAAGGTCGGCATCGCCGACAAGCGCCACGCCTACCCCGCGCAATTGTCCGGCGGCCAGCAACAACGGGCAGCCATCGCGCGTACCCTGGCGATGCAGCCCAAAGTCATCCTGTTCGACGAACCCACTTCTGCCCTTGACCCGGAAATGGTTCAGGAAGTACTTAATGTGATCCGCGCGCTGGCCGAAGAGGGCCGCACCATGCTGCTGGTCACCCATGAAATGGGCTTCGCCCGCCAAGTGTCCAGTGAAGTGGTGTTCCTCCACCAAGGCCTGATCGAAGAGCAAGGATCGCCACAGCAGGTGTTTGAAAACCCGCTTTCGGCGCGCTGCAAACAATTCATGTCCAGCAACCGCTAACGGAGCAACATGCATGCAGAACTATAAAAAATTCCTTCTGGCCGCGGCCGTCTCGATGGCGTTCAGCGCCACGGCCATGGCAGAAACCTTGAAGATGGGGATCGAAGCGGCTTACCCACCTTTCAACAATAAAGACGCCAGCGGCAACGTCGTCGGCTTCGACAAAGACATCGGCGATGCCCTGTGCGCCAAGATGAAAGTCGAAAAGTGCGAAGTGTATGTGTCCGACTGGGACGGCATTATCCCGGCCCTGAACGCCAAGAAGTTCGACTTCCTGGTGTCCTCACTGTCCATCACCGATGAACGCAAGCAAGCCGTCGACTTCACTGACCCGTACTACTCCAACAAGCTGCAGTTCATCGCACCTAAAGCCACTGCGGACTTCAAAACTGACGCCGAGTACCTGAAGGGCAAAGTCATCGGTGCACAGCGTGCAACCCTGGCCGGTACCTATCTGGAAGACAAGCTGCCGGACACCGAAGCCAAGCTGTACGACACCCAGGAAAACGCCTACCTCGACCTGACGTCCGGCCGCCTCGACGGCATCCTCGCCGACAAGTACGTGCAGTACGAATGGCTCAAGAGCAAAGACGGCTCCGCCTACGAGTTCAAGGGCGACCCGGTTGTAGAAAGCGACAAGATCGGTATCGCCGTGCGCAAGGGCGACCCACTGCGCGAGCGCCTGAACAAAGCCCTGGCAGAGATCAAGGCAGACGGCACCTACAAGAAGATCAACGACAAGTACTTCCCGTTCAGCATCGAATGACCTGAACGGTCTGCCCGACGCGCTCACTTGAGCGCGTCGGCTTCCAGCAATGCCTGCCGCGATATGAAAACACCATGAATTTCGATCTCTACGGATTCGGCCCCGCGCTCGCCGCCGGCGCGCTGATGACCGTCAAACTGGCGCTCACGGCGTTATGCCTGGGGCTGGTACTCGGCCTCGCCGGTGCCTTGGCCAAGACTTCACCGTACAAGCCGCTGCAATGGCTGGGCGGTACCTACTCGACAATCGTTCGCGGCGTGCCGGAACTGCTGTGGGTGTTGCTGATTTACTTCGGCACGATCAACGCCATGCGCTCACTGGGTGAGTTGCTCGACATTCCCGACCTGTCCCTCAGCGCCTTCGCCGCCGGCGTCATTGCGCTGGGGCTGTGTTTCGGTGCCTACGCCACCGAAGTACTGCGCGGCGCAATCATCTCCATCCCCAAGGGCCACCGCGAAGCAGGTGTGGCACTGGGTTTGTCGAAGTTCCGGATCTTTACCCGCTTGATCATGCCGCAGATGTGGCGCATCGCCCTGCCGGGGCTGGGCAATCTGTTCCTGATCCTGATGAAGGACACCGCGCTGGTCACGGTCATCGGTCTCGAAGAAATCATGCGCCACGCGCAGATCGCCGTAACCGTCACCAAACAGCCTTTCACCTTCTACCTGGTCGCCGCGTTCATTTACCTGGGCCTGACTTCACTGTCGATGGTGGCTATGCACTTCCTGGAAAAACGCGCCGCCCGCGGCTTCGTGAGGACGACGTAATGGAATGGGAAGTCATCATCAAGTGGCTGCCGAAGTTTATCCAGGGCGCCATCCTGACCCTGGAACTGGTGAGCATTGCCGTGATCCTCGGGTTGATCCTGGCCATCCCGCTGGGTATCGCGCGCTCATCCAAGCGCTGGTATGTGCGCTCACTGCCCTACGCCTACATCTTTTTCTTTCGTGGCACGCCGCTGCTGGTGCAGTTGTTTCTGGTCTATTACGGCCTGGCCCAATTCGACAGCATCCGCTCAAGCTTTATGTGGAAGTACCTGCGCGACCCGTTCTGGTGTGCCACCGCCACCATGACACTGCACACCGCAGCCTATATCGCCGAGATCCTGCGCGGCGCCATCCAGGCCATTCCACCTGGGGAAATTGAAGCAGCCCGAGCGCTGGGCATGTCCAAGCCCAAAACGCTGTTCTATATCATCCTGCCCCGCGCGGCGCGCATCGGTTTGCCGGCCTATAGCAACGAAGTGATCCTGATGCTCAAGGCCAGTTCACTGGCGAGCACCGTGACCCTGCTGGAACTGACCGGCATGGCCCGCACGATCATTGCGCGCAACTACCTGACGGTGGAAATGTTCTTCACCGCCGGTGTGTTCTACCTATTGATCTCCTTCCTACTGGTACGCGGCTTCAAACTGCTGGAACGCTGGCTGCGCGTCGATGCCTGCCAGGGACGTTGAAGCGCGCTTCCGGGCGCTGGATGCGTTTCTGATCGAGCATCAAGGGCTGTGGCGACCACGGCCCTTTACTCAGCGCCAGTTGCCTTGGGAAAACGAATACCCCGAACTGGCCCAGTGGCTGCGCCAACGCTCGTTGGCCGATGCCGAAGCCAATCACAACCAGCCCCATGGCCTGCTCGCCCCCGCACCTTTTCCACAGTTAGCATCGCAGGCGCTGCAACTCAGCACTGTGGATAAGTTACCAACGCAGCCCTTGCAACCCGCCGCGCACCGCCTGAAGGTCGATGTGCCCGGCCGCAAATGGCAACAGATCGAAGCCTTCGGCGCGGCGCTGCAGTTTGCGCAAACACCCCGGCATTGGTTGGACTGGTGCGCCGGCAAAGGCCACCTTGGCCGCCGCCTGCTGCACACAGGCCAGCAGCTGACCTGCCTGGAATACGACCCGGCCTTGATCGCTTCGGGCCAAGCCTTGAGCGAGCACCACGGCCTGCCCGTCACCCATCGTCTGCAAGACGTGATGGCGGATGTAGCCATAAGCGCCGAACACACCCCCGTGGCCCTGCATGCCTGCGGCGACCTGCATGTACGCCTGCTGCAAGTGGCCAGCGCCGCCGGCTGCAAGCAACTGGCACTGGCGCCGTGCTGCTATAACCGCATCCAGGGGAATACCTACCAGCCGCTGTCCGACGCGGGCCGCGCTTCCACCTTGCTGTTGTCGCTCGACGACCTCGGCCTGCCCCTCAGCGAAACCGTCACCGCCGGCAAACGCGTGCGCCTGCAACGGGACACCTCCATGGCCCGGCGCCTCGGCTTCGATCAATTGCAACGCCTGTTACGCGGCTGCGACGAGTACCTGCCTACCCCGTCCCTGCCCACCCACTGGCTGGACAAACCCTTCGCTGACTACTGCCGCGAACTGGCACGCCTCAAAGGGTTATCCACAGGCGAACAAGACTGGGCGGCGTTGGAGGCCCATGGTTGGCAGCGCTTGGCCGAGGTCAGGAACCTGGAGTTGGTGCGTGGTCTGTTTCGGCGCCCGCTGGAGTTATGGCTGGTGCTGGATCGGGCACTGTTTCTCAGCGAACGTGGCTACAGGGTTGAGGTCGGCAGCTTTTGCGACCCGACGTTAACGCCGCGCAACTTGATGGTGCTCGCCGAGCGCGATTAAAGGGCGAAATTGTCGCACCCCAACCTGTGGATAACTCTGTTGATGAATTCGTTACAGACCCTGTAGCGCTCTACGCTGCAGAACAAAAGCCACGCTGTTCATTTTTTGTTCACACAATAAAACGCACGTAAAACAGGCAGTTGCACTGTGTTGAGAACCGCTCCACAAAATGGCTGTTTCATCACAACTGCATCCAACCGATTGTGCATAAGCATCTGGAGGTAAGCGTATAAACCGCGCTTTAAACGCGTTTTCTGCGAGCGATCAATAACCGGCAAAGGTCGGTGATATCGTCACCGGCCAGGCTCGTCGCCGTGTTGTCCAAAGGGTCCGTAGAAAAGGCCAAGCCTTCGCTGATCGCCGGATCACGGTGCACGACTTCCAGCGGGTACTCACCTCGGCGCAACTTGAAGGCGTCGAGCATTTCCAGGTTGAACGTCGAGTTTTCGTCCAGTTGGTTGATCACCAAGTGGCAACGCGGTGGACGCTCACGCTCAAGATGAGGCGCCAGCAATTCATCCAATTGGTCCAGGGTGCCGAGGCAAGCGGCATTCGGTTGGGCGACGACCAGCACGATGTCAGCCACGCTCAGTGCTTGATGGAGATAAACGTTGTCACCTGCGGGGGTATCGACGATGACTGTGTGCCGTTCACTCAGCCCCAATGCCGACAGGCGCTGGGTCAGCCACTTCGGCTCGCGGGTCAACCAGCGTTGCAGGTTTTCCCTTTGCTGGGTGTCGGTGTCGCCAAAGGGAATGACCTGGCAACCGGCAAAACCCGATTGCAGGATGGTCCTCCATGGCGCGTTGAGCAGACTACTGCGACCCACACCGGGTAGCTCATGATCAACACCAAAGTGCTGGCGCAAAGCATTCTGGGGATCCAGGTCCAATGCCACGACCGACTCACCCAGGCGCTGCAAACCGCTGCTCAGTGCCGTGGCCAGCGTACTGCGGCCAACACCACCATTGATGGACACCAGCGCCACTACCGTCGGGCGTAGCGTGGTCAGTGGCTCATTGTGATGATGTTCATTGGCGTGGGACGCATGAGTACTCATGCGCGAGCCATCTTTATGGTTCACCCGAGTGCCATCGTCGAAGGGAACGCTGCCGAAAAAATGCAGGCGAGCGTTTCTTCCCTTGGGATCACGGGAAACGCTCTTGCCGAACAGGGCAAATAGATCATCAGTGCGGCTCATGGCCGGAGCTCCTTCACGGCGCCATATAAAGACGTGAAAAGGTCGGCAAGGTATGGCTTCGCCGCAGGTCTTTTTGTAGGCGTTCTCATGACTTCATTCTGTGACAGCGTTAAAGAAGTGTCATTATTTTGATGAAATTACCACCACCCTTTCAGACGAGCGGAAAACAGCCAATTTACTGACGGACTTTTACTACAATTCACTGGCAGTGATTTCATCGTGCCATTGTTTTTTACCCGCTATCACCGCACCATTGCCGCACCTTCAATGCTGCAAGCTTGGGTAATCGCAGTGGCGATACGCTTTAAATTCCCTCGGATTCTGTACGGCCTCGCCATCACGCTGTTGCTGGGTGGCGGCCTGCTGGGCGATTTGCTCGCCGACTGGGATTTCAGCCAAATCAGCCGCCGCGCCGAGTCGCTTTACGGGCCACTGGGCCCCGGGCGTCAGCGCATTGATGCATGGCAGCAATTGCTGTCAACGCAGAAGCAAGTGGGTGAGGCCGAGCAGCTCAAAGTGGTGAATCTGTTCTTCAACCGCCAGTTGCGCTACGAGGAAGACATCGACCTGTGGCACGAGATTGATTATTGGGCGACCCCTATTCAGTCCCTGTGGAAAGGCGCAGGCGACTGCGAAGACTACGCCATCGCCAAGTACTTCAGCCTGCGTCACTTGGGCGTCCCCGCCGAAAAACTGCGCATTACCTACGTTAAAGCGTTACGCCAGAATCGCGCGCACATGGTGCTGACGTACTATGCCAGCCCCGAAGCCATGCCCTTGGTACTGGACAGCCTGATGGACGCCATTTTGCCCGCCAGCCAGCGCGCGGATTTGCTGCCGGTGTACGCGTTCAACGGTGAAGGGCTGTGGTTGACCGGCGCGGCGGGCAACAAAAAAGTCGGTGACACCAAGCGCCTGTCACGTTGGCAGGATGTCTTGAAAAAAATGACCGCTGAAGGGTTTCCGGCCAGTTCGGATAATTAACAGGAGCTACGATGTCACTGTTCAAACAATTGCTGATCGCTATCTGCGTGTTCCTGGTGGTCGCGTTCAGCGGTAGCTTCTTCGTCAGCCTTGAGAGTTCGCGTACCCAGTACGTCAACCAACTGCGCTCCCACGCGCAGGACGCGGCCACGGCGCTGGCCCTGTCGTTGACGCCGAACATCGATGACCCGGCGATGACCGAACTGATGGTCAGCTCGATCTTTGACAGTGGCTACTACGCAAGCATCCGTGTGGTGGACCTGAGCAATAACCAGATCCTGGTGGAGCGGGCCGCCGAGCCGGATGCCAGCAGCGTTCCGGCTTGGTTCGTGAAGATGATCGGCCTCGCGCCGGCTGGCGGCGATGCCATTGTCAGCCGTGGCTGGCAGCAGGCGGCGCGGGTTGAGGTGGTCAGTCACCCGATGTTTGCCCTGGCCAAACTCTGGCAAAGCGCGCTCGGCAGCCTGGGTTGGCTGTTGATCTGCGGCGCCGCGAGTGCAGTGCTGGGCGCGCTGTTGCTGCGTCGCCAGCTGAAACCGTTGGACTATATGGTCGAGCAGTCCCACGCCATCGCGCGTCGTGAGTTCCTCAGCTTGCCCGACCTGCCCCGCACCCCGGAATTACGCCGCGTGGTGCAGGCCATGAACCAGATGGTGGAGAAACTCAAGGCGCTGTTCCACGAGCAGACCGAACGCAGCGAGAAGCTGCGGGTGGAGTCCTACCAGGACAGCCTGACCGGCCTGGCCAACCGTCGTTATTTCGAGATGCAGTTGCAATCGAGGGTCAGCAACATGGAGGAGTCCAGTTCAGGCTACCTGCTGATGTTGCGGGTCAACGACCTGGGCGGCCTCAATCAGCGTCTGGGCGGGCAACGCACCGACCAGTTGCTGCAAGCCGTCAGCCAACAACTGGTGCGTACCTGTGCCAAATACCCGGAAACCAATAACCTGATCACCCGCAGCCGGGGTGGCGAGTTCGCCGTGCTCGCGCCAGGCTTGGTGCGCGACGAAGCAGTGCAGTTGGCCCAGGAACTGGAAACCACCTTGCAAAGCCTGCACGAAACCGGCGCCACCGACATGCCCACCGTGGCCCACATCGGCCTGGCCCCTTACAACCCCGGCGACGCTTCGGCAGACCTGCTGATGCTGGCTGACCAAGCGCTCACCCAGGCCGAAGCCAACAGCCTGCAAAGCTGGGTCTGCCTGTCACATCAAACCCTCGACACCGTCAGTGACGACCCGCACAGCTGGCACACCTTGCTCGACAATGCGCTGAGCCAGGGTCGCTTCCGCCTGTTCTTCCAGCCGGTGGTGAGCAGCAGCGATACCCGCCAGGTCCTGCATTACAAAGTGCTGTCGCGCTTGCTCGACAATCAGGACCAGACCATCGCCGCCGGGCATTTCCTACCGTGGCTGGAGCGCTTCGGTTGGACCGCGCGGCTCGACCAGGTAATGCTCGATCTGGTGATCAAACACTTGGGCCAGCACAACCAATCGGTCGCGCTGAACCTGTCGGCGGCTACCCTGAACGACCCGCAAGCCCTGGAGCACATGTTCGAGCGCCTGTCGCAACACCCGTTGCTGGGCGAGCGCCTGACCCTGGAAATCGGCGAGGAGCAAGTCCCCGAACAGGCACAACTGGAACGCCTGATCCGGCGCATGCGCGGTCTGGGCTACAGCCTTGGCCTGCAACGCTTCGGCGGGCGCTTCAGCATGATCGGTAACCTCGCACATCTGGGCCTGGCCTACCTCAAGATCGACGGCAGTTACATCCGCGACATTGACCAGGAAAGCCACAAGCGCTTCTTTATCGAGGCCATCCAGCGAGCGGCCCACAGCATTGATCTGCCGCTGATTGCCGAGCGCGTGGAAACCGAGGGTGAGTTGCGGGTGATCCGCGAGATGGGGATTGAAGGGGTGCAAGGCCAACTGGTCGGTGAACCGGCGCCCTGGAAGTGGAGCACAGAATAATCACGCCTCCTTGACGGTTAAGCCGTGAAGGAGGTGCGCGTCAAATCAGGCCAGTTTCATCATCATTGATCAGCTCGCTCAAACCGCCCAGCGCCGCCCGGGCCTGGGTGCGTTCCAGGAACTTGGTCTGCGCCGCCGGCGGCAAGTCGGTGATGCTCATTACGTTCTTGGTGATCAGCACCTGAATCAAGTCGTCCAGTACGCGGATCATCTCAAGGTCACTGCTCTTGAGCTGCTTGAGGCTGGTCTCGATCTCATCGTCGGCAAACCACGCCTGGATCTCGTGATGGTCCGCCGGTAGCGTCTCAGTGGCTTCAGCGAAGGCCTGCGCCTCGACACGCACCAAAGCGTTGTATTGATCGCGTAGCACGTAGAACATCAGCCCTCTCCCAATAAAAAATCCCTGCAGGCGCCGCACACGGCTCCCACAGAGATTACACACATTTCGCCGAAGCGGATGCCATGGGGGCGCCAATCCCTAAAGATTGCCGCCCCCATGGTGATCAGTCGTGGTGCTTGACGGTCAAGTCGCCACCGGCGATCAGGCTATTGATCGCGGCGGAACCCGAGCCCCAACTGGCGCCATCCACTTTGATCGTGACATCAGCCGTGCCGCCACTGGTGCCGGTGAACGACCCGGTGCTGCTCACGCTCAGCGTCGAGTTGCCCGACGCATCCGTGGTCAACCTCAGGTAGCTCGACAAGTTGGTGTCGTTATTGCCTTGCAGCAGGTCGGACAGGTCCAGCTTGTCGCCTTCACCGTGTTTGAAGTCAGTGATGCGATCAAAGCCACCGTTGGTGTTGGTGTCGCCTTTGAGCCACACAAAGGTATCGGCACCCGCGCCGCCGGTGAGAATGTCGTTGCCCTTGCCGCCCACCAGGATGTCATTGCCTGCGCCGCCGGAGAGCGTGTCGTTACCGCCCTGGCCGAACAGGATGTCATCGCCGGCGTTGCCGATCAGGGTGTCGCCGCCATCGTTGGTGCCGTAGATGTTCGACGCGTTGGCCAAAGCACCGACGTCCTGCACATGCTCAGTGATGTACTGATGCAAGGTGCGGTCGTCGATCTGATCGACCGTGGTCGCCAGCTTCTCGGCAGCGAATGCCTTGAGTGCCGCGCTGCCTTCCTGGCCTTTGTAGCTGATCAGGTCGCCGAAGATGATGTCGTTGCCCGAACCGCCGGAAACGTTGTCGGCACCGGTATCGGCGGTGTGGCCGGTAATGGTGTCCGCCAGCTTCGCGGTGTCGATCGTGCTGACCGTTTTGTCGGTATCGAAGTACTTCTGCAACATGTCCTTGTCGACGCTGCTGCCCAGGCCGATGGCCTGAACCTCAACCCCGCCCTTGACCGCAGTGATCAACGCCGCGTAAGCGTCTTTGGCCGCTTCCAACGGATAGTCGTAGTAGTAGCTGCTGTTGCCGACAGCCCCCGCCACGTCGAAACCACCGCGGCCGTCGGACACGACATAACCTTCAAAGGTCTTGGTGCCGGACGAGTTGTACGAATAGACCTTGCCTTCGCTGTCAACGATGACCTGGGTCTTGCCGTAGATCGTTGCGGTGACCTCAGTGGACTGGCCCAGGGTGTAGTTTTTGCTATTGACCTTGCTGTCGAAGTAAACCGTATCGCCGTAGCGGCTGGTCGCGCCAAGAGTGGGGTTGTTGTACGTGTAGTTGTAGACGTTCGGCGCACCGTCGGTAATGAAGTACGTCAGGTTCTTCGCACTGGCGTTGCTGGTCGCTTCAGAGCTCTTGAACCAGGCCGTCGCAGTGTTGAAGGCGTCCTGGTAGTTGGTCACGTCAGTCGAGTTGGAGCTCATGTTGTTCAACACAGCCTGCAACGCATCCTTGGCAGCCGCCTGGTCAGCCAGGTTGACCGACACTTGCGATTCGACCTTGGTATCGAAGTCCACCAGCAACACTTTCACCACACCCGAACCGGTCAACTTGGCGTTGGCGATCAGGGTATCGAAGATGGTCGACAACTGGGACTTGATCGAAGTCATCGCGCTCGAGCCGATACTGCCCGAGGTGTCAACGATGAACGCGATGTTGTAGTTGGTGCCCGGGGTGGTGATGCCACCTTTGTCGCCAATCACGATGTTGTGGGTCGAGGTGGAGCCCAGGTCGATGGTATCCACCGCAGCGCCGCCTTCCGTAACAGGGGTGTAGACCTGAGGCTTGACCGTGATGGTGGTCGTTGCCGCCAACGAACTCAGGCTGTTGCCACCCTCATTGTCAGTCACCGCGACATCAATGATGCGGTCGCCCAGCGTCGGGTACTTGCTGGTACTGGAGTACTGGAACGACTCAAGCAGCGTCTTGTAGGTCGCCGCATCCGCCACGCCCGACAGGGTCAGCACGATCTTGCCGCTGACGTCAGTCCCGACGCTGGTCACGGTGATGCCTTTGTAGGTACCACCCACCGCTACCAGACTGGAGCTCAGCACATCGCCCGAACTGGCGTTTTTCAGGGTGATGGTCGCACTTTGCATCTGCGTGCTGTCGACGTCGCCAATGGCCACGCTGCCGGTAATCGCCACACCCGTGGTGCTGCGTTCGGTGTAAGCGGTGTTGTAGCCGGTGGCGACAGCGCCGTCAGCCGTGCTCAGGTCCAGGGTTGGGGCATCGTTGACCGCAGTGATCACGATGCTCACTTTGCCGGTCGTTACCGCCGAAGCGCCAGTGCTCAGCTCCGTGGCCGTGGCTTTCACGGTGAGGTCGAAGCTGGCGGTCGAATCCTTGAGCGGCGTAACGGTCAGGGTTTTCAGGTTCCAGGTGCTGACATCGTAGAGCGTGCCGCTGCCGTTCGACGTGATGCTGTGCCCAGTGTTGCCGTCGGTAATCACGGTGCCGGCTGGCAAGCCGCTGATTTCCACCTTGTGCGACTCCGAGCCGTCGTTGTCGACAAACGTGGTAGTGATCGGGCTGACCTTGATCGCGGTGTCTTCCAGACCACGGTTGTAGACGTAGCCAGTGTAATAACCTTCGCCGTTGACGATATGGCTATCGCCGAGTACCGCACCGGCGGCTTTCAACGCGTCCACGCTGGTGTAGGTCTGCAGGCCGCTGTTGCCCAGGGACATCGACACGCCGTTGTTGATCGACACATTGACGTCGTAGTTGCCCGCGCCTGCCTGGTTGTAGTGGTAGATATCCAGGGTGTAGTAGCCCGACTCGGTCGGGGTGTAGCTCGACCCGGTAATCGCGCTGCCCTTGCTCCACGTCTCGGTGGCAACCAACTTGCCGCCCACGGTGATTGCCAGGCTGTCGTCGGCCGTACCAGTGAAGGTGTAGCTCTTGCCGGCTTCCAGGTAAATCAGACCGGAGACTTTGGTCGCGGTACCGTCTGCCACATTGCTGTTGCTGACGCTGCTGGTCACGCCGGTGGTGACGGCGCTGGCAGCGGTCTTGGCGTCGATCACACGGATCAGATCGCTGGAATTGACCACACCGTTACCGTTGGTCCCCAGATCAGTGCGCAGAGTGCCGCCAGTCCAGGTTTGAATGACCAAGCCTGTAGGAACAGCGCCGAACGCGCCAACCGTCACAACCGGCACATCCGCCACCGGGTGGATATCCACGGTGATGACCTTGGTGTCGCTGTAGGAATTGCCGTCGGTAGCCTGGAATTTCAGCTGGGTGTAATCGGTCTGCTTGTTGCCCACACCTGTGGCCGCGAAGGTGTTGTCACCCGATTCGTTGGCTGCTGGGGTGTAACGCACGTTGTGGCCGTCGAAGTCCGCCTGGCTGAACGACTTACCGGCAGAGGTATCGGTTTTCAGATCAGTCGCGCTGAGTTTGACCCACGCGCCGTTGGAGTAGTACTCGATGGAACCGGCAGGCAGGCTGGTGAACACCACTTTCGGGTTTGTGGAGTCCTCATCGCTAACGCCGAAGGTCGCCCAGGTCAATTCGATCGGGGTGTCTTCGTCGCCCTGGATGTAGCCGTTGCTGGCGATCGGAGTGTCGTCGACCAACGTCACGGTCGGCTGACCAGTGCTGTGTGAGTTGGCGCCGTCAGCGTCAGTGACGGTCAGGTCAATCTTCGGCAACTGATGACCGGAGTTGACGTAGTCCGCGCCCTTCTGCGTCAGCACAACGTTGGTGCCGGACAGGCTGTAGTAGCCATCCGAATTGGTGCCGGTGGTGAAGGTGATCTTCAGTTGGGCGACCGGTGTTTCTTCGTCGCTTGCCGAGAAAGTACCGGCCACGGTGCCAACTTTGGCGGTGTTCTCGACAATGGTGGTAGCAGCCACGGTGATAACCGGGATGTCGTTGACCAAAGTAACAACCGGCTGAGCATCGCTGTGCGAAGTGGCGTTGTCGGCGTCGGTGACGGTCAGGTCAATTTTCGGCAGTTGATTACCGGCGTTGACGAAGTCCGCGCCCTTCTGCGTCAGCACCACGTTAGTGCCAGACAGGGTGTAGTAACCCTGAGTATTGGTGCCGGTGGTGAAATCAACTTTCAGGCTGGCCGTCGGGGTTTCTTCGTCAGTTGCTACGAAGCTACCGGCGACGGTGCCGACTTTGGCGCTGTTCTCCACGATGGTGGTCGCAGCCACGGTGATAACCGGGATGTCGTTGACCAAAGTAACGACCGGCTGAGCATCGCTATGCGAAGTGGCGTTGTCGGCGTCGGTGACGGTCAGGTCAATTTTCGGCAGTTGATTACCGGCGTTGACGAAGTCCGCACCCTTCTGCGTCAGCACAACGTTGGTACCAGACAGGGTGTAGTAACCCTGAGTATTGGTGCCGGTGGTGAAATCAACTTTCAGGCTGGCCGTCGGGGTTTCTTCATCAGTGGCTACGAAGCT